>NZ_SGWD01000019.1:0-99960 GCF_013337145.1 Enterobacter sp. JMULE2
CCGCTATTAGGCTGTGTCCCTTAATTGCATAACCGTTGGTAAAAAAGCCGTATACAGCCCAGTTTCACCATCGCCAGATAGTTTCTCGCCGTTTTGTCGTAACGGGTAGCGATACGACGGTATTCTTTCAGGCGGCCAAAGCACCGTTCAACAACGTTGCGATTTCGGTACGCATCACGAGCGAGTACTGAACGACCGTCCGACGCCATTTTCTCATTGGATTTTCGGGGAATGACTATTTTTATACCCTTTCTTTTCAGTTCGTTACGTAAAGCATGCCCTGAATAGGCTTTATCGGCCAGTACCGCATTACCACGACGTTTCATGCTGCCGTTCTGGCGCTGGACACCAATGCCGTCCAGAAGACGTTGTGCAAACTGGCTTTCGTGAGCCTGCCCGGGACTCAGCACGATGTTTAACGGCAGGCCACTTCCGTCTGTAGCCAGATGGATTTTGGTGCCAAAACCACCTCGAGAGCGACCCAGGCTGTTATCTCCGGTGATATCGGGATGTTTTTTTGCGCTCCGGCGGCACATCTGAGCGCACGGATATTACTGCCATCCAGCGCCGTCGCTGACCAGTCAACGAGGCCATGAGCGTCAAGAGATGATAGTAACCTGTTGAAAATAATATTAATTACTCCCGACTTTGACCACCGGTTAAAACGGTTGTAAACGGTCTTCCATGGACCATATCGCTCAGGCAAATCGCGCCATGGCGCACCTGAACACAGCACCCAGAACATGCCATTGATGATCATTCGATGTTCTGCCCATGGACGTCCGGCCCGTGGTGTTGCTGGTTCAGCAGGTAATAAGGGCTGGATGATAGCCCATGCTTCATCGGGAAGATCGTAGCGAGCCATAGTTCAATACGTTGTGGAAACATACAGTTACTATAGCTCATACGATTAAGGGACACAGCCTAGCACGCAGACTACGCAGATCGAAATTAAGCCGTCGCCAAACAGTGCCTTACGGTGGGCAACACTCGCTGGAAAAACATGACTGGCTACCACCGAAGTTCGAGCGCGCAAACGGCGATATACCCAGTAAAAAGGCTGTTTGGTGGTCACCTGACCTTGCGTGATTATGATGCTCCGCGCATTGAACAATATGACGCTCGCGGGTATGCCAAAAAGTGTGCGCGTTGCCTGAGGTATATGCATATTCAAGGGGTTCTTTTGGCCAAATCTGATTTATTCAACGAAACAGCCAAAAATTACAAAACCATGTTGCATTTTGCCTGTGATATTATCGTCTGGAATACAGTCCTATTGATATAAGCTCGTCCCCCCCTCTTATAATATATCGCAATAAAAAATTACCGGCATGTTATCCATGCCGGCTTGATGCTAATTTTTTTTCAAAAGAGAAGTCTGTTTAGAACCTATCCCAGAAGGGATTGTCAGAATGTCGTAACTGATAATTTCTGAAGGTGAAAAGATGACAGGCAGCAAATGGCGGATCAGCGATGAACTTTGGGAAAAAATGGCACCGCTTATCCCTGAGCACAAAACCTGCCATCCACTCGGTACGCACCGGAAACGCGTTGATAACCGCGCTGCCATGGACGCCATATTCTTCGTCCTCAGGACCGGTTGCCAGTGGAACGCCCTGAACGCCACCGGGATATGTTCATCGAGTTCTGCACACCGGCGCTTTCAGGAATGGCGCGATGCCGGAGTCTTCGAGCGCTTCTGGCAGAACGGTTTGCTTGCCTGCGGGCATCTGGACAGCATTGACTGGTCCTGGCTGTCAATGGACGGCTGTATCACCAAATCGCCGCTGTCAGGAACAAAAAAACAGGCCGTAACCCCACTGACAGAGGGAAACAAGGCGTAAAGCGCAGCCTTTTGACGGACGCCTGCGGGCTTCCTCTGTCGCTGGTTGTCTCAGCAGCGAACACGCACGACATCAAACTGGTTGCGGATACGCTCGATGCCCTTCAGACGGGTCGTCCGGGGCAAAAACTCAGACTCTGCCTGGACAAAGGTTACGATGCAGGCTGGCTGAAAACATATCTGCAGAGCCGCCGCTACGAGCCGCATATCCAGTCCCGTAAAGAAGAGTCAGATGCCAGTAAAAACACGGACTTCAAAGCCCATCGCTGGGTTGTCGAAAGAACTCATAGCTGGATGAATCGCTTTCGCCGGGTTCTGACACGATGGGAAAAGAAGACTGAAAATTACGAGGCCATGTTGCATTTTGCCTGTGGTCTTATTGTCTGGAATAAAGTCCTATTGAGATAGGCTCTTAGTGCTGTTTCAAATCGTTTCAGTTAAATCAATTTTATCAACATCCAGATAGAAGCTCGGCTCAGGATTTTGTTCTGCTCGGATATGGATCATAAGTGGTGATACCCATGAGGCCTGTGCTTCTACAATAAATTGCTCTTCGTGCCATGTGTTGCTTCTGTTTTTATTAATGATAACAGGAACCCCCCACACATCATTAGTATTTTCTGTCATTACAGAAAGTGTACCAGTTAAAAAAGGGCTTCTGCTGTAAATTTTGATTAGGTACTTTTTACCCGGTTCAAGGTTAATCTGCTGATAGATTGCTTCTGTCGATGTGATACGGCAGTAGTTATTGATGACAGTAACAGTTTCATTTTCAGTAGCGACACCCGAACCATTGCTTGTGAAACCCCACTGGGAGTTACCATTATCAAACTCACCATTGCTGATTAAATTTTCTGACATTTTTTGTATCCTATAAAATTGTGATAAATATCAAAAGCTATTGCTTTATGAGTAAGCACGGGCACTGTACATAAATACAGCATCGCGATCAATTGACATGTTGATATGTTAATATATTGATAACATGAACCTGGCCCGATATTTCCAGACGAGAAGACCACAGGGAGCATGGACTCGTCATTTTAAGCCTTCAATTCCCATAGGGTCAGGACACGGCGAAAGCGATTCATCCAGCTATGAGTCCTCCAGACAACCCAGCGATGGGCTCTGAAGCCCGTGTTTTTACTCGCGTCTGACTCTTCTTTACGGGACTGGATATGCAGTTCGTAGCGGCGGCTCTGTAGATATGTTTTCAGCCAGCCTGCATCGTAACCTTTGTCCAGGCAGAGTCTGAGTTTTTGCCCCGGATGACCCGTCTGAAGGGCATCGAGCGTATCCGCAACCAGTTTGATGTCGTGCGCGTTCGCTGCTGCGACAACCAGAGACAGAGGAAGCCCGCTGGCGTCCGTCAGCAGGCTGCACTTTACGCCTTGTTTCCCTCTGTCCGTGGGGTTGCGGCCTGTTTTTTGGTTCCTGACAGCGGCGATTTGGTCATACAGTCGTCCATTGACAGCCAGGACCAGTCAATGCTGTCCAGATGCACGCAGGCAAGCCAACCGTTCTGCCAGAAGCGCTCGAAAACGCCAGCATCGCGCCATTCCTTAAAGCGCAGGTGTGCAGAACTCGATGAACATATCCCGGTTGCGTTCAGGGCGTTCCACTGGCAACCGGTCCTGAGGACGAAGAATATGGCGTCCATGGCAGCGCGGTTATCAACGCGTTTCCGGTGCGTACCGAGTGGATGGCAGGGTTTGTGCTCGGGGATAAGCAGTGCCATTTTTCCCAGAGTTCATCGCTGATCCGCCATTTGCTGCCTGTCATCTTTTCACCTTCAGAAATTATCAGTTACGACATGCTGACAATCCCTTCTGGGATAGGTTCTTATCCACTTAATATATGCCTATTATGAAGCAATATTAAAAATTACCTTTAATCCCGTTGTTCATCTGATTCAGTCCTTTGTTGTAAATAGGATTTTTTCAGCTGTGTCCTCATATCTGGAGGAAGATTAATCGACTCAATTGCTTCATCAACAGACAACCCTAAGTGATTAGTTAACATATCTATCGCAATATAGTAGCTGTGCATAAGAACCTTTTTATTATAAGGATGGAAAGTTAAATGCTTTTTTACTTAAACTATACTTTCAGTATTTCGAAAAAATAAAGTTCTGAAATAACAATCATGGAGAAGAAAGCAATCTTCCAGATTACATGTACGCGGTGCGTATCTGTGCGGTTACACTTAATGCAGGCGTTCCTGACATGATGATAATGCGCATTGCAGTGATAACAAAACTTTTGTTTATTCATGATGACGATTTATTCCTGGGAATTATCTTTTGCAACGTAACTTCTGCAAAGATAATTCATTTCTCTACATTTAATTTCGATAAATGCCTTATGAACCTTTTTCGCGGTATCCGGAGGAAGGCGTAATCGCTTAACGGCTTCATCAGGTTTTAATTTCAAATCATTAACAAGGATGTTAATAGCGCACAAGTAATAATACATTAAAACCTCAGATAAATTCATTTAAGTCATTATCATTTATTTTCGTGACATATCAATTCTTGAGGTAATCAACTGCCTCTAAAATGGAATGAAATGCATGAAAGAGTAATTATTGGGTTTTAATTGCATTAAATTATATCATTAAATGAGGTGATTTTTATTTTTTGACTTGCGAAATAAAGATCGCGATGACTTATAAGTCATGTACATGCAGTCATGTCTAGGTAAGTGCTTTCAGTAATCAGGTATTGCATGAGGCTTTGTTGAATAAATCGAACTTTTAGGTGCCTGGCGGATCTGATCGCTACGGTCGTTTCAACATCGGGTCCCCATGGCAAAGCAAAAGTTTAAAATCACCAACTGGTCCACCTACAACAGTGCGCTCAGACAGCGCGGCTCGCTGACGGTCTGGCTTGATGAGTCAGCTATTGCTGCATGGACTGACAGTGCACAGCCTGAAGGTCGTGGCCGACCGCTCCACTACACAGATATGGCGATCTCCACGGTTCTGATGATGAAGCGCGTGTTTAACCTGCCGCTCCGGGCTTTACAGGGCTTCGTTGACTCAGTTTTTACGCTGATGGCTCTGCCGCTGCGCTGCCCGGACTACTCTCTGGTGAGCAAACGGGCAAAATGCGTCAACATCAGCATAAAGACGCCAACCCGGGGTGAAATCTCGCATCTGGTCATTGATGCTACCGGCCTGAAGGTCTTCGGCGAAGGTGAATGGAAAGTCAGACAGCATGGGGCTGACAAACGCAGGGTGTGGCGCAAGCTCCATCTGGCCGCAGACAGTGCGACGCACGAGATTATCTGTGCCGATTTATCGCTTAGCGGTACAACAGATGCGCAGGCTCTGCCAGAGCTGATAAACCAGACCCACCGGAAAATCAGGGAAGCATCGGCAGACGGCGCTTATGACACACGCTACTGCCATGATGCGTTGCTTCGGAAAAAAATCAGGCCACTTATCCCGCCGCGAAGCGGGGCGCAATACTGGCAGGACAAGTACCATGAACGTAACCACGCGGTGGCGAATCAGCATCTGAGCGGCGGCAATGACGTCTGGAAAAAGAAGGTGAGCTATCACCGTCGTTCGATAGCAGAAACAGCTATGTTCCGCATCAAAAGCTTGCTGGGTGGTCATCTGAGCCTGCGGGACTATGACGCGCAGGTGGGTGAAGCGATGGCAATGGTCAAGGCGCTGAACCGGATGACGTTGTTGGGTATGCCGCACAGCGTCCGGATCGCATAACGGGTGTACCAGCGAGAGTCATCCAGTCGGTTAACTCTGATTTATTCAACAAAGCCGATGAAGTTTTCAGCCGAACCCAGCCACAGTAATGTTTGCAATATGCTAACGCTGGTTTCAGTCCTGTAACTGTCTCGCATGCAATTTTTAACTGTGCCTTCTGCCCTCTGCGCAAACAGTTTAGCCGTTCATGGTCAGCGTGCGTTGATAACGATCGCCTGAGCTGTCGTGCAGAAAAAAAAGCGCGAGGACAGGTGTTCTGATCTGCGTTCAGCACCCCCATCCAGGTTGTCTGGTTTATTTTGTTATGGTGCTAATTTTGTGCTGTCTTATACAGATCCTGTTGCTTATCCACAAAAAAGCTTTGCCAGATCCAAATATAGATCAAATATAGATCCATAGAGAACCATAAAGATCCCGCCTGGCGCTATGCCTTGCAGCAGAAGGGCTGGCGAGGTATCCGGGGGAGGTGAAGAGGGATTTAGGTGACCTGTAGCGGGATTATGGGGAGGTGAAAAGGGAAGTAAGTGAGCTGTTACGGGCGCAAAAGTGAGTTAAAACGGGATAAAGATTCGTATCAATGTGGAAGACCTGAAAAAGTGGATAAGTCTAAAAAAGCCTTAGAAAATAATGAATTGCTTTTTTGTTCAATGTATTCTTCTTTAGAGAATAGCGAAAAGTTACTCACAGTTAATAGCCACACGACGATACAGCCAGTCTCATTGATGCGGCTTGGGATCTTCGTTCCTTTTAACAAGAGTGGCCGTGGGCAGGGGGTAATCGATGCCAGTCATGTTTTATCCTCACTGGAGTTTTCTCGTGCTGAGGGTTATACCAGTATTATTATTACCGGCCAGCGACTTAATCTGGCCACTGATTTTAAAGTCTGGATGGGAATTGTTCATGCGTTTTCAAAGTATGGCCTCTCCTCTAACGCTGTGATGCTTTCTTTCCGCGAGTTCGCCACCTACTGCCAGATCCCCTCAAAACGCCTTGATTCACGTTTACGGCAAAATGTGCGTGACTCCCTGGCTCGTATCCGAGGTAAAACCATTACATTAAGCACAATCAGATCCACTAAAGTTTATGTTACAGGTTTATTAAAATCCGGAAGATTCGATTTTGAAGAAGATATGGTTTACCTTGAAGCGGACTGTAAGCTCTGGGAGTTGTACTGTGCGGATTATCTTACATTGCTGAGAAAGAAACCGCTTAATGCGCTACCGCGTCAGGAGGCTGCGCAGGCTCTTTATACCTATTTCGCAAGTCTGCCTGAGAAGCCTGCTGACATTTCATTTGAGAGGCTGCGTACGCGCCTGATGCTGACAAACCGGGTCAGCGATCAGAATAAAGTCATTCGTGCTGCTTTAGAAAAGCTGAAAGAAATCGGCTATCTGGATTATCTGCTGAAGAAAAATGGTCGTGAAACGATGCTGAGAATTATTTCCCGGAATCCAAACCTTACTTAATATGCGTAGTGCTCATGGCGTTATTATTTCTTAAGGAACTGTGCTTCATGCATCGAAAAAATGTACCATTGATTTAAAAAGCAGATATGTGACTTTTTTAAGATATATCAGCCGGATAAATCTCCTCCCGTTGTTTCGCGGGATGACCTTAATCTCACCTGCGCGAGTTACCCGCCGGCTGCCGGTTTTGATGGCATTGAGGCAGGCCACGCATGCGAGTGATTATTTAAAAACGCATGCATATCTTTTTTGATATATTTTGTTCGTATTTTTTTTGCAGCTTTTTCCTTGTTAGCCTTTTACTCTTAATTAAGCGACACTTGAATTTTTGGGGCATATTAATATGCGTCTGGTAAAAAATTTGTTTTCCCTTTTTTTTATGCTGGCCATTTTTCCTTGTTCTGTTATGGCTGATGCTCACCTTAAGTTTCATATGGCGTATGGTTCCGGGGGCACGGCATACATAGGCGGAACAATCGGAAACAGCGACAGTGAAATGATTCATCGCGGTGCCATTGGGTTTATTACCGTTTCTGCGTCCTGTGACGTTACAGGGGTCTATTCAACGTTATTCGGGCCCGTTCCGGGCAGGGAAGATGTTTCCTTCAAAATCCCCGTTAATGCATCAGAATTTCATGCTTACAGGCTTGCTTTTTTCCAGGCTTATGATGCCGAGGGGTTCCCTCTGGCTGTCACGGATGATACGGCGAAAATAATCGCAGGCAGAGAAAAAGAAGTCAGGGACGCCTGTAAAAAGGAACGTGGAAAGTAAAAATGTTTAATATTAAGAGGCGCTAATGAAAGGCACCATTTTGAGAAAAGCTGCATTGGCGCAGCTTATTATTCAGAGTCTGTCCTCAACGGTTATGCCGTTGAGTATCGCTTTCTCTGCCCCTGCTTCTGGGGAAAAGACACAATCGCTGTCTTTAGGCTCCCCGGCTCCCTCTTCTGAAGGTGAAATGTGGGTGGCACAGGGGATGGTCAAGGGTGCGGAAATTGCTAACGGTGCCAGCCCTGCAGAGATGGCCACTCAGTACGCGCTGGGGCAGGTTAACAGCGCCGCAAGCAGCGGTGCGCAGAACTGGCTCAGCCAGTACGGCAACGCGCGTGTACAGCTGGGAATCGATAAAGATTTCACCCTGCAGGAGAGCGGAGCCGATCTTCTTGCCCCTCTTTATGACGATAAAAAATCTAACCTCCTGTTCAGTCAGATTGGCATACGCAATAAGGACGACAGAAATACCCTGAATATCGGGCTTGGCTATCGTTATTTCACCGACGCCTGGATGTATGGTGTTAACACCTTCTACGATTACGATATGACCGGAGAAAACCGGCGTGTCGGCCTTGGCGTGGAGGCATGGAAGGATTATCTGAAGCTCTCCGCTAACGGATATTTCGGTTTGACCGACTGGCATCAGTCCCGTGATTTCAGGGATTATGACGAACGACCTGCTGACGGATTCGATATCACATCAGAGATGTATCATCCGTCTTACCCTCAGTTCGGTGCTAAACTGCGCTATGAGCAATATTTTGGCGATGAAGTCGCCCTGTTTGGCGAAGACGAACGTCAGAAAAATCCCTATGCCTTCACTGCCGGTCTGAGCTACACCCCTTTCCCGCTGTTAAGCGCATCGCTTGACCAGAAGATGGGAAGTGGCGGAAAAAATGATACCCAGATAGGCATCGGGCTGACCTGGTCACCGGGCGTGCCGCTATCTTCTCTGCTGGATCCTGATGCTGTTTCTGCCATGCGCTCCCTTCAGGGAGAACGGTATGACTTTGTTGACAGAAACAATTCTATTGTTCTGGAATACAAGAAGCAGGAAATCATCAACTTCAGGCTTGATGACATTCATTCAGGTCCTGAAAAAACCACTATCCCTGTTGCTTATAAAATCAAGGCTAAATACGCGCCGGCCATGCTTGAGTGGGTTGTGCCTCCGTCATTTACTGCCGGAGGTGGGCAGGTGATGAGCGCGGGTAACGGAAGTTATTCCTTCATGCTGCCTGCATACAACACCGCGCGTTCACTGAATACCTATACGCTCATTGCGGTTGCCCGGGATGCGAAAGGTAATCAGTCCTCCGAAGAAACGACCCTTGTCGAAGTTCTGCCTGGCGGCCCCTCGGTCGCTGCGAAAATCAGCGGCACGGAGCTGAACGCCGGCAGCGTTCTGCACGGTGAGTACACCTGGACGCCAAACGGCGCGGGTCCGGACAAGTCACTCTATGCCTGGGGCGAAAAAGGCTCCACGGCGGGCAGCGTGGCAAACGGCAGCGTTGTGCCGGCCAGCGGAAAAACGGGTGACTACCCGATTAAGGGAGCTGATGCGGGTAAATACATCGAGCTCTCCGTTCTGGCTTCTGACGGCAAGGTGAAGGGTAACACCTCCACCGTGGATACCTCGATGGTTTCCGGCGGCACGGGCTCCTGCCCGGCGGGCAACGACGCCTGTGTCGACATCACCAATCCGGGCACGGAAAATCCGGGCCAGGTCCAGACCGGCACGCCGTCGGTCGCTGCTGAAAATCAGCGGTACGGACCTGTTTGAGGGCACCACGCTGACGGGCAGCTACGTGTATGCGGCGAACGGCGCGGGCGCGGACAAGTCACTCTATCAGTGGACGCAGTCAAATGCCCCGTCGGGCGATCCGTCAAAAGTAATTACTACAACGGGAGTGGTTCCAGCGTATATCCTGGGTTCTGGTGATGTCGGAAATGTCATCTGGCTGACGGTGAAGGCGAAGGACGTGAACGCGGTGGCCGGTAACCTGGTTGCGGTGAGCACGGCGATGAGCGACGGCGTGGGCACCTGCCCGGCCGAGGGCGACTGTACGGGCATCACCAACCCGCCGGACAGCGGTGGCGTGGTTGAGACCGGCAAACCGTCCGTTGAGAAGGTGAAAATCAGCGGTACGGACCTGAACGTGGGCACGACGCTGACGGGCAGCTAGTGATGCGCCGAACGGCGCGGGCGCGGATGCGTCGGTGTATGACTGGACGCTGGACGCGGCTTCGGCTGCGCCGGCAACCGCCATCACCGCTTCCGGTAGTGCGGGCACTCGCAATCTGCTGGATACAGACGCCGGTAAGGTGCTGTGGCTGACGGTGAAGGCGAAGGACGTGAACGCGGTGGCCGGTAACCTGGTTGCGGTGAGCACGGCGATGAGCGACGGCGTGGGCACCTGCCCGGCCGAGGGCGACTGTACGGGCATCACCAACCCGCCGGACAGCGGTGGCGCGGTTGAGACCGGCAAACCGTCCGTTGAGAAGGTGAAAATCAGCGGTACGGACCTGAACGTGGGCACGACGCTGACGGGCAGCTATGTGTATGCGCCGAACGGCGCGGGCGCGGATGCGTCGGTGTATGACTGGACGCTGGACGCGGCTTCGGCTGCGCCGGCAACCGCCATCACCGCTTCCGGTAGTGCGGGCACTCGCAATCTGCTGGATACAGACGCCGGT
The DNA here is from genome assembly GCF_013337145.1 of Enterobacter sp. JMULE2. Taxonomy (NCBI): domain Bacteria; kingdom Pseudomonadati; phylum Pseudomonadota; class Gammaproteobacteria; order Enterobacterales; family Enterobacteriaceae; genus Enterobacter; species Enterobacter sp. JMULE2. The sequence goes on from NZ_SGWD01000019.1 coordinate 10,511, forward strand.
AAGGTGCTGTGGCTGACGGTGAAGGCGAAGGACGTGAACGCGGTGGCCGGTAACCTGGTTGCGGTGAGCACGGCGATGAGCGACGGCGTGGGCACCTGCCCGGCCGAGGGCGACTGTACGGGCATCACCAACCCGCCGGACAGCGGTGGCGTGGTTGAGACCGGCAAACCGTCCGTTGAGAAGGTGAAAATCAGCGGTACGGACCTGAACGTGGGCACGACGCTGACGGGCAGCTATGTGTATGCGCAGAACGGCGCGGGCGCGGATGCGTCGGTGTATGACTGGACGCTGGACGCGGCTTCGGCTGCGCCGGCAACCGCCATCACCGGTTCCGGTAATGCGGGCACTCGCACGCTGCTGGAGACAGACGCCGGTAAGGTGCTGTGGCTGACGGTGAAGGCGAAGGACGTGAACGCGGTGGCCGGTAACCTGGTTGCGGTGAGCACGGCGATGAGCGACGGCGTGGGCACCTGCCCGGCCGAGGGCGACTGTACGGGCATCACCAACCCGCCGGACAGCGGTGGCGTGGTTGAGACCGGCAAACCGTCCGTTGAGAAGGTGAAAATCAGCGGTACGGACCTGAACGTGGGCACGACGCTGACGGGCAGCTATGTGTATGCGCAGAACGGCGCGGGCGCGGATGCGTCGGTGTATGACTGGACGCTGGACGCGGCTTCGGCTGCGCCGGCAACCGCCATCACCGCTTCCGGTATGCGGGCACTCGCACGCTGCTGGAGACAGACGCCGGTAAGGTGCTGTGGCTGACGGTGAAGGCGAAGGACGTGAACGCGGTGGCCGGTAACCTGGTTGCGGTGAGCACGGCGATGAGCGACGGCGTGGGCACCTGCCCGGCCGAGGGCGACTGTACGGGCATCACCAACCCGCCGGACAGCGGTGGCGCGGTTGAGACCGGCAAACCGTCCGTTGAGAAGGTGAAAATCAGCGGTACGGACCTGAACGTGGGCACGACGCTGACGGGCAGCTATGTGTATGCGCCGAACGGCGCGGGCGCGGATGCGTCGGTGTATGACTGGACGCTGGACGCGGCTTCGGCTGCGCCGGCAACCGCCATCACCGCTTCCGGTAGTGCGGGCACTCGCAATCTGCTGGATACAGACGCCGGTAAGGTGCTGTGGCTGACGGTGAAGGCGAAGGACGTGAACGCGGTGGCCGGTAACCTGGTTGCGGTGAGCACGGCGATGAGCGACGGCGTGGGCACCTGCCCGGCCGAGGGCGACTGTACGGGCATCACCAACCCGCCGGACAGCGGTGGCGTGGTTGAGACCGGCAAACCGTCCGTTGAGAAGGTGAAAATCAGCGGTACGGACCTGAACGTGGGCACGACGCTGACGGGCAGCTATGTGTATGCGCCGAACGGCGCGGGCGCGGATGCGTCGGTGTATGACTGGACGCTGGACGCGGCTTCGGCTGCGCCGGCAACCGCCATCACCGCTTCCGGTAGTGCGGGCACTCGCAATCTGCTGGATACAGACGCCGGTAAGGTGCTGTGGCTGACGGTGAAGGCGAAGGACGTGAACGCGGTGGCCGGTAACCTGGTTGCGGTGAGCACGGCGATGAGCGACGGCGTGGGCACCTGCCCGGCCGAGGGCGACTGTACGGGCATCACCAACCCGCCGGACAGCGGTGGCGTGGTTGAGACCGGCAAACCGTCCGTTGAGAAGGTGAAAATCAGCGGTACGGACCTGAACGTGGGCACGACGCTGACGGGCAGCTATGTGTATGCGCAGAACGGCGCGGGCGCGGATGCGTCGGTGTATGACTGGACGCTGGACGCGGCTTCGGCTGCGCCGGCAACCGCCATCACCGCTTCCGGTAGTGCGGGCACTCGCAATCTGCTGGATACAGACGCCGGTAAGGTGCTGTGGCTGACGGTGAAGGCGAAGGACGTGAACGCGGTGGCCGGTAACCTGGTTGCGGTGAATACGGCGATGAGCGACGGCGTGGGCACCTGCCCGGCCGAGGGCGACTGTACGGGCATCACCACCCCGCCGGACAACGGTGGGCAGGTCGGGGGCGGCGGCGGCGGCGCGATTTCACTTGAAAGCATTACTGTTACTATTCTTAATGCATGCGGAACAACAGGCTCTTCAAGTCCTAAAGTGAAATTATCTCTTGGTTCTGGTAATGCTGGAAAAAAACTTAAACTTGCGAGAGAGAAGACCACCTCAGGTGGTGGTACTGCTTCTGCGACTCAAATGATGACTTTTGCTGGGGATGAAATTCCTGTAATAGACATGGCAATGAACATTGCTGTTAATAATACCACTGCCACTGATCGTCAGACAGTATTAGATAATGGTCTTGAAGTGACAGCTGATTCCAATGGAAATGTAACTCTTGATGTTGTTGGAAATGCATTTTCGTTGGCGATTGGGATTCTTATTCCATACGATGTTAAAACAATCGTTTTTCCTACCCAAGCAGGTGCATATCAGGCAACTGGTAAACCAGTAAATGGGTTTGGGTTTGCGGACCTTTGCTTCAACGCTCCGGCACCATAAATTGTGTTTTTAAATATTTGAAGGCGCCTTGCTATGCAGGGCGCCATTTTAAGGTGAGTTATGGGACTCAACTATTTTGCTCTTGGTCTTTTGTTTTTTGTTGGTGTGGTTATTTTTTACGGAATAATTGTTATTCATGATATTCCTTACCTCATTGCCAAAAGACGCAATCATCCCCATGCCGATGCCATTCATGTCGCTGGCTGGGTGAGCTTATTTACACTGCATGTTTTATGGCCCTTTCTCTGGATATGGGCAACACTCTACCAGCCTGAACGGGGGTGGGGGATGCAGGATGGATGTGAGGTATCTAATGATGAAAATGAAATTGCACACCTTAAAAAGCGTATTGTTGTTATAGAAAGCAGACTTAGTATGCAATCCTCCTCTTCCCCTGAATGAAAAAGGAGTACATGTGGATCTGCTCATTATTCTGACCTACGTTGCATTTGCATGGTCAGTGTTTAAGATTTTTAAAATTCCCGTTAACAAGTGGACAGTGCCCACCGCTGCGCTCGGTGGCATCATTCTTGTGAGTGGCCTGATACTGTTAATGAACTACAACCATCCTTATACCGGTCTTGCGCAAAAAGCGGTTATATCAGTACCTGTTACGCCCCAGGTGTCAGGCGTGGTCAGTGAAGTTCCTGTTCATCCGGGCAACAGGGTAAAAAAAGGCGATGTACTGTTCAGGATTGATGACGGGCGCTATCGGGCCCAGGCCGATAAGTTCCGGGCTGACCTTGCTACTGAAATTTACCGCACTGACACACTCAAAGCACAGCTGGCAGAGTCAGAGTCAGGCACTGAAAAAGCTAAAGCAGAGAGGGATCGCCTGCTCAAAAATTATCAGCGCTATCTCAACGGCAGCAAGGCTAAAGTTAATCCGTTTTCGGAGAGCGACATCGATAATGCAAGGCAGAATTACCTTGCTCAGGAGGCTCTGGTCAGTGCTGCTAAGGCAGAAGAGGCGCAGATTCAGAGTCAGCTTGAAGCCGGTGCTGGCGGTGAGCGACCACAAATTGCGAGTATTCGCTCCCAGCTCGCAGAGGCAGAATACAATCTGGAGCAGACGACTGTTCGTGCTCCTGAAGATGGCTACGTTACCCAGGTTCTTGTCAGACCAGGAACTTATGCTGCGGCATTGCCGCTCAGGCCTGTAATGGTGTTTATTCCCGAGCAAAAACGACAGATAGTGGCTCAGTTTCGTCAGAATGCCCTGCTTCGCCTGAATGCAGGGGATGAAGCTGAGGTGGTATTTAACGCTCTGCCTGGAAAAGTGTTACATGGCCGGCTGCGTGAGATTCTGCCCGTCGTGCCAGGTGGTGCTTACCAGGCTCAGGGAAGTGTACAGGCGCTGACTGACTCGCCAGGGATGGATGGCGTTCTTGGTGTCATTGAGCTGGATGCTGCTACAGATATCAGCGATTTACCCGACGGAATTTATGCGCAGGTTGCTGTTTATTCTGACCACTTTTCTCATCTGAGTGTCATGCGAAAAGTTTTGCTGCGGATGACAAGCTGGATGCATTACCTGTATCTCGACCACTGAGTTTGATTACTTTAATGCGGTATTAATCAATTCCATACTTATGATGAAAATCATGTGCGGACATAAATCTTGAGTATTACGATTTCCCATTGAATTTATTAAAATAGTGTAGAGGTGGAAATGTATTACATTATCATTTTTGTGGTTATAATTAGCATACTTGCTTGTTATATGGCGTCGCCTGATGTTTTTCATTTCTTTCTTTTTCTAATGTGACAGGTTTATCATTACGGGATTTCCTTGCGTTTTAAAAACCTTATCTTTTTGAGATTTTTTAGCTTGCCGGGGTATTTATGGCACTTCTTTGTGATGGCTGTGAGCAGGTTACAGAATATAATGTATGGTACAGGGATGGCGGGGAGTATTATTATACCGCGAGAAAGTCATATCACTCACCCGTACTGATTCGCCTTTCCGATGTGGGAAGTGGCGATGCATCTCTTAATGTTACCTACATGACAAAAAATAAATGCCATCACTGGTGGGATTCTACTTTTAAAATAGATGATTTGAGTGTGCCTGCTTTTTATAAAGGACTGCCGATGACTGATGGATGCATTAACAGCTATACTACTGCATCTGATTATTTTCCGTCATATGTTTACTCAAAACTTATTCTGAATGAAACGGTAACACTTCAGGGTGATATAAAGTTATACCCAAATAACATACTGAATCCTGAAAGCGGCACTCCTCGTCAGTTATATAAATGAAAGTATGCATGGCAAGGTTTTTCTCATGCTGCATCTTTCAGCAACCGGAATTTTATCGCAAAAAATAAAAGTCTGTTACCGGATTAGCCTTTATACATAAGGTAATCTTTGAAAAATAACCAGGATGTTTAGATATCAGATAGCGTAAGCCACACATTTATGTTTAATCATTGGTTGTTCCTGTGTTGCTTCAATATTATCAACTTAACCTTTTCATTCTCGTTGGTGGCGGAAGGCGGTAGCCTGCCTGTAACAACATGAGGGTGAAATTCGCAGAAAAGTATTGATGGGGAAATCTCTGCGGCTGTTTTTTATTACACGCGCTCAAAATTAACCCTTGCCAGATTACCTTAATGATTTAAACCTGCCGGTTTAAATCAGCACTTCCCGTTTTGCTCATATACCCAATTTCAGGAAAACATGAAATACAGACTCCCGGATAAAATCAAAACCGGTGGCAGCCCCTGTGCGCTGCCCGATTATGCCTCCCTGCGCGATGAGCTGGGCAAACTGACGCATCCGGCGCGTCCGGATGTGAACTGGCGCAGGGTGCAGACCCTTTGCCTGCGCCTGTTTGAACACAACGGCGTGGAGCTTCAGAGTGTCTGCTGGTACACCCTGGCCCGCATGCACACGGCCGGGCTGGCCGGTATGAATGACGGACTTTTTATCACCGGCACGCTGGTGCGCTATCAGTGGTCGGTGATGTGGCCTGCATGCGTACACGCCCGGACTGAAATCCTTGCCGGCCTCAGCCAGCGGCTGCAGAACGTTCTGCGCATCCTGACGATTAAGGACCGTTATGACCTGCATGCCCTGTACCAGAGTGAAAAATACCTTGCTGAACTCGGCGACTGTCTGGCACGCCATGAGCTGAGGCAGGCATGTCGCCTGGATGCCCTTCAGCAGGAGGTCCGCTCAGCCATCACCTGTCTGGAAAATATGTCTGATGGTGGCGGTGATGAACCCGGCACGGAGCTGCCGCTGCATGCGGTGGCGTCAACTGAGTCTGATGACGAACCGGCGCGGTTTGCATGGTCTGCTGAGCCGGAGCGCGAGCCCACGCTGAGCGCCGGTATTTTCGGCCCCCGGCGACGCAGAATGCGTCTTCAGGATTTTGCCCTGGGGGCCGTCAGCGCCCTGATTCTGGGCGGACTGCTTTCATGGGGAATACACGCGCTGAACAGGCCGATGTCCGAAGAGCGTCAGCTTGAGGCCACCCTGACACCGCTGCCACAGCCGTTGTCTCCCGAACAGCTGAACAGGCTCTGGTACGATTCCTCTCTCACGGAGACTGAGGGCGGAAGGCTTGTTGACGCGACCCGCCAGCAGCTGGTCTGGCTGCAGTCCCTTCCCCCGGACTGGGCGCTGCAGTACGGTCAGGCACTCATTCGTCAGGCCCGCACCCTGTGGCCGGATAATCCTGACATCCTCAGCCTGCAGGCGAACTGGCAGAAGCAGCTTGAAGCGGGGGCGCTGCCGCTGAGCGAACTTAATGGCTGGCATCAGGGCATGGCCCGCCTGCAGGTGCTGACCGCCAGACTCGGGGCGCTGGATGAAAAAGGGGTGCAGTATCTGACGGTGAGCGAGCCTAAAGCCGAGGTGTATGCCATCACGCGGGCTCTGGAGTCTGCAGTGCCGGCAGGAGAACGCCTTCGCAGGCTGGCCGAAGGCAACGACGGGAAAACCACTTCCCTGCTGAAAAACGAAGAGCGCCCCGCACCAGTGAACCCCCATTTTTAACAGGCATAAACAGCCAGACACAAGGAGAACATCATGCTGGATGAAAAGGATAAGGTACTGCTGAGATTAATACAGGATGACTGCAGCATCTCCATGCGGGCGCTGGGTGAAAAAATCGGGCTGACCCAGACCCCGTGCCGGGAGCGACTTATCAGCCTGACCGAAAAGGGCTACATCCTGGGTCAGGTTGTGTTGCTGAACCGGATGAAACTCGGTCTCGCCATGACGGGATTTGTGATGATAAAGATGTTTGAGCACTCACCGGACAGGGAGGCGGCAATGACCGCGGCCTTCGTCTCCATGCCTGAGGTAATTCGTCTCTGCCGCACTGCCGGTGAATATGACTATATCCTGCAGGTGGTTGCCGCTGACACTGAGGGCTTTTCGGCTGCTCTCACCCGGCTTAAATCGCAGGCCGGCAGCCTCTGCAGCTTCACCACCACCATGGCGCTGGAGGAAATAAAAAACACCACCCGTCTGCCGCTGAATTTTGAAGAAAGCACACCGGCGTAGGTTGGCTGCTGAAAGGCATCGTTAATTTACATAACCCGGGAAGCAGAGGTCATATTTCACTGAGCATATTCACTCCGTTCATAAATGCGCGGTGCAGCCCGTAATATCCGAAGTGTGTAAGTGAAAAGTTATATCAAAAAATAAACAACAGAAAACTGCTGCAGGTTAATTTATTTTTAAATGTGGAGAATATTATGAATCCATCAATCATCAGGCCGTGCCGGCATTGTGGGGCGCTTATTTCACCTGATGCCACACGGTGTGCACACTGTAATGTCAGAAAACCCTTTTCCGGACGGCGGGCAGGACATTTACTGCCGTGGATACTGAGTGCCTTATTACTTGCCGGCTTTGTCGTATTTACCTCTTTTTACGGGTGATATATGTGGCCTGCCTATACAGGATGACGGGAACGTCATTGCCTGAGCTTATTTTCAATCAGCACCCGTTTGGGTGAAATTTTAAATGGAGTCGTAAATGAAAGAACTGAACATTACAGATGAAGTCAATAAGGCCGGTGAGTGGCTTGCAAAAAATCAGGGATTATTAACCGACTATGCGGTCAATATTATTTCGGCCGCCGTCCTGTTAATTACCGGACTGATATTTGCCCGTCTTGTCAGTACGGCGCTGGAGCGGGTGCTCTCCCGTCGCGGGATTGACGTGACGGTATCGGGCTTCGTTGCTGTCATGGTCCGCTATGCCATCGTTGCCTTCACGGTCATTGCCGTACTCGGTCGTCTTGGCGTGCAGACCGCGTCGGTCATTGCCGTGATGGGGGCCGCCGGTCTTGCGGTGGGGCTTGCCCTGCAGGGCTCGCTGTCAAATTTCGCCGCCGGCGTGCTGCTCGTGACGCTGCGTCCCCTGCGTGCCGGTGAGTTTGTGGATGTGGGCGGCGTGGCCGGCACGGTTGACCGGGTGAATATCTTTTCCACCACCCTGCGCACGCCTGACAACAAAATCATTATCGTGCCGAACGGCAAAATCATCGCGGGGGACATCATCAACTTCTCGCGCGAGCCGCAGCGCAGGGTGGATATCACCGTGTCCGTTGCCTGGTCTGCCGATATTGAGCAGGTGAAGCGCGTGGTGAGTGATGTCGTTACGGCCGATAGCCGGATTATCCATGAAAACGGCATCACGGTACGACTGAACGAGATGGCGCCGCCGGCCCTGAACTTCGTGGTGCGCTGCTGGACAGAAACCGCCCTTTACTGGGATGTCTGGTTTGACCTGACGGAAGCCATCAAGCGCGGGCTCGACGACAACGGTATTCCTGCACCACGCCCGCAGATGGATGTCATCATCAGAAATGGCGACAGGCTACATGGAAACTGAACCATGCTCATCCCGTGCAACCAGACGGTTGTCGTGTGATTAAGAGTTTCATCAGACTCAATGAACTAAAGGAAATGAAGCAATGAACAAAAAATAATGTGTGCGTTTGTGTTACTGGGGGCGCTGTTACCTGCCGTATCCGCCGTGGCAATGGATAAAACAGCAACCGGTGCTGTTGTCGGCGCAACCGTCGGCGCTGCTGCCGGGAAGGATGTGAAATCAGCCGTCGGGGGCGCGATTGTCGGTGCAGGCACCGGAACAATGACCAAAAGCGGTGACACAGGCAAGGCAGCCCGACAGGGCGGTGCGGCAGGCGCAGCTACCGGTGCAGTCGTCGCGGCCGCAACGGGTAAAAGCGTGGTGAAAGGTGCCGTCACGGGGGCGGGCGCAGGTGGACTGGCCGGCGAGGCCCTGCACTGATAAATGACACAGGGCAGCGAACAGACTGCCCTTTCTGCAGATCGCGTGGACTGGCGGCACGATTTCTGGCTGCTTAGTAAAAGGGCACGTTAAGGTCGTACAGAAAACGCTCCAGGCTTATGCGCCATCACATCAACCCGTACAGGTAAATTTATGCCCCCTTCACTCGCGGAGGTTATCCATCTGATCCGCAGTCGCGGCGACAGTGCCCCGGGTTTTATTACGACAGAAACCCGGCTTGTTTCAGGTCTGGGATTCTGCAGTGATGACATGGAGGAGCTGCTTCACGAAGCGGAATGGCGTTTTGGCGTCAAATTTCCATCTGATGAAAATGCCCTTCGGGAGCTCTTTTCCCTCCTGCCACATGAATACCTTTTGACTCTGCAGGATAGCCTGCCGCTCTCACCCGCATGGGTGTTGTGCCGGTTACGGGGCACGCCTTTGCCGGTGCAGGCAGATATCAGCGTGGGGGATTTTTCCCGGGGACTCACCGCGCTGTGTCTGAAGGGCGGCGAAATGTAGTCTTGTCTGTGGCAAACCATGGCAACTGACACGGAGCCACAGCAACGAGTTACCGGCGGTGCAAATGCATCCTGAAGAGCGGTACCAAATCGCGAATACCGACGAGGGGAAGATCGTGCCCGACCAGAATGCCATTTTGCAGGTGCACTGATGCGCTGTCGGTTACACCAGTTTCATCCTGTATTAACCAGTGTGCATTTGCGCACGGCGATCGTTCTCATATATGGCGATTGTGTGCCCCGGTATTGTGTTATGGAGTTTTCATGTTTTTGCAGCTGATATGGCTTGCGGCGCTGATGTCACTCATGGTGGTCATTCATTCGCTCTGGAGTCTGCATATTCTGAGGCTTGTGCCCGGGAAAGTCACCGACACCGTCAGGCTGGTTATGATACTGGTTCGCATCTGTGTTTCGATGCTGATGATCCATTTTATCGAGGCGGCGTGCTTTGCTCTCTTTTATTACTGGCGCTCAGGATTCAGCGATGTGGCAACCGCCGTGTATTTTTCGCTGGCAAGTTACGCGACGGTGGGCTACGGCGACGTATTGCTGCCTGCACATCTTCGCATAACTGGTGCGGCAGAAGGTCTGGTCGGGGTCTTGCTGGCAGGCTGGACGGTCGCACTCCTTTCCCGGGTACTGGCAACGCTACGGCCCGGGTCAAAATAGTTTTTCCCTGAATATTTTCTTATCTGAGTGAGTAACCCATGCGTCTGACTTTACCCGCAGCAGAGACTCTGCTGCTTCCCTTCACCTCAGGACAGATAGCGACCTGCCTGCTGTGTGGCTTTGCAGTGGGCCTTGAACGCCAGCTGCGCGGCAAGCCGATTGGCATCAGAACCTCCACGTTAATTGTCCTCGGGAGCTACTGCTTCCTCGCCATGCTGGGTGCTGTTACTGCGGATGCCGCCGACCGGGCTCGTGTGCTGGGACAGCTGATTACCGGTGTGGGATTTTTAGGGGCCGGCGTCATGATGACGCGCGATGGTATCGTGACGGGTGCAACATCCGCCGCTACGGTCTGGATGATGGCGGCAACGGGCGCAATGATAGGTCTGGGGCTCGATCGGCAGGCGCTCATCATGACCGGACTGGTGGTGGGAATCCTGGCGGGCGTCGATTACCTTGAGCGCAAAGTCCTGAGTCTTCAGAAGGGCGTGCACAGGCGACATGAGAAAACGACTCTTCCCCGTCAGGGGAGCTAAATTATCCTATCACCTGTTCTGGAAAATAGTCTGAATATGCTCTCAACACGCAACACCTTTCTGGACTTCCTGCGCCTTACTGCCGTTCTGCTGGTAATATCCTCGCATTATGCCTATATGTTTGATGCCAGCACTCTGATTACCTTTCCGCGCGAATATCTTACGGGCGGGATTGGCAGGCTCGGCGTGTCGATTTTTTTTATGATATCCGGTGCACTGGCATATGTTTCCCTGACGCGCTACAGCCTGCGCGAATACTACATCAGGCGTACCTGTTCGGTCCTGATACCCTACAACATGGTGTATTTTACCGCAGCCCTCATACTGCTGGTCCTGGGGCTTTACTTCCGCTATCCGGGTAACCCGCTGGAGCAGCTGATAAATGGCGAGAGAAACGTTTTCGCGTTTCTTCCCACCATCCTCGGTATTGACCACTACCTTCATGGTATCTGGGGAGTGGAAACAGCATATCTTACCGGTGAATGGTTTATCGGCTGTATCATTCTGCATTATGCGATTGCACCGCTGGTTTTCCGGATAATGCAGCTGGCGCCGTTGCTGACGATGTCTGCAGCGCTTACTGTCAGCGTTCTGTGCTACGACAGTACCCTTGCTAATCCGTACTGGTCAGCTCAGGTGCGGATAAGTGACTTTACGTTCGGCATGCTGTTTATGCATTTTCTGCCCTGGTTCTCTAAATCGCGGCCCCTGCTTGCCGTGACGGGCATGGCTGTTATTCTTGGCGGATGTGTGATAGCTGACCTTTCACAGAAGGGTATCCGGGAAGTCCTCTTCCCGCTTGCGCCACGCAGCCTGTTTTTTTCCGTGGCGTTTCTGTTTATTTTACATGCCTGCTATCCCGTTATTAACCCGGTCTTTACACGTGTCAGGCTTAATAATAACGTATCCGATCTGGCCTCCAGAGCTTACATTATTATGCTTCTTCAGCATGTCGTCATTATCTTTATCAGTGCTAACATCAATATGGCTGAACTGAATGCGACCCAGGCGACGTTGTTCTGGTTGCTCGCGTTGATAACGACGGAAAGGATTTCGGCTGCACTTAAAATTTACGTTGCAAAGACTGAGAAGTTTATCGTTAAGCATATTCTTAAAAAATATTAAAATGAAAGTTTCAATGCACTCACATTTTTATACGCTGACAGATACAGATACAGATACAGATACAGATAATGCAGGGGAAATATGTCATCAGAAATTAATGGACTGCATTCCGGTACGATGTACAATATTAGCATCGCCATTCACGAACTGCTTGACTGGATAGAGATGAACATCCATCAGCCGCTGTCGGTAAAAGATGTTGTCAGGAGGTCTGGATACTCAACATTTTATCTGCAGCATATGTTCACATCTGTCACCGGTGAGCCTATTGCCCGTTATATTCGTCGAAGAAAGCTGGGCGCGGCGGCCCGCTTACTGCGTGAAAATGATGCTGGCATATCAGATATCGCCTTCGGACTGGGTTTTGAAGATATCTCAACTTTTTATCGTTGCTTCAGAAGAGAGTTCGGTCTTTCACCCGGTGAGTACCGCAAATGCTGGATAACGCCTTCTGATCTTATCATTTTTCGGGGAAAGAATTAAGTAACTTATGAGTCGGACGCTGGCCGAAAGACACATCCTGAATAATCTGTGGTTATTTCTCAATGAGGATCACATTAAAATTCAATTTATTATATTTTTGATACGGCTAAGGATCACGCCTGGGGATTAAAAGATGAATGTATGCATATATTTCGATTCAGCGCAAGAACGGCAGAATGAAGCGCCGTGGTCATGCTGTACTGGCTGATAAAGCTTACTACGTAAGGCGCTGAAGAGCAGGGCAATAAAAACCGTCATCCCTCGAAAATCGAATGAGAAAATGGCATCAGATGGTCGTTCACAGTTTGATCGTGATGCTTACCGTAATCGCAATGTTGTTGAACGTTGCTTTGGTCGCCTGAAAGAATACCGCCGCCTTGCTACACATTACAACAAAACGGCGAGGAACTATCTGGCGATGGTTAAACTGGGTTGCATCCTGCAGTTTTACAAAAGGTTATGCAATTAAGGAACACAGCATAGTAATATTAAATGTTTTTGGTACGTGATATGTAAAGCTTTTGTGGGTTGGCTTTTAGTGCTTTCTTAATGAGGCGATCTTTAGCCCCCGATGTATTATAGCGTCTGAGTTGACAATCACATTCGAATGCTGATATTTTGTATGTAACATATTGGTAATTATATGAGCGAAAATTATAAATTCTTATGTTGACCAATGCCTATTTCCTGTGCATCTTTAACTTTAAAGATGGATAATAGTTATATCCTAAATATAAACGTAAATGTTCTGCATTTTTTCGCGGAACAATAACATATTTCGGACCACTTGCACCCAGCGTTGATGTTTTAATACCCGCATTGTATGCTTTCAGTTTACTTACCGATATGCCAGTCATGTCAGCAATCAGCTGAATATCAACCGGCCTGTGCAGGCGAATAGGTTCCAGAGCTCGACTTTCATCTGCGGCTGGCAATTGTACACCGTAACGCCTGGTGTTCTTCAAAATATCTTTCAGTGCTAGCACCCTCGGTACATAATCCTCCATTTCCTCAGGCAGTGAGAGTGACCAATAATCAGTGGGTTTACCTCGTTCTTTATTCGTCTTTATTGCCTTCAGGACGCGCCCTTCACCACCGTTATAGGCAGCCATTGTTAACAACCAGTCGCCGTCGAACGTTCTGTTCAGGCGCTCCATCATGTTGAGAGCGGCTGTCGTTGAAGCGATAACATCACGACGCGCATCATAGACGTTAGTTTGTACCAAACCATATCTTAGTCCTGTGTGCGGAATTATTTGCCAGATTCCAGCTGCATTGGCACGAGATGTCGCATGTGGGTCATATTTACTCTCGACGATGGGAATAAGTACAAGCTCCATAGGCATGTTACGTTTCCTTATTTCATTTCTTATCCAGTATAAATATGGTTCCGCACGTAAAGCTACCTCATGGAAGTGAATTTTGTTTTTCAGGTATTTTTCTTTTTGCTCATTAATACGTTTTTTTTTCGTTACCTCGATGTGTAACTCGTTCTCAATGTCAGCCCATAATTCATTTTCACGCGTAGAATATACCGAATACTCTATCCATTGATTTTGATTTTGATTTTGATTTGTGATTTCATTTGCATTCATATTGCCAGTTGCAGATGATTTGCCTGCGTTATTTTCCCCGTAATTGACATATTGATGCTGGCAACCAGAAAGCAGAAGGGAAGTAAAAAGAATTGCTTTTTTTTTCATGGTTTTTTCCAGAAAATTAAAGTCATACTAACTTGTTGTTACGTTTATAGGTTATCAATCGAGCTGTTGAATTTATTTGTTTACATTCCATTAATTGATGGCGAACAATATGTTAATGTTTTTTTAAATTATATATTGCATGCTATCTCTCGTCTTTATTGCTAAATATAGAGTATAGATTAATTATTGCGCTTGAATGAGTTGGTTTTAACTGTTTCTGTTTTATAATGAAAAAATAAGCATGCAGGTTTTTGTCAGGCATGTTACTCATTACGCCTTGTATTCAACAGTCAGTAAACCCGCAGACTGTTTTTTGCTGAGCGTTTTAATTTCGTTCATTGACAGCCATGGACACTAAATCGTTCTGCCAGAACCTGTCTAAACACTGCGTAGAGCTCAATGAGCATAACACGGCTCCTCTGCACGTTACATCGGAAACCGATTCTGATGTTGTAAAAAACACCCATGACCGCCCGGCTATCAATAGCTATCAACCATATACTGCTCGTCATATTTTCACTTCAATAAATTATAATTTACCTCATTCAGATAAACCCTTTCGGTTTAGAATATTAATTGAGTAAATCGAAGTTTCTTTCCAGAAAGGTAAAGGGTTTGACATCTTTCTCTTGTTATAATTATCAAATTTGACGATTTTTATTTATCCTTGATTTTTTTCTTAACTAATGAGTCTTCTTGCTCTGCAAAAGTATCATTTTTGGAGTGTGTATATTCAGATGGACTGGACTCTCCAATAAAAACACCTCCTTTTTCGATTGATAGTTCATTAGTATAAATATTTCCTTCTATGCGTCCTTTTTCTAAGAGGCTAACAGCAGAGGCATAACACCGACCTGTAACTAAACCGTTTATGAACACATGCATGGCATGAATATCACCTTTGACTACCCCCCCATTATTTATGCGAACCTCATGTGCTGAGCGAATGTTTCCTTCAATAACACCCTCGCTTACAATACTACCTTCTGTTTCGATTATGCCGGTTAAATTAGCGCCATTTGCTATAAAAACATCTTTCCGGACAGCGGTTAGTAAAATATCCTTAACATGGATTGGTGTTGTTTTTTTTTCTGACTTATCTTGGTTTGCTACAACCTCATTTTTTTTACTCTTACTTTTTAGGTTAAACATGGAATGTACCTTTAGACTGTTTTTTTTAAACAAAATTATGCTCAATATTGCCAGCAATATCAATCCTAAAACTAGAGGGGTACTGTCCGCGGATGATATGTATAATATTATAATTAAACCCCACAGCAACCATATCAACCATAACCACCGGAATGATTTCATCATTTACCCCCACTGGAATTTTTGATAGCGCTTAATGTAAGTATATCAATGCGTATAAATCAGGGCTAATAACGATGCCAGTGTCAGTAAAAACCATAAAGTTGCTTGATGTATACCTATAAAACCTAATTCTGGAACATAGATGACCTTGCATCTTGAAATGAGAATGCGTAGTTTCTTCAATGTCAATTTCATTTTTTAGTTAAGCCTCTTTTTTTCTATTTTGGTGCGTGTGGGGGCGCGGGGGGGGAGTATACGCGGCATCGATCGTAAAGCAACATTGAGTTATTGATATAATACTATTGATATTTATTTTTTGTGTTGCGTTTAATTATTCATTGGAGGTGATCGGCATTTTTACAGGTTTTTAGTCCCGCAATGCTACTCACAATTATTTTTCAAAAGTTAATAAAGATGATGTCAATAATTAAAGCCAAGCTTTAATTAAACCAACACCCTCTTATTATTAAGATAATTTTTCTTATTTGACTAATGGATTCGAAGTATAATACATGGTATATATTAAAGAATGAATTAGGTTTATGGTTATATTAATACTTGCGATGCGCTAATTTTTTGCATCTAACTCGTATGTTTTTGTGTATAAGGTTTTACCTGCACTTGTTTTTTTAATATTATCAGTATTTAAATGCACCCATGATTTTCAATAAACTGTTTAACTCATATATAATTGTATGTTCCTGTTACATAACTTATGCACTAATTAAAAGACCGGCTAATCAATAGATACGTAAGTTTCAATAATTAAATTGTGGAATTTAACATAAGATAGATTGCACGAACTAAGTATTTGAATTTATTATTATTTAATTTCTTACCCGGTTATCTCCAGGGTTCATGCCGCGCAGTATCCTGAGACTGGCTGAGAATACGTATGATCGTAACCACCGAATGTGATGACACAAAATAGATCATGTGCTGTTCCACCGGCAGCGAGCAGATATCTTCTCCCAGCTCTGCGCGATGCGTGCCGATGTCATGCATGGCCAGAACATCAAACACTGCGGCTATACGCCCGATATACGCATCCGCCTGAACAATCCCGAACTGTCGGAAGCTGTAGTCCCAGATTGCTTCCAGATCTTCTTCAGCTTTGGGTGTCAGCTCAATCTCTTTCATTTGCCACCCTGGCCCTGACATTATTCAGGAAGGCATCCTTGTTCCATGGTTTCGCCTCGCCGCTGCTGAGTCCTTCGGCCAGCAGATCGCGCAGTTCCTGAAGACGGGATTCAGCCTGCTTTTCACGCAGCAGCCGCAGCGCGTCACGCATGACTTCGCTCTGGGTACGGTAATCACCGGCCTTTACCAGGGAATCGATAAATTCACGCAGCTCGTCGCCCACGTCCACCGTCATCGTTCGGGCCATAACCCCTCCGTTTCATTATGTAAGATTTTTTCTTACATCAGTATATCATTTTAGCATCAGGCTTCCATGCTCAGTGATCGAGACTATGGACTGCATTTATGAGATCAACAGGGATGCGAATTCAGATAGATATCTAATAGAATGCTGAGTTGTAGCCTTAAGCGAGAACTGGAAATGAAATTAACAGAAAATCGGGTAGATACACTCATCGATACCCTGAACGACCTGATCTGCGATGAGCAAAGTATTACTCGCGAACAGCGAGAAAATTTAATTAAAACGGTTGCCACACTGGGTGGGCTTAAGGAGCGACTACGACTCATTTCTGCGGAGAAAGAAGCCAGACAGATCGCTAAAAACGAGAAGGTAAAGAAACCGCGCGAACCGGATCTGGTGTTTCCCCGTACTGGGAAGCCGTGGCTGCCAGAGGACCTCGATGTTATCCATTCCATTATCGACGATATACCTGATGACAGAATTGATGATCACATCCTGTGGCTTTCAAAACAGCAAGGACGCACTCCCTATGCTGTCGCACTGAAGATTGTTGGTGCAGGAAGAATGGATGATGAGTGGGCGAAAGCCTGGAAACCCGCGGCAAAATCGCTTCGAGAAGATTATGCAAAGCTTCATCCTGCTCCCTCTTCAGATATCAGCCAGGAATAATCGGTTTTAGGTTGAGATGAATATGAATTTATTTTGCAGCAGCATGTTTTATAATTATAAAAATCCGTCCCTGCAATATATGTTAAAATAACAAGCAATTGCACTCCTTAATCTAAACATATCAATATATTTGCCGATATATGTAGTAAGGAAGGGAGTGTTATGAACGATTTTCATATTTTAAATATCTGTATTCAGAATAAGGATGTGGCAGGTGCAATGCGCGTGCTGCGTGATAAATCAGAATTTGCGGTGCGCAAGATTCTGGAGAAACTCAAGGTCAGGGTCACAACGCAAACAGGCAGGGCATTCTGGCATTATGTTCAGGACTGGCTGTTAACCGCGTGTCGCCAGGGGAATATACAGCATGAATCCTTCAGTACCCGACGTACTTCCCACTATCCGGAACGCCAGCCAGCTCAGTCCCGCTGCACTCGATATGGTCAAGCTCCTCGCACTTCTGGCCATGCTCATCGACCACACCAATACGGTGTTTCTGTCGCCAGCCTTGCCGGTGATGTATGCGCTTGGCCGGATGGCCTTCCCCCTGTTCACGCTTATATGGGCGATGAACGTACAGCGCACCCCGGAACGCCTGCAGAAGAGAGCCAATCGTCTGTGGATCTGGGCAGTCATCACGCAGCCGGTGTTCAGCCTGGCCTTCTGGCATCACCAGCCCTGGTGGGCCCTGAACATTCTGTTCGTGTTTGCCGGCGTCACGCAGCTGATTGCCCTGCAGTACCAGCACGGCCGGAAAGGAATGATAGCGGGATATCTGCTCCTGGCCCTCATGATTTGGCCACTGCAGCCGGCAAGCTACGGGCTGGCAGGAATAACGCTGGCCATCAGTATGGCAACCATTTCTGGCAACGAAACACCCGAAGTGCAGCGGCTAGCGGCCATCACTGCCGTGCTGTCACTGATTTGTTTAAACGGGTTATCGCATCTCCTGGATCTGCCCGCAGAAACATTATTACTGGCCACGCTGCCTACTCTGGCATTCCCCCTGGCAGTGGTTTCCTTTTGCAGGAAAATCTGTCCGGAGGGCTGCAGGCGTTTCATGCCGCGTAATTTCTTTTATTATGCTTACGCCGGCCACCTGGGGATTATTGGTCTGGTACAGTCTACTTTTGGCTGACTTAGGATGACGTGATGGCTATCAGTGAGAAAGAGCTGCTTGAGGCAGGTTTCAGTAACCGTGAAGTGGATACTTTACTGGGGCGACTTTCAGCAACCGGTGGCACTATGCAGGGCCTCATCGCTGCACTTGCACGACGCTTCCGGATATCGGTATTGATCACGGTCGCGCTCGTTCTGGTTATGCTGGTCACCCTCATCGCCGGCAGCCGGACACATATCCTGTCTGGCGGCATGAGTTCCCTCGTTGTCCTGACCATTGCCTGGGCGACCTTTCCACCGGCTCTTGGCTGGAAAGCATTCCATCTGCAGAAGACTGGCCGACACAGGTTTCAGCAAAAGTGATAGCCCGTAACCACCTGACCGGTTATCAGTCGGGCTTAACTGGTTATTAGCGCAGGGCATGTTAAACTTCCCGCAGGGAAAAGGAGAGAAGCATGAACCATGAAAGTGATCTGATGAACCACGGCTTCAGTGAAGAGGAGATTATCCGACTGCGGGCCAGTTCAGCTAAAACGGGAACGGAGATGGATACTCTGCTGAACGATCTGGCAAACCGTTTTAAGGCCCTGATATGGGTGCTGTCAGTCATGTTACTGATTTTTGTGGCCACACTTTTGGCTGGCTCGAGGATGCATGCCATTTCCTTTGGCGTGGCTATTATTGTTCTTGGCACTCTGTTTACGATTACCATGCCTTTGAAGCTGGCCTATAAATCATGGCATTACCGCTGGAAAAATCTCATTTCCCAGCGTCATCAGAAGTGATCAGATCGAAAACAACCTTAGCCTTTACCCCCCATCCCACAATTTTCATTGTCAGTTTACCCCGGGACATAGTGTCGATTTTCCGGTAAAAATCGGTGCTGATATAGTTAAACAGACGCCAGGTTCCAGGTCTGGCCATTAATCCATAGACACTGTAGATATTGCCTGCAAGCGCGATCCCGTTGTATATCCCCAACCCTGTTGATCGTTCAAATCCCATGAATTTAGCGATGTTCATGGCACCATCACCAAACATACCCTGCGTGTCAGGTTCATTCAGGAACTGACGACCAACTTCACGGGTTATGGTGTTGGCCGAGTCGACTATCAGAATAGCCCCGGCAAGAACGCCTACGGGGGTCATTGAGGAAGTCAGCACGAAGCCAAATGCGCCCTGCATACCTGCCAGCACAACTTTAATTCCTGAGATGACATAACCGACCATCCGGTCTTCATCCCTGACGTATTTGATCTGGGCATATAGTTTCGCATAACCGGTCTGGAGCTGCCGGCTCTGCTCAAGCAGACTGCTGTTTTCGGCCTGCAGGTTACGCAAGCAGGTCATGCACTCTTCGTCAGACTTTGCCCGCCGGGCACGCTCAAATTCGCCATTAATGACAGATTTAATTTCATCGATGAATTTGAGACGCGTCAATCCATCCCCCAGATGTCGGGCGCCAACAATATTAGCGGTATTGACGAGTTTGCGGGCCTCCAGATTAATCATGGTTTCTGCCCAGACTCGCGCCTGGCTTTTGTTTCCCGGAAGAATTATATCCATTTTACTCATCCTGATTGAAAATCACCCGTTAAAGCTTATCGCGCTCCCGGATTTAGGCAACCCTGCTTTAAAGGGTAAATGTATTCCGCGAAGCGGCATGGAGACGCCAGCTGGAGCTGAACCGGGTGATTCTGGTGAGGGGCGTCGTAACCGGCATCAGCCGTTACGGATTGATAGGTTCTGCGAATCCCATCCCTTTCCCTGCAAAGCCATACCCGCTTAAAGCTTTCCGATTGCTAATGTGCGCGGTCGGAGTGAGTCCGTCAAGGCCTCTGGCCGCTGACGGGCTGTATCTCCGCGTTAGCGCCGTGAGGCGCTTACGAGCGTGTACAGCGAGCTTACCGCTATGCTAACTGCAGCAGCTCTGACTTCTAGTTACAACATCCCTCTTAAAGCGAGGGTGTTCCGGCCCTTCGGGCCGGGGCGGCGTCGGTTTAGCAGGGGTCAGGTAAGTATGCAGTATCGGGTTCTGGCCAGAACGGGGCCCGGCGCTTGCGACGGGAGGAACTTTTGATTTCCTTCTGAGCGCGCGGCCGTGAGGCCGCTGCATGCGAAGGCATTTTACGTTATCCACAGAGTGGCCGAAGACAAAGATCTACTCTGGAATGTAATGAACAGAGAGATAAAAAAGGTGAAGTAAGACTGTTTTGCGGAATGTCTTTTATTCATTTCCGGGTTACTTCACTTATTCATTTGCGGATTTCTGTGTAAAAAAAGAGACAGTGGCCACTGCGGGCCTTCACGACACGCAGAACGTGATGGTAAACGGAAAGGGAAAGGAGTGAAGGGTGAAAAATGAGCGGAATGGCCGAAAAAAACCAGCACGAAAAGCCCCGGTGAGGGGCCAGTAAACAGCAAGACTGTTGTGTCGTTTGTGACTAGTCCGGTGGAGAAAGCGCCAGATCCAGCTGGTAAAGATGCTTGATGGCCAGCGCCTTCAGGCGCTCAGATGTGCACCAGTACGCTTCGTCAGGCGGCAGGGTGCGATAAATCCATTCAGACATTGCATGGAGTCGTTCATCTGCCGGCAGCTTAATCAGATTGTTGGCACGTTTACGCTCCGCGCCTTTTTTGCGGCGGTAAACGAGTGCCTCCCGGCGCTTACGGCCAGACCAGCATTTCCGCGCAGAGTGGGGCTGAACATCATCATGTTCGCTCATCACCCCTT
The DNA here is from genome assembly GCF_013337145.1 of Enterobacter sp. JMULE2. Taxonomy (NCBI): domain Bacteria; kingdom Pseudomonadati; phylum Pseudomonadota; class Gammaproteobacteria; order Enterobacterales; family Enterobacteriaceae; genus Enterobacter; species Enterobacter sp. JMULE2. Next base: position 31,569 of record NZ_SGWD01000019.1, read on the forward strand.
CCCGGATCAGCTGCTCACGCTCGGCGCTCTGGCGGAGCTTCTTCTCCTGCTCTTTAAACAGCTTGTCCATATCGACGCCCAGCATCTGGAATCCAACGGGGGTGATATAAACATACGTTGGCAGCCAGGAGCGGGATTCACGATCCCAGGTGCGTTCTTCCGCAAGGCCCAGAACGCCAAACCGTACCTGTTCCTCAATAAGCCGTGAAAGGCGTGACACCGTCACCTCCGTTTCAGGAATGACATTGCCTTTTGCGTCCTTTGCACTGAGCTCTTTTGCAAGACGGGTGATACACATGCCAACGGTATGCTTGCCGGCATCACAGAAGCTGATGAGCACTGGCCAGAGCGCATCGAGCAGGCGCTGACGTTCCGGACGGAAGCCATATTTACGTCCCGCTTTACGGCGGCCGGCGACATAGAGTGGGTGACGAGAAACATGCATGCGCAGGCTGACCTGCCCGGTTTCCTTGTCTTTTTTCACCAGGCGATTGTAGGCATGACCGAGCTGTCCGGAGAGCTTTTTATAATGCTCCGGACGATACCAGGCCGGGTTCTCACATTTGGCTTTTGTGGAATGCTCACCGCGTTTGCGGCGGGTCAGTTTTTTGACCGGTGCAATGAGGAAATTACCCTGAGTGCCGGCATCGACATCCTGCCAGAAACGGGTTAGCTCATCTTTCGGTAGATCTGACCAGTGAACAGAAATCTGATTGTCATTCACGGCGGCCTGTTCTTATGGCGGCCGGGTGTTGTTTTCTATGGTGCATGCGTTATAATCCTTCACAGGCAACGCGCCTGCTTTTGGACCCCCTGAATCTGAACCGCCCGCCAAAGTGGATACAGATTTCAGGGGGTTTGTGCATTCAGGCACCGGGAAATCCCGTTACCTGCTCCTGAACGTTTTAACGGACACGTCCTGTCCCTGTTTGTTTCCGGAAGTCCGCATTTCTTCCGTAAAACCATCTTCTGCCACCCGCCTGCCTCACCACAAAGCAGTCAAACCGTCAGTTTGAGTTAGGTCACAAAAGTAATCTGAATCAACAATCTGTCCCACCACAAGACGATCGCTGACGATCCGAATACTACCTTCTCGTCAGTAATTTTTCCAGATGTTCGACCAGATAACCGTCCGTAGTTTGCATGCTAATTGTCCTTAAGGGACTATAACCGGCAGCGCTCGCCGCAGTATCAGGCCGGCAGGCCTGATCGAGGAAGCGCAGGAGAACGGAACGTGAAGATGGCAATTACGCGCGGAACATGAAAAACAGTCTCTGGCGGGAGACGTTCTTCGGACTGAGGATCATTTCACCCTGGTGGCTTTCCGGATTGCTGCCTGGAGTCTTTCAGCGGTTACGGCTTCCGGGAAAACAGTGATGGTGTCGGGAGTCGCCCCGCTAACGGGCATGACGATGATCCCCGGCATTCCGGTGAGTCCCAGCGCCTCTGCCAGGTTACTGTTTTTCTCAAGGGACGCGGTATGATCGCCAGGAGCTGGTGCGGCCAGTCCCGCCTTTGACGCTGCCCCGTGAATATCCTCCACCGTCAGTTTGCCTTCATTATGGCCGGTGGCGTAGATGGCATTGTGATAGGTGACATAGGCCTGCGCTCCTTTTTTTTGCCAGACCGTCAGCCCCTGCTGCGCTGCCTGAAGTGAGGCTTCCCAGCGACCACCAAAAATTGGCCACTCCTTAAAGAGGTAGCGGACGTCCGGCTGCGCTTTCATGACCTTCTCCAGCTCCGGCGCAAAGCGGCTGCAGAACACGCACTGGTAATCAAAGAATTCAATCACCGCGACTTTTGCATTTTCAGGCCCGTATGCCGGTGTGTCCGGATCATGCAGAAGGTTCGCCTGATTCTCCATCACGCTGAGTGCAAACATTTTCTGCTTACGTACCTCCTGCTGTTCCTGCAGCTTATGACTGACCGTCACCAGAATCTCCGGGTGAGATACCAGATAGTCGGCAGCGATTTCACCGATACGGGCCTCCTGCTCCGGGCTGAATAAGGGCTGAGGGGCTGAAGCGTGTGCCGTTGAAATAAAGCCAATGTATGTTGTAACTATTAATGCTGCTAATTTGTGTGCTTTCATCGTCTGAGTCTCATGGTTAAAAGGGAGATTAACGTTCTTTCTGAATGGTTCGGGTGAGGGTTTGTTCTTCACGCTCAGGCATGCGGCCGCGTTCAGTATTTTCTGCCGCCCTGAGCATATCGCGTTCAGCGTTTGCCAGATCTGCAATCACACGCGATGCCCTCGACAGTTCACCGGAAGTCTTGTCAGCACCTTCCAGTTCACTTCTGACGCCTGCAGCGGCTTTTATTTCCTGTCCATCGGTGTTTTCCTCATCTCTCACCCGGGCGATCACATCAGCATCCGGGTTGAGTGGTTCCGGTTTACGCGGGTTAATATCTTCCGGTTTCAGTCTGATCACCTCTTCCTGTGGAACTTCAGCCAGCAACGGCTCCGGCTGCCTGCTCCGTCCGGCTTCTTCATTGCGAACCTGGTCTGCCAGCATTTGCTCACGCAGCTGCTGTACGTTCTGTTCGTCCGTCAGCGTGGAGACAATACCCGGTGACACATCCTGTTTTGTCCCGCCGCTTACCTTAAGCAGCCATGCTGAAGGGGGTTCATCGCCGGTCTGCCAGACCACGCCGTCCTTTGGATGATTTCGTACTGCATCAAGTGCGGCCGTCAGATCGCTGGCCACAATCGTGTTTCCGGACTGACTTCGCTGCAGCACGGCACCGCGGGCACGCTCTGTCATGACCATTCGGGTCTCCCCCTGAGTCATCCTCCCCTCAGGACTGGCGACCAGGGAAACCAGGGCCAGACCCGCACTCCTGCCATTGTTGTCATACACCGGCAGCGCCAGCGCCGGTTCAGGAAAGCGCCGGGTGGCCGGGATGATTTTTGCCGTCAGTGACGCCTCCTGCATGCCCTGATGGCGCACCCAGGCGCGCCCGATGGCCGTTTTACTCACCGGCTGCCCCATTGCCCAGATGGCTTTCGCCTGTTTACCCTGCGTTTCTGGTGCCAGCGCATCGTGTGCCGTTTTAATATCACGCTCCGGCGTTTTTATCGCCTTAACCCAGTCCGCTTTCCCGTCGGTGTAAATCTGGACGTGCTCCTTCACGCGTGAGGTTGAGATGTAGAAGGCCCGACGTGAGGCAAGCGCCTTACGCCCGCCGTCCGTGCCCTCAAGCGCAATGACATAATCGCTACTGGCCCCCTGAGCACCGTAGCCGGTGACGGCCCAGCCGTAGTCGAGATGCTGCTGTGCCCGGACCTTCTCCGGATTGATGGTAATGCGACCGTTTTCCCCCTTCAGACGGATATTCCCCGCCTCGCTTATCGACTCCACCGTATAGCGCTGGTTGGCCATCTGACCCTGTTCTCGATCGGTCGCCGTGAACTTAAGCAGATCGCCGGTGCGAACTTCCATCTCGCTGCGGCGAAACAGCTGCACGTCACCGGTGATCAGCTGCTTCGGTGAATACAGACCAATCTTTCCCTCCTCATCGCGTACCGTCACCGTGCTGCCGTTACGGTCAACGGCCAGCACATCCTGGTAGCGGTCGCCGCGTTTAACCACCATTCCCGGCTGCCAGGCCTCTGTTTTATTAAACTCATGGCGGGTATGGGTGATTTTATCGAGCACAGGCACCTTAATGGCCTTCTCCCCCAGTTCTCCCCGCGCAGCCAGCGCGGCATGAATGCCGGCATTTATCGCCTTACGGTCGGCGTTCAGCTGTGCAATGATGAGCGTGCGGGACCGTGCGTCCGGCGTCCGGTCCGTCCAGTCAGCGACGATATCGATAACAGGCGTCTCCGTTTCCTGAATGGCACTCTCAGGGAGCGCGACTGAAGCGCTACGCGCCACGCGGTCAGCCGGCTGGGTTTCAATCCGCTGCAGGGCCGCATCGATCCGGTTATCAATGATGTCGTGAACGGCGCCGCGCAGCTGCAGGTCTTTCTGGCGGACGATTTGTTTCATGATGGCCACATCCATCGGGCTGCGCTCCTGCATCAGCTTAAATGGTGCGCCCACGTCGACCGATTCAAACTGGTCTATATCCCCCATCGAGACCGCGCGACCGCCGCCGCTGGCAATGGCCTGGAACAGTGCCGCCGTATCCTGGTTGCCTGCCATTGAGGACTCATCGATAAGAAACACCTGCCCTTTATAGTCGGGCTTTTCGCCTGCTGCTGTGGCCTGGTCATGCTCAACGATAAAGGATTTAATGGTCTGCGCCCGGACACCGACGTCGCTCATCTCTTTAACCGCCTGGTGAGTTGGAGCAAGCCCCGTCATCACCGGACGAATGTCCGCCGGTATAGTCTCCAGTGCAGATATCACCGCCTTCAGCTGCGTGGTTTTCCCCACGCCGGCATAGCCCTGTATCCCGATAAACTGGTCCGTGGTACCCAGCACCAGGGTGGTCGACTTTTTCTGTCCATCGGTCAGGCCGTTCAGCACGGCCTCCGGTACCTGTTCCAGCAACGGCTGCTGCGTGCCCTTGCCTTCCTCCACTACGCGCAAGATGGCTTTCTCCATCTCCCAGGTGGCCCGGGAAACCAGTACCGGCTCGCCCCCTGCGGATACGGACAACAGCTCGCCATTTTTGATCATCGCCCCAATTTCATTCCCGATGGCCTCAAGGTCGGGATGATATTTCTGCGCTTCCGTCGCGAGCTTCAGCTCGCTGATCACCACGGTGCGCTGGTCGTTGATGGCACGCCAGACGGCCAGTCCGGCGTCCGTCCGGACGCTGTCCTGCAGTGAACCCACAGCCTGGCTGACGTCATCGTGGCCACTCAGGTTTCTGACCAGCTGCACGGGAGAGGCATTTGTCTTCATACGCTGCAGCCGGGCTTCAGCCCGGTCCTGCACTTCGGCAGTGAACACTTCCGCCCTGTGGCCACTCTGAGCCAGAGAATTCATGGTCTGGGTCGAGATGTCGCGGCTGTTCAGCGCGGCCAGTACCACGCCGGTGTCGTTATCCCGGCCGCCCGGGGCGGTCACGTAAACATGTGACAGATAGAGCGGCTGGTCTTTTGGCAGCGTCAGGGTATCTTCCCCCCGTTTCACCTCAATCCCCTTTTCACTTATCCCGGTCACCTCAAGACGATCTTTGGCCTTCAGGCTGTGCTCGCGGTCGCCCGCCACGGACAGCAGTTTTTCGCCGGTGGCCACGCTGAGGGTTTCACGGCTGAAGAGACGCCAGTCAGCGCTGATATCACCGATTTTCATCCGGGTCAGCACGCCATCACCGTCGATGAGCGAGAGGACTCGCGTGTCCTCATGCACCCGGTCAATCACATAGGACTTACGCTCTTTTGCGTCCGTGCGATCTTCAAGCACCATGCCGGGACGGTACGAACCTGGCATGCGGCGCGTTTTGCTGTCGAGCCAGACCGGCTGCCGGGCCTCTATCTCCACGCCGTCACGCCCCAGCTGTCCTGCGTTCTGCAGCGCCTCACGCACCAGGCCCGTCAGTTGTGCCTGTTCACGTCTGCCGACCACGACGGCGGTGACGTTTTCAGTGCCTCCGCTCAGCTCTGCAAACCGGTTGGCCAGCGCCTCGTAACGGTCGCGTTTGTCCGGAATACTGACCACTTCGGCCTCCAGCCCGGGTGCCGGCTCAGTGCGGCGGGAGCGGGCAACCCCCGCGGACTCCAACACGGACATGGCATTACCGTTCGCCTGACGCCCGGCACTGTCGAGAAAGACCAGCTGTGCGTCCTGCGCGCGCGCTTCGCCCAGCAGAACCAGCGTCTCCTTTAATCCCAGACGCTCTGCCCCTTCGATAATCAGCGTGCTCTGGGGTTTCAGGTGGAAATCACCGCTCAGCAAATGCTGTCGGCTGATAATTCTTTCCCGCAAATCGTCGGATTTAGCCAGCGAAATGGCGCGCTCGGCAGAGCTGGCCAGCACCTGCACGTCACGGCCGTTCGCGCCGGCAATTCCGGCCAGCTGCGCGGTCAGGTCACGGATGCCCGCCACGCCTGACGGGGCATTCATCAGAACCAGGGCGTCCTTCTCCACAACTTCCAGCGCCGCCGGCGCGTACTGCGCCGGGCGGGTGAAACTGACGACTTTTGTGGATTTGAGATGTTCCTGACTCAGCGCCTGGATCGAGAGTTCATCAAGCAGGTGAATACGGGAGGTAAAGACCCCTTTCTCACTGTCCAGCGGCACAATCATGCCGTCCTTCAGCGCCGCATCGATGGCCACACGAATTTCCTGAATCTCCGGCAGCTGTTCACTCAGCTCAGCGGTGGTCATCATCAGCTCGCCAAAGGTGAAGCGCGTTTTACTGTCGCTGAGCTGCGAGATGGCCAGACGGACAGCCTCAGTCAGTTCCGGGCGCGGTATTTCAGTGTCCAGCTGCGCTGCTGCAAAGCTCCTGGCCGCCGGCGTCTTTTCGGGACCGGTCTGTGCCGGCTGACGCAGCGTGTCAGTATGTTGTGGTACTGGCAGACGGGACAGGCTCTCCCGTTCTGCGGGTTGAGCAGGTGTGTCGACGCTCTTTTCTGCCCTGGACGACGTCTGCTGAGAAGCCTGTTCAGGCCCGGCAGGAACAGGCTTAGCCTGGTGATCTCGCTCCGGCTGAGGCGCGGTCTCGCGAAGACCTGCATCACGCGGCACCACGCTCTCCTGATACGCCTTCAGGTCAAACCCCTTCTCCTTCATTTGTCCCAGCCAGCGTTCCATCAGGCGCATCCGCGATGGGTCGACTTTCGCTCTGCGGGTGTCCTTCGCGGCCACATCCCGGCTGCGCAGCGTGGCTTCAGCCCCCACGGCACCCTGAATTTCCCTGCCCCGTGAGGAATATTCGTCCCTGACTTCTTCCGGAACGCCCTTAATCTCCCACATGCCATGCTTGCCTACTTCTTCCACTTCATGGCCGAGCGCTTCAACCCGCTCACGCAGCGCGCTGCGATAGATTTTGCCGAGCGTGACCTGGTGCTTCATGACGGTTTCGATAAAGCCGGCGTTATGGATATAGTCCGTGGCCAGGGCTTTCCATTTGCCCGCATACTCCGTCATGTTGGCAATCAGGAGATGGGTATGCAGCTGCGGATCAAGATTGCGTGACGTGTCATGCGTGTAAGCAGCTGCCACCATCTTGCCGGTGTGTACGATGGACGTGACGCCGTCTTTCGTATCGCGGGCCGAGATGAGCTTCTCCACATAGCCGGCCGCCACACGGACGGCGTGGTTATGCGCCTCCACCATTTCTTTATCGTTGCCGATGAGTGCCAGAATGGACACGCTTTTGGGGGCTGAAAAGGTAAGGTCATGGCCGGGGCGGTGGACATGCTGTCCGTTAACCTCCTTGCCAAGCCGTGAGCCGTCCGGAAGACGCCCCTCGAGCACGGCCGTCAGATCATCGCCACGGACATTGCCCTCAAGGCCCAGCTCTTTTGCACCTTCCCCCATCCAGAGGCTCTGAAGGCTACCCAGAAAATAGTAGTTATCGGAATTGCTGTAGTAGCCTGCAGCCTCGCCGGCTGACGCTACTGGGGCGACTGACATCATAGGTCATGCTCTCTGTCGTAATAGTGATGGTCGTTTTCGTCGTAACCCGGGTCGTCCGCATGGCGGTGAAGCAAAATATTCTCTTCTTCCTGCGCCAGCTGCCGGTGAGTGATGTGGGCTTCATCCTGGGTCTGCGGTGTCACTGGTTTCCCTGCCGTCGTCAGACTCAGGCCGCCGTCTGGCAGTACCGTCACCTTCATGTCCAGGTTCATTGATTCGCCCGCATTATCGCTGGCCTGATCTTCGCCTCCGCCTGAGTTAGCTCCCGTATTCAGCCGCCGTTTCAGCATCCCCAGAGCGCCAGCTGAAGATGGTTCAGGCGTTTCATCCATCTGAGCTCTGCTCCTGATTTTCTGGAGCGCTGCAGGAATACCCGGGTTAAGGGACGAGGTCTCTTTTTGGTGATTTACTGAAGGAGGAGAAGACCGAAGTGAAACGACGTTATCTTTTTTGTCTTCGGTGACAGGGTCTGTCACCGTACTGTGATTTTCAGTTACTACTTCCGGAGCCACTGGCGCTGTTCGCAAGGTGACGGGCTCCCTGGATGGTACCGGCCTCAGTTCAGGTGCTGCGCTGCGCGAGGGTTTCGGCTCCTCCGTTCGAGTACGAGCCACTTTTTCGACGGCCGGCGTTACCGGTGAGCTGGATGCCCCTGAAGAAGAAACGGGAGCCGTACCCTCAGCTGCAGATGATGTCTCGCTCCCCTTCTCCAGCACTTCATCGCCGGTCGGGAACGTAAGACCTGCAGCAGACGCTGCGCGCTCGTTCTCCTGAATAACCCTCTCAAGCTCCGGACTGAGCGCATCACGGATGTTTCGCTCGATCAGGCCTGCCTGACGCTTCTTCAGCGAGCGATATTTCAGCTTCAGACGGACGACAGGATACTCACCCGGAAGGCGCACGTAGAAGTTGAGGTTTGGCAGACGCATGATCTGCTCGTAATCGACAATGGGGTTATTGACCTCGTCCTTACCGAGAGACACACCGTCACGCACCTGGTCCAGACCGTAGCTGTTCTGCTCACGGATTTTGCGCTTACGCTGATTGCCCAGCTCCTCTTCCACCACTTTGGCCATCTCGGCGCTCGGCGAACGTCCGTACATACGGGTGTTCATCAGGTCAAAGATGCTTTTGGCCAGCTCACGGCCGTAGACGTGAACCAGCTGCGCCATGTTCTGCATCCCCAGTACGAAACAGCCGCCAAATTTACGCGCCTCGGCAAGCGTCTCGGCCAGCTCCGGGATGCGCTGCAGGCTGGGGGCTTCATCGATAATGAACCATACGCGGCGGTCGCTGTTCTCCCCCATGCTCTGCAGCATCAGTGTGGCCAGAGATACCCACAGCGAGATAAGCGGGCGTACACTCTTGCGGTGACGTGCCTGGGTTGAAATAAACAGCCAGCTGCTGTCATAACGTTCCTGCGTCATCCACTCGCGGATGGTGAACGGCGGCTTCGTTCCGTCATCCAGCCCCTGCAGATAGCGAAGGGCTTTGGCGTAGTTGGTTACCACCGAGCGAATGGAAATGGCCGTTTTCTCGATCTTCTCCTCAACCAGGTTGGCTGAGGGCGTGTTGGCCAGATAGTCACGCAGATTTTTCATGCTGAGGGACAGCAGGGTTTTCAGGAACTTCTCAATGCTGCGTTCCGGGTCAGTCGACATACGAATTGCAAGGTCGGCATAAATGGTTCGCGAGCTGGATACCCAGAACGGATCGGACTCACCTTCAACCGGAATAAGGCTGGCAGCCAGGTTGTCGTAATCGACCGCGTCAACGCACTCACCCCACATCTGCCAGTTGGCACAGCGCTCGTCGTGGGCATTCAGGATGAAATCGGTGGAGGGGGTGTAGTGAGTTTCGGTGAAGGTGCAGCCTGAGTCGTAGATGATGGCCCGGTCACCACGTTTGCGGATGTAGTCGAGTAACCAGCGTATCAGCGTCGACTTTCCCACCCCGATAGTGCCATGCATCAGGAAATTGAGTACCTCCGCCATCCTGACCATATGCAGGTCGCCCACGCGCAGATCAGAGAGCTCACCGTTTTTACGCAACAGCTTATTCACTTCCGCTGGCTTGTCGGTCAGCTGCATGCCGGAGAGATATTCGTCCTCGCTCTCCTTTCTGCCGATATTGGCGATAAACCAGGTCACGGCGAGAAACACCACCATACTGAACAGCCCGCTGGCACCGGCTGCCCACTGCAGCTCACGCAGGCACTGGTCGCCCATCGCCTGCATGTACGGGTCGGTATAGATCTGCGGCAGGGTCATTTTCAGCACCATCGCTGTCGCGGTAGGCGCATACCAGTAGTGAACGTCGTAGATTTTTGGCGTCCCCGATGCCGGCATCAGGTCAATAAAGCTACTGTTGATACTGGCGAACCACCACAGGGAACCGTTATCCAGGGCTTCCTGAGGGATTCGCCAGAGAAAGATGGCGGTAGTCAGTACGGCGAACTGGATGAAGATCCAGAATCCTATCCAGTTGTTCACCTGAATGAACATGCGCCAGCGGTAGGCGGTCATCTGCCCGCCCTGGGTGAGGTTTTTTCCTGCGAAGCTCATAGAGTGTTGTCCGGCCGTTATCGCATCACCTGCGCGGTGATGTGTGTTATCAGAGAGAAACGTTGAAAAGGGTGATGAAAAAATGTGGTACCGCGTGGGGGTTAATCGTCAGGTTATTACATCTGACTCAGTTCATACCTGGCCTGCTGACATCCGTCCTCCCAGTCCTGTTTATTAATGTATGCAGCCACAGAACGGACTGACGAGGCCACATCCTTATAAACCGGTGAATGCCACTCCCGGGGCTCCAGATCGTAAAGGGTAAATTCATAGCCAGCCCAGAAAGCAACAATGGTCATTCCCTGTACCTCAGGAAGTGAACCAAATACGTTCAGGTATGCCCTCGCTACCATCAGCTCACTTTCCAGATGGATAAGCGACCAGAATTCAGCTGAGTAATCTGCACGTTCATTTCTCTGATGCATCATGATGGACGAACTCCTTTGAAATTAAGGACGCAACGCTCGCCACAGGCAGGGCTGCGCCTGGCGCAGTCATGCGAGGAAGCGTAATTACTGGTAACTGACAGAAAGCACTGACGCACCCTGCTCGAAGTGAACTCGGTCTGGTGTCAGTTGGAAAGGAGAGGTAATAATTACCGCACTGAGATGTGGGATATCTTTTCAGTGCGGTTTTAATGATAACGAGCTATTAGCTCACTATTGTTGCAGGCGGCTCAACCACCAACAGTAAACCCTTTCGCCTGCATGCAGTTGCGCCATGTTGAACCCGGCTTACCGTTATCAAGAGACGTGGACTCAACGTAAGGGAATCCCTTGATAAGATGGGTTTTCTGAGAAGAATCACCAACCCGAACAATGGTGGCTTCATCTTTCATGATTGACGTTAACTTAGTTGTACCCGCTTTATTTTTTGAAGCGGTGAGCACCTGATCAGAGCACTGGCGTGCAGCTGTCATTTCTGGTTCTTCCGGGGTAGATTTTGGGGAGGAACATCCTGTGAGTACAGCCACGATCAGTGATAAACACACAATTCCTGCTTTTTTCATGCTGATTCCTTATTTTGGTAAACGGGCGGTCTTTGACCGCCAATGCAGTTACATAATGCCGGCGATGGATTTGGCCAGCTGTGCTTCCAGAACTGGCTTAGCCTCTTCAAACTTGAGGTTCACCTTGTTGGCATTGGAAACCACACGGGTCTGATATTTAGCGCGGTTGCCCTGCTCGGTGCTGGTCTGCACTTTCACGCCTGATGTTCCCTGCTTCAGAGCTGCAATGTTATCAGTGGTAACGGTAGCCTTGCTGCGCTCGGAAATTTGCAGATCGGTCACCATCGTGTAGTTCACGTCTTCAACCATTGCATCTGCAGCCATACCAATCAGGCCACTGGCCAGCCCTACACCCAGCGTTGCGCCAGCTGACGACGAGTTATACGCCGTAATACCCGCGCCCAGTGCCGCTCCCATTGCCGCACCTTCATACCCGGTCTTGAGGAAACCCTGCGCATCACGCAGATCCATTTTTTCGGCTTTCAGCACGTTTGCCTGAATCCAGTAGTAGGCCGAGTCAGGAGAGCTGGATACACGGTAGCCCTTCGCGGACAGTTCATTCGTAATCTGCGCCTGTAGCCCTGACATGTCCTTATCGGAGGTATTACGGATCTGTAGATAAACCGTTTTCTCTGATGACGGTTCCAGCCAGATGGTCTCACTCATCTGGGTTTTGACATCGAGATTACGTTTCTTCACCGCTGTGGACATGGCACCACAACCAGACAGAGCGAGAGTAGAAGCGATCAGACCAACAACGGCTAATTGTTTTAATTTCATGAATTCATCCTGTGCATAGAAAAACGTCCCCGTTAGCGAGATATAGCTAACGGGGACGTTATCGGCTAATTTTAAGGTTAATTTACAGCGAGAGGGTATAAAAATCCCGGCAACGTATGAAGTTCCGGGACTGTAATTTCATCAGAGGTTAAATTTTACTTAAGATAGAATATTGACCATTCCTATCTACTCATCATCTTACTGGCCGTTGACATCAATGGCCCCAGGCCGTAACGAGTGCTCTGTATTCCAAGATATCCATTAGTTACAAAAATTGAAATGAATAAAACTGCTGGAATACTCCCTGCCAGTAAAATCCCCCAATCAGATATCATCCCTACGAGAGTTAACAAGGTGGCGCTACCCCATAGGTACAAGGCTATTTTCTTAACTGTGGACCTTAAAGAAGTGATTAATATCGAACGATTCCTGATATCTTCAGGTATAGATAGATATACCAGTACAGTAGAATAATTTATGAGTATGAAGAATATTGCGACAACAGCTGTCACCCCGATAGATATCCATCCTCCATACCCTAAAACAAGCTGTGCTGCTTCAAGATAGAACTTCCAGCCTAGCCCGCTATTATCTCCTGCCTGAATCAGACTGACATAATAAGCAAACCACATAAGAATGGCTGTGAGGATCATAATTACAGGGTATATAGCTACAATCTGGAAAGCCTTCTTGGGCGATGAAACTGGACGTTCATCACTACTAATCCCTGAGATAATCTCAGCAATTTCTTTTTTTGCATCACCATTTGAGAATGCCATATACCCTCCTAATCAGCCCGTCTTCCTTTCTCTTAGCTCAGCTAATCTACGTTTCATTTCTTCATCATGTTCAGAAGGAGATGATTCCCCCTGACTGATTTTCTCTTTATTCAAACCATTCGAGAATGAACTTTGTGAATTATGAAGCTCTCCTTTCAATATATCACTGGATGCCTGAACAGTGGATTGTTTTTTACCAATTTCTCCAGCAGATTCGTTGATTTTATTCTCATTTTCAGATCTTTGTTCCGCCACTCGTCGCTGTAACTCATTCTGGGGACCAAAACCCTGCGAGGAATGTTCATGCAACTTAGCCTGATTTTCTTTGAATGACTCCTGCATAGCATCGCCTCGAACTTTTTCACCGCCAACATTAATGCCTGAACGGCTATGAGTGATTTCATTCTCCTGGCCATGTGTAGTCCCTTGCTCCGGAATGGTTCCAGAAGGATGCCTTTCTGCTACGTGGTCAGCTCGTTCATCTACAGTTGAGTGTCTTCCCGCATCAACCATGCTTGCTGACGAGGTTATGTTACCCGTGCTGCTTCTTTGTCCGACTGTTTGCCCTTGATGAATAGTTGATTGCTCAGTCCCCCGCGAAACAGATTCGTCTGTTTCGGTAGAATTATTTTCGCCTGCGGATGTTACCTGCCCATCCTGTCTGCTTCCATATTCAGCGGCCTGAGCCGTTCCGGAAGCATGAACTTTGCCAACACTTTCCGAGCTATGAGTACCGCTATCCCAAGAGCTGTAACTTACTCCGCCCTCATTACCAGATGAACCAGATGCCTGCTGACTGCCATGCGCTGGCTGCACGATATGCTCCCCACTGAATGCTGCATGCTCCTGACCACTGGCAAGATCTGAACGGCCTTGCTGATAGTCACCCATGATTTCTGGTTTGAGACGTTCATTTACGAACTCCATCGCTGCTTCGCGCGCTGACGTCGCACTTGTCAGCATGGACTGTGTCTTATCACCGTATTTATTAGCCGCCCAGTCCACAAACTCCTGCGTATAGTTCGTATCAAGGCTTGCACTCTGGTTCTGCGCAACGGTGGCCATACGGCTGAACTCGTTACTCTGCGTTGAACTGGTGGTGTACTGATGGTACTGGCTTTCAGCATCATTAAGCGTTGCGGCCAGCTGCTGAACATTGCTGCTTGCAGCATTCTCGGAATGGCTCGCGCCATCTGTGATTCGGCTACTTTTAACCATATCCATACCCTGCCGGAAGTCATTAACTGCCTGGCTGCTCTGGTCATGTCGCATGTCCTGATTGCTTGAGTGCATTTCTTGGGTGCCATGTGAGCTTCCGCTCGCCCCTTTAACTTCTGCACCAAGATGTGCTTCTGCACTGATTCCAGTAGCCCATTTCCCAATTTTCCCAAATGCCTGATCACCGGTGTTAAATTTACCGCTTGCTCCTGCATTAACACTGCCTTCCACAGATTTTGACATCAGTTGGTTGTAAGCCTCCTGCGTAGAGATATTATTCGCCTTCGCGTAATTCTCTGCAGCAGACATCATCATACTGGCACCGCGCGTTGCGTTTGTGGCCTGGCTGTTTTCACTGCCTTTTATCAGGCTGTCGCTGGTACCGGTCTGGTTAGAAAGCTGAGAGAGCTGCGACCAGCCACTGGTAACGCTGTGGTTGTAGCCATCGAGTGCAGTCTGCGCCTGAACCTGCGACTGGCGGGCTGACTCCTGGAAACCACTGCTGGCCAACTGGCTGAGCTTCATGTTCACCGGCAGATTCGACATTGCACCCGAGCCGTCGATAACCGTATGGCCACCGGCCGTCTGAGTCTGCGTGGAGCCGTTATCTGCCTGCCACGTCAGCTGACCCTGACGCTGCATCAGGTTGGTATCCATCTTGTTCTGGCTGACATTGTCCATCGACATGTTGTTAAACGACCAGTTTCCGTCTGCTGTGGTCGCTGCCACACCGGCGGAGGTGAATGCCCCTGAACTGAGTATGCTGCCGGTAACCTGAGAGCCAATTGCCGCCGCCCCTTTTGTCAGATAGAACGAGAGCACCGGGATGGACAGCGCCAGATATCCCGCAAGATTCGACACATCAGAATGTTGCAGCGCAACGATATCCTTGTTGGCCAGGACCAGGGGCGTGCCTCCGGTCTGGCTCTGGAGCCAGTAGTTTGAGGCATAGTTCAGAATCGCAAACATCACAGGCCACATCTGGAAGTAGATAAAACCGCTGACGTAGATTTTCAGAGTATTAAGTCCGAAAAGTGTATGGTTCGATGCGGCCAGCGCAATCATAAGCGGGAACAGGCACACTAAGATCAGCATCAGCAGGGACTGCGCAAACGGAAGAGTACGGGTGGCAAGTTCGTTACCTGCTGCCCAGCTAAGGCGTTGTTTGGTTGCCGCGTTCTCGGTGGCCAGGTTCAGCAGGTTGGCGGTATCGGATGAGCGCGCCGCAAACCCTTTTATCCCCTGCCGGACTGCGCTGTTGGTAATGTTATTCTTCATGATCTGCGCGGCTGTCATGCCACCGGAGTAGAAGTAACCGTAACTCTCCCCCATCGCGTTAGACAGTAAGGCTGCACCGTTCACTTTGTTGCCAAAGACTTTACGCGTCAGCCAGGTGAACGTTGCACTACCCGGGTTCACATCGGTATTCGCCAGGGATTTAATCTCTGTTGCGGCCTGCTGACAGGTCAGGAACTGGCGAGTGGTAGAGGTCATTTTAAAAATGCCACGCAGCGGGCTGGGATTACTGGTTATCAGCGTGAGCGGATCGGTGGAGTTCAGTAACTGGTTAATCGTATATTTCCCGTTCAGCAGAATATCGCCGATCACACAGTTTTCCACATAGTCCGGCAGCATCTGTGCCAGCTCCGGATTTTGCGTGGAGAAGTCGCTGGTTTCCGCCACAATCTGCGAACCGAACAGCATCCCGGTTTTGCTGTAGGTCACCGAGTCGGGTCTGGCCATCAGCATGTCGTACACTGACGCCATCTTGTACCCGATACTGGTCGTCAGCGACGCGATGGCTGCCAGCCCGACCGGTACATTATCCGTTTTCCACACTGCTGCCGGATCGGAAAGGTCAATGATTTGTACGGAACGTTTCGGTACCAGCAGGATGGATGTGATGACCATAAAGATGGCCAGCCACTGGACGAAGACCATCGGATTACGCTGTTTTATGAAGGTAAACAACACGGCCAGCACCCCGAAGGTGCCGGCAATGCGCAGTAATGTGTGGAAAGTATTCTGACCGACAAGGGTGACAACGGCGTCCAGCGCCGTTTTCCACATCCCCCCGCCATAGATAGTGTATATCTCAAGCATCAGCGATCACCCCAGTGATAGTTGCTCTGATAAGAACCTGAAACGATGGTGGACACCTGCTGTTGCAGGTACTGCATGTTGCGGTCGATACCGTCCAGCGCATTCTGGTCTGCCGCTGACTGTAACTTCATGTCGGCCAGCAGTCCCTGAGCATGAATGACGTTGTCACGCAGTTTGGCGGCTGCTTCTTCGGGGAAGTTCTTGCCAGCCAGTGACAGGCTTGCCTGCTTCACAAGCTCCTGGAGGTACTGAATCATCAGGTCCTGGGCAATAAAGTCGGAAACCTGAAGCAGATACGTCGCGCTCATGCCCATACTCTGGGCGTTGGTCAGGTATTTCAGTACCGGTACGGACGTGGTGTTCACGAAGCCTTTTTCCTGATCGGTCAGCGGTTTGTCATCGACAAGTTTGTTCTGCATGGAAATCATCAGATTTTTGACCAGTGTGACCAGAGCGCTGGACTCCGTAATCGTCAGGTTAGTGACGACAGGCCCAAGGCAGAGTGTTGCCTCATCGCACCCATAGACCTTCGCCGTTCCCCCCCGCATCAAAACTTTGATCAGATCGCGGTTATCGACAAGTGGTGTCAGGATTGTCACGCCTCCGGTTTTATTGAAGATGATGGAGCCGACGGTACTCATTACCAGCTCCTTCAGCGCGCGATCGTTAGCGAGCAGCCCGTTCTTACTGAGCGTGTCCCAGATAAGGTTTTTGTTTTTCAGCACCTGGTCTTTTTCAGCATCCCCTGCCCTGGCCGTGACCTTATCCCCCTGACCTCCGACAGTGCAGCCCTGACGGGATGCAGCCCAGTCGGCAAACATATTGGTTTCACCGGCAATGTCCTGACAGATTTTCTGCTGCGATACCTGCGTCACCGGCCACAATCCGCCGATAATGCCCTGCGCAGCCTGACATGAACTCATGTTCATGGAGTTAACATCACTGGCCAGCTTCTGAAGAAAGTCTTTTGCCTGTTTCAGCTCCGGGACCATCGTCTGTAGAGCCAGATCGAAGGCATAGCCGGCGGCGTTGCTCATGATTTGCTTCACGAACCGCTGAATTTCCTCACCGCTGATCATGCTGAATGACCCCAGGTAGGCATCGATACCGCCGCAGCCGGCGTTCAGGGACGGCAGCTGCATCGAGATCAGCTGGACGTTTTTGACGGGATTTCGCAGGTAGACTGAGCCGCCGGAAAAATACCCGGCTGCCTGCCCCTGCCAGGCCTGCGCCTGGGAGACGTTGCCGCTGTAGCCCAGTTTTCCAAAGAAGCCGTTGAGGTCACCATTGACGTCCGCCTGAGCGGGCAGCGCCGCCAGACCCGAGAAGAACACAATCCCTGCCGTAATAAGCGCCTTAATCATTAGGCACCTCCACAGCTTGCGTATCCTTGTCTGCCAGAATGTCAGCACGGTTCAGTTTGCAGCAAAGATATGTAGCCAGACGGAGCCAGCCGCAGATGAGTAAATTCACCGCAATGAGTACGCAAATCGCGGCCATTACGCCCCACAGCAGGTACTGCGGATAGTGGATGAGAAGCGAGAGCGTAAACTGTTCAGCGCGATCAGCGGTGGCCGGTTCTGCCATCGCACTCAGCGTTGCTCCGGCACATTTCACGTATACCCTTTCGACCACAGAGGTAAAAATCAGGGCATAAAACATTTTCAGCGTTAACAGGTCAGTCCATTTTCGGGTTTCCGTATCCTCACTACTGTCTTTCAGTATCCCGATAGCCTGGTTTCGGATAAACGTCTTCAGTCTGATGTGCCTCATGCAATCTCCTCCCGGGGTTTCCTGGCCAGGGTCTGACGACAGACGTACAGCCCGGTAACGGTGAAAAAGAAGCCGATGCTCAGTGATATCAGCAGGAGCACCGGAAAGTCCTGCAGACAGGTTGTCAGTTCAGGACGGTTCAGGACGCTGACCACCCGATAGGCCAGCCCGCCATAGAATGCAGCGGACACGAGCAGCGTTACGCTGAATAACAGCCACACGCGTTCGGTACGCGAGAGCGCATACGAATTTGTAGTCATTTTGTAGTCCGGTTGTATTACTGAGGGGTGACCTGCGTACTTGCAGGCATGGGCGGCAGCGCTTTCGGATCGACGTTATCCATATCCGCCTGAATCAGGCTGGCCATACGGCTTTCAAGTGCGGGAATATCCATCACGCCCTGGGTCAGCGGATACGCTTTCAGGGTGTTGACGTTGACCACAAAAGCCGTTGGTGTCGCAATCGGCAGACCGTTTCCGAAGAAGGTCACAATCTCGTCTGCAATGGGCGATTTAAGATCGCTCTTGCGCGGTACCATCGGCGTCGGAAAGGAGACATCGCCGCCACCGTCCAGGGTGTACGGATAGACCTTAATTGCATGCTCATCAGCCCAGCCCTTCAGCAGCGGATCGAACTTCGCGCTGAATTCACAGTGAGCCTGCATAAAGAGCACCACAGCATAATCTTTCATGTTAGCCCTTCGTCCATCCGGCAATGCCATCAGGCTGGCCGGAGCAGGAGAAGCGGTGATGGCCGCAGCGTCTGCGGATTGCGCCGTTTTTGTTGCTTCAAGCGCCATTAATTCCTCACGCGCACCGGCGCTCGCCAGCAGGGGCAGAGATAACAGGAGCGCAGTGAGTCCGGTTTTAATGTTCATGATCGGCTTCCTTATGCGCTTGCCCTCTCTCAAACCTGAACCAGCGGTAGCCGGCATACACCACCATGCCAGCCGCACCGGCCCACATACTGTTGCACAGCCACAGCAGCCCCTGCTGAGTATGCTCCACGGACCAGGTCATCAGTTCGCTCAGTACGCGCGCCATCGTGCCCCAGAAAATCAGTCCTGCGAGAATAGCTGGTTTCATTCCTGTGTCTCCCTGTTCTTCCGTACCAGAACCGAATGTGTGTCTGGTGAAATACACTTTTGGGCAGCAAGAGAGAGACGACGGGAAACAAACCACAATCCGGCACCAAACATTACCGCCATCCCCCAGAAGTTTCTCAACGTTGCATCCACAGAACGCGCCCATGAATCGCTGTCCACGTAGCCACGCTGACACAACACTTCAGGAGGGGCTTTCTCTAACGCAGGAGCGGGCTTTAACTTCTCTCCGGGCTCTGGCGGTGAAAAGCGACTGACCATCTCGTGTTCATTAACACACGCCATCACATTGCCGGCAGGTACGCCGTCAGTCAGGTCATGAAAGGTCGTCAGGAACTGACGGGACAGTGAGCCATCAGACGCCGCTAACATCACCAGGACATACAGCACCAGGGCCGGGCCGAGGACAAGGGCGTACAGGGAAAACCGCCCTGCATCACGGATGAGGGTGAAAAGTATTTTTGTCATAAAAGACTCTCAGGAATTGGGTTTAAAACCGGTGGCCACATTCAGGAATCGCTTTGACAGGTCATCCTGGGTCATGAAGCCGTAGGAAAGCGCGCAGTAGTTCTGGTTGCGGGGATCTACCAGGAAAAGTGCCGGGAAATGTGTGATGTTCATCGAGCGGGACTGACCGGTATCCGGACGACTCTGCGGCAGGCCTGGTGCCACCTGGCCGTCGACCGAGACCGGGATAAGCGAAATCCCGTTGGTTTTCGCGAAGTCAGCCACCACCCCCGCCATCTGCACGTCGATCGGGTCGCTACCCCGGTAGAAGTAAAACAGCCCGTAGTGCTGCGCCAGTTGTTCCACCGCATTCTGCCGGGTCTGCTGATCACGTGTCTGGGTAAACGGCGCCATGCTGTTGTAGTGCGGGTATTCAAGGTTGTAATCGAGGTCAGGATGGCTCAGCTGCGCTGCCGCAAAGGACTGGCTGAACATCGATGCCCGGTCCGTCCAGAACTTCTGCCAGCGCAGGAACGTCGCCGTATTTTCCCGCGAAGGGTACAGGATGGCGCGGTTAAGCGCCTCCTGTGTATACCCTTTCAGCACCCTGGCCTGCTCCATCGGGGACATTTTACTGAGATCCGGGATGGCCTGCGGTGCTGGCTGCTGCGGTTTTCGGGGCTGCTCGGGGGGCTTTTTCGGTTCGTTGTACCAGGACCAGCCGGTGAACGGCTCTGCCGGCGTCACAATCTCCTCGCCCAGTGCCGTATGGCTCGCCAGCGCCATAAGCAGGCCACAGAGGGCACGCTTCATTTGCCACCTCCCTGCTGGTTCACCTGCGCGGCGATGCGATCCTTAATCTGCTGAACCTGCGCACTGGTATCCGGGATTTTCTGGTTCTTCATCAAATCCTCATAGAAATCCGAGAAGTTGATTTTATCGAAGTCGATACTCTGTAACTCCGGTACCGTAATGCCCCGGCAGTCCGGGCTGTCGCCGCTGCCGAACTTCACGCCCAGCTGATCACGACGCCCCTGCTCCTGAATGATACGGGCAAGTTTGCCGTCAAACACACAGTACACTTTACTCTTCTGGATACAGGCCCCCAGGACCTTATGGTCACAGCGCTCTCCCACACTGACGGTGATTTTCTTGGCTTTGGCCTTACCGAGAGCCAGTTCATCATCGTTACAGGCGGCAAGACCTGTGTCCTGTCCCCAGCCAGAATCCTTGCAGCAGTTGGAGAAGCCGGCAAACGCCTTACGGCAGCTCATGGCTTTACCCGTGAACGCTCTGACATCTATAGTGCTGTTCTGATCCCTGACATCTTCTGCCGCAGAGGCCAGCCCTGCGAGTTTGGCCACAGCCGTATCAAACCCGTTATCACCAGTACCGTTCGTCTCATCGCAGGCACCGGACTTACATATATACTCCCCGCCGCAGACCAGACCGCTGGACGACCAGGTTTTCTGACACTGATACGTTTCTGACTGATGGGTGCAGACACCCGACTCAGTTGTTGTACAGGAATGGGAAGAAAGCGTGCAGGCGGGGTTATCCATCAGCGAACCGCAGTTTCCGCGAGAATTGGTACCCGTCACATAGGAATCTGAATATGCCCAGCAACTGTTTGTCTGGCTATACTCCTTCCCGTCGACGGTGACGGTACGGGTGCCGCCTGGTTCGGTACAGATACTGCCCGCGCTGGACAGAGCCGATTGTTTGTCAAAACCACAGTTTTCAGTCCAGGTCGTCTGTGGAACCCATACCTTTGTACCGGTACGGTAAACGATGGTGATGACAAAATGGTACATATGGTTGGTTTTACCCAATTCCCAAATGCTTGCCACTCTTTCGGGTAGATTTCGTTTGTTATTGAACGTTATGGTCAGTTTCTCTCCTTCAGTGAAGCTCTTACCAGGGGATAACTGATAAGACCCGGAGGTTTCGTACATCGTCATCAGCGTACCGAGAGCCGTAATGTTCAGAAACCAGAGATCGTTACTGAATGCCAAATTTTTCTTAAACGTGTAGTTCATTGTCGCCGAATACACTGTTCCTTCCGGCATGCTGTACGACACTTCCGGGCTGCTTACGTCCAGATTGTCTGAATCAATGGTAATAGTCTTATAGGTATAATTGTCCTCATAATGCCCGGTTATAGTGGCCGTTCTGCCACAAGTCTGGATCACAGCCACATCCCGATCGCAGGTAAAGTTCTCAAACGTCGATTTGGATACCGTCGTCTCTTTACACTGCTGGCTGCTGCCATCCATGATCCCGTCTGCCGTACCCTCCGCATTTTTACCAATAGTGATAAAAGGTGCGTTCGGATCAATCGTTGGGGTCGGGTTTTTGGTGCCGGAACTGATCACCGACTGTGCCGCGTCATTTCCCTGCAGGGCAGCCTGTCCTTTTCCCGCCAGACCGCCATCGCCCCCGGTTACACCACCGTAATACCCCTTTTCCGGTGGGTTCGCGGTATAGCCCGGTATCGCTCCGGTGACCGCGCCGGGATTTTTCAGAGCACCGGTTCCTGCGGCAGCGTTACCCTTACCAAAACTCGCCCCCGCCTCAAAGGCAGGATCAGCGGCGACAGCGAAAAGTGGGAACAGCAACAGCGCAGTTGAAAGCATTTTTATCATTGGGCAGCCTCCAGGAGATGGCGTGCCGTTGCCGCGCACTCGCCGCTTTCTTCCACTTTCTCAAGGGCCTGTTTCAGGGGCAGGCTTCCCCGGATAACATCATGGTGGCCAGGACAGGTCACCACCAGGGCAGGTACCGTGGTGATGTTGTACTGAGTGAACAGCGTCGGGTCGATTTGCACGCCGGCGTCCTTGTCCTCCTTACTCAGCTCAAACATAGCTGCCGCAGTCTGGCGCATGTCGTTATTGACGAGGCCACGCAGCGTTGGCGGTATGTTGTAACGGCGGGCGTCCTTCAGCATCGGCAGCAGGCCTTCGCGAGGAATGCCGAGGCTTACAAAGTAAATCGCCGGGAAGGTGTCTTTTTCCCCCATCGTGGTGGTCTGAGCCGCTATATTTCCCTGTAGTCGGGTAATAAGGTCCTGCTGCGCCTGCGGTAACACGTATGAACCGGCAGACTGGCTTTGCAGATCGTCCTTCATAGCCGCCAGTGCGTCCTGCTGACCTTTTATCCAGCTATGGTCAGTGACGGAAATATCAGTCTGGGCGCTCGCCACGACCATTGGTGCGAAAGCAACCATGACGCTGAACGTCAGCGCCCGGAGATAAGCGTTTTTCATTGTCATGTCCTTAAAGGAAGACGCAGTTACGTTTGCGCCAGAAGAGGTAGCCGAAGTTCTTTTTCGATGAAGGTGAGTTGTGTGTGGTGCCCCACAACTGGGTACTGGCCCCGAAAGGGTGGCAGTTGTTCGTTTCGGGATACATGTTCACCATCTGGTACCGCCATCGTTCCTTGGGAATGATGGGTGAAGGATACTGGTTGCAGACGGCGGTATCCGCGCCGACAGAGTTCCAGACCAGTCCTTCACGGTGCATCTTGAAGGCCATTCGCTCACCGACGAGCAATGAGGCCTCCAGCGGGGAAAATTCACCACTGGTATAGCCGGTCAATGGGTACATTGACCCCTGACTTCCCGCACACCAGAACAGCGGTGACAACGGCAGGCCAGCTGACGCGGCGGCGGCATCAGCCGCGCATGCTCCCTGAGCAACCAGGTTACCGAAGAGTGCCGCTTCCGGGTTGATCAGCATCGAGAGCGTGCTGTCATTCCAGAGAGGATCGACCTCAGACAGATAGGCAATATCCATGTCTCCGGTCTGCAAACATCCCAGACTGGTGATGATGTTAAGCCAGAAAATCAACGGGTATTTGTACCAGTGAACGTGGTAAAACGTACCTGCAGCGGGCCTGTCGCTCTGCCCGGCCGTGCCGGTTCCAGTACGTCCCAGGTCGATCTTGAAGCCACCCATGTTGACCATTACCCCCGGCTCACGTGTCACATCAACCATCGCCATAGGCTCCCAGAATCCGATGGCCAGCCCGATGCGATACAGAATACCCACCGGACAAATCTGGATAGGCGAGGACGGGTTGGTTGTGTCTTTCTGGGGACCGGAAGCCAGCTGGATATTACCGATCGTCATCGGAAACAGGCATTTCCAGCAGACGTCAGTGATGGGATTCACCCAGCGACCGTCGCCTGCGTTGCTGGCAGCTGTGGCCTGCGCCGGCGTCAGGGACATAAAAACAAGCATCAGGCCAGCAAGCCATGAAAAACGCTTCATTTCACCTCCCGCAACCAGACACAAACCGGGCCGTCATCAGTGTCATGAATGGAGCCAATGAACCAGCCATCACCCGCAGGCGCCGAGGGCTGCCAGTCGCTGATGTCGGCTACGCCATTTTCCCAGGCGGCGATCACCTGCGGAGGCGCATCATTTTCCATCCAGCGGGTGGCACAGGTCAGGTTGTGCAGACGCATCCAGTCGCCGAATTCTGACTGCCCGGCCTCATCACTGGCGGGGGTAAAATAGTGTGGGTGCGTCCAGAAGCCGTTGCGGTCACGGGTAACCGTCACCGGCCTGACAGGTTCAGGGTGAGTCATGGGGTATCTCCGGGCGTGCCGCAACCACCGGATGGCGGGAGGGCTTAAGAAATGGTCAGTGGTTTTTCGCTTTATCAGCCGCTTTCATGATGATGGCCAGACGTTGTTCCTGGCTCATTTCGTACAGGGCAAGAATGGCTCCGCGCAGCACATGCGAAGGTTTGTACAGCGGGTTATCGTTGAGGATTTCATCCAGCTGTCGGGCCGAACCCTCATCGTGACGTACTGACGAGATGGTGACATTCCGGCCCTTTTCAGTATCAGGGTCTTTTTTCATGGCGTTACCTGGTCGGGGGTTAATCGGAAGCCGGGGTGACATTCAGGCTGAGGCGGAGCGCAACGCAGTGAGCACCGAACATCCTGAATGGCAGCACGGTTGAATTATTGGGTTGTTTTTGCAGGCATCACAGCGAAAGCATAACCGCTGTCATCTTCGTAGCACGCTCCGCTGACTTCACCCTGTGCAATCCTGTGTGCGGCCTGCTCTATAAAGAAGGCAAGCGTACCCTGTGTATAAAATCTCCCTCCCTGTACCCGGACAATGAAATGCCGGTGTCCAGATGTCATGAAGAGTGGAAAATGTCCTTCGGTGATATCGTCCGGAAGCTCACATCCCGCGGGAGAATTAAACCAGCCAGGCGGCTCGTCAATCTCCTGCTGCCGGACCTCATAATTCAGCTCGCTGTTCACCACGTCAGCGACAGTACACGTCGGGTGATGGGGGAAAGATGGCTGCATTCTCACTTTTTCAGCAACGTCATTGATGATGCTCACCACATCTCTGGTCAGTACAGCCTGTGTGGCCCTGACATTGATGGCTACCTGTTTTAGCGGAAAGGATGTCGGGGCGAATTCTGGTACCGGTTCTGTAATGTACCAGCCCTCATGAGCACATCCACGGATAAGTACATTGAGCAGCATGCCAGCGTACCCGTCGTTCACCGCGTCATCTTCAATGTCTTTCGTCCTTTGTTCAGACATTCTTGGTGACGTGTACCACTGCCGCGCCCGAAAAACCCAGCGACTGATCGTCAGTCTGTCTTCCAGTGGTATTGCCACCACACGCCGGGATCTATCACGCGTCAGTTCGTAGCCCGTTTCAGTCAGACCGTTTTCCAGCCCGCGAAGCATCGCCTGGTATAATTCCCGGTTAGCAAAGGCATGTACAGCTTCAGCATGTCGGGCACTGCCAAACTGGGCCGGCGGAACGGGCATTCCCGGTCGGCTCTCCCACGCCCGGCGCTCACGCCGGGCACCTGCCAGGTACTGAACAACAAGCCAGCCAGTGAGCAACCCAACCACGACAAGAATACCGGTCAGGCCTTCAGTGTCGCGCAAACAGGTAAGTACCCCCTGTAGCCCCTCCGGACCGGTGAAGCAGCTGATTAGCGCCATGCGTTCATCTCCTCCATTCTGTTGCGGATAAGCCTGACGAGGTAGAGGGGAAACGCCTCATCACGTTTTTCCGGCGCTATCGGCTGAAGCTGGTTCTCCACGCACCACTGACGCCAGGCACCGGCAATCAGCTCCGGTTGCCATGATGCAATTTCAGGGTACAGCTTACAGAGGCGATTCACATCTTCGTCGCAGCCTTTGGTTTCAGCATTGTAGCCAGTCATGCGGTGAGGCATTCCCGGCACCGCTGCATCGTGTCTTAGTGACATTCGGTGCTCTCCTGCCCTTCCCCCGCAAATAACCTGTCGAGACGTTCGGAAAGTGACAGCATCTGGCCCTTTTTACGTTTCGCGCTGTCCTCGGCCCGCATGTTCTCCAGTAAGAGGTGAATGATGTAGTCCGGGAAACGTTCATCTCGTTTCGACGGCTCCCGGGCTTCCTGCTGATGCTGATCGCACCAGTGAAGCCAGGCTTTAGTGACCAGCACCGGATGCCAGGAATCCAGCTCCGGATACAACGTTTTGAGCCGCTCTGCCGTCCCCATTCGGGATGTAACAACTGAGGCTTTACGGGGTTGTTTAGCATAGCGGCGATGCGGAGTGATGGCCTGCCGCAGGTGTGGAAACAACTCTCCTAATGTGGTTGCGCTCATTTTTTTGCTCCTGATACCGGAATTTCTTCTACTTTCATCACGCGGCCGTCGCGTGAGATACGCGCGGGGACGTGCTCAAAACCAAATTTACGCGTCAGTACGCCTGCCTGGTCGAAGTAGATACGTTCGTTCAGCGCATCGCTGGTTTCCTTAATGTTGCCGTTCACCAGGATCACCTTCAGGTTCGTCTGGCCGGCAAGCTGCTGCCGGGTCCAGTTCACCTGCTCTTCATCATCGCCATCGATGAAAAGGAGCACCTGACTGAAAGGCACCTTATCCAGAGGATTGACCGTGTCGCCCTTACGGGCGATCACGTTGCCCTGCATGTCAGTGATCGTCTCCTTCACAGTAAATGTCGGGTCCCAGGCAAAGCTGCGGTATTCCTTCGCTTTTGTGAGGCCTTCCACCGGCGTCGGACGAACCGCATGCTCCTTCACCCTGTCCGTTGCCTCCCTGCGCAGGCGGTCAAGTTCGCCCGTCTGCTCCATTCCTTTCAGGCGGTTCTGGATAAAGGCCAGCATGTCCTGCTCGGTTGGTTCAAAAACGTTACCCCAGGTACCGAGGTCCTTCGCCCCGCTGCCCGTGGACAACGTCAGAAGCAGCATGGCCATCAGCTGTAGTCGTTTTTTCACTGCCCCCCCTGGATGCGTCGCGCAACATCGGTCCGGATCTCGCTGGTGATATCACGCTGTGAACTCATCACCGCCGGTTTCACCAGGATGATGGCATTATGTGAAGCCTGCCATTCCCCCAGACTGTCGGTCAGCGCGGTATTAAAGCGCGTCGTCAACGCCCGGGCCTTGTCTTCATCAAGCTGCAACTGGGCGGACTGCTGCATGAAAAGGTCAATCGTGTTTTTCATATCGAAAACCACGATCTCCGGGGTGACGGCTTTCGCCGTCACGTATGCCACACCGGTCATCGCCAGTATTCCCGCTAACCCCAGCAAACCACCTTTCATCCAGCTGGACGTCCTGCTGACCATCGCTGCGCCATCCCGGACGTTATCGACGCCATATGGCTTTTCCTGTTGTTCACTCATGCCGCTTTAACCCATTCCTCAAGTTCACGAAGTTCACTGCCGAATTTCTTCTCCGCCAGCAGATATGCCGCTTCTTCCGCAGTGGCCCCGGCCTCTCTCTGCAATTTCTGCATGAAGGCAAAGTCTTCACCACGCGAGCTGAACATGGCGCGCGTAACGGGGTCGACGAACAGACGGTGGAAGGAGCTGTATTCACCGGCACTTATCAGCAGGGAGCTGTAGCCGGTCTGTAGCGCAGGCTGGAAGCCACGTATAACTTCTTTTTCCATGTCCGAGAACTGATCCGGGTTATCGGCAAGGTACTGTTTAAACGCCTTCGCATCCTGCAACAGGGTGATTTTGGTGGAGCTGTTGTTCCAGGCCGCTTCTGCTTCCTTACTGGCGCTGAAGTCCTTGATACCCTGGGTGATGGTGATGAACGCGCCACGGTGACGACGCACGGTGCGGTAGCCAGTTTCGATAAACCGTGCCGCGTGCGGGTTAGAGCCACCCAACAGGCGCCAGGCCTCGTCGATGATGCAGACCTTTTTGAGGTCGCGCGGGCTGTGGTACATCTTTTCCTGAATCGCCAGGATGAGTGAAAACAGGATGGACGAGAGTAACTTCGGCTTGTCTTCCAGGCTCAGCAGCTCCAGCACCGCGAAGCGGGTGTCACCATCGAGCGTCGGGTTGTCAGCGTTGAAGTATTCGCCGTCCGGCCCCCAGGTGCAGTAGGTATCGAGCAGCATGGCCAGCTCAGCGAGGCGTGCGATGATAGTCGGCTTGTCTGCAAATGCCTGATTGATGTCCTCATTGGTCAGGTAGTTATGGACGTCATCGATACGGGCTTTGCTTCCTTTTTTCTCCCACGCATCCATCACCGCTTTCTGCAGAATCGCTTCACAGACACCGTCCAGCGGCTGAGTCGGGCTTGCCAGCACCGTCAGCAGGCGCACAATACCTTCCGCAGAATGGTTGATGTCCTTGACGTTGGCGAACGGGTTAAAGCGCAGCTTCGCGCCGTCAAGATAAACCCCGCCGGCCTGATGACAGTAGTTCTTGTAACTGTCACCCATGTCAATTACCCAGGCGTACCCCCCGGCATTCAGCACGTCACGCAGAATACCCTGCGTCAGGAAGGATTTTCCCGCGCCTGAAGTACCGGTCACGGCGATGTTAAAGTTGGTGCTGCCGTTCTCCTCACCAAACATGTCGAAAAATGCCACCTGGTTGCGGTATGTCGGCAGCGGCATACCCACGTTGGACAGCTGGCGTTCAGCCACGACCGGCATCAGACTCACCGCGTTCCATGATTTGGCGCGCAGCGTTGCGCCTGTCATCTTCAGGTCTTCCCACATCCCTTCCTGCATAACAAACGGGAAGCCTGCCAGCCAGTTACGCATCTGCTGGTAATGCACTGTCACCATCTCCAGTTCATTTTTGCGAAATACGTTCACGGCAGCCAGTTCGCAGGCCTGCGCGTCGGTATTATTGTCAGGCGCAAACAGGGTCAGGTTGAAATAGGTATTACAGAGCGCAATTTCGTTACTGCTCAGCTGTTCACGAGTACGCCGCCATTCTTCCGCCGCTTTCTTGGTATTGGGGAAAAGAGCCGCGTAGGCAGAGTTGGCTTTTTTTGACAGGTCCTGGTCTTTACGGAACGCCTCACTCTGGCTTTTGGTCTGCTCCTCCAGCTCGGTAGTCCAGGTCAGCATAAACGGGCAGGGAATGCCGAGGTCGGGAAACCGCAGATTCTGGAGGTTATCAGCCCCCTGCCAGAGCGCAAAACGACGCGGATTTTTGCTGAGCTGCATATTGATGATGCGGCATGACGATGCCGGCATTCGCGTCCCTCCCGTATCGAAGGTCTCCGGCAGTTCCATCCGGATATGAGACGGATGCACCTTAAGGTCAATACCCGGGTCAACTACCTGGCGGTTGAGTTTCTCGTCTTCGCTGTAGTCCCCGGAAGAGGTCAGCACCTGCTCCTGACGGTAGTTCATCTGCTCTCGTACCGCAGACAGGAAACCATTCACATCGACGTTCATGCTGTCGATACGCGCGGCCCCCAGGGATACGCGGATGGTGTTGCGTATCTGAATCAGGTCATCAATCACCCGCTGCGTCTGGGAGGCGCGTTTCAACGGCTGACCATAGACAAGAAAGATACGGTAGTTGCGCAGATAGAGCGGGTATTCGCGTTCGTTGGCCAGACCGTGCAACGCAGAGCGCTGCCAGAACGCGCGAGTGATTTTATTGAGATGATCGGCCATCCCGCCTTTCCACATGTCATTACTCACGCCGCGATCGATACGCTCACCGACGCACTTGCTGGCAAGGAGAATGACAGTCACCGGAGTTTTGCGAGGCAGCTTTTTGCGCAGCATGTCGTCCAGCGCGGCCATGACCTGTTCGTTCGCACCGGGTAACGGAGCAG
The DNA here is from genome assembly GCF_013337145.1 of Enterobacter sp. JMULE2. Classification (NCBI taxonomy): domain Bacteria; kingdom Pseudomonadati; phylum Pseudomonadota; class Gammaproteobacteria; order Enterobacterales; family Enterobacteriaceae; genus Enterobacter; species Enterobacter sp. JMULE2. The sequence goes on from NZ_SGWD01000019.1 coordinate 60,984, forward strand.
CTTCCATCATGAAACCCGCAGAGCCGGCATTGACGAAAATTTCATTTGTATCGTCGTAGTACCGGTACGGCAACGCAGCAACCAGGGACGGATAGTCCCATGTCTGGGAGAGGTTATTTCGTGCCGTGGCAGCACCGTCTTCCTGCCCGCCGTTTTTCAGCATATCCATCAGGCTGTCAACAAAACTCATTTTCGGCCCTCCGCTGCTTCCCGGATCAGTTCGAGACGACGCTGACGAGCCTCCTCGGTGAGACTGACGCTCACCGGTACATCAGCGTTCAGCTCCATTCTGTATGTGGAATTACTCAGCATTTTTCCTTCGGCCATCATGCTAAGTTCAGCCAGCGATGAATCGTTACTGAATCCGATCATTCTCCGCCCTCCCCGATAACGCGGTAGCTCTCATCCCAGTGGGATTTGTTTTTTACGAACTCGACCACAGCTGGCTGATGAAAGTTGTCGTCAGTGTCCACCCAGGGCGCAATCCACAGGCGCTGCGTCGCATCAGGAATACGCTGGGCGGGGACGTGACCTGCTGTGTTGACTGCAACTGGCGTTGCATGACTGGCAGAAGCCAGAGGTGTCACCAGAGAACCAGACGTCCCCGCCGGGGCAGTAGTAACAGGACGAGACGCAACCGGCCTGGCAGTGGTCGTTCCGGTTGCTGCGACGGAGACAGGTCGGAACGGATTCACGACCGGAGCCTGATTTCGCAGTGCCGGCAGGGTTTCACCCGCAGGCTTTTTTGCGGCTTTATCGGCCGTCAGGTCATCCAGACTTTTACCCTGTGCGGCCAGCCTGTTGGCCTCACCGGTCGTCAGACACTGGTCGGTGGCAGTCTTGTTACAGTCAAAATCAGAATTGAGACCGGCGCAGCCGGTCAGTGCGCTGCACAGCAGTGCAGCACCCAGTAGTTTTTTCATGGGATAACTCCGGTTTTAGTTCAGGGGGTCTTCAGGGAGGGGTAATACTCAATTTTCATTATTTGCAGTTGCACTGAAGCACAGTGAAAACCAGCTGTGCAGCAAGGCTTCCAAACACGCCGGCATAAAACACGTCCAGCGTCAGAAAGTTCAGGTTCATCTGGATAAAGCCATAAATACTCGCCACTATCAGCATTCCGCCCCAGGGAACGACTGAACCATACATAAAGAACCCTTCATCGCGTTTGTTAAAGGCAGAGCCGCTAAAGCATACGAGGAACACGCTTAAGAGCAGGGAAACTCTCCAGGAGACCCATCCCATATCACCCACGCCTTTAAGATTGAGCACTGCCCACACTGTCATTTCGAGAGTGAATACCAGTGCAGGAATGAGGATATAACGATAGTCGTGCAGGCTTTTTAGCAATAAAGAACGTGTTCTGATTGCAGACATAATCACTCCGGCGAAATGAATTACAGGAAAAAAGTGATGAGCAGACAGTTATTACGCTCTTCATCACGCATTCCGGCTTCCTTATTTAACGGTTACCGTCGTCTTCTCCTCCCGACGCCTTTTTGCTGTCGATGTCAGGTCTGTTGTAATACTCAGGTGCGATACACCACAAAATACCGCCTGTACCAAATGCAACGATGCTCCATATGCTGTTGTGGCTTTGCCCGTAGAAAAAAAGGCATACCACGGCTACCATGCATAAGAGCAGAAACGCTCCGTACAACCGGTCGGCCAGCTTCCTTTTTTTGCTTACGTTCACATCCTTTGTTTTGTGGTCGGACACACCCTTCTGCGATGTTCTTTGTCCCGCCATCTGCGTTTCCTCATCAGTTGATGGTGTCACCGAGGCGCAGCTGGCTGGCCTGGCGGAGAACGTCGTCCGGGTTGATGTTGCCGACGGAGGTGGTGCCGGATGCTGTGGTCTGGCTCGCCGGCTGCGGAGTCACGGCGTTCTGCGCGGCGTTGCCGGCTTTCTGCATTTCCTCTTTCGCCTTCGCGTCCTCAGCATCCTCGATGGTTTCAAGGCGGAAGCCTTTCTGGAACACAACAGTAACCAGGTTGCCGGCACCAATATCAATTACCGGGTGATACTGCTCAGCGCGCTTAATCCAGTACTGGCTCAGCGTATCTGCGGCCTTACTGGCTCCGCCGCCAAAGCCCTGCTTAAACACATCTGCCGCGCCAACGTCAGCTGTGGCGCCGATGCCCACGGATGGCGTTGCCGCCGATTTGATACCCTCGCCAAAGCCAGACAGGAGGCCTGCTGCCCCCGCATAGCCGACAATCATGCCGTTTCGCATAACGGGCTTGCCGCGAACACCGCCTTTCCCCTGGTAGCTGACATGGCCATCGAACTCCATATCGACGTGCTTGCCGTTCTTCAGCACGCAGCTGATTGTCTTCGTCCGGACAACGCCACGCTCACTGGAGATATCACCCCAGATTTCACCCACCACAAAGCAGCCGTCTGCGCTGTACTCTTTGTTGTTCGGCATCTGGATATTGCCCAGCAGGCGGATGGTGACTGGCTGGGTGTTCTGCTGACCGGTGACGCTGGCGTTGGCGTCAGCGCCTTCAATCAGGATGGCGTCGGAGAACGAACCCGACGGAATCCAGGGGAGTTTGGTTGGCTTTTTCTTCAGGCTTTCATAGCTGAATTTTGTGGTCGACAGCCCGCCCGTCATACGCTGGCCTGAGCCGCCCGGATAGAACCCTGCGCCCTGCCCCATGTTGACACCAGTGGCGGCCGGTGCTCCTGTGGGGGTGACAGTGTATTCGGGAGGTCGGGCCTGACCGGCAGCAACAGGGCCGGGGAGTGGTGTTCCGTTCTGACTGGCAGGTGGTGTCTGCTGGCCGGTGGTCGCGTTGCTGCCGGGGGCTTTCGAGAGCTGGTCATTCAGGCGCTGAATTTCTTCATCCTTTTTGGCCAGCTTCTGTTCAGTAGTGAGTTTGTTCTGCTCAAACTGCTGTGCGAGTGTTGCAAGACTTTGCTCAAGTGCTGAGGTCTTTGCCTGCTGTTGCACCAGCGCTGCGTCACTAACCTGCTGGTTAAATGTTGCCGTGACCACACCGGTCAGGTTTGGGGCTGCAACCGGTGCGGGTTGTTTCTGAGCCTGCTGATACTTGCCGTACCATATGACACCCCCCGTTGCAGCTGCGCCCCCCATGATAACGGCGGCAAGGATGGCCAGTTGCTTACGGCGGGTTTTCAGATTTTCATTCAGATTCATGGGCGGGTGTCTCCGTCATCTGAAAACACAATCCAGGCGTAGCCTTCGCCACCGGCGTACAGTTTGTTTTGTGACAGCATCACGGCTCTGACGCCCTTGCGCCAGAAGTCACGCTCGCGCAGGTCGCGGGTGATGTTTCCGGGGTTGTTCATCCGGAAGCGCACGACACGCAGGTGGTTACCTACAAACTGGCGTTCCGGTGTCAGGTGTACATCGCTGGCGGGTGTGTATGCCGGCATGCGGCTGACCGGATATTCCTGGTAGTCGTCCGGTGCCTGGCCGTTGACTACGGCGCGGGACAGTGCGACCAGCGTTTTTTCGTAGGTCTGCCCTTCTTCCCATGCTTTCGCATCGTCGTTCTTGCGAAGTGGTGGTGACATAGGTGTGAAACGCAGTGTTTTACCGTTACCCGGCTGTGGCCTGACATTGAGGCTCAGCGATGAACCGCGGTCAGTCTGGATGAATAGCGTGAAGTTCTGGGCGACAAGCGGAGACAGAATGAGCGCTCCGTCCTCGGTCTGGCTTTGGTCATACGCACCGGTTGGTCCGCTGATGCTGGTTATGAGTTCTCCGTCGACAACAACCTTGCTCGGGTTGGTGTTGCTGAGTGTAACGCTAAAGGCGGCGTCGTTCTCAAACGGAATGGCTGCGGGTGCGGAAGCGGCCCGGAGGCCGCCTGTGAATAATCCCGCTGCCAGAAACACAGCAGCAGCTGCCGGTGAAATGCGAAATTTCATGGGCAGTCCTGTCAGTTAGTGGTGGACACCGGCTGAAGTTCTTCGAAGCTGTGGAGGTTAATCACACCGTTCCGGTAACTCAGCTTCAGTCGGTAGGTTTTTTCCTGGTCTTTCAGTGGAGTGATGATTGCGCCGTTTGTGGTGGAGGATTTCAGTACCCCGCTGTACTGCACGGAGCCATCGTCCATGACGCGAATTTCTTTCGTGTCGAACTGGGTGGTTATGCCCGCTTTCTTGATGCGTTCAGCTTCAATGTCCAGAGATTTCTTGAGTACGTCCCGCTCGGCGGAAGGGGCGAATCCAAGTATCATTTTCTGGTTGTTGTCGATGTTTTCCGGGCTTACGTTCAGTCGCCAGTAAATAAAGGAAGCAGCGAATTGTGTCAGGCCGGTGGCATCTACACTTTTTGAATCGGATGCAAATGGGCGGTTAAACGTTAATGGCGTGGTGATGGTTTTCTGGGTGGTGGCGAAATACCATGCCAGTGAGCCAGTCAGTACATTCCCTGCGCCCATGAGTAAAGTTAAGGCTGAAAGACCAATAAACGCATAGCGGAGTTGTTTATCGCGCTCTCCTTTAATATTCAGTTTCATGAAAACTATGCCCTCCAGTGACGGAAACTTGAGTCGGGTATCTGGCGAAAGGTGACTTTGAATAAAAGTGACGGCAGGTGCCAGTAGCAGAAATTAAGTAGCCAGTATGACCCCTGCCCTTTTTTCAGATATCGGACGAGAAACCAGAGCAGGCCTGCAATTACTCCAAGCTCGACCGACATGTTGTTAAGCACCCCCAGTAAGATAAGGGGTGCGGTAACAATTAGCTCATCAATCGGTAAGCCTAAATAACGTTCCTGCTGGTTCAAAGTTTCCGGGAAGTAGTATTTATCTTCTTCCCTGTTCATCATTTAACTCGCGATGCCGAAGGCGACACGGGTAAAGATGATTGCCATCACGATACCGACGAATACCAGCGGTGAGCGAGCCTTGATGTAAATAAACAGGCCCATGATGATTTCGGCAATGTAAAACCATTTAATCAAGGATGAGCCAGAGCCGAAGGTGGAATTAACTGTGGTGTTCTGTGAGGAAAGAAGGTCGGTGCCGCTGGCGAATGCCGGGTGAGTGACCATAAGTGCAATTAAAAAAGCGCCTGCTGACTTTAAGTAAAATTTAGTCTGGCGATTTTCGCGTGCTTTGCGGAATAAAGACGCTACCGCCCATCCCTTACCGACGTTAAGGGCACTGCCTTTGGTTGACATGATTGTTTTCTCCGAAGTAAACAAAAGTGAATCGCGTAAGTGCTTGTTTACGCGGGCGCAATTGTCCCATGACCCTAAAAAAAAAAACCGTGACGCATGTCACACTTTTTGGAATCATTCAGATTTATCCGAATATGTAAGTGAGTAGGCTTTGTTGACCAGAAAGTTCGGAAATGGCCTCCGGGATCTATAGCTATGAAAGTTAAAGAGAAAATGTGGGATGGTCGCGGCCGTCCACGTAAGTTCCAACCGGGTGAAGCGGTGGAGTGGCGATTGCGTGCTCCGGATAATCTGCTTATGGAGTTGAGAATATGTGCCAGGGCTGGCAACAGAAGTGTGAATGAGGAAATTATTGCCAGGCTTTTGTTGTCGCTGAATTATCAGCCGGGCAAGCCTGTCATTAAAACTGCTGAAGGTGAGCGGCTTATTGCACTGGCGGTGAGATTTGAGGAGTGGCTTGGGCAATTGCTTGATAGTGAATCTATTGATGTTGCAAAGGGAATTAATTCCTCGCCCAAGCAGGAGCAATTATGGATGTGGCGAGAGGGTGAAAGAGTTTTGCTTCCGGGGAAAACAACCGGATATAGCATGCGTATTCCTGAGAATCTGGCAGATGAAATCAGGGCAATGGCGAAGGTGCATAACCGTGGTCTGAATGACGAAATGCTAACCCGCCTGATGAATACTCTGGGTTATTTTACGGAAAGGTTGCTTGACCAGAACGAGGATGCGCAGGCGCTTAAAGTTCTCTGTATGGAGTTTGAAGTGTTCCTGAAGGAAAAAATTAAGGAGGTGGAGAAAGGCGACCTTCCCTGGGATGAAAAACCGTCTTAGTGATCGATGCGAGCCGGGGTTGTCCGGCTCGCAGTTTTATTCTTTTTCGTTGATGAAGTGCCTTGCTTCCGCTTCGTTCTCGGCTGTGTTTATACCGCTTATAATCATATCAAGCGTGTCTTCCAGGCGTCCTTCGCCGTCTTTTCCTGTCATTTTTAAATACATCTCAGCAAGTAGTGTGGCAATGAGAACTGTACCCTCGCGTGAGCCGGCTGCTTTTCTTATGACGTCTCTGCGATATCCTTCGATATCAAACTGATTGCCGTCCTCGCCATCGCGTTTATAAACAAGCAGTCCAAGCCGGATTAATTCGTTGCAGGTGGCTGATATGTTTGCTTCTCCAGCATTCGCGCCGTTTTGCAGGTCTTGCTGAACAATATCACGAACTTCGCGTTCAATTTTATCTTTAAGGTAGATGCCGACTCTTCCCATATTTCTTACCTGTTTTAAGTTAGTGTCGGAACCGACACTATGTGTGGTCTGTTGGTGGATAACCAGATTGCTGTGCAAGGCTGTAATGGGTTGATACTGCTGCGAATTTGTGTTCTATACAGTAGTACAATCCAGCACTAAGATGTGCGGCAGTGTGACACTGTGCGATATATAATTCAATGTAATTACAGCATATCTACAATTGTACGATACATGTGTGACATACCGACACTAACAGGTATCAGGATTATACGATAGTGTAGTGTCGGTATGTACGACATTAAACGGCCATATTTTATATGCGCGTAAATTTCTTACAGGCATCCACCTGAAATTAAAAGAAAAATCTGCAAGACGAAGTCTTGCGTGGGGTGTGATGTTTTAAAGGGTTAGTAAAGAGCGGCATGTTAATACCGTCTACTGCTCTGACATGTTTATTTCGGACAGGTGTTAAATCCCCTCAGGAGAGCGCTCACGCGCGTTTGTAGTGAATTAACTTGATTACGACGATCCGCCGGGGTATTTTTTAAGGCTACTCTCCAGAGCCCGTGTATTTCGTTAAAAGGCCAAACCATGAAAATATCGATACTGCCTGCGGCATTACTGACCCTTTCCATGTCTGCTGGCGCAGCTCCACAAATGTGCTTTGATCAGGCCGGGAAAGATTATCAAATTGATCCACTGCTGCTTATGTCAATTTCGATTAAAGAGAGCCATCTGGTACCGGATGCGATAAATGGATCAAACAGGAATGGGACAGAAGATGTCTGCGGTATGCAGGTAAACAGCTCTCATTACGGTAAACTTAAAAACTTCAATATTACCCGTGAGCGCCTGTTGAATGATCCATGCATCTGCGTTTATACGGGGGCATGGGTACTGGCGCACAACTTCAGGTCATACGGAAAAAACTGGGACAGCGTAGGGATGTATAATACTGGGCCGAGCAAAAAGCTCATCGCGAAGCGCAAGGCCTATGCTCTGGATATCAAAAATATATATCGTGTATTGCTGGCAAGAAAAAAGTTACTTTCTGAACGTCTGGCGCCAGCTGCGGGAAAGGAGCATGAGATTAAAATTGCGGATACGGCCTCGTTACATAGCGGACAGTAAAAAGCCGCTCTGTTGAGCGGCTTAATTTTCAGGCCTTCAGTTTTGCAAACTCCTCAGCCATTTTCCATAGAACCTGATTTAATTTGATGTCACCATCAATTCCGGTGACTTCCCGCGTTCTGGTCAACTTCCCTTTTTGCGTTCTGCCACGAATCCCCCCACGGATCACATTTTCCTGCACCACGTTAAACGTGGTCCATAAATCCTGGCCTCTGTCGAGTACCCGGCGGGGGTTAATAATTTGCTCCGGCGTAATCGGCGCTGGTTTTCCATCGTATTTAAGTTCCAGGGCGGTCGCACCAAAAAGGCGCTGCTCAGGCAAAGTGAGCTGAATGCTTTTCATGAGGTCAATATTTTCATCAACCGCGTCAAATGTTTTCAGCACCGTGTAAGCGCCTTCAATAACCTGCCCGACAATATCCCCTTTGTGGGGCACACGGATTTCACCAAAATCCTTCCATGCAACCAGACCATTACTGCAAACCTGACGGAACATACCGGGTATCATTTTATAGCTGCTAGAACCATCATGGCTATTCAGCAGAATAATTTCCGGTACTTCTTTTCCGTTAATCTGGTCATGACGGCGCAGGCGAAGCATATGCTTTGTAAAGTCGCGTTTATCCTGGTCACGTGTACGTGACTGAGTTGCATAATAAGGCTGAAAACCTTCATCACGTAAGCGATCAAGAATGTTAATGGTCGGGATATATGTATAACGTTCAGAGCGTGAATCGTGTTTATCCGATGAGAACGCGCTCGGAACGATGAGCTGTAATTCCTCATTCGTCAGCGGACGGTCTTTACGGATCGAGGTAGGCATACGATAGCGGCTTGCGAAACTGACCATTTTTATTTACTCCTGATTATTTAGTTAGTGATGAAGAAATAACACGGTGAAAATTATCCAGCGGCATTGCAGCTGCCACCGGGCGACCATCTACAACCCAGACAGAGATATAATCCGGGCATTCGTCATTTATTAACGTCAGCTCAGTGGCATTCTCTGGCGGCGTAAAAATTGCCGGTTGTGGCTCCCCTTCCGATGCTGCCAGGACCCAGCAAAACAGATCCGTGAACTGGGACGTGGTGAGGTTTGAATCACATCTTCCGGTAGATTCTTGAGCGGCGGTTTTGACGTTGACGTTTCGTGTGTGCATCCTGGTTTTCTCCTGTGGTGATGGTTGTCCATCTCCCTGGTGAGTTCTCTCGCGGCAAAGGGCAAAGGAGCAACGGCGAAGGGAGGAAGGAAAGGGGCGGAGACTAAAGTTTTTGCGGCACGCAAAAACTTTTGGCGGAGTGCATTTCACCCCTTGGATGACGACCCGACGGTGCTACGACAAGCCCTCCGCGTGAGGACGCACGGGGGATGGCCTCACCGGGGGAACAGGATGCACACACCCGACACGTCGGAACGGCGTGGCGCCATTAAAGCGACGGCATCAGCCGGCGCAGTGAAGGCGTTCCGGACGGCACGGCCGGAGAAGCCGCAGCCTTTGACCTTTGCCATCAGACCCTAGCCGTATGGCCCGAAACCCGGAGGGGTTCGGCGGAGCCCGGCGGGTGCGCAGCAGCCGCCCTGGCGGAGTGGGGCTCGACGACCGGACAGCAGCGCTGGCCGGGAGCCGAAGGGGGCCATCGCCCTGCCCTGTTTTCGGGTTATGGCCACTGAGCTGCAGCTGAGAAAGTTAACCAGCAGGACGCCGGATATGACGCCCGGGATGAAGAACACAGGGAAAACCAGGCTGAAGCCAGGTACAGGCAGGTAACTCATGGCGCGCTGACTTCAGCAAAATCAGGCAGGAAAGGCTGGAGTGTGGACAAGGCGGAGGGAGCAGAGGGGCAGCGCCGAAGGCGCGTCCCCCTTCCCCCGTTCCCCGCAGGGGAACAGCCCTTCCCGGAAGTTCAGGCGTGCGGTCGCGTCAGGAAGGAAAAAGGGGCTACCGGTAAACCGGTAACCCCTTCATAAAGGCGCTTCAGGCATGTCCAGACAGCTTCAGCCCCTTAATGGCGGGGGTTTCCCCCCGCCGGGGTTGGCTACTTAGCGGATTCGTAAGCCATGAAAGCCGCCACCTCCCTGTTCGTGTCCCTGTAACGGATTTCGCAGAGCGATTTCCGTGTCAGGTAAGTGAATATCAGCAGTGTGAGACACACAATCAATACACACCAGATCAGGGTATTTCGTGGCAGTTTCATAGCCGTCTTCTCCTTGCCTTGCGGCAGCTAAGAGGCTATTCTGTTGGTGTCTAGTCAAGCAGATGGCCTCGTTTGGTTGGTTAATGAAAATTAACTTCCTACGGGGCTTTCTTCTTTTTGCCACACAACCGGTAACAAACCACCTTCACGTCATGAGGCAAAAAGCCTCAAGCGCCATCGCCATTATATCCCGTTGTCGATCATCTGCCCAGGAATAACAGTCTGAAAACTGTATAAATCCTCATCATTTTTCCGCGTCATTCAGCTCCTGAAATCCCCAGCGCCTCACGAATCTCAGCGGCTCGCTGTTCGCTTCCGGCGGTCACGCCGGCGTTATAGACAAGGCTGATCAACTCCTGCAACATTTCCCAGTCATCCCGCTCCAGCCGGGCATCAAGACGGTACAGGATCTTCCCGCTTTCAGCATGCCGGAACACGGTTCCTGTCTCTTTTTTGTCGAACCTGCGGCTGATAATGCTCAATAGCCCTCCCGGTTATCCGTACCTTCTGACCACTCGCGGATCTGGTCTTCGAGCGCCTCAAGATGCCTGTCTATACTCTCAGCCAGCTGCTCGCTTTCGGTTTCCAGCCAGCCACTGAGTCCGTCCCACTCGCAGCACATCTTTTTCAGCTTTGCCGACATGGTACGGAGCTTGTTACGCTGGCTGCGGGCGACTTTCAGCTCCGTCTTGCAGGGATTATTTCTCATTCTGCCCCCTGCTGATACCGCAACTTGTTCGGCACCTGCCAGCGCTCAGCAGTACGGACAGATTCCGGAGTCTCCCGCACGATGAACGGGATTTCGTACATCACTGCATACAGCGGCTCGCCGCTGATGCGAAGCCAGTCAAGTTCCTTCAGCGACGTGAACCGCGACTGCCAGCGCCAGAACGGTGCGGCAAGATCTGCCGCGTCAAACTCGTCGCTCCACCGGGTGTACCAGGTGCAGACGGTTTCCGGTGACTGAAAATTCAGGTCGATTTTTGCCTGCTCCAGCAGGTTCTGGCGCAGTTTCCAGCGCTGTTCGTACTCGCGGGACTGGCGGCGCAGCTGGCGCGTGGTCTTAATGCCGGACCTGTGCAGCCGTCGACCCGTGCGGGTGTGCATGACTTCAGGAAACAGTTCGGCCTGTACATCAATCGTGAGCGGCAGCGGGCAGGCTTCACCACTGGTGGCGATCATGGTGTTAAGCGCCTCCTCGACCTGTTTCAGGTTCGAATGACGGTTATTTGGCACCCAGTGCAGGCCAGGTATTTTATTGGCCACCGTGGCGTTGAGACGCCCGCTGCCCGTGAGAAGGCGCAGAAAGGTACGCACATACGGCATGGCGGGCAGTCTTGCACCGCGTTCGCGGGCAGACTCAACATGGTTGATAGCCTGTATTGCAGCCTGACGGGCGGGCTTCAGGGAAACGAGCGCGTGTGAGGACGGGATCATGCTGTCACCTCCGCATTCATCAGCTTCGCCACGGTGCGGGCAGTGCAGTTAAAACGGCGCATACCTGCCAGCTGCGCGATCAGCTGATTTATCCGGTCAGGCTGGAGCGTGTCGCTCTGGTAAAGGGTACGCACCACTTCACCGCCGGAGGATAGCAGCACCAGAAGCCAGTACGGCGAGACTTCGCCGGGACTGCACACGCACAGATGCCAGTCATCACTGCCGTCCGCGCTGAAGCGGCACTGGACAGGGAAGAAGCCGCCGAACTCGCTGCGGAACTCGGCGCTGACGCACCATCCTTCAGGTGTCGACAGGAGGCCGGTCACGGCATCGCTGAAGGTGCGGCGCGCGTCCTCGCCCTGCTTACGGATAAACTCCAGGTCGGATGCGGTCAGGGTGTTGATTCGGTTCAGGTCATATTGCATGGTCATGTCTGTTCCCGCCGCCCGAAGGCGGCGGCCTCCGGTATTAAGCAGCGTGGTCAGTGGTATCAGCGTCGGTTTCGGTGGCTTCTTCAGCCTCAGCGGCTGGTGCTGTGCGCACCATCCAGTCAGGCAGCCAGCCCTGAGCATTCAGATCCTGCTCGGCGGCCTTCGCCGCATCGCGGCGCTTGAGCTTCACAACTTCACCCGCACGGGCGCTGAGTCCGGCTTCTTCATAGGCTTTGCCAATCTGGGAAATCGTGAGCTTACCGAAGTAGCTCTCGGCATCCGGCTGCCACCATTTGCGCAGGTCAAAGTCCAGCGCTGCTTCCAGCCCGTCCAGTTCGCTTTTCTGCGTATGGTTGTACATACGCTCCTGAATACCGTTGATACCGTGTGCCGCACAGAATCCCAGCAGGGTGTTCACCTGCTCTGCTGACCATGACAGCAGCCAGGTGAAATCGAGATGCCAGTTTTCGGGCAGCGTTGCCTGAAGCGCTTTTTTCTGTGCATTGAGCGCCGTCAGCGCCTTCCCTTCTTCACCGGATGGAGCCAGTGATGCAAGGTGATACTGATTCGAGGACACGGAGGCTTTCAGCGGTTGGCTGCGCTTGCCGTGTGTGCGATCAAATAGCGCAAGACACAGCGTCCACGTCAGGAGCGCCACCGATACATCGGGGCGACCCGCCAGTTCCGCCTGAACGGCAAGAGTGCGCTCCGCAGACATGGCCTTAACCAGCGTTGCCGGATAGGCGTCAGCGGGAATGTCAGGCGTGGTGTGTCTGATCACATTGCTTTCACGCTCCTGACGCGCCTGTTCTTCAGCTGCCCGGTCTTCGTCGGTCAGCTTGCGGATACCTGGCTGAACCCGAAAATTGTTACCATCCCATGACACCCAGATACCGTGGGCGGCGCGAAATTCCGGCGTGGCTTCGCGATACTCTGCCTCGCAGTAAATGTCATCGATCTGCTGCTGAAGCTCGTATTCGTCATCGTAGGTTTCAGTAGCATCTCTTTGTTCTTCCAGCTCACTGACGCGCTTCTGTTCTTCTTCCGTCAGGACAGCTTTCGGCATGGCAAAACGGTACAGTTCAGCGTCCTCACCGCTAAAGCGTAGTTCCGTCATACGGTACTCAGCCCAGCCCCAGCCCTGCTCCTGCTTAACGCGGGCGGCGAGCACGGTGAGCTTGCCAGCCAGCAGAGATTTCACCAGCGCCGCATCGGCAAAGGTGCTGTCCTTGTCGCTGAACAGGTCGGCGGTCAGCGTACCGCCAGCGGCGGTATAGGCTTCCTCGCCCACATACTCAAACATAGGGTGACTGATGGCCATCTTGTCGTCAGTCACCATTTTGCGCAGGGTCTGTACGGCTGGATCGCGCCACTGTTCAACAGCCTCTTTCCAGACCTGCTCCTGACGCTCATGCGTATCAGCAAGTGTCAGGACTTCACACTGTTCAAGGGAGATTTCATCCCGCGCCAGCGCATCCAGCAGGGAGGGGGCAAGATTCGCCAGCTTCAGGCAGCGCTGAACGTAGCGCGGGTGGTAGCCCATCAGTGCGCCGATCTGAGAGGCCGTTTTACCTTCCTGCTGAAGGGTCCGAAAACCGATAATTTGCTCGGCGGGATGCATGTTTTTACGTCGACCGTTCTCGATCATCGAGGCCGCCACCGCCATCTCCACGGGCAGGACTTTCACCGGAACAAACGGCGTGTCTGCATCGAGCACACCGCGCATCACCAGAATGCCTGTGCCTCTGCGGCGGCCTTCCCCGCCGACAATGCCGATCGTACCGTCCGGCAGTTCTGCACCGATCAGGTTTTGCAGGATGCCCATTGCCTGAATGCTGTCTGCCATCTCTTCCACTTCCTGATCGGTATGCGGAATGATGCGCGTGTTTAAGTCCGTGTGTGACAGGCGGGAGTACGGGAAGATTTGCACAGGCGTATCAGCGAGCAGCTGGACGAGCTTCTGCTCGGTAGACTGCGCGATTTTTTCCGCAGATTTTGTCTGACGGGTGGTCTTAGCTGGTTTTTTTGCCGTAGTATTGGTGGCGACCATGATTTTTACCTCTCAGTGATAGTTGTGGTTAGCCGTGGCCGGAGTGCGATCCGGTCACGGCACTCGGTTAACCGGTAATGCGTTTCGGGTGTGCTGCCAGTGCTGCAAAGGACGGATAGCCATCAAGAACCTGCATCATGACTTTTGCCCCTTCCAGCATCGCTTTATCCGTTACGCTGCCGCTGTTTTCACACACGTTGATCGTTGCCACGATCCCCGATTTCACATCTGAAAAACGCTCATACATGCGGTTGCTGAACAGGACACGTTTCCCTCCTGCCATCACCTGCCAGTTGTTGCAGTCGTTAAAGCGGGTGTCCACGTTGTCAAACTCGACCACGTGGGTGTCGCTGGCCTGAATGCGCAGCAGCTTCACGATTTCGGTGCTCTGCCCGACCTTACGGGTCGCCGGACGGGTGTTAAGGTTCTGCATTTTTCCTCCTTCTCTGGGTTAAGGCCGGACATCCGGCCTCCGGTTAAAGCTGCACGTATTGCAGATTGCGTTTCAGTTCAAAAAGAAAATCCGGTTCAAACGACCAGGCGCGCCAGTTAAGCGTTCCGTTGGTGCGGATCTCCACCTGCACGTCGCCGTATCGGGACACGTCGGACAGGGTGACGGTGACCCCCGCCTTCAGCGAAGTGGCCTGAGCCACCCACTCCCGTGCGGCAGAAACAGGGCTTTGTTCTTCCCCCATCTTCCTGGAAGATTCTTGAGCGGCGGTTTTGACGTTGACGTTTCGTGTGTGCATCCTGGTTTTCTCCTGTGGTGATGGTTGTCCATCTCCCTGGTGAGTTCTCTCGCGGCAAAGGGCAAAGGAGCAACGGCGAAGGGAGGAAGGAAAGGGGCGGAGACTAAAGTTTTTGCGGCACGCAAAAACTTTTGGCGGAGTGCATTTCACCCCTTGGATGACGACCCGACGGTGCTACGACAAGCCCTCCGCGTGAGGACGCACGGGGGATGGCTTCACCGGGGGAACAGGATGCACACACCCGACACGTCGGAACGGCGTGGCGCCATTAAAGCGACGGCATCAGCCGGCGCGGTGAAGGCGTTCCGGACGGCACGGCCGGAGAAGCCGCAGCCTTTGACCTTTGCCATCAGACCCTAGCCGTATGGCCCGAAACCCGGAGGGGTTCGGCGGAGCCCGGCGGGTGCGCAGCAGCCGCCCTGGCGGAGTGGGGCTCGACGACCGGACAGCAACGCTGACCGGGAGCCGAAGGGGGCCAGAAGTGGGATTCAGGTGTTTTCAGAGGATTTGCTGATCGGGTTTCAGAGCCGCCACGCCACGCCACGCCACGCCACGCCACGCCACGCCACGCCACGCCACGCCACGCCACGCCACGCCACGCCACGCCACGCCACGCCACGCCACGCAGGACCGTATCTGTGACAATTTGCCCTCACAATGCCTTTCATGTGCATCTCCACGGGCTTACATCAGGGCGGGAGGGGGCAGCGCCGCAGGCGCTGGCCTTGCCGTCCGTCAGCCCGAAGGGATGACAGGGTTTTCGCGCGCGAACAGGCGGCGCATATGCCCCGCCCGGATTATTTACTGTGCATCCCCCTCACCGCCCTGGAGAATGAAGTGGCCGCAAAGATAGACGGCACACTGGCGGGTAGCCGATTCGCAGATCTCATCCAGCACTTTCGCTGTGGTTACGGGGCTGAGTCCGGATTCGCGACGTCGCTCGTTGATGAGCGTTTTATACTGGCGCAGGATGCTGCGGGTTTCCGGTGACAGTTGCATGGTGTTCTCCTTTTTTCAGTTTCCGGAGGCAACGCCTCCGGTTTCTCTGTCAGGCATCGAGCGCTGCGCACAGGTTCAACATGACGTCGTTTTCTTCTTTCAGGGTTTCTTCTGCCGATCCGCCGCCATCCTCAGCGCATACGGCGATACGCTCCATTTCCTTCCCTGCAAGCTGCATCACCACCGCAAGCGCCGCTGCCGGAATGGTGACATTACGGTGTTTCCGTTTTTCTTCCACCATCACCTCAACAATGTTGTAGATGAGAGGGACACATCCGGAGGGATACAACTCTGCCTCCATTCTTTCCATCACCACGTCGATCTCTTCATCACTGAGATCCCAGTCATTGCAGAGACCGCGAATATCGTTCCGGCTCCAGCTGGCGAATACAAATTTCTCGCCGTCATTATCGTCATCACGCAGCATTTCGATGGCTATCTCTTTTGCTGTACCAATCATGTTTTTCTCCATTAGTCGGGCGGCATTGCCGCCCGTGGTGAATCAGTCAAGAGCACGCCAGATCGTGGCGCTTTCAGGATGGGTATCAGCAAATGCCATAAGCTGCTCATAACGGCGGCAGAAGTGGCGGCACAGCTCCTCATGGTCATGGTTACTGTGGTGCCAGCTCCGGTGATTCAGTACCAGCGCCGTGAGGATGATCCCCGCCACCTCCCCGCTGACAGTCTGCTCAAACCAGTTGTCCGGATTGCACAGGGTCAGGCTCTCCACGTCAGGCGCCATATACCCGCCACCTTCCGGTAGCCGGTAAAACTGCCAGAATCCCCCCTGATACTCAGGGCAGTAACGCTGGGCATAGGCGTACACGGATGCCTCGGACGTCATAAAATCGCCGCCAAACAAATCAGGCAGGAAAGTCAGGCGCTGCGCACCCTCAAGACGAACAGCATCACAGGTCATGGTCTGGTTCATAGATCCTCCACGGTTAACATATTCTCGGTTCCGGCATCGCCGTGACGACACGACAGACCGGCGAAAAGCGGAGGACACAGGGGCGACGCCGCAAGCCGCAGCGCAAAGCCTTCACGGGCTGAATGCACCGTGAAGGGTGCGAACGGGTGAGGACGGAGGCGTCAGCGAACCCTTGTGGCCGATGCGGCCGGGCTACAGTGAAGTCACGGCGCATGCCGTCACCGCACGGAGCTTCAGGGGAGTTTCATTGTCCCGACGTGGCCCGGAGGGCAGCGGCGGATAGAAGCGGAAGGCACTGACATCCTTTTCGCTGTGGATGTCCACCGGTTGCCGGGGCGTTACCCCGGCTCTTTCCCTTACGCGGCCAGCGTCTCCTGTAATGCGTGAACGTCCTTCAGCTCATTCCTGACGGATTCAGGCTCCTGCCGCCCGGCTTCCCAGGCCATACCGATCCGGTTTTCCAGCTCACATTCATAGTTACGCAGGACGCGGGACAGGAGTACCGCCGGAACACTCACCTGACGGTTTGCCGCTTCCCGCTGACGGGCCAGGAGATCGCTGACAGTCAGATTATTTACCCCCTCCTAGCGGTATTGCGTCATTTTCATTTCGCCGATCGCCTTCATCAGATTCCGGATTTCAGCCCCGTCCGGTTCTGGCTGGGCTTCACGGCAGGCCACGCTAATCCCCTCTTCCGTCCAGACCAGCAGGACCAGGGGTTCGTCAAACGTGAACATGTTTTCAAGCTGTACACAAAGTTCTTCGCGGGTTCCGTACATCGTTTGTTCTCTCTTGTAAGGGGTTACAGGCCGGGCATCAGCCCGGCAGGGTCAGTCAGTCCTGAAAGGTTTCGTCCAGCACCAGGGCTTCGCGGTAGGCTTCAAGAAGCAGGGTGTTGATCCGGCGCAGAGTCTGCGCAGCCATACGTTCGGTAAGCGTTGCCGCGTCGTGCCGGTGCTGCGATTCGAGGCGGTTCAGCAGCATCCGCACGTCACACATGGCATTGCTGAGCGCGGCCACGTCCGCGCGCAGGTGTTCAAGGCCCGGGTAGTTCATGCCGCCTCCGGCCAGTCGGGGTAAAACGCGCCGTCATTGGCCGCCGGCATCCTTCTTGCCCGTTCAACCTGTGCCAGACGTCGAACGCCGGCGGCGTGGTACTGCTCAAGCATCTCGATCCCGATATAGCGGCGGCTGGCTTCGGCGGCGGCCACGCAGGTGGAGCCGCTGCCGGCGAACGGGTCAAGGACAATAGCCCCCGGACGCGTGAGCGATTCAATCAGCGGCCGCAGGCTCTGCACCGGCTTCTCCGTCGGGTGATGTCGGTTGCCCGTGTATTTCCAGGGGATCACGTCCGGGATGGGACGGTCCGGGGTTTGCGGCCTTCCCTTCGCCAGCAGGTAGGCGCTCTCATGGGTGTAACCCACGAACGTCGATTTTGAGGCGTAGCTCTTGGCAAAGACGATATGGCCAACCACCCGGAAACCGGCCGTTTTCCACGCATTCAGAAACAGATCCGCGCGGTTCCAGGCATAGAAACTCACCATCAGGCTGTCATTTTTCAGCACGCGGTACATTTCATGACAGGCGGGCTGGAGCCATTCTGCTGAGTTGTCCCCGGCCAGGGTACGACCGGTACGGTCCTTATAGCCAACCAGATACGGTGGATCGGTAAGAATAAAATCGACGGCACGCGCCGGAAAACGGGACATCACCTGCACGCAGTCACCCAGAATAAAACGGGACATAGACACACTCCTCTCTGATATGCGGCACCCTCTTGCGCCGTGCCGCCACAAAAACCCGGCGGAAAGCGGAGGGCGCAGGGGCGACGCCGCAAGCCTTTCACGGGCTGAATGCACCGTGAAAGGTGCGAACGGGTGAGGACGGAGACAACGTGAACCCTTGTGACCGCAGCGGCCGGGTTAGCGTGAAGGCACGGCGTTGAACACGCCGCCGGCTGGCGGCAATAAGGCGGAGGGAACCGACATCCTTTGTTACCGGTTCTGGTAGCTGATGAGTCAGACAGGGTATGGCAGAATGCACATGATAATGGATTCGCGCCGTTATCTTACATGTGTGCCTTTGATTTCAGGACGTCCCCGACCGGAGACGTCTTTTTTTGAGTCGGATATATGGCAGGTGAAAGTGTGAAGTGATTGTGTGATTATCAGCGCTGAAAACATCTTAAGGGTTTTCACCTGTAACGAATTGCATGGCTTCAGGACACCCCTCCCCGGATGGTGTCCTTTTTTTCAGCGCCCCTTACAGGATTGAGAGAATGCCAGCCGAAGATTGGAATCTGGAAGTGGGCAGCTGGCACGAAACTTATTTAACTGTTTTGCAGGCTGAGACTAACGATGATCGGAGTACGCGAAACTCTATCACGTCGTTACGCCCGAGGAGCTTGAGAGCGTCTGGGGAACAGGCCATTGCAGCCTTCAGTGCCAGTGAAATGGCGAGGCTGCGGTAGCGGTTTTGCAGCATGATGGGGGCATCAGCAGGCACTGCGTCAGACACCTGTAGATACGCTTTCCATGCATCTGGCTGTGCCAAAGCATCACGTTCCACAGCTTCGAGCTGGTCTTCACGTTCCTTTTGCTTTTTCGTGGCCATCTGGTCAAGAACCGCCACTGTGGCTGCGGCATTCACCGCACCAGGCATTGCCAGTGTGAGCGCCACAAACAAAATTGCAGTATTACACTTCATTTGTCTTCCTCATTGTGTTCATCTCCCTTATGTCCTGACAGTTCAACAGCCCGCTGGCCGCGCCAGCGTCAGCCCTGCGCTCTTAACCTTTTGCATCAGTCCCTCCCTGGCTGTCTGATTACCATTCTGAATGATGTTCCTGCTCAGGATCGGTTCTTCGGCTTTTTATCGTCAAACGCCAGGAGAACACCGAGGCCGATCAGCGAGGCGTAGCATACCTGCATCGCAATTGTCACCGGCAGGGAGATATTATCAACCAGAACACCGGGAACCACGACGGCAACGCCTGCCAGTATCATTCCCCTGCCGGTCTTTTTGACCCGTTCCGGCCACTGAGATTCAGGCACGTTCCGGGCGCGCAGAAAGTTATGAATGCACTGCTCTGCTTTTTGTTTAATCACTGACATGTTCTAGTCTCCGAATGCCCGGCGCATATTTTTCTTTATCCTGGTCGCTTCACCGGATACCGGTGCGGCAGGCTCTGCTGGTTTCTCCGGTACTGCAGCTTTACTCACGCCAGCCGTACCGGCCATCTGCTGAACAAGAACCTGCAGCTCGCTGACCGTGCCGGGCGGTACCGGCATGCTGGCCAGCAGACGCGGCAGCTCCGGTGCGGTCGTATGCAGGGCCAGACCGGTGATAATCAGGTTTCTCAGCAGCTCTCCGCGCAGGCGGGATGACACGCCCGTCAGCACACGCTCAACCCGTTCACTGCTCCGGTCATCCTGAAGCGTCAGGGTGTAACGCCGGCGCTGGTATTCCGTCTCCGGTGACATGGCCAGAGCCGCCACGCCACCATCAGGCTCATCAGGAAGTCCTGAGAGTGAAGACCAGGTGCCGGAGACCAGGGCCATCACGGCACAAAGCCGGATGGCGCTCAGATGCCCGTCAAAGAACACCGGGATCAGCGTCGGTAAACGGGCATCCGTCTGGTACATCACCGCCCCGGCGGTGGCGGCGGTCCGGATGAAGTCACCGCGCAGGGGCTGTGAGATGGTGCTGATGGTCGCCATCGCCGCGATGTCGGTGCGATCGTCGCTGTGCAGATAGAAAGAATACTGGCCGTCCGGCACGTTTAGTCCTCTTTATTGTAAAGGGCAATCTCTCTGGCCAGCGCCAGCTGCGGATCGCCGATAACCTCGATACGGTCAGGAGCCAGAGGCCAGGCCTGACGGATAGCCTCTTCAATGAGGGATGCCCCTCCCCCGACCAGGAATACCCGGTTAACGTTCCTGAAGGCCGTCAGCTCACTGGTGACACGCGCGCCCAGGGAAGTGATTGCCTCTGTAATTTTGTTCAGAACATCGTCAATTTTTCCGGCATCGTTGATCACTCGCTGCAGATACTGACGATCATTGCGGTTGCGGATGACCGTGTCAGCAATAAGCGCGCTGGTTTCGCTGTCTGCAGCCCGCAGCGCGCCTGCAGCTGCGCGGGTGACCTGTGACACGCCGACAGACGGATTGCCGTGTACCGCACTGATATCATCAAACTGTCCGACAATTACGCCGGCATCGAGCGTGGTTCCGCCGAGATCGATAATCAGGGTGGTCTCAGCGGGTCCGGGCTTCAGCTCCGCGAGACGGGAGAACGCCGCCGGCAGTGATTCCGGCATCACCGTCACGTTCGTTACGGTAAATGCCCTGCCCTTATTCAGAACCAGCTCACGCATCAGGTTTTCCCGTTTGCGTCGGATGTTCTCCTCGTTCCGCTGGCAGTCCCCGTCATAATACTCGCTCAGGGGCAGCGTCACGGTCAGGCTCACCGGCTGCGGCTCAAGTCCGCTGTTCAGCAGGGCATGATGCACGGCCAGCAGGTTGAGATCACCGTACTGGTATTCCACGTTTGTTGTCGGGATGGCATCCCGGCTGACGCTGTCCCAGGTGTATTTCAGCGTGCCCACCTGATAGTTGAACGTTGCGGCACTGAATTCCGCCACTTTCCAGCCATGCCGGAAGGAGTTAGCTGAAACCCGGGTCTGCAGCTCGTTTCCTTCAAACCATGCCAGCTTAACATTAGTTGAACCATCATCGCAGTAAATATTCATCATTATGCTCCGTCAATTAAACTCAATTTGATACATATTATAAGAGCAAAATGGCAAAATAAAAGCCTTATTTCTCATTGTGAGTAATTTAAATATCTCAAAATGATATTAAATAGCATTTTGAGTAACTTAGGTTACTCACCCTGTACATGAAGCAGGTGATCTGGATTATCCTCACGCTGTTAAATATACTGTATGTATAACCAGTATATTTTGACGTCAGGAGGAAAGATGAAACTGCAGCTTTTCAGCACCGGGAAAGAAATCCCGCCACAGGCCCACCCGTTGTTTGCAGACCTGGCCAGCTGCGGTTTTCCCAGCCCAGCGGTTTTCCCATCTCGTCCAGGTTGTCAATCTCAGCAACCTAACCGAATTCTCAATCTTCTCAGGTGGTTGGGAACCAGAAGACATCGCAATCAGCCTCTGGCCACATTGACAATTGTCAGTGCGTTAAAAGCGCTTAACAGTAATGGGAGCGTTATATCCATAGGCGGCAGAGCGCGTTCTCCTGACTGCTCTTTTGCACCTTTCGTTGCTTAGAAGGAGTGACAAGAAATGGGAAGAATGCCCTCATATGGGAATCCTGCAGCTGACTATGTCGAGTCCGACCTGGATCTCCATGATTACTGCATACGGCACCCGAGCGCGACTTACTATCTCCGTGCCAGCTGCGAACGTGTTTTCCGCCCTGATTTGAAAGGAAAGCCGGTTGTAGTGCTCAGTAATAACGATGGCTGCGTCATCGCAAGAAGTGCCGAGGCAAAGCCCTGGATCAAAATGGGCACGCCGTGGTTTCAGATGAAAAACGAAAAGTACCCGGAAAAAATATACGCGTTCTCAAGCAACTATGAACTTTATGCCTCGATGTCAGCGCGCGTGATGAGCTGCCTGGAGGAGCTGGCCCCCAGGGTGGAACAGTATTCGATTGACGAGATGTTCCTCGACCTGACCGGCGTTGAGCACTGCATGGACCTGGAGGGCTTCGGCCGGCAGCTGCGCCAGCACGTGTATGACTGTACCCGTCTGACCATCGGCGTGGGTGCCGGGCCGACGAAAACCCTGGCAAAATCAGCCCAGTGGGCCTCAAAGGAGTGGAAACAGTTTCGTGGTGTGCTCGCCCTGACCAGGGGGAATCCTCAGCGAACGCGGAAACTGCTTTCACTGCAGCCGGTCGAAGAGATCTGGGGCGTGGGAAACCGTATTGCACGCAAACTTAATGTACTGGGTATCAGAACCGCGCTCGATCTGGCTCTGACGAACCCGGCCTTTATACGCAAAAATTTCTCCGTCGTTCTCGAGCGAACAGTACGCGAACTGAACGGGGAAAGCTGCATGTCGCTTGAGGAAGCACCACCGACGAAACAGCAGATCGTCTGCAGCCGCAGCTTTGGAGAGAAAATCACGGAGTACGATTCGCTCCGCCAGGCTGTCTGTCAGTACGCAGAGCGGGCCTCAGAAAAGCTGCGTAAAGAGCGCCAGTATTGCCGGCATATTTCCGTATTCATCAAAACGTCTCCGTTCGCCGTTAAAGAGCCTTACTACGGCAACGTGGCCACGGAGAAACTGCTTACCCCCACTCAGGACACCCGGGACATCATTGCGGCCGCCACAACGGCTCTGGAGCGTATCTGGAAGGATGGGCACCGGTATGCTAAAGCCGGTGTGATGCTGAATGACTTCACCGGCTCCGGCGTTTCGCAGCTGCAGCTGTTCGACGAACGTCCTCCACGTCCTCACAGCGCTGAGCTGATGAAGGTTCTCGATGGCATTAATCATTCCGGGCTGGGACAGGTCTGGTTTGCCGGACGAGGGATAGCGCCATCCTGGCAAATGAAACGTGACATGCTCTCCCCTGCGTACACCACCCGCTGGAAAGATATCCCCGTTGCAAGGATCAGTTAAATTTCGCTTTTCAGAGAGAGCCAGTAGTGCTCGCCGCAGCCGAACGACAGGGCGAAGCCCGCGAGTGAGCGAGGAAGCACCAGGGAACTGCACTGACAAATTCTGCTTACGCTCGAATTCTAAAGGTTAGCTCCTTAAAGTTTATCCACTTATCCACTTATCCACTTATCCACGGACATATTTTTATAAGATCTTTTTAATAGGTTGTTAGGTTTACCTTTTTAGAACTCCTCTCAGCCCTTTATTCATGCGGGTTTGAGAAGGATCATTGTGACAACTTGCCCTTTCAGTGTGACAAATCACCCTCAACCTCCCTCTTAAATGGTGACAGATTGCCCTTAACCCTGTGACAAATTGCCCTCATGATTTGCTGTATTCCACAAAGTTATCCCAACCTGTTGACTCTTTTTCAATTAGTGTGACAATCTAAATTCCTGTCACACTTTACACGGACCTGTCATGACGGAAGTTGCGGTTATCAACCATAAAAAACGTAAGAATAGCCCGCGAATTGTCCAGTCAAACGAACTGACTGAGGCGGCATACAGTCTTTCTCGCGATCAAAAGCGTATGCTTTATCTCTTTGTGGACCAGATCAGAAAATCTGACGGTACGCTCCAGGAGCATGACGGGATATGTGAAATTCAGGTCGCCAAGTATGCGGAAACCTTCGGGTTGACCTCCGCCGAGGCCAGCAAAGATATCCGTCAGGCTCTCAAGGGATTCGCGGGTAAAGAAGTGGTCTTTTATCGGCCTGAAGAGGATGCCGGGGAAGAAAAAGGTTATGAGTCCTTTCCCTGGTTCATCAAACGTGCCCATAGTCCCTCCAGAGGGCTTTACAGCGTCCATATTAACCCGTACCTCATTCCTTTCTTTATTGGCCTTCAGAACCGTTTCACACAGTTCCGACTAAGTGAAACGAAAGAGATCACAAATCCCTATGCCATGCGCCTGTACGAGTCACTATGCCAGTACCGTAAGCCGGATGGCTCTGGCGTGGTATCCCTGAAAATAGACTGGATCATGGAGCGCTATCAGCTTCCGCAAAGTTATCAGCGTATGCCGGACTTTCGCCGTCGGTTCCTGCAGGCGAGTGTCGATGAGATTAACAGCAGAACGCCAATGCGCCTGTCTTATATCGAGAAAAAGAAAGGCCGCCAGACGACTCATATAGTCTTTTCTTTCAGCGACATAATGTCGATCACACCTGAGTGAGCTTTGAGGGTGATTTGTCACAATTAGCAGGGTGGTTTGTCACACTAGAGTTAAAGCTCTCAGGGTGATTTGTCACAGAAAAGTTTGCCTTCCTTTGCCCTGACTGGTTTTCAGGAACTAAATGGTACCTATTTTATGCTTTAGAAACACTTAATGAGGGCAATTTGTCACACTTAGTTCAGTGCAGCTTGTCACATTTCCCCTCAGCCCTGAGTGTCGTTTGTCACACTTAAGAGCGCCCTTTCCACTTCTGGCTGAGGGTGTATTGTCACTATTTGAATTCAAAACCGCTGCCTGTAACTATTGGTGCATTTTCCCTGCACTAAAAATGTGTTTGAGCAGGCAGCTGTTAAATGTCCTGTCTGAATATTCTGGCCAGCCCGGAGGATCAGTTAAGAGCACACCTTCCTGCTCCATCCAGCTATGTGTTTGTAGTTTACGCTCGACATACTCCTCGGATTCAGAGCCCATTGTTTCGATGATGAAAGTGGTAACTGTGTTTTCATTGCTCGGAACCACATTCAGTATGAAGTCAGGATGAATGACCTCCTCCACCCCATTTTTAGTGCTTTTAGACGTAAAAAGTGGCTTGCTGAGGCTGATAGCATCCGGATGATTTTCCTGACGGCCAGCATAGCTGCTAGCGTTTATTATTACCTTCAGTGTGTCGCGTTCTTTGTTGCTATCCACAGGCACAGGATTATCAAGCGTATACGCGGCATGCGCATAGCCCTCATGGCAGTAAATCTTACCATCCCTACCTCTGCGGTATTCCAGAATTGCCCAGTATGGGGCCCGACTGCCAGTGTTGTAGGTGCTTTCTCCATTGATACTGACTCGGGCTTCAGGCCTATGGATAAAAGTATTACTACGAACGCTAAAGGTTACTTCTTCCCGATTGGCATCGGTCGCAATACCAATGATATACACGCATGCCTCCTTATCACTGCTATCAGTCTGCAGTGAAATTTCCAGCTGAGTCAGCATGTCGTTAATCCGTTCGAGGGACAGCCAGGGCGCGCAACTGAACAGCATATTAAGCTGTCTTCCATTGCCCATTGTATGTTCATCCGGTTGCGGTAGGAATAGCCGTTACCGGCTACCCCCCGCGCGGATCCGGACGTGCGCTGCTAACGCATCCGGCTCTTACCTTGGGTTCTGGCGTGAAAGCGGTGCATTGGGTGCGGGTGGACAATTCTGGGGGCGGGTATCCAGCGTTTGCACAACTCTCTGAAGCGTTTCCATGTCATTCGGTGCCTCTGACTTCTCCGTTTCAGTGACTTCAGCCACAACTTTTTCACTTCCTCCACGAACCGGGTCAGCGCTCTGCTGTTGAAGGGGACACCGTAATAATTGATGTGCCCCTCAACCACTCGCCTTAACCATCGGCCTGTTGCGGCCGGTTTCTCGTGAAGTCGCTTTCGAAGTG
Organism: Enterobacter sp. JMULE2; assembly: GCF_013337145.1. Lineage (NCBI taxonomy): Bacteria > Pseudomonadati > Pseudomonadota > Gammaproteobacteria > Enterobacterales > Enterobacteriaceae > Enterobacter > Enterobacter sp. JMULE2. The sequence goes on from NZ_SGWD01000019.1 coordinate 86,617, forward strand.
TCTGTTTGATTGCCTTCAGTTGTGCCAGACGACGGCTACGTTTGGTCTTGCGCATCACCACCGTGTTGCCTGCCCGGTTTTGTCCAACGTAGTGGGTAAATCCCAGAAAATCAAACGTTCCGGGCTTTCCCTGCTCTTCCCTGTAGTGGCTCAGGGCGAAACGCCCAAAGCGTACCAGTCGGGTTTTCTCCGGATGGACTTTCAGACCAAATTTCCCCAGCCGCTGTTTCAGAGCTGACAAGCACTCCCGGGCATCCCGGTGCTTCTGGAATCCCAGCACAGCGTCGTCAGCATACCTGACCATCACCACGTCCCCCTGCGCATACTTTCGGGTTTTGTTCATCCACTGATCGAAGCTGTAGTGCAGGTAAATGTTAGCAAGTATCGGTGAGCACACCGCGCCCTGCGGGACGCCGACGCGCGAACGCTGCCGGTGTCCGTGTTTATCCCTTACTCCAACCGTGATCCACTGTTTGATCAGCCTCAGTATGCGCTCGTCCCCGATCCGGTGCCGGAGAAACCGGAGCAACCAGTCATGTTCCACGGTATCGAAGAACTTACTGATGTCCAGATCCAGCACCCAGTTTACCTTTCGCGTCATAATCGCCGAATGCAGGGCATCCAGTGCGTCATGCTGACCTCTTCCCGGTCTGAATCCATAGGAAAACCCCAGAAAATCAGCCTCGTAGATTTGGTTCAGCACCGTCACCATCGCCTGCTGTACGATTTTGTCCTCCAGACACACAATGCTCAGCGGTCTTTCTGACCCATCTTCTTTGGGGATGAACACCTGCCTTGCTGGCAGGGGTCTGTACTGCCCCCGCTGAAGTCTGCCGTGGAGTGCTCTGAGATTGTCATGCGCGTTCTGCGCATAGCTGTCCCATGTCACTCCGTCGCAGCCCGGTGCAGACTGACGTTTGAGTTGATGGAAGCTCTGCATCAGCAGCGCTTCGCTTATGTGGTGGAAGAGACTGGTAAACTGTTGATGTTTATCCCTTTGTGCAGCTTCCCGCACAGCCAGCAGACGTGACGTCGTATTTCCCCGGCTCTGAGTCCGGATACGGTCGTGCTGTTGGCTGTTCCCCTTGGTCACGGGCCTTCCCTCCGTCAATTCCGCCACACTGTTACATGTTTTGTTCACTGATTTCTCCGGTACTATGCCCGTGTCCGACTTCCTGAACTCCGTTGCACCTTGTCTTTACGCTTTAGTACAGCGGCCCGCGACTGCGGGGCTGGTTCAGGATCTCCCAGGTTCCGTCTGACGAACTTCTCCACATGCGCCGGGTCTCCGACCCCGGGAGGTATGAACACGTCTCGCCATGATGACATGTCCATTATTGGTTTCTGCTTCGCTTAACAACATCACCACCTCCAATTAGCTTGTATTTCGTGGCTCAATACCGGGCCTGTGGATGCCTTCGCTAACACTTCACGTCAGAAGTTACCCGCTGCCGCGCATAGCTAAAGGACCGGGCGAGTGGCTGGCTCTTACCCGGGAGGGACTTTCACCCTCTGTTCTGTCACCAGCTTATCCTGGCGTACTAAGCGTCCAGCGAGGACCGTATTGACAGGGATGTGTTACTCAGTTGGCAGTACTACGCGCCAGGGGAGCAGTTCGCTGACCCGATTGACCGGCCAGTCAGCAATAACGTCAAGGAGATGGCGAAGGTAGCTTTCTGGCTCCACACCGTTCAGTTTGCACGTCCCGATCAGGCTGTACAGCAGTGCACCGCGCTCTCCGCCATGATCCGAGCCGAAGAACAGGAAGTTCTTCCGACCCAGACTCACCGTCCGCAGGGCATTTTCAGCGATGTTGTTATCTGCTTCAGCCCAGCCATCCTCTGTATAGTACATCAGTGCCGGCCACTGGTTCAGTGCATACGTGAACGCTTTCGCCAGTTCTGAGTGTCGCGACAGCGTTTTCATTTTTTCACGCAGCCAGCTTTCCAGGGCTTTCAGCTGTGGTTTAGCTTTTTGCTGACGTTCAGCAAGGCGCTGTTCTGCTTGCATTCCCCTTATTTCCGCCTCAACAGTATACAGCTCGCCGATACGTTTCAGGGCTTCCTCCGTCAGTGCTGACGGGGTGCGGACGTGTACGTCGTGGATCTTGCGCCGGGCGTGAGCCCAGCACGCGGCTTCCGTTATTTTTCCATTGCGGTACAGCTCGTTGAACCCGGCGTACGCGTCCGCCTGCAGCACGCCGCTGAAGCCGGCAAGATGGGTCTGCGGGTGGAGGCCTTTTCTGTCCGGGCTGTAAGCGAACCACACCGCCGGCGCGACTGCTGAGCCGGCGTTGCGGTCATCACGAACGTACGTCCACAACCGCCCGGTCTTTGTCTTCTTGTTACCCGGCAGCAGCACCTGAACGGGGGTATCATCGGCATGGAGTTTGCCGCCAGTCAGGACATAGTTCTGAAGCGCCTCTTCCAGCGGGGACAGCAGCCGGCAGCATGCATCCACCCAGCCCGACAGCAGTGAACGGCTCAGTTCCACACCCTGGCGGCTGTATATTTCGGACTGACGGTACAGCGGCGTGTGCTCTGCGTACTTTGAGGTCAGGACGCGGGCCAGCAGCCCCGGTCCGGCGATACCCCGCTCGATGGGCCGCGAAGGTGCGGGAGCCTGCACGATAGCATCACATTTTGTGCAGGCGTGTTTTTCCCGCACCGTGCGGATAACCCGGAAGGCGCTGCGCATCAGTTCCAGTTGTTCGGCGGTATTTTCACCCAGGTAGCTCAGCGCACCGCCGCAGTCCGGGCAGCACGGCTCTGTCGGCAGCAGCCGCTTTTCATCACGGGGGAGTGCTTCAGGGAACGGTTTGCGGGTACGGGTCTGACGCAACGGGCGTTGCACTGCCGGATCATCCACCCGTCCGGTCAGCGTATCACTTTCTTTCTGGAGCCGGTTCAGGTCAGCTTCCATCTGTGCGATACGGCGGGATACCTTTTCAGAACGGCTGCCGAAGTTCATCCGGCGGAGCTTATCCAGCTGCGCCTGCAGATGATCTATTTCACGTTCCCGGTTGCTCAGCTTTTCCTGCAGGGCGTGGATCAGTGCTTCCTGTTCGGCAAGGCGCTGTTTCAGCAGAAGGATGTCGTCAGAAGAGGTGTCGTTCATAAGCCCGTATTTTACCAGGCTTATTCTGCAACAACCAGGATAAAGAGGCCTACAGCATGGTCAGGGAGGTCAACAACCGCTTAGGTTGCCGCCAGTCGATGCCTTCCATCAGCATCGCCAGCTGCGCCGGGGTCAGGAACACTTTGCCATCGCGGGCTGACGGCCAGGCGAAGCGCCCGCGCTCCAGCCGTTTGGTCAGCAGGCACAGCCCGTCGCCGGTGGACCACAGCAGTTTGACCTGACTGCCGCCACGTCCCCGGAAGATGAAGACATGGCCGGACATTGGGTCGTCTTTCAGCGCCGTCTGCACCTTTGCGGCCAGGCCGTTGAAGCCGTTGCGCATATCGGTAATACCGGCAACCAGCCAGATTTTAGTGCCTGCAGGAAGATTTATCATACGGGCCCCCGCATCAGTTCGCGCAGGACAGTGGTGATGAGTTCATTTGAGGGATGAGTCAGCGTTATCTCTCCGCCACGACATCTTATGTGACAGGCAGTCTGAGGTGAACAGGATGGTGGTTCGGACGTTGGGGAAGATGGCTCTGCCCGAAGCTGCACGGGTATGAGAGCAGGAAGGGACGATGAGTTTTTCCGTGGATGGCAGACACGTCCTTCACGCTGCCAGAGCCTTATCCATTTAAAGAGCAGGTTGTCATTGACGTCATGTTGCCGGGCCAGCGCAGCAACACTTCCTTCTTTTTCAAGTGCCAGCCTGACCAGTTCCATTTTAAACTCAGGGGAATATCGTTTTCGGGGAAGTCTTTCTTTGGCGCGCATTAGGTGTCCACCTGCAAAATAAGTGGGGGCTTAAGTTACAGGATCGTGGTTTCAGAGCCAGACGGTATTGAGACGACGCTTACGTTCATCCAGAACTTCTTTTATTCTATTGACCGAACCGACTAACCCCTGACTTTTATATTCAGGTACTAGTTCAAGTTGGTTCAGGCCAGCTGCCTGAATGAGAGTCAGCAATTTTCGGCCCAGAGCCGGAATGGGTTTAAGTGTTTTGCGTCGACGCTTACGGGGCACTACCGGCCCTTCCACAGCGTTGATTTTGTTGTCTTTCTTCTTGTCAGGTAACCAGTCATTCCCGCCAACCGGATTTAATGGGCTGGTTTTTCCTTCAGTGATAGTGTTATCAGCATCCTTACTTTTCTTTAGCCTGAACAAAGGGCACTGTTCATCATGCTGTCTTGTCGTCTTGACGTGGCGTAACCTGGCAACGTTAACCTCGCAGTTAAAAGGACCTTCAATGTTCGGGTCATGTTCGACGCAATCACATTTTAACCACAGCTTACGGCGGTCCATTTCTTCAAGCACAGAATTTGCTATACGTAAATCAGCCTGAGCGGGTTTTCGACTGTTGCTGAAAACATGCAGCAATGCCTCTCTCTCTGCCAGATTCAGTTTCCTTTCAAGCCTTCCCCTTGGATTTTTTTTCCACACAAGGTCCATTGATTTACTCCTTCACTCAAAAGTGTGATTATGATATCAAGATAATATCTTGATATCATAATAACTTGTTAAGATAGCAAGGCGTTTAAGATTAATCATATCTTGTTGAATTACATTACCTTATTAACATAACAAGTTAACATGATAGCAAGATGCAAGCGCCGGAGATATTGAAAATTATTTTTTAATATCCTATTATCTTAATAAGATAATAAACAAGGTGTGCGGAATATGATCATTGTTCTTGGTAGTCAAAAAGGTGGAGTAGGTAAAAGTACGCTCGCAGTTTCTATCGCTGCATATCTTATGGCGCTAGGAAAGCGAGTTCTCATTGTAGATGCCGACGATCAAAAATCAGTACTGACCTGGTATAACAATCGACCAGAGAACTTGCCTCATATGCCTGTGACTGGAGCGTCCGGCAACATCAAAGCTATGCTAAAAGAGCATGAAAAATCTTATGACTTTGTAATCGCCGATTGTGCTGGCCGTGACAGTGCAGAGATGCGAAGCGGATTAATGGCTGCAGATGTGTTTATTTCCCCTTTACGACCGTCCCAAATGGATTTGGATGTCGTACCACATACATGCTCTGTTTTTACTGCAGCTAAAGATTTCAACGAGTCTGTACGTGGGTATTTAGTGTTGAATATGACACCAACTAACATGTTCGTTAATGAAGCTAATCAGGCAGCGGATGTTCTCAAAGACTTTCCGGAAATGAATCTGTCTAATGCTCGCGTGTGTGACAGAAAAGCTCACAGGGATGCCTGGGCCGAATCAATGACTATTTTTGAAACACAGAACATCAAAGCCCAAGAAGAAATTGAAGCTCTGGTTAAGGAGATCATTCTGTGAGGAATAGAGCACATACACCGCCAAGAGACGAAGCTTCGTTTATAAACGGAGGCACAGCTGGCCTCACTGCAAAAAATCCAGATGAACCAAGTAATAAATCTGCGACTAGTAAAGCAAAACCAGTCAGTATCTCTCTTGCTGAAGAGAATCTTAACTCAATCGATAATGTCATTAAGGAAGAGATGTTATCAGGGAACAGGAGAGTAAATAGATCCGATGTAGTTAGAGCTGCAGTGATGGCATTAGAAAATTTATCACGAGAAGAAATCTCTCAACTGATTGAAAAATCGAGATTAAAGTAATAATAACTTAATAACTTAATAACTTGTGAAGTTGGTAGTTAAAGTTGGCATGATTACTAAGTTAATCAGATAGTAAGATGGTAAGATAATAAGATACTAACTTACCATCTTGCTACCTTGCTATCTTAGTCACCTGTTTTTTTAAGCAACGCCACCGCCTCATCGCCCGGCATCTGGAACTGCACCCGGTGCCGTGCTGCCACATCCAGCGCAAACACCTTCGTATACACCTCCGTCGAGCTGATGCTCTTATGTCCCATTAAACTCTGCAGCACCTTCAGCGGTATGCCTGCGTACAGCATGTGCATCGCGTAGGAATGGCGGAATGTGTGCGGGGTCACCGGCACGGAGAACGTCACCCCATCGGCCGCAGCCGTTTCAACCGCTTCGCTGAGCCAGGTGCGGACCGTCCGATCGGTAATCTCCCAGATACGTGCCTTCTCGGTTCTGCCGCTTCGCTTGTTACGACGTTCAAGAGGTATTTTCAGCGTGGCCACCATCATCTCCAACTGGCTGACATAGTTCGCATCAGAAAGCGGAACCAGGCGATGCGTCTGACTGCCGGCAGGCGAACGGCCGGCCGTTCGGGCCGCTTTTTCCGCCCGCTGCTTGAGTGTGGCCAATTGCACGAACGGGTAGGGCGGCGCCAGAGAAAAATCACTCCGGGTCAGCGCCAGAGCCTCGTTAATGCGCGCGCCGGTATTCCACAGGGTGGCCAGCAGCATCTTGCGGTGGAGGTCGGGTACATAGTGGAGCAGGGCACTCACTTCGGGCGCCAGCAGATATTTCGGCAGTTCGTCCTGAACGAGCGCCATCTGGCGCAGGGCCAGTGCGGCAGGGTAGTCGATGGCCACCGGCAGCTGTGCGGCAGAAAAGGAAACGCCCTGGCCTGGTATTGCCGGCATCATTGCTTGTTGTCCCTGCCGGACAGGTATTGCTCTGTAAGTCGTGCCATTGCTTTCTGCGCGTAATCCTCGCCCGGGAGCACACTGATTTCTCCCCGGCGTTCCATCTCGGCGCCGATGGCGCTGAGTGTCGTCGCTACCGGCAGCAGCCGGCGCAGCTGCAGGGCGTGCCCGCATGCGGAACGGATGCGATCGGCAAAATCATCCTCATCGCGGGAATATGTTCCGGGTGCCGGCCGTTCCCGGCCATCCTTTTCTGACTGCAACTGCTGGCACAGCGTCAGCAGTTCAATGATCTCTTCTGCCGCACGGGCAGCCACCAGGTCATGGTTCATTCCGGCTTATCCTAATTTGCCAAACAGCTGAGGCAGTTCATCAAACAACATCACATGACGGGTGCGCTTTCCCTTGAAAATGCGCCTCATCATTGGCGTGAAATCCGCAGGCTCCCAGCCATAGGGCCACGTATAGAAGATTCCGGCTTTCAGCGTGTTATCCGGTCGCTCAGGGCCAGCGACGATACGTCTGACCTCCCTGCTCAGCGCCTCACCGCGCAGGCCGTACTGGCCCAGGTAACGACGCAGCCGCGTTCTCGGCATCCGTGGATCGGATTTCACATAAGCATTAGTATCCATAAACTGCGTAACGTTGATGATATTACTGCCGTACTTTCGCATGGTGCTGAAAGCGGTGGCCATCACGTCCGTTTCTGTCTGAGGTTCATCATCGGTTCGGTTCATCTGGTTTCCTGTTAACCGGGTTAAAGGTTGTTGCGGGGTCCGATCGTCTAAGCTGATGCGGTGCCTTCCCGCAACGACCTGAAGGCATGCAGGGCATCCGCCCTGGAGAGCAGCTCGATACAGTCCCCGCACTGCGGGTCTATCTCTTCGTCAGTGGCCTCGTTATACCGCATGCGCAGCCGCCATCCCTTCATCGGAGGCGCGTTCTGTATGGCCAGCACCATCCCTTCCGGCGACAGCAGCTCACGGAGGGTGTAGCAGGCGCCGATCCGGGTCGAGTCCCGCAGCCACATCACGGGGTACTCACTGACCAGCTGGTCATACACGCATTCCGGCGTATGGAAGTAATTCCCGTCCGCCCTGCATAAATCACACATAGTCTTTCCTTTAATGAGGTATCCCGCCAGGCATTATCAGTTCATGGCCAAAGGAGGTATTAACCGTAGAGCGTGCAATAATGAAACAGAGCATCCTTATCCAGTTCATCATCGAAATGTGATGGCTCGCTTCCTGGCGGCCGCGGAAAGACTACCGCAGCCTTATCCGTAACATCCCAGCCTTTGGTGTAAACATCGAGATCATTCCGGGCCACAACATAATCGTCCCAGGTCACAATCTGACACACCCCCTGTTTACGTCCTTTCGGTACCGGACCACGCCACCACAATTTTTCATGACCCAGGGCGATAAGTGCCGCGTGCATTTCAATGAGGGTGATCTTCTTACGCGCAGCTGATGCCATACAAAATCCTTCCCCTATAAATAGTCACTCAGAGTAATTATGATGTGCAGCACAACTGACTGCGAACAGGACTGCATTAGTCACCCACCTGAATATTGCTCTGCTTATTTTTTCCTGTCGTGAATATCATCAGAATGATAATAATCAGCCTTATAACCACGCCATTAAATTACCGGATGACCGTTTCCGGGTGATCCGACTTTCCTGTATATGAAGACTTTCCGGAAGTGTAGCACGGTGAGGGAATAAGCAAAGCGGCAATATCTGCCCCTGCGCGCCAGGTCACTGCACTGTGGATAAACACAACATATAGGTTCATCACCAGCTGATAACACCGCTACATCTTGTGTTTCCGCGCCGCAGCGCGCCGGTGCACCTGAGGAAGATCCGGAACTACCTTTTTCCGGATCTTCCGTGAAAAAGTGAGAACCTGGCATATGCTCAGCCTGTGCACACACCCGGTGCCTGAACCTCATTCCGGATATGCGCCACATATCCACTTTTAGTCGGAAGAGAAAGATGAGAACCGTATCCATTTTTAAAAACGGCAACAACCGCGCCATCCGTCTGCCCCGCGATCTGGATTTTGAAGGGGTGAGCGAGCTGGAGATCGTCCGGGAAGGGGAAAGCCTCATCCTGCGCCCTGTCCGGCCAACCTGGGGCTCGTTCGCGAAACTCGAAAAAGCCGATCCGGACTTTATGGCGGGGCGTGAGGACGTTGTCGGCGACGAAGGACGATTTGACCTGTGAAGAAGACAAAAGACCGGATCTACATGCTCAACACCTGCATCTGCTCGTTCATCATGCGCGAGCAGCCGGCCGCCGTGATAAAACGCCTGGAGCAGGCGGTGCTGCGCAACCACCGCATCGTGGTGTCAGCCATCACCTGGGCCGAGATATCGCAGGCAGCCGCGCTGGCCGGCCCGGCGGTGGTGAATCTGGCGGAAGCGCTGGCCGCCCGCCTCGATGCCATCCTGCCCTGGGATCGCGCGGCGGTGGACGCCACCACGGAGATTAAGGTGGCGCTGCGGCAGGCCGGGACGCCGATCGGCCCGAACGCCACGGCGATTGCCGGGCACGCCATTGCCGCCGGTGCGGTACTGGTGACCAATAATGTGCGGGAATTTGAACGGGTGTCGGGTCTGGTGCTCGAAAACTGGGTAAAAAAAAAAAAAAAAAAAGGACCAGGGTATGAGTGAACTGAAAACACAGAACCCGGCTCAGCCGCTGTCCTGCACTTCAGAACTTCGCGACAAAATATGCAGTGTTTATTTACTCTCATGATGAAAACCATGAGCTTTTCAGGACTGACGATTCGGTAACTTTCAGGATCATAAAGACTGTTTAGCGGGGCAGAGTATCTCCGGGCTGTCGGTCTTTATTTTACATGCAGCAAAAGGCCAGTGAAGTCTTTCGGATACTGACGATGACATAACAAGCACCGAATTAAACCGACGATGATAACTATCGGTACTTCCGGAATGAGGACTCAGTAAATGAATTCATGCAGGAGCCCGACATCACCACCCGGGTGACAGTCTTATATCTCTGCCCCTGAGCCATAAGCATTTATCCTCATATAAAAACGCCGGGAGGATACACCAGAACGTATTGCCACGCGGAAACAGAACGATCGCGCCCGGCAACGCGTAATACGCTTCATACTTGAACTCTGCAGAAAACGCTTAACGCCTGCAACCCCATTAAGCCATCCCTAAAGGCTGCGGGATATCCTATCACCTCGTTGTAATGCATTCCATAACCCGGCATAAAATATCACCAGCGATATACTACAGTGTATTAAAAAAAGGTGCGCGCAGTCATTCCATCATGCAATATCTGAGTGTCTGATGCGTATAATAATGCCTGTCCGGGATTAACTATTTACAGCCGCCCCCGTGCGGCTTTTTTTTATATTTTACAACGTAAAATCATGCTGTGATATTTTATTCCTTCAGCAACAGAGACAGATCATCCTTTCACTGGAGGCATCTGATGAAGAGCCTGTAACGCATTTCGCGTCCTTCAAATAAAAAATTCTTACCAGTGACCGAACCTGAAACAGGCATTCATTACCCGCATCGGGTACTACATCCCCCCGTTATTGCAGAAATAAGTCGTGTTGCCTGCAACAACAGTAAATTATTACATCAGGGATCACAGAACTCAGCGTGTATAATTTAAAGAATTATTAAATACAACATGACAACCGCGCTGGTTTACTGATGATTATCTTTTAAGTATCACGTAAGCGGGCACGTTTTTTATATTTTCAGCATTCCGGATGGAAAAACTCATACATGCCTGTTAAATTTTTTCCGTCCTTGCAAACTGATAATTTGTTGTTCGCAAAAATTCTTACGCGCAGTCGCCCATTCTGAGTTTACGCTGAAACGAGCGAGCATGGATGCTTCTTGCCAAAAAAAAGCTGCTTCACGAAAGTTCTCTGCTTGCTCTGCACCTGCAGCTCTTTCAGCAAGGTGAATAAATTCACTTTGTACTTTCACAACCATCCCCTCAGTTGATAACATATAAAATTAACGGTCAGTAATCTGAAAAAATCAGTCATACATTACTGCTGACAAGCAGGTTGAAACCTTTTTAATATAAAAACTAAACGATGAAAAAACAAAAGCAAAAATCACAAAAAAGTATATCATTTTAAAAACCATAAGACAGCGCTCAGATATGCATTATGCATATTCAAAGCATTCATCATAACTTATTATTTAAGTTAAGTGCGTATGAAAAGCAGGGTTGAGCCAGGATGCAGATATCAGGATACTGGTTCCGGCATATCTTAAAAAGTTATAATTCCTGAATCGACTCCCCTGTGTTAATCTTTAAATAGCGCATGAGGCCTTCGTTTGCGCTATTCTTCGCCTGTGCATTAAGGGCTTCAAGGTAAAAGCTTCTTGATACATCGTAGGGAGCAAGATTCGAAGGAAGAACCCTGAATTCATAGAGCGTATTGTTATTCGCCCCCCGGCATACAAGCCTGGCATTATTGCCGACAATGTCAGCGACTGCACACTCGACAGGACCATAAACACTTGATAAATATGATTGAGTTTTTTCTTTTGCATCATGCAAATAAGCCAGTTCATTATTTTCATAATAACATAAGAAACTTAACGAAATAACAGCGGCAACAAGGGTTATCATGCCACAGGTTTTTTCAAATAAAAGTTTATTTGACATGTTAAACACTCCGGTATTTATTATTTATATTCATTGAAGTAATCCCCTACTATACGAGTTATCAGGTCACTGAGCAGACAAATACGGTAAGGGAGATAGGCCTTTTGCTTATACACCATGTAAATACTGCAATCTGCAGTTATGGATTCCGGTAATGTATTTATGAGATTTTGGTCTCCCTGCTCATTAATCAGTGCTTGCGGCGCAAGTACCAGCAAATTGTTTTGCTTTGCTATTTCCACTCCAGCCATGAAATTATCCACAGTGCACATTCCAGTGACTTCTATTTTAATTTCCATTTCATTTTCAGTATCACGAAAGGTCCATTCATTTTGATTTCTGGCATACCCTGACATCAGTACGCAAGGATATTTGCTGTAGTCCTCTGCTTTTGTTATCGATATATTTCTGGAATATTCTTTATTACAGTAAACACCTAATGGTATGGTGGCTATTTTTTTTGCAACGAGCAATTCATTAAGCGGAGAAAAATAGGTAAATGAGATGTCCGCATCATCCATAACAGAAATCCCCCTGCTGTTAACTGTCCCTCCCTGATTGCAGGTATTAAGCCTTATATTAAGGTTCGGACTTGCTTTTATTATTTCTTTTAAAAAATATCTTGAAAAAAAATATATAACACCTGACGGTGCATATATATTAATTTGCTCGCCGGTTGATTTTTTATAGTTTTCTGTAAACGCAGACAGTTCATCTATGGCTTCCAGATTTTTAAGTATCAGTGGTATTAATTGATCGCCAAATTTTGTTGTTTTGATTGGCCTGGTGTCACGTTCGAATATTTTCAGACCTATTCTTTCTTCTATAGTGGTTATCGTTCTGCTCAGATTAGCCTGGGCTATGTTAAGGTTTTTTGCCGCTGTGCTGTAGCTTCTGTGCTTGGTAAGCTCTACAATTGCACTGAGCTCGTTTTTTTTGAATGCATGTTTCATTTTAAATTCCGCCTGTATTATTTCGCACTCACTACCGTCATCAAGAAAAAGTCAATCCATAAAGACCATGATAAGATTAAAAAATGAGTGATAAAAACTAGCATGGCCGCATTTCTGTCACAGCATCATTTATCAGCAATCATATTACAGAAGTTAAAAGAACTAAATTAGCACATATTTGATATTTTAAAGTGACCGCAATGATATATTGTAATTCTGATTTATATAAGATGTTGCGAGGGTCACATTTTTATGTTTTTCAGTTGCACAGTAACGATAATTATTATCTTTTTCTCAGGGAGTGCGGTTTGTTGAATACATCGAACTTTTGCTGACACGCAGGATCAGATCACTCTCCTTCTGACTAAACAGCGATATACCGTGGCAAAGCCAAAGTTCAAGTTCAAGAGCACCAACTGGAAAGCTTACAGCAAGGCCCTTATCACTCGAGGATCTCTCACTTTCCGGGTGGATGAAACAGCAATCCATGCCTGGCACTGCGAGGCAACATCGTCCGGGCGGGGTCGAACGCAGCATTATTCCGGTATGGCCATCACCACGGTATTGATGCTGAAGCGTGTTTTCGGCCTGACACTTCGTGCCCTCCAGGGCTTCATCGACTCCATTTTCGCACTGATGAAAGTGCCGTTAAACTGTCCTGATTACATCTGCATCAGCAAGCGGGCGAAATCCGTGAATATCCCGTTTAAAATCCCTGCCCGGGGTAAAATTGTGCACCTCATTATCGACTCCACCGGGCTCAAAGTCTTCGGTAAAGGCGAGTGGAAGGTGAAAAAACACGGTCAGGAGAAACGGTGCATCTGGCGAAAACTGCACCTGGCGGTAGACGCGAAAACGCATGAAGTCATCTGTGGAGACCTGTCATTGAGCAATATCACCGATACGGAAGCCTTTCCGGGCCTTATTAGGCAGACGCACCGTAAAATCAAGGTGGCCATCAGCGGATGGGGATTACGGTACGCAAGTGTGTCACGATGAGTTAAGACGCAACAGAATCAAGTCGTTGATTCCGCGCAGAAGCGGAGCCCGCTATTAGGCTGTGTCCCTTAA
>NZ_SGWD01000020.1:0-68201 GCF_013337145.1 Enterobacter sp. JMULE2
TTTTGAGATGTGTGAAATGGCGGGTAAAACCAGTCCAGCCGTCCACTTCATCCAGCATTTCAGTAATTTTAGGGTGAGGGAGCATGCCATAAACCAGATCGCCAAAAGGGGATGCTGCTGAAGGGACACTGTTATCCAGCGGGGTAATTTTCACGCCTTTATCCGATATATCAACATCGGGTAAATCACCGGCCAGCGCCATCGCGTTAACTTCTTCCAGACGCGATGCAAGAAGCGTCAAACGGCTCTTGATGTATTCATGGCAATCGGCCGGAACAGCAAGGGGTAACTGGTTATCCCTGAGTGATTTTTCAAAATCGCCTGACGGGATCAGATAATCATCGAAATTCCTGTAGCGGCGTGACCCCTTTACCCAGATGTCACCTGAACGTAAGGCTCCCTTCAGTTCATTCAGCACGCAAAATTCGTAATATTTTCGGTCAATGCCGGTGGGGGTGATCACAACCTTTCTCCAGCTTTCCGGGATGAACCCGATTGGCGCGGAAGGCGGTACTTTTCGGAGTTGTTTTCTATACATATCTCTGACGGTATCCAATGCGTCATTGAGCTGCATTGCGGCGGGTGCAGCCCTGAACTGCAACACGGACAGCATCCGGGGGGCGTATTTACGCAGCGTACTATATTTTTCTGTGATCAGATGCAACGGGTCGAAGTTGTCCTTACGTGACAGGAACCGCGTCTCTTCCACGCTGTTGATGAATTCCTGCCAGGGAAGGACGTCTTCTATTGCGGCCCAGGGATCTTCCCCGGATTCTCTGGCGTTAAGTAATGCCTGCCCGACGGTAACGTATTGCTTCAGTTTACTCTGAATCAGCTTTCCCGTTTGCTGGAGCCGCTCGGCCTGAGTGCGTTTTGCCCTGCTGAACAGACTACTCAGAATACGCTCGTGCAGATCAATAACTTCGTCAGTCAGGGTGGATCTGGCCTCCGATATGATACAAACCAGCGAGGCATAACGGCGAACATCCGTGAATCTTGCCAGATCCCGGCTACTCATTTTCCTGCCTTCGCGTGCGAGTTTCAGGAGTCGGTTCTGGTGAACGGAAAGTGCAATGCCGTCAGGGAGTGCCAGCGACTCAATCGCATTTAACCGGTCGATATGTTGCAGGACATTTTTACCATTAATTTTTCCCGGAGGCTGGAGCAGCCAGGCCAGCCGTGAAGGTTGCTCACCCTCAGATACCAACAGACGGTCCAGTGCCGCTTTATGCCCTAGTTCAAGCTGCGCGGTAAGCGCAGAAAAAACCGCCCTGTCGGCAAGTGTTGTTGCTTCGGCCAGGGTTCGTTCGATCACTTCAACAGAGGGGAAAATAACCTTATTATTGTGGAGCCAGGAGAGCATTTCCTCCGCAAGTAAAAAACCTCTGTCTGTCCGCATGGCGTGGGGATAAAGGTGGCGAATACAGGTTTTTTGCAGCGCCCGGTTAAAAGGGGATAATTCCAGGTAGCGGTAGAGTTCAGCCAGATGTTCCCAGCGGGTGACCTCTCTTGATGCATACTCGACCCACAAATCAGACTGGACTTTCAAATGAGTCGCCAGCCTGAAGACAACACCGTCGTGAGGTGAAATACTTTTGTCGGGAGGAAACCCTGGTCCTCGCAAATAGCAGAGTAAAACTGCAAAGCCCAGACGGTTAGCTGGCCTGCGGTGTTTATTAATGAGCGCGAGGTCATGTTCACTCAGAAAGCACATGCGCGTCAGAAATACGTCATCATCCGGCACAATCAACAAGCGTTCTTTTTCTTCACTACTGAGTATTTGTCTCCGTGGCATAAATGCTTCCTCTGCATATAGTTTATATGAGTTATCGCTTTAAACTGACCGAAACCGGTCAGTTTCGTACATCAGGCTGACAACATATCCGAAAGTCAGTGAAATTAATTTCGTACATGCGTTATGATTCGTACATCCTTTACGTACGGAAAGTTGCGCGATGTCACGAGTTTTTGCCTACTGTCGTGTCTCTACCCTGGAGCAGACAACCGAAAATCAGCGAAGAGAAATTGAGGCGGCTGGTTTCGCTGTTAAATCTCAGCGACTGATTGAAGAACACATCAGTGGCTCAGTTGCCGCCAGTGAGCGGCCAGGGTTTTCTAAACTGCTCGACCGGATGGAAAATGGCGATGTGCTGATTGTCACCAAACTTGACCGTCTGGGACGCAACGCGATGGATATCAGAAAAACGGTGGAACAACTGGCTGCTTCAGATATTCGCGTTCACTGCCTCGCTCTGGGCGGTGTGGATCTGACAAGCCCGGCAGGAAAAATGACAATGCAGGTCATCTCTGCTGTGGCTGAATTTGAACGAGATTTGCTGCTAGAGCGCACGCACTCTGGTATTGCGCGGGCAAAAGCAGCAGGAAAGCGGTTTGGACGTCCTTCAGTACTGAGTGAAGAACAGCAAAGTACGGTGATTGCACGGATTAACGCCGGGATCAGTATCAGCGCCATTGCGCGGGAGTTTAATACCACCCGGCAAACCATACTCCGGGTAAAGGCAGGGAAGTAGTGATCCTGAGTTCTTATCTGGACGGTCTGCTATGTGCCAGTTGCGGACGTTCATAGTACTGGGTCATCTGTCTTCAGTTTAATGAGTTATACATTACGGAATGTTTTCCGCCACTCTCTGGGG
This sequence comes from Enterobacter sp. JMULE2, assembly GCF_013337145.1. Taxonomy (NCBI): domain Bacteria; kingdom Pseudomonadati; phylum Pseudomonadota; class Gammaproteobacteria; order Enterobacterales; family Enterobacteriaceae; genus Enterobacter; species Enterobacter sp. JMULE2. The sequence goes on from NZ_SGWD01000020.1 coordinate 2,655, forward strand.
CTGACACCGAATTTTTCCCGAAACTGTAGCCTAAAAGTGGGTGCTGACTGAAACCCCGCTTGTTCAGCCACCTGTTCTACAGGAAGATCCATGTTCTCCAACAGCTCCTGACTCCGGTGCAGTCGTGCCGCCGTTATCCACTCAACGACGGACATACCTGTCGCTTTCGTGAAATGTCGCGTCAGTGTCCTGCGGCTCATTGAGGCGTATTCAGCCAGAGAATTAATATCGTGCGGCTCCTGAAGGTTTAGTAGCAGGTAATCAAGCACCCTATTAATTCTACAGTCGGCTGTCTTTTGAGTGACGGGATGATCAATATACTGCGCCTGACCACCATCACGGTGAGGAGGTGTGACCATCCTGCGGGCAATGTGATTAGCCGTCAGGCTGCCAAAATGTTGACGAATGATATACAGGCAGCAATCCATCGCCGCAGCCGTTCCTGCCGATGTAGTCAGTCCATCGTCATCAACATAGAGTTCGTTAAGATTCAAATGAATGGAGGGAAACAACTTCCGAAAATCTTCCTCATACTCCCAGTGTGTTGCCGCCATATGCCCGTCCAGCAAGCCTGCATAAGCCAGTACGAAAGTGCCTAAGCATAGCCCCACTATCTGAGCTCCTGCTTCACGCGCTTTTACCAGAGCGTTAAGCAGAGGCTCGGATGGTCGTTTACGCACATCTCCCCAGAAGGGCACAATGACGGTATCAACCTGAGTCAGAACGTCCAAACCATGATCGGCCTGTATTGCCGTTCCTTCGTCAGACCAGATGAGACCCGGCTTTTCAGCGCATATCAGGCGGGTAAAGAGCCGTTGGTCTGTGAGGGTATCGCCAAAAAGGATCAGCGGAACTGATACGTGATAAGTGCTGAAGCCCTGAGTAACGAGAATGGCAACTGAAATCACAGACATCGTGGCTCCTTAGTTATCGGTTTCCGTCAGAACGTGACAGATTCACCGTCTGCAGGAGCTGAAACGTAATCCTGAATATGGTTAATCAGCGCATATTCCAGGAGTTCCTGTCGTGTGACCAGACAGTGGTTAACAGCTTCCATGTGGGTGGCAACAATTTGGGCTTCTGGTAATACAAAGTGCGCCTTCGAAATATCCTCTTTACCAAATATGATTGCGCCGTAGCCCAGCACATGCGCCCAACCGGTGTTCATAATCAACACATCCGGTATATATTTTCGCATGTTTTCTTCGACGGCTTTAATCCAGATAGAGTCACCAACAAGATATAAGGTTTTTTCCGATGGATGACGGAACACAACACCACTGGCATCGCCAAGCATTTCTGCCAACTGTGGGTTGGTATAGGCTTCATCTGAACCGTGCTGACATGCTGTCTTAATCAGTTCAATATCTTCAAGGCTGCTGGTTTCGGTGAGAACAACCAGATTTGTGAAGCCCTGAGTACGCAGCAGCGCTTCATCATTCTCATTCTGTACGTAAATCAGCTTATCTTTTGGCACAATATCCGCAGCGGCCTGATCCCAGTGGTCAGGGTGGGTATGGGTGACAATAATAGCATCTACAGCAAGCAGTGAGCTGATATCCAGAGGCAATTCCACCATAGGGTTACGAATTTCTGAGCGAACAGTTCCCTCAAAACCGGGCCATATATCTTTGTCAGAAAGCATGGGATCGATAAGGAACTTCTTACCCGCATATTCGAGGATCTGAGTGGCATTACGGACCTGAGTAATTTTCATTATATGTTCTCCAAACTTTGTTTAAACCAGCAGGAGTCATGTCAACCATGACCCGATAACCGATTATAGTGATTATCGGGCAATTCCACTGCCTCAGGAGAGCCAAGTTTCGCGCATATCGGGTCAAGTTTCCGTTAAATTATACAAATATACGTAGCAGCCTAAGCACCTCTTTTACGTTCGCTCAGAGCTGCCTGTCATGTGTGCTTAAGAAATGGCCTTAGCGTAGGATATTTTCCGTTTTCCAAGCGGACCCCTTATTGCGTAAAATTAATTTTGTTTCATCAAGAGAAAGACTATTTAGTTTTACTGTTAAGAGCCTATCTCAATAGGACTTTATTCCAGACAATAAGACCACAGGCAAAATGCAACATGGCCTCGTAATTTTCAGTCTTCTTTTCCCATCGTGTCAGAACCCGGCGAAAGCGATTCATCCAGCTATGAGTTCTTTCGACAACCCAGCGATGGGCTTTGAAGTCCGTGTTTTTACTGGCATCTGACTCTTCTTTACGGGACTGGATATGCGGCTCGTAGCGGCGGCTCTGCAGATATGTTTTCAGCCAGCCTGCATCGTAACCTTTGTCCAGGCAGAGTCTGAGTTTTTGCCCCGGACGACCCGTCTGAAGGGCATCGAGCGTATCCGCAACCAGTTTGATGTCGTGCGTGTTCGCTGCTGAGACAACCAGCGACAGAGGAAGCCCGCAGGCGTCCGTCAAAAGGCTGCGCTTTACGCCTTGTTTCCCTCTGTCAGTGGGGTTACGGCCTGTTTTTTTGTTCCTGACAGCGGCGATTTGGTGATACAGCCGTCCATTGACAGCCAGGACCAGTCAATGCTGTCCAGATGCCCGCAGGCAAGCAAACCGTTCTGCCAGAAGCGCTCGAAGACTCCGGCATCGCGCCATTCCTGAAAGCGCCGGTGTGCAGAACTCGATGAACATATCCCGGTGGCGTTCAGGGCGTTCCACTGGCAACCGGTCCTGAGGACGAAGAATATGGCGTCCATGGCAGCGCGGTTATCAACGCGTTTCCGGTGCGTACCGAGTGGATGGCAGGTTTTGTGCTCAGGGATAAGCGGTGCCATTTTTTCCCAAAGTTCATCGCTGATCCGCCATTTGCTGCCTGTCATCTTTTCACCTTCAGAAATTATCAGTTACGACATTCTGACAATCCCTTCTGGGATAGGTTCTAAGTGTTGATATTGAGGAAATGTAACGGATGAGGAAAATATAAAGTATATGTTTTTGTTTCTCAATTTAGAGGTTTCTGTAAACTGAATTAAATAGCTTAATGCTTCTTGCTCAATATCCCCACGGATGTTATCAATAATAACAAGATAAGTATCACTTTGATCTTTGCTCATTTCAAATATAAGCAATTGTGGGTTAACCCCAGTATAAGCAACAAAACAATCATCAATTTGATTTTTTACAAGAACATCTGAAAAATTGAGTCTGAAGTATTTTATTTCTTTTTTGTATTTAGATGTTGTAGAGTAGATAAATCCATATAAACCTGCACCTAACCCTGCCTCAATGAACGCATGGTTATATCTAACAAGCTTAAGAAAAACATCATTTTGTTCTTTCTTTCTAACCTCAAAGTAATCAGGGTTGTTGCTTATATAATAGTATTTTAACTCGCTAGTCGTATTTAAATTGACCGGCGAGGTTGTTACTTTTTTACTTCAGTTACCTCTTAATTAAAGATATTAAATATTGATATGCAATCAACCCCCTTGTAAAACTGAATTCGCTCTCTGCTTATTGCATCTTTTAACTTTAGTTCAAGATGCCCATAATCTCTAAAAATGTCGGCATCATTATTTGCATAAAAACACCATATTAGAGAGTGTCTAAATTGATTGTTATTAACAATCTCCAAAAGAGTCCGGGTAAAACTGTCTTCCCATCCACCATATGCCATAATGCAAGTTGTATGATTTTCCAATATATTTCTAATGGATTCTTCTATTTTACCTCGCCGTTGTGCTAATTGATTGCGAGTATGCATGGTGTCACCTTTATTCCAGACACCATGAATGTGGACTATAGTGAGAAAATCATTAGCATTTTCATTAATGTTCGAGTCTGGAACAATACTGATGCTATTGTATAATATATTTTCCTCTGAAAGAGCCTCTTCAATTAGAGTGTCAAAGTTTGTTGTTATTATGTATTTTACTTTAAGCTTGTTTTCTTTTATGGATTTTACTAAATCTTTAACGTTTTTTGGTATTTTTTTCTTGCCTGATGCTGGGTCTGCATTTAACTCTACAATTTCATTTATAATATTATATATTTCATCCGCGCCATATGTTTTGGCTATAAATTCGAATGCAGCTTGATATGGAAATACATCGCGATTTTTTTTGCAAATAGTCTTCAAATGGTTCGTGATAACCAGCTTTTTGCATTTTTTTGCGAATGTATTCAACTACTCCATTAGGTTCCAATATACCTATATTATCACGACGTCCTGTTAATGCAGAGCCAAAAACAAAAGATATTTCACGTGTATTAGAGAGGCGTCTTACAAGGTCTTCTTTATTTGATAATTCTAAAGACATCTTTGATATCCTAATCCGTTAAGTAAAATAGTACTGTGTTAACCTATTTGCTGTGCAATATGTATCAATACAACATATTGTCTTTTTAATCAATTGATGTGTGCTCATAATATTCTAAATTCTAAATAGCTGCGCCTAATACCGCTACACTTTTTCCAGTCCATGCTGTCCTCCCGGGAAGGGACTGACGGTTTCCATAAAATGACGAACCTTTTTCAGTAGCTGCCACATTGAACGGCACTGATGATTACGCGTTATCGTGTCATGCAGCGCCTGCCATAACCGCTCAACATGGTTTACCCACGGTGAGTAAACTGGCTGATAAATCACTCTGAACTTCGGGTTCCCTTTCAGCCACCGCTGTGTTTCATGGCTTTTATGGATAATGTAGTTATCCACGATGAGCGTGATGGTTTTTGCCCGTCGATATGTGCCTTTCAGGTGCTTCAGCAGGCTGATGAAGAGTGCCGAACTCTTGCTGTTTCCACCCACATAGCTGACTTTGCCCGTGCCGCTGTGCAGCGCTCCGGCCAGATAGTATTTTTCATTCTGCCCCGGCGTTATCACGCGTTTCTGTTGTCCACGCAACTGCCAGTCTGCACCGATTTTGGGATTAAGGTGGATATCCACTTCATCCTCATAAAAGACCGGGTGTTCTGCGCTGCATTCGTCCAGTGCTTTATGGATTGCCGCCATCTTTTCGTCCTTATGCGGATCGCGGATACGCAACGTTGGCGCAGCCCTGCGCCATACCAGTCCGGCAGAGGGCAACCAGCGACGCACAGTGCCTGCATGCAACTGACACCCGGTTATCTCATTGATTTTTATTGTCAGTAATTCGGTGCTCCAGCGTGAACGTTGATAACCAAAATCGCCGGGAGAGTGCTTTATCAGTTCACGTAACAAGGTGCAAATATGCTCAAAAGGCCAGCGTCGGGAGCGTCCTGCCGGTAAGGATTTGAGGCCTTCCACACCCGATAACGTGAACCAGTTAATCCAGCGCCCAACAGATGAACGGGCGCAACAGAGCGTTCTGGCAACGCAACTAACACTGTTACCCCGGTGCAGCATCAGCATAGCGGTGAGTCTGCGGGCATAATTTTTATCGCGTGTTTTATGGATAGCTTTTTGCATCAGGCGGCGTTCGTCGCGGGGTATTGGTGCTATGATCGGCATCGCTCAGTCCGGTTGGTGATTTGTTTTGATTTGGCGATTGATCAGATCGCACAATTCGGGCTGAGTTCCCTTTAAGTGATCTACTATTCGGCGCAGCTATTTAGAGAACACTCTACTTATTAAAATGTACGTTTGAAAAAGTAGACTCTCTGCGGTACGCTTCATCAGTATCATGGAACCCGATTTTTTACCCAGCGCGCCGGACGGTTTCCGGCCCTTCCGGAGCCTGAGATGACCCCACTGACGGATGACCATCCCGATCACCAGCCGGTTCCGGTCTTCAGGGATCAGGAGTTCCTCCCGGCGCTGGCCGGGAATGAAGCTGTGCTTAATCCGGCCCGGGCCTATTTACTGTCGCTGAACTCCCCGCGCAGCCGGCAGACCATGGCCTCGTTCCTCGGGATTGTCGCCGGCATGCTCGGCGCCGCGAGTGCTGATACCTGCAGCTGGGGCAGCCTGCGCCGCCATCACGTGATGGCCGTTACCGAGCTGCTGCGCGATACCGGCCGGGCGACGGCCACGGTCAACACCTACCTCTCGGCGCTGAAGGGGGTGGCGAAGGAAGCCTGGATGCTGAAGCTGATGGACGTCGAGAGTTTTCAGCATATCCGGGCGGTGCGCAACCTGCGCGGCAGCCGGCTCCCGCGCGGTCGCGCCCTGCCGGCAGAGGAAATCCGCCAGCTGTTTAAAGTCTGCGATGCGGACAGCAGCTGTCAGGGGGCGCGTGACGCAGCCCTGCTGGCGGTGATCCTCGGCTGTGGTCTGCGTCGTTCCGAGGCGGTGGGTCTCAGTTTAAGTGACATTGTCACGCATGAGCGGGCGCTGAAAGTACTGGGGAAAGGGAACAAGGAAAGACTGGCCTACATGCCGGCCGGAACCTGGCAGCGGCTGATGCACTGGACCGAACAGGTCCGCGGTGAAAGCCCCGGACCGCTGTTTACCCGCATCCGCCGGTTTGACACCCTGACGTACGACCGGCTGACCGACCAGGCGGTGTATCATATTCTGCAGGTACGTCAGCGCCAGGCCGGGATTGAGAAATGCGCGCCGCACGACCTGAGAAGAACCTTTGCCACGGCGATGCTGGATAACGGCGAGGACCTGATTACGGTGAAGGATGCGATGGGGCATGCAAGCGTCACCACCACCCAGCAGTATGACAGGCGTGGGGAGGCGCGTCTGCGTACCGCCCGCGATCGTCTGGATCTGGTGTGACACATACCATCTTAATAACTTACTATTTTAACAAGATGATAAGTGAACACCCTGAATCAAAACGCGCTGGCAATGGTGACGCAGAACAACTCTCGGTAAAGAGGGCAACCGGATATCTTGCTTCCCGTTCTGTCTGCCGGGGCTGCATTTTATGAAGCGTGAAAATTTTCCGCGACTTCAGCGAAGTAACTTAATAACCGGGTATCTCTTGCTGGCATACGTTCATGCGCCGGAGTTATCAGCCCCATCATCAAAAAACGACCGCTGTCCCACATATGTTCTGTGTAAACGAGATAGTGATCTGAGGTCCGGTTGTAATTCTCTTGTTTTGCACTCCAGGTTAGCTGGAAGTGCAAATTTACGTGAATATGCTGGAGGTTGGATTCGACTGCGAATGGCGGGAAATCAAAGGGAGCATCCCGCCCCAGGAGATTAGAAGGTGCACCCGTTGATTTATAAGTAATGAACTCTGCTTTTAGCTGATTTTCCAGCTCAGGATAAACGGCAAACGTGGGCTGGAAAAATGTATCCCAGGTAACAGGACTGTACTCAGCCTTCAACGCCATTTAGCCGCAGCCCTGTTGCCTGACTCCAGAAGATGATTCATGGCTGAAAGATTGATGCCAGAGTCACGTACTTCTGTCGTGCGTGTGAGCTGATCAATCAGACTCAGGTAGTTTTTAGTCGCGATACTGACCATTTTAATGGCCTTAAAGAATGCAAACTCTACAGAATTCTTGTCATAGGCCTGCACAATATTTTTTTCAGGCAACATCAGAACAAAGGACTCGGCAATGCCAGCCACATGGATAGTCTGATTCCTGATATCGCTGGCTATCTTGATTGCGCCAGAGAAATCCCTGTCCGCATACCTTATCAGCTCGATACGGCTTAAGCGTAATTCTTCTGCCAGGGCATTGAGAGCAGCTGTGAGATCGCTGATGTCGGTTTTGTTGACCCTGGCACCCATCTCATGAACCCGTTCCACGATCGTAGGCTGACACGCAACCGCTATGGGTTGTGGCTGGAGACTGGCAAGTACCAGTGCCACTGCGGCCTGCAACTGCTGGATAGTAAATTTCACGACGGACTCCATAATCATCATCTCTCGACGAGGCGCTGCATTTTACTACTGAACTTAACTATATGCTAAAAAAAGTTGGTTGCCTACGTGCCCGGCAGACCCAACGGGAAATCAGACTCCGGATCTGAAAGTCACGAATCTGGCGCGGCCTGACGGATAGCTGCCTGTATTCTGTCGGCGGTCACCGCTTCCGGGAAAACGGTGATGGTATCCGGGGTGCGCCAGTGAGAGGCATAACGATGATACCAGGGATCCCGCCAGCGTGCCGTTTTTCTCCAGTATGGCCGGGTGACTGGCCTCGTTCGTGGCATTAACACCCGCCTTTGTTGCGGCCGCATGAATATCTTTAGCGCTCAATCTTTCCCTCAAAATGACCAGTAGCATAGATGGCGTAATGGTAGGTGACGTAGGCCTCTGGCCCTTTTTCTTTCCATACCGCCAGGCACTGGTGTGCAGCCTGCTGGGACGCTTCCCAGCGACTGCCAAAGATGGGCCATTCTTTAAAGATGTAGCGGACATCAGGCTGAGCTTTCATGACTTTTTCCAGCTCCGGCGAAAACTGACTGCAAAACACGCACTGATAGTCAAAGAACTCGATGACGGCCACCCAGGCACCTTCCGGTCCGGTTGTCGGCGTGTTCGAGTCTATTACAAACAGTCGACTTCAAATTGTACAAATACAGCCTTGGCGTGGGGTTATTTCCATTTTCAAAGCGACTCCCATCAACGTAACCGGCTGCGTCTGGCTACGGCGCCACGGACCACTTTACTCCGGTCAAATTCAGAGGTCTCCTTTATCTGAAACGCTAACTGTCTTATTGCAAGTAACGATCAGTACAGCGAGACTGATAGTCAATAACTATCGATAACCATTTAGCGATCGTTATAATCGCTCACTGTTTCTTTTTTATGCTAGAAAAGTTTCCCAATACTCGGGCAGCTAGAAAAAATTGCGTCATGAATTTTAATCATTTGCTGAAAATTGTTCATTCACCACCCTGAATATTTCCCAAGCCTCACTCAACAATGGCACATATAACTCCCGAGTCATCTCGCCTTTTACATACAATGCTGAGTCAGTTGACGGATATTTTTTTGGAGAGTTCATGCGTATCTTTCAGAGTCTGCAGTATTGATGCTGCCGCATCAGATGCATGCATATGGGCACAGTCCAGCGCCAGAAAGCGATCCGCATATACGCGGTGAAGACCGGCTGAGCAGTTGAAGCCTGCGCCACAGGATTAAACCCAATGTATGTTGTAACTAACAAAGCGGTCAGTGTCTTCAGTTTCATCAGTGTTCTCTTCCTGTCCTGGGGTTAGCGTTCTTTCTGGATAGTACGGGTGAGGGTCTGTTCTTCGCGCTCCGGTATTCTGCCGCGCTCAGTGTTGTCGGCATGGCGAACCATTTCGCGCTCGGCACTGACCAGTTCACTGACGACCCGTGATGCCCGCTCACGTTCGCCTGGGGCGTTATCCGCCAACGTGTTTTCACTGCGCACACGTTCCGCCAGTTTCTGTTCATGACCGTCTGCACGGTCATTGTTTCGCACCGTGGCCAGCAGACTGTCATCCGGTGTCAGTGGCTCAGGTTTGACCGGATTCAGGTCTTCCGGTCGCAATGTCACCACCTCCCCGGCCGGGAGAACGATGCGCTGCGGTTGATTCTCTTCCTGACGGGCTGCCTCCTGCGCACGTATAAGGTCCGCCTGCTTCTGCTCAGCCTGCTGACGTTCATCCTGTCCGCTCAGATCGGACAGCGCGAGCCGCTGCTCATCATCCTGTCGCACACCCCCGGTCACCTTCAGCAGATGGGATGACGGTGGCTCTTTCCCGGTCTGCCACACCACACCATCACGGGGATTCCCTTTCACCGCCTCCAGTGCCGCGTTCAGGTCACTGACTACTAGGGTGTTGCCTGACTGACTGCGCTGAAGAACCACCCCGCGTGCCCGCTCAGTCATGACCATACGGGTGTCACCCTGTGTCAGCCTGCCCTCCGGGCTGGACACCAGAGAGACCAGGGCCAGTCCCGCGCTTTTACCGTTGTTGTCATAGACCGGCAGCGCGAGAGCCGGCTCCGGAAAACGCCGGGTGGCCGGGATCACCTTCGCCGTCAGCGATGCGTCGCCCATCCCCTGATGGCGCACCCAGGCACGACCAATGGCGGTTTTTGTGACCGGCTGACCCATTGCCCAGATTGCTTTCGCCTGTTTTCGCTGCGTTTCTGGCTGCAGTGCATCGTGCGCGGTTTTGATATCGCGCTCTGGTGACGTGACGGCTTTCACCCAGTCCGCCTTACCGTCCGTGTAAATCTGCACATGCTCCTTTGCACGGGAGGCCGAAATGTAAAACGCACGACGAGTGGCCAGAGCCTTGCGCCCCCCGTCGGTCCCTTCCAGGGAAATCACATAATCCGTACTGGTCCCCTGCGCACCGTACCCGGTCACGGCCCAGGCATAATCAAGATGCTGCTGCGCCCGGACCTGAGTCGGGTTGATGGTTACCAGACCGTTCGCACCCCGCAGGCGAATATTGCCCGTCTCGCTGACGCTGTCGACCGTAAAACGCTGGTTAGCGGTCTGGCCCTGCTCACGATCCGTGGCTGTAAACCGCAGCAGATCGCCCTGCCGGACTTCAATGTTATGACGCTTAAACAGCTGCACGTCGCCGGTTATCAGCTCTTTAGGGGAATACAGTCCGATTTTCCCCTCTTCATCCCGCACCGTGACCGTGCTCCCGTTACGGTCGACCGCCACAACGTCCTGGTAGCAATCGCCACGTTTCACCACCATGCCCGTCTGCCAGGCGTCCGTTTTGTTAAAGGCATGCCGGGTATGCGTGATTTTGTCGAGGACAGGGACAGTGACCGCTTTCTCACCCAGTTCGCCGCGTTTGGCCAGCTGCGCGTGAATACCGGCATTCACCGCCTGGCGGTCAGCGTTAAGCTGGGTAATGATAAGGGTTCGTGCCCGGGCATCGATCGTGCGGCCAGTCCAGTCACTGACAATGTCGTCAACCGGCGAGGCGGTTTCCTGAAATGCCCCGTCAGGTACTGTTGCCCCTGGCTGGCGGCCAATCCGCTCTGCCGGCTGAGCCTCAATGCGTTTTAAAGCCGCATCGATGCGATTATCAATGATGTCGTGAACGGCACCGCGCAGCTGCACATCTTTCTGACGCACAATTTCTTTCATAATGGCCACATCCATCGGGCTGCGCTCCTGCATCAGCTTAAAGGGCGCGCCGGAGTCCACCGCTTCGAACTGGTCAATATCCCCCATCGAGACCGCACGCCCCCCGCCGGTGGCAATGGCCTGAAACAGAGCGGCGGTGTCCTGGTTACCGGCCATCGACGATTCATCAATCAGGAAGACCTGGCCTTTGTAATCCGGTTTTTCACCGGCAGCGGTGGCCTGGTCATGCTCCACAATAAAGGACTTGATGGTCTGCGCCGTCACACCGACCTCGCTCATCTCTTTCACGGCCTGATGCGTTGGTGCAAGACCCGTCAGGGTAGGTCGGGAATCGGCCGGCAGCGTCCCGAGCGCGGCCACGACCGCTTTCACCTGCGTGGTTTTCCCCACACCGGCATAACCCTGAATACCGGTAAACTGGTCGGTACTTCCCAGAACCAGCGACGTCGACGCCTTTTGTCCTGCAGTCAGCCCGTTGAAAACAGCGTCTGGCACCTTATCAAGCAGTGGAGTCTGTGTGTTTTTACCCTCCTCCACGGTGCGAAGGATGGCTTTTTCCATTTCCCAGGTCGCCCGGGCGACCAGTTTTGGCTCCCCCCCGGCAGATACCCGCATCAGCTCCCCGGTTTTCACCATCGTGCTAATTTCATGGCCGATATCGTCAAAGTCGGGATGGTACTTCTGTGCCTCGTCAGCCAGCGTCAGTTCACTGAACACCACGCTGCGCTGATCGTTTACCGCACGCCACACGGCCAGCCCGGCGTCGGTACGCACACTGTCATGCAGCTGGCCGACCGCTTCACTCACATTTTCTTTACCGCTGAGGGTGCGAACCAGATTCACGGGAGAGGCATTGGTTTTCATTCGCAGCAGCCGGGTTTCCGCCTTATCCTGGACTTCGGCGGTAAAGATTTCGGCACGATGGCCACTCTGCGCCAGCGAGTTCATGGTCTGAGAGGAGATATCCCGGCTGTTAAGTGCAGCCAGGACCACCCCGGTATCGTTATCACGCCCTCCAGGTGCACTCACCCAGGCGTGCGAGACATACAGGGGCTGGTCTTTCGGCAACGTCAGGATGTCATCTCCCCGCTTTACCTCGATCCCTTTTTCACTGATGCCGGTGACTTCCAGGCGGTCTTTTGCTTTCAGACTGTGTTCACGGTCGCCCGCCACGGCCAGCAGTTTTTCGCCGGTGGCCACGCTGAGCGTTTCACGGCTGAACAGTCGCCAGTCGGCGCTGACATCCCCGATTTTCATGCGGGTCAGCACACCATCCCCGTCAATGAGCGAGATCACTCTGGTGTCCTCATGCACCCGGTCAATCACGTATGACTGGCGCGTTCTGGCATCACTGCGATCCTCAAGCACCATGCCGGGCCGGTAAGAGCCGGGCATCCTGCGGGTTTTACTGTCGAGCCAGACCGGCTGACGTGCCTCGATGTCCACACCGTCCCGTCCCAGCTGGCCGGCATTCTGTAGTGCATCACGGATAAGCCCGGTCAGATGGGTCTGTTCGCGCTTACCGACCACCACGGCGGTGACATTTTCGGCGCCGCCACTCAGCTCTGCAAAGCGGTTCGCCAGCGCCTCATAGCGATCGCGTTTGTTGGCGATACTGACCACATCGGCCTCAAGCCCCGGCGTCGGTTCATTGCGGCGTGAACGGACCACGCCAGCTGACTCCAGTACCGACATGGCATTGCCGTTCGCCTGACGACCGGCACTGTCCAGAAAGACCAGCTGCGCATCCTGCGCGCGCGCTTCGCCCAGCAGGACCAGCGTCTCCTTAAGCCCCAGCCGCTCTGCCCCCTCAATAATCAGCGTACTCTGGGGCTTCAGATGAAAATCCCCGCTCAGCACATGCTGACGACTGATAATACGCTCACGCAGGTCATCAGATTTGCCCAGCGAAATAGCACGTTCGGCAGAGCTGGCCAGCACTCTGACGTCACGCCCTTGCGCAACTGAGATACCGGTCAGTTGTGTCGTCAGATCGCGAATACCGGCCACGCCTGATGGGGCATTCATCAGCACCAGTGGCGAGGTCTCCACCACTGCCAGAGCGGGAGGGGCATACTGTTCCGGCCGGCTGAAAGCCACGACCGGTGTGGATTTGAGATGTTCCTGGCTGAGTGCCTGAATGGAGAGTTCATCCAACAGATGAATACGGGAAGTGAACACCCCTTTTTCGCTATCCAGGGGGACGATCATGCCGTCTTTCAGCGCCGTATCGATGGCCACGCGGATATCCTTAATCTCCGGCAGATGTTCGCTCAGCTCAGCGGTCGTCAGCATCAGCTCCCCGAAGGTAAAGCGGGTTTTGCTGTCACTGAGTTGCGAGATGGCCAGTCGCATCGCATCAGCCAGATCGGGCTGCGGTGTCTCAGCACGAACTGGCTGCACCGGGGAGGCCGTTCTCCCGACAGGCATTTTTTCGGCATCAGCCCGTTCCGGCTGACTCAGAGTGTCAGTCTGTCGTGATTCGGGCTGGCGTGAGGTGCTGTCCCGCACTGCCGGCTGCACCGGTGATTCCGGGCCTTTTTCCGGTTGGGGTGTCTGTCCGGGCGACATCATCGCACCCTGTTCTGTTCGTCCAGGCATGTCCGATGAAACCCGTTCAGGCTGCGGCGGTGTGCTACGTGCTGCGGCTTCACGCGGGACCACGCTGGCCTGATAGGCCTTCAGGTCGTAGCCTTTATCCTTCAACTGGCCGAGCCAGCGCTCCATCAGGCGAAGCCGAGACGGGTCGACCTTCGCCTGACGGGTGTCCTTCGCCGCCACGTCACGGCTGCGTAAGGTGGCCTCCGCCCCGACGGCCCCCTCAATTTCCCGGCCACGGGAGGACAGATCGTCCCGCACCTCCTCTGGCACGCCCTTGATTTCCCACATGCCGTGCTTGCCGACCTCTTCCACCTCGTGGCCCAGCGCCTCCACGCGCTGGCGCAGTGCGCTGCGATAGATTTTCCCGAGCGTGACCTGCATTTTCATGACCGTTTCGATAAAGCCGGCATCGTGGATGTAGTCCGTGGCCAGCGCTTTCCACTTCCCGCCCAGCTCAGTCATATTGGCAATCAGCAGGTGGGTGTGCAGCTGAGGGTCCAGGTTACGCGAAGTGTCGTGGGTAAACGCAGCGGCCACCATTTTGCCGGTGTGAACAATAGAGGTGACACCGTCTTTCGTGTCACGCGCGGAAATCAGCTTCTCAACGTAGCCCGCCGCCACAAGAACAGCGTGGTTGTGGGCCTCTACCATCTCTTTATCACCACCAATCAGGCCAAGGATGGACACACTTTTGGGCGCTGAGAAAGTCAGGTCATGGCCAGGACGGTGAACGTGGTTGCCGTTAATCTCCTTGCCCAGGCGGGAGCCGTCAGGAAGACGTCCCTCAAGCACGGACGTCAGGTCATCCCCCCGGACACTTCCCTCCAGGCCGAGGTCTTTCGCCCCCTCGCCCAGCCAGAGACTCTGGAGATTGCCGAGGAAATAGTAGTTGTCGGAATTGCTGTAGTAGCCGGCAGCGGTGCCAGCTGAGGCGATGGGGGCGACTGACATCATAGTTCAGGCTCTCTGTCTTCATAGTGTTGGTCGTAGTCGCTGTACCCAGGATCTTCCGGGTCACGGTGACGTAAAATGTTCTCTTCATCCTGTGCCAGCCTGCGGTTGACCTTGTGGTCTTCGGCTGGCCCTTCATGGGTGACACTTTTCCCCGCCGTGGTGACGGCCAGTCCGCCATCTGCCCGTTCTGATACGTGCATATCCAGATTCATTGACTCGCCACCTGCTTGCGTATCGTCTTCCGTTTCATTTGCGCTACCCGTGCCGGTCGTCAAGCGTCGCTGCAGCATATCCAGTGCCCCGGAAGGGGGCTGTGCGACTGGGGTCATGCGACTCTGAAGTTTTTCCAGTGCTGAGGACACTGGCTCTCTGCTCGTGACAGAGGGAGCAGGGATTTCAGGCACAGTCCGGGAAATGTGAAGCGGGACGACATTACTTTTCTCTTGCACAGTGACAGGGGCTGTCACCGGACTGTGCTTCTGTGGCCTCGAAGGTGGCGCGGTGGAAACGGGAGACGGTGTCACTGCCGGCGTGGCGTGCAAGGGTTTCACTGGTTCCGGGCTGACGGAAGCGGCCGACACAGCTTGAGGCCCAGAAGAGGCGCTGGCTGTCGCTGAAGCAGACGAGACGGTGGACGAAGTGTCCCGATCGCTGCCCTTTTCCAGCCATTCATCACCGGTCGGGAAGGCGACACCGGCGACACTCGCGGCCCGTTCATTGTCCTGAATCACCTTTTCAAGCTCCGGACTCAGGGCATCCCGGATGTTGCGCTCTACCAGACCTGGGTGGTGTTTTTTCTGCTCACGGTATTTCAGTTTCAGGCGAACAACCGGATACTCGCCTGGCAGGCGGACATAGAAACTCAGGTTGGGCAGGCGCATCACCTGCTCGTAATCGACAATCGGGTTGTTGACCTCATCTTTCCCGAGTGACACACCGTCACGCACCTGATCCAGACCGTAGCTGTTCTGCTCGCGGATTTTTCGCTTACGCTGGTTGCCCAGTTCTTCTTCCACCACTTTGGCCATCTCCGCACTCGGAGAGCGCCCGTACATACGGGTGTTCATCAGGTCGAAGATACTTTTGGCCAGTTCACGTCCGTAAACGTGGACCAGTTGCGCCATGTTCTGCATACCCAGCACAAAACACCCGCCGAACTTACGCGCTTCAGCCAGGGTCTCCGCCAGTTCAGGGATACGCTGCAGGCTGGGGGTTTCATCGATGATGAACCAGACCCGGCGGTCGCTGTTTTCTCCCATGCTCTGCAGCATCATGGTGGCCAGCGACACCCAGAGCGAAATCAGCGGTCGCACACTTTTGCGATGCCGCGCCTGGGTGGAGATAAAGAGCCAGCTGTTGTCGTGCTCCTCCTTCGTCATCCATTCCCGGATAGTGAAAGGCGGTTTAACACCATCATCCAGTCCCTGCAGGTAGCGCAGCGACTTCGCATAGTTCGTCACCACGGAACGGATGGAGATCGCCGTCTTCTCAATTTTTTCTTCTACCAGGTTGGCTGATGGCGTGTTGGCCAGATAACCACGCAGACTTTTCATGTCCAGCGACAGCAGGGTTCTGAGGAATTTCTCAATGCTCCTGTCCGGGTCAACCGACATGCGAATAGCGAGGTCGGCGAAGATGGTGCGCGAGCTGGATACCCAGAACGGATCTGACTCCCCTTCGACCGGGATCAGACTGGCCGACATATTGTCGTAGTCGACCGCATCCACGCATTCGCCCCACAGGTGCCAGTTGGCACAGCGCTCGTCATGGGCATTCAGAATAAAGTCGGTGGCGGGGTTATAGTGGGTTTCGGTGAAGGTACAGCCGGAATCGTAGATGATGGCCCTGTCGCCACGCTTACGGATGTAATCCAGCAGCCAGCGGATCAGCGTCGACTTACCGACGCCGATCGTACCGTGCATCAGGAAGTTCATGACTTCAGCCATCCTGACCATGTGCAGGTCACCCACACGCAAATCGGACAGTTCGCCATTCTTGCGCAGCAGCTGGTTCACTTCAGCCGGTTTGTCTGTCAGCAACATGCCGGAAAGATACTCATCCTCGCTCTCCCGGCGTCCAATGCCCACAATGTACCAGGTCACGGCGAGAAACACGGCCAGACACCCTGCCCCGCTTATCAGCGCAGCCCACTGCAACTCACTCAGGAGTTGTTCGCTCATTGCAATCATGTAGGGGTCTTTGAACACCTGGGCCAGCGTCATTTTGAGCACCATCGGTGTCCCCGTCGGGGCGTACCAGTAGTGAACGTCGTAAATTTTTGGCGCACTGCCCGGCATCAAATCAATAAAGCTGTTGTTCATCCAGGCAAACCACCACAGAGAGCCGTTATCCAGCGTCTCCTGCGGTATGCGCCAGAAAAAAATGACCGTTGCCAGCACCCCGAACAGAATGAAAATCCAGTAACTAATCCAGTTATTCACCTGAAGGAACATGCGCCAGCGGTAGGCGGTCATCTGCCCGCCCTGAGTAAGATTTTTGCCTGCGAAGCTCATAGAATATGTCCGGCAGTCATCGCATCACCGGGACGGTGACGTGACTGATTGAGAGGTTAAGATTGAATACCCGGCGCTCGCCGCAGACAGGGCTGCGCTGGCGCAGTCATGCGAGGAAGCGAAATATCACGGGACTGACTGAAAGCACTGACGCACCCGGTTTAATACAGGCTGGTCGTTAACAGGTTAAAACAGAAAGAAGGGCTGTGACGGGCGCCACAGCCGCAGGTGATTACATAATGCCGGTAATGGATTTGGCCAGCTGGGCTTCCAGGACAGGTTTCGCCTCTTCAAACTTGAGGTTCACCTTGTTCGCATTGGAGACCACGCGGGTCTGGTATTTGGCGCGGTTGCCCTGTTCAGTGCTGGTCTGAACCTTGACGCCTGATGTGCCCTGCTTCAGAGCGGCAATGTTGTCAGTCGTGACGGTAGCTTTGCTGCGCTCAGAAATCTGCAGATCGGTCACCATCGTGTAGTTCACATCCTCCACCATAGAATCCGCCGCCAGACCAATCAGGCCACTTGCCAGACCAACACCGAGCGTCGCACCTGCTGACGCTGAGTTATAGGCGGTAATACCCGCGCCTAATGCTGCAGCAGTGGCGGCCCCTTCATATCCGGTGCTGAGGAAGCCCTGGGATGCGCGTAAATCCATTTTCTCAGCTTTCAGAACGTTAGCCTGAACCCAGTAGTACGCATCATCCGGGGAGTGAGTGACGCGATAGCCTTTAGCCGACAGCGCATTTGAAATCTGCGTTTCGAGTCCTGACATATCCTGATCTGAAGTATTGCGCACCTGGAGGTATACGGTTTTCTCCGACGACGGCTCCAGCCAGACGGTCTGACTCATCTGTGTTTTGACATCAAGATTACGCTTCTTCACCGCTGTCGACATTGCGCCACAACCAGAGAGAGCAAGAGTAGAAGCCACTAAGCCAACGACTGCATATTGTTTTAATTTCATGAGATCATCCTGTGAATAAAAAAACGTCCTGTTAACGGCGGAGCGCTAACAGGACTGTTATCGGCTGAATTGAAAGGATATTTAGTTTAAAGCGGGGTATTTACGATTTGATTGGTAACAAAAAGGGCTCAAGCCCCTTTTTCAATAACCGCGATTCGGATCGTAGGTACTGGAGGGTTCGTTAAAGTTTGTTCCCCAACTATTACCATGAATATCAAGACCGGACATTCCACCAATCATCGGCATCCCTGTGGACGGGTTAACGATAATTCCTGAATTGTAATCGTGATTAACGTTACTACTTAACTCAAAGTTTACTGGTATTACAGAAGAATGTGAGTCAAAACCAGATACTGAGCTAGAAGAAAAATCACCGGTTGGTTTGAATCGTCCAGAAGTATCGTTCTTACACCGCTCCACTTCACTATCAGAGAGACGATACGCCTTTCCTTTGTGTACGCGGTAGATACTCCCGGTATCTTTATCCACGATGAGATTTACACCTCTAGTGCTATATGCATAAAGCATACTGCTCAGGCCCATAGCTAAGCCCATAGAGACATAAAGTGGAATGGAGTCTTCCCATAAGAAGAACAAGCAATTCACTTGAATAGCTGCTGCAATAAGCATGCTAACAGGGATATTAAATCTCGGTTTGAAATCCCCACTCGCACTTTTGAGCATTAGGAATAACAATGGCGTGGCTATAAGAGTACCAAGTGCATATAGCCCCCCTAATGCCAGCCAATCATCCAAACGATACCCCTGATAGTATGGAATCACATCTCTGATCAGCGGAAATCCGAAGTACATGACAAATACGGGTATGAAAGTAATTATGCGAAAACTACCTTTTGTCATTTCCCCTCCTAACCGGTTTTTTTCCTTAATTCAGCTAGTTGTTGCTCTAACTTTCTCTTTTCAGCGCTATCAATAATGGGCATTTGTTGATCAATTTCAGCTTCTTTACGACCAATCTGGAATTTGCCTTGAGCGCTTGAATCTTCTCCTTTAAGAATATCACTGGATGCCTGAACAGTGGATTGTTTTTTCCCAATTTCACTAGCAGATTCATTGATATTACGCTCATTTTCAGATCTTTGTTCCGCAGCCCGACGCTGTATCTCATTTTGTGGACCAAAATTCTGACCTGATTGCTGCTGCAGTTTTTCCTGATTTTCCTTATGAGCGTTTTGCATTTCATTGCCTGAAACACGCCCTCCCAGAACCCCACCGGCTGACTCGCTCAGATTATTACCCACTTCATTTCCACCCCTTTCCGCCCCAGAGACGTGATTGTTACTACGATGGCTGGAGTTCACTTGCGGATATTGTCCCGAATAGTCATCAGCACTATTTACCTGATGGTTTTCGCGATGACCACCATCACTAACACGGGAGGCTCCTGATACCTGGCCAGCTTCACTAACTCGAGAAGCTCCCGATACTTGAGATGTCCCTGAAGCCCTTTCCAGCTGGTTACCTTCACCAGTCACAGTCTCACTATTATGGTGGCCAGCTGGTGCGCCACGTTGTATTCCCTCAACCGTTGACTGACGATTTCCCTGATATGTCCCTCCGGATTGAATTTCATAAGGCGATCCGGATGAACTCACATCGGAAGAGCCAGAACCAGCAGGGCGATTTACGTCCAGGTCCTGTTCCCGTGAAACGATTGATGGCTGGACAATATGCTTGCCGCTAAAAGCTTCGTGTTCGGCTCCACTTGATAAATCAGAACGGCCTTGCTGGTAGTCACCCATGATTTCCGGCTTCAGACGCTCGTTCACGAACTCCATTGCGGCTTCACGGGCACTTGGTGCACTGGTCAGCATGCTCTGTGCCTTATCACCGTATTTGTTGCCCGCCCAGTCAACAAACTCCTGCGTATAGTTGGTATCGAGGCTTGCGCTTTCATTCTGCGCCAGCGTCGCCATACGGCTAAATTCGTTGCTGTTGGTTGAGCTGGTTGTGTACTGATGATACTGACTTTGGGCATCATTCAGGGTCGCCGCAAACTGCTGCACATTGCTGGTTGCAGCATTCTCAGTATGGTTTGAACCATCCGTCACACGACTGCTGGTAACCATATCCATCCCCTGACGGAAATCATTAACTGCCTGACTGTTCTTATCGTGCCGCATGTCCTGAGTATGCGAATCAGAATTCTGGGTACCACGCGAGCTGCCGGTAGAATGGCGAAGATCGGTGGCCACACTGCCTTCAACCCCTGCTTTCGCAACGCCGATATTGATACCCCCCCCTACTGTGGTCTTGACACCTGCATTTATAGAACCCTGATTACTGATATCCATTAAGGAGTTATAAGCCTCCTGCGTAGAGATATTATTCGCTTTCGCATAATTCTCAGCCGCTGACATCATCATGCTGGCCCCGCGCGTCGCGTTCGTGGCCTGGCTGTTTTCACTGCCCTTACTCAGGCTGTCGCTGGTTCCGGTCTGATTAGACAGCTGTGAGAGCTGTGACCAGCCGCTGGTGACGCTGTGGTTGTATCCGTCCAGCGCCGTCTGCGCCTGGACCTGAGACTGACGGGCCGATTCCTGGAATCCACTGCTCGCCAGCTGACTGAGCTTCATGTTCACCGGCAGGTTTGACATCGCCCCAGAACCGTCGATAACCGTATGGCCACCGGCCGTCTGGGTCTGTGTGGAACCGTTATCCGCCTGCCATGTCTGCTGACCCTGGCGCTGAACAAGATTTGTATCCATCTTGTTCTGACTGAGGTTATCCATCGACATGTTATTGAACGACCAGTTACCGTCAGCCGTCGTCGCGGAGACGCCAGCTGAGGTAAATGCCGCAGAACTGAGCACGCTGCCAGCAACCTGAGAGCCGATCGCTGACGCCCCCTTGGTCAGATAAAACGATAACACCGGGATCGAAAGTGCCAGATATCCGGCAAGGTTGGCCACATCAGAATGCTGTAGCGCAACGATGTTTTTATTTGCCAGCACCAGTGGCGTACCGCCTGTCTGGGACTGCAGCCAGTAGTTCGAGGCGTAGTTCAGAATCGCAAACATAATCGGCCACATCTGGAAATAGATGAATCCCCCAATGTAGATTTTCAGGGTATTCAACCCGAACATACTGTGGTTTGACGCTGCAAGTGCGATCATCAATGGGAACAGACAGACCAGAATCAGCATCAGCAACGACTGCGCAAACGGCAGCGTGCGGGTGGCCAGTTCATTACCTGCCGCCCAGCTGAGTCGCTGTTTGGTCGCGGCATTTTCCGTAGCGAGGTTCAGCAGGTTAGCGGTGTCTGAAGAACGCGCGGCAAAACCTTTGATGCCCTGTCGCACTGCGCTGTTGGTGATGTTGTTCTTCATGATCTGCGCAGCCGTCATCCCCCCGGCATAGAAGTAGCCATAGCTCTCCCCCATTGCACTGGACAAAAGACTGGCTCCGTTCAGTTTGTTGCCGAAGACCTTACGGGTCAGCCAGGTAAAGGTGGCGCTGCCAGGGTTGGCATCCGTTGTCGCCAGTGTTTTGATTTCTGCAGCCGCCTGCTGGCAGGTCAGAAACTGACGCGTTGTGGAGGTCATTTTGAAAATGCCCCGTAGCGGACTCGGGTTGCTGGTGATCAACGTCAATGGGTCAGTGGAATTGAGCAGCTGGTTAATGGTGTACTTGCCATTCAGCAGAATGTCGCCAATAACGCAGTTTTCCACGTAATCCGGTAGCATCTGAGCCAGAACCGGGTTTTGCGTGGTGAAGTCGCTCGTCTCCGCCACAATCTGCGAACCGAACAGCATCCCGGTCTTGCTGTAAGTTACCGAGTCTGGCCGCGCCATGAGAGAGTCGTATAACGTGGTCATTTTGTACCCGATACTCGTCGTGAGTGACGCGATCGCCGCCAGCCCCACCGGAACATTATCTGTTTTCCAGACTGCAGCAGGGTCTGAAATATCGATCACCTGCACGGAACGTTTCGGCACCACAAGGATAGTGGTGACCAGCATGAAAATGGCCAGCCACTGCACAAACACCATCGGGTTACGTTGTTTAATGAACGTCAGCACCACCGCCAGCACGGCAAAAGTACCAGCCATACGCATCAGCGTGCTGAATGTATTTGAACCGATGAGGGTGACAACGGCGTCCAGCGCCGTTTTCCACATCCCTCCGCCATAGATTGTGTAGATCTCAAGCATCAGCGATCACCCCAGTGATAGTTGCTCTGGTAGGAGCCTGAAACGATGGTGGATACCTGCTGTTGCAGGTATTGCATATTGCGATCAATCCCGTCGAGAGCATTCTGGTCTGCTGCCGACTGCAGCTTCATGTCTGCCAGCAGCCCCTGCGCATGAATGACGTTGTCACGCAGTTTGGCGGCCGCCTCTTCCGGAAAGTTTTTACCTGCAAGCGACAGACTTGCCTGTTTCACCAGCTCCTGCAGATACTGGATCATCAGATCCTGAGCGATAAAATCGGCCACCTGCAGCAGGTAGGTGGCGCTCATCCCCATGCTCTGTGCATTGGTCAGATATTTCAGCACCGGCACGGATGTCGTGTTCACAAAGCCTTTTTCCTGATCGGTCAGCGCCTTGTCATCGACCAGCTTGTTCTGCATCGAGAGCATCAGGTTTTTGACCAGTGTGACCAGCCCATTCGACTCAGTGATGGTCAAATCCTTAACGACCGGTGCCAGGCACAGAGTGGCTTCGTCGCAGCCGTACACCTTCGCCGTCCCGCCCCGCATCAGCACCTTAATCAGGTCCCGGTTATCAACCAGCGGCGTCAGGATGGTGACGTCCCCGGCCTTATTGAAGATGATGGAGCCGACGGTACTCATGACCAGCTCTTTCAAAGCCCGGTCATTTGCCAGCAGACCGTTCTTACTGAGGGTGTCCCAGATAAGGTTTTTGTTTTTCAGCACCTGGTCTTTCTGGTCATCGCTGGCTTTGTTGGTGACCGTGTCGCTCTTGCCCCCGACGGTGCAGCCCTGGCGTGATGCCGCCCAGTCTGAAAACATGTTGGTTTCACCGGCAATGTCCTGACAGATTTTTTGCTGCGATACCTGCGTGACTGGCCACAGCCCGCCGATAATGCCCTGTGCTGCCTGACAGGAACTCATGTTCATTGAGTTCACATCGCTGGCCAGCTTCTGCAGAAAGTCTTTCGCCTGCTTCAGCTCCGGCACCATCGTCTGCAGTGCCAGGTCAAACGCGTACCCGGCCGCGTTACTCATGATTTGCTTCACGAAACGCTGTATTTCTTCGCCGCTGATCATGCTGAATGCCCCCAGATAGGCATCTATTCCACCGCAGCCGGCATTCAGCGACGGAAGCTGCATCGAGACAAGCTGAACGTTTTTGACGGGATTACGCAGGTATACCGAGCCACCGGAGAAGTACCCGGCCGCCTGCCCCTGCCAGGCCTGTGCCTGGGAGACGTTACCGCTGTAACCCAGTTTGCCGAAGAAGCCGTTCAGGTCACCGTTCACATCGGCCTGAGCGGGTAATGCGACCAGCCCTGCCAGGAAAATGCCAGCAGCCGTTATCAGTGACTTAACCATGCCGGACCTCCCCGTTATGTGTTTTCTGCAGAGACACACGCAGCGCGTAGTGCCCGGTGGCGGAAACAATAAATCCGCCACTCAGGGAAATCAGGAGGAGCACGGGGAAATCCTGCAGGTATGTTGTCAGTTCTGGCCGGGAGAGCGCCCGGACGATCCGTGACGCGAACGTGCCGTAGAAAGCCGCAGACACCAGTAACGTCACGCTGAACAGCAGCCACACGCGCTCGGTACGCGACAACGCATACGTATATGTAGTCATTTTGTAGTCCGGTTGTATTACTGAGGAGTGACCTGCGCGCTGGCAGGCATGGGTGGCAGTGTTTTGGGGTCGACGTTATCCATGTCCGCCTGAATCAGGCTGGCCCAGCGGCTTTCAAGCGTCGGAATTTCCATCACACCCTGCGTCAGCGGATACGCTTTCAGGGTGTTGACGTTTACCACAAACGCCGTCGGTGTGGCGATCGGCAAACCGTTACCAAAGAAGGTGACAATCTCATCGGCAATCGGCGCGGCCGGGTCAATTTTGCGCGGAACCAGCGGGTGGGGATAAGACACATCGCCGCCCCCGTCCAGGGTGTAGGGATAAACACGAATATTGTGCTGATCGGCCCAGTCCTTGAGCAACGGATCGAACTTCGCGCTGTACTGGCAGTGGGCCTGCATAAACAACACCACCGCATAATCCTTCATATCTGCCCGACGCCCGTCCGGCAGCTGCATCAGACTGGGAGGGGGAGCCGCCGGAGTGACAACCTGTGTCAGTGAGGAGACGGTACCGGTTTTAGCGGCCTCAAGTGCCAGCAACTCCTCACGGACGCCGGCACTGGCCATCACGGGGATCAGACACAACAAAGCGGTCAGCGTGGTTTTACATTTCATGACTGGCCACCCCGCTGCGTTTTGCACGGCGTTCCCGCACAGCAACAATGCCGGCACGAATAACCATCGCACCCGCAACAGCCCAGAGGGCATAGCTCAGCCACACCAGGCCCGTCTGTGTCCCGCTGACAGACACCGTCATCAGCTCGCTCAGTACGAGTGCCATCACGCCCCAGAAAATCAGTCCTGCGAGAAGATTAACGTTCATTCGTATATTCCTTTTTAAGCACAGCAAGTTCCGGAGGCGTTGTGGTGCGACGTTGTTTCAGGTGAACGAGGAAGCCTGCCAGCGCGCCAAGCAGCACGGTCATTACCCAGAAATTGAATAACACGGCATCCGTTGTCCGTGACCAGTGGGCGCTGTCTACAGGTTCTGAATGACAGCTGGATAACACCGGCACGTGATACGGGAGCGGAGTAACGTCCTCTTCAGGTTTGGGTTTCCGGTGTTGCAAAGGCGGGGGGTTATGTTCGATGCACTGCATCACTTTTCCGGCAGGAGCGCCGGCAGTCAGGCGTCGTGCCTCGTTCAGAAACTGCTGCGACAGAGAATCATCCAGCGCGATGACCATCACCAGGGAATACAGCACCAGGGCAGGACCCAGAACGAAAGAATATGAGGCCAGACGCACCATATTTCTGATATGAGGAAACAGTCGAATATTCATGAGTAAACCTTAAGAGTTGGGTTTGAAGCCGGTGGCCACGTTCAGGAATCGCTTCGCCAGGTCATCCTGGGTCATGAAGCCGTAGGACAGCGCACGATAGTTCTGGCTTTTCGGATCAACCAGGAACAGTGCCGGGTAGTGTGAGATATTCATCGACCGGGACTGACCGGTATCAGGACGGCTTTGCGGCAGCGTGGCTGCCACCTGCCCGTCTACCGAGACAGGGATAAGTGAGATACCGTTGGTTCTGGCAAAATCGGCCACCACACCTGCCATCTGCACATCAATCGGATCGCTGCCACGATAGAAGTAGAACAGTCCGTACTGCTGTGAGAGCTGTGCTACTGCGCTTTGCTGAGTCTGCTGATCACGTGTCTGCACAAACGGGGCCATACTGTTGTAGTGCGGGTATTCCAGGTTGTAGTCGAGATCTGGGTGGCTCAGCTGGGCGGCCGCGAAGGACTGGCTGAACATCGAGCCTCTGTCGGTCCAGAACTTCTGCCAGCGCAGGAATGTTGCCGTGTTTTCCCGCGTCGGATACAGGATGGCGCGGTTAAGCGCCTCCATCGTGTATCCCTTCAGTACCTTTGCCTGCTCAAGTGCGGACATTTTACTGAGATCAGGAATGGCCTGCGGTGGCGCGGGCGGCTGCGGCTTCGTTTTTTGCTCCGGCGGTGTCTTCGGTTCGTTATACCAGGACCAGCCAGTAAACGGGTCTGCGGGGGTAATGATCTCCTCCGCGATGGCCTGCAGACTGGCAGCGGTCATCAGAAGACCGCATAACAGTCTTTTCATTTATTGCCTCCCTGCTGATTCACCTGGGCGGCTATACGGTCTTTGATGAGTTTTACCTGAGCAGCGGTATCGGGGATTTTCTGGTTCTTCATCAGATCGTCGTAGAAATCCGCGAAGTTGATTTTGTCGAAGTCGATACTTTGCAATTCCGGCACCGTAATCCCACGGCAGTTTGGGCTGTCTCCGCTACCGAATTTTACCCCCAGTTGATCACGGCGCCCCTGCTCCTGAATGATGCGCGCAAGCTTGCCGTCAAAGACGCAGTAGACCTGACTTTTCTGGATACACGCCCCGAGCACTTTTTTGTCACAGCGCTCACCGATCGTCACCGTGATTTTTTTCGCTTTGGCCTTACCAATAGCCATTTCGTCTGAATTGCAGGCAGCAAGACCAGTATCCTGACCCCATCCCGAGTCCTTGCAGCAGTTGGAGAATCCGGCAAACGCTTTGCGACAGCTCATGGCCTTACCGGTGAAGGCTTTTATATCAATCTGGCTTTGGTCTTCTTTAACGTCATCAGCTGCAGAGGCCAGTCCGGCAAGTTTGGCCACCGCCACATCGAAACCGCTGTTGCCGGCTCCATTGGTCGCATCACAGTCACCGGTTTTACAGATGTAATCCCCACCACACACCAGACCACCTGACTGATAAGTGGTCTGGCACTGATATGTGTAGTTCATGTGCGTACACTGACCGTCCGTCGTCTCCACGCATTTAGATGCTGAAGCCGTGCACTTCGGATTGGTCATCAGCGTTCCGCAGTTACCGGTCGAACTGGAGGAGACGACATAGTTATCGGTGTATTGCCAGCAGTCACTGTGCACCTGGTAGCTCTGGCCATTACTGACAACCGTTTTGTCGCCGCCCGGGGTGGTGCAGGTTGAGGTCGTTTTTTTGGCTTTGGACATGTCCAGACCGCAGGACGTTTTCCAGGTGACTTCAGGGACAAAGGTCGTCTCAACCGCATTCATCACGACAACCAGTGTGAGACTTGACGCTCCGGATTTAAAATCAGCAATCTGCTCGCGGGCATGTTTCTCGCAGCGATCTTTGTTTCCGCTGGTACACCCGGTGCTTGTATAGGTCCCGACCGGCATCGCTGTCCCTTCCATCAACTGATATCCTGGCGCGCCGGGCAGAGGCCAGTCATATTTTTTTCCTTTCAGTGTCTTGTTAAGCCCCCACCAGACCAGCTTGCCAACATTGACTTCGTGATCGCCCCAATAGAGATGAGCACTGATTACAGGGCCTGTAGCCGGTGCGTTAAAAGTGATATTGAATGACGAACCGCCACCATGATAGAAAGTGGCATCAGCAGCAGTCAGCGTGAAGGTTTTCTGCACCGTCGTGGTCGTTGAATGCCCCCCGGCGGTTGCCGTTCGGGTACATGATTCCACGGAAGCCACATCCTTATCACACTGATAATTTTCAAATGTGGTCTTACTGACGGTTGTTTCAGTGCACTGTTGTGCCGTACCCGCCAGCACCCCTTCAGAACCCGCTTCCGCATTTTTACCGATGGTGATAAACGGCGCTTTAGGATCTATCGTGGGTACCGGGTTGGTATTTCCCGAGCTGATGACTGCCTGCCCTGCATTGCTTCCCTGCAGCGCTGCCTGCCCCTTATTGGCCAGACCGCCATCGCCACCCTGAACGCCACCGTAGTAGCCTTTTTCCGGAGGATTAGCGGTATAGCCAGGAATGGAGCCGGTCACCGCCCCCGGGTTTTTCAGGCTCCCGGTGCCGGCCCCGGCATTTTGTTTGCCAAAACTGGCCCCGGCATTGAAAGCAGGATCGGCTGACATGGCAAAAAGCGGTGTCATCAGTAGTGAAGCAAGGATCAGTCGTTTCATTGCGCCGCCTCCAGAATTTGCTTCGCCGTGGCGGCACAGTCACCGCTTTCAGCCACTTTCTCCAGCGCCTGTTTGAGCGGAAGACTGCCGCGAATCACATCGAAGCGCCCCGGACAGGTCACCACCAGGGCCGGGATAGTAGTGATGTGGTATTCGGTGTAGAGCGTCGGGTCAATTTGCACCCCGATATTTTTATCCTCTTTGGCCAGCTCAAACATGGCCGATGCAGTCTGACGGAGATCGTTATTCACCAGCCCCCGCAACGTGGCCGGCACGCCGTAACGGTTGGCCTCTTTGAGCATCGGTAACAGGCCTTCGCGCGGCAGGCCCAGACTGACAAAATACATGGCGGGAAACGTGCGTTTTTCATCGTACTCACGCGCTGCCTGATGGCTGGCAATGTCGCCCTGAAGCCGGCTGATGAGCGCCTGTTGCTCTGCCGGCAGTGGCAAAGCCTGTCCCTGGAGACTCTGTTTCAGCGTATTCATTGACTGCTGCTGTTGCTTCATCCAGTCCCTGTCACTGGCTGACACGCTGGTTTGTTCGCTGGCCAGTGCCTGCGAGGCGCAGGTGACCAGAACGCTGAGGATCAGCGCCCGATATAACGTTGTATTCATTTGTCTGACCTCACGAATAGACGCAGTTACGTTTGCGCCAGAGCAGATAGCCGAAGTTTTTCTTTGACTGCGGGGAGTTATGGGGTGTGCCCCAGGTCTGGGTACTGGCCCCGAACGCGTGACAGCTGTTGGTTTCGGGATACATGTTCACCATCTGATAGCGCCATCGCTCTTTCGGCACAATCGGGGACGGGTACTGATAGCAGACGGCATAATCCGCGCCGACCGTGTTCATCACCAGACCTTCCCGGTGCAGCTTGAACGCCATGCGCTCGCTGACCAGAAGCGACGACTCCAGGGGAGAAAACTCGCCGCTGGTAAAGCCCGTGAACGGATACATGCTGCCCTGACTGCCGGCACACCAGAACAAAGGGGAAAGGGGAACGCCTGCTGTACTGGCCACGGCGTCCGCCGCACACGCGGCCTGTGCAATCAGGTTACCGAACAGCGCAGCCTCCGGGTTAATCAGCATCGAGAGCGTACTGTCATTCCAGAGTGGATCAACTTCAGACATGTAGGCGATATCCATATCCCCCCCCTGAAAACAGCCGGTGCTGGTCATAATACTGAGCCAGGAAATCAGCGGGTATTTGTACCAGTGCACGTGGTAGAACGCCCCCGCAGCCGGTCGGTCGCTTTGCCCTGCGGTACCGGTTCCGGTTCGTCCCAGATCAATTTTGAAGCCCCCCATATTCACCATGACGCCGGGCTCACGGGTCACATCCGTCATCGCGGTCGGCTCCCAGTAACCAATGGCCAGCCCCATGCGGTACAGCACACCGTAAGAGCAAATCTGGATGGGCATGGACGGGTTACTGGTATCTGGTTGTGGACCCGATGCCAGCTTGACGCTGCCGACCGACATCGGAAACAGACATTTCCAGCAGACATCCGATATTGGATTCACCCAGCGCCCGGCACCCGCGTTAGACGCAGCTGCTGATGCAGAGGTTAATGATGCTGTCCAGCACACTGCGGCCAGCAGCAGAGCGGTCAAACAGGCTCTGAATGTCATTGCGCCTCCCGTAACCAGACACAGACCGGGCCGTCTTCCGTGTCGTGTATGGAGCCAATAAACCAGCCGCTGCCTGACGGTGGCGAGGGTTCCCATTCGCTGATACAGGTGAACCCGTGTTCCCAGGCCGTAATGACATAAGTGGGGGCATCATTTTCCATCCAGCGCGTGGCGCAGGTCAGTCGGTGTTGGTTCAACCAGTTGCCAAATTCTGCCGGAGTGGCTTCATCGTCGGCTGGCTGAAAGTAGTGCGGGTGGGTCCAGAAGCCGTTTCGGTCACGCGTAACCGCCACCGGCCTGATAGTTTCAGGGTGTGTCATGGGATATCTCCGGGTGAGCCGCAGCCACCGGACGGGCGGGAGGGCTTAAAGAAAGGTCAGTCTTTGTCGGAAGGCAGGGCGGCTTTGATAACCAGCGCCATACGTTGTTCACAGGTCATTTCGTGCAGGGCCAGAATGCCGGCCCGCAGTACAATCGAAGGGTAGAAAAGAGGGTTTTCCTGCAGAATATCATCCAGACGCGAGGCTGATTTTTCGTCGTGGCGAACAGCTGTTACGGCGACATTCCGGCCCTTTTCACCATCAGGGTCTTTTTTCATGGCGTTACCTTGTCAGGTGTTAAGAGGAAACCGTGACGGCAGTCAGGCTGAGGCGGAGCGCAACGCAGTGAGCACCGAACATCCTGAATGGCGAGCGGTTGAATCATTCATTAGCGGTTGGGGTGGTGGTGATAAAGGCATAACCGTTGTCATCATCGTAGTCAGCGCCCTGATGACGGCGTGTGATATACCAGCCCTGCTGTTCACTGCCTGTTATCAGTATCGATAACCACCGGGCACAATATCCATCGCTGGACGCCATCGTGGCTTTTTCAGCCAGCTCATGCTCAGGCTGATTCGGGGCCAGATAGCGCTCACGTGCGATGTATACCGCTCTGGCCACAGTGCGCTGCGTCTCACCATCAGCCACAACCTGCTGCAGGCGGTCGCGAGTCAGTTCGTATCCCTGCGCAAACAGGGCTTTTTCCATCTCCGCCAGCATGAGCTGGTAATACTCCTGGTTCGCAGATCGCAACACCGCTTCAGCGTGCGCCGGACTGCCAAACACGGACGGGACTGACACGGACAGACCGTATTTCATTTCGCGTTCTGCTGCCTTTTCTCGTTTCGCATCAGCACTGAGTTGCGCGACGATCCAGAGGGCCAGTCCTACCGCAACGGCCAGAAGACCGCTTAGCCCTTCGGCCTCCCGCAGACATGTCAGAACACTGCTCAGGTTTTCAGGGTTTCTGAAACATTCGATTATCGCCATGAGCCCCTCTCAACCATCTCCTGATGAATACGTTCTGCCAGATAATCCATAAACCGCTCATCCCGGTCTTTCGGCTCAGACAGGTCCATACCGTTGACCTGGCGCCAGTGAAGCCAGAGTTTGGAAACAAATACGGGATGCCAGCCATCTATCTCCGGATAAAGCGCTTTCAGTGTTTCCGCCGTGCCTTTTTTCCGGTCCGGGCTTTTCTTTTTTACCTGTTTCGGTGCAGCTTTACGCATATCGGGGAACAGGTCACCTAATGTGGCTGTCGTCATTTTTTTACTCCGGTAGCCGGGATTTCTTCCACTTTCAGCACCCGCCCGTCACGCGAGATCCGCGCCGGCGTATGTGTGAAACCAAATTTGCGGGTAAGGACACCGGACTGGTCGAAGTAGATCCGCTCATCCAGGGCGTCGCTGGCGTCCTTGATATTGCCGTTGACCAGAATCACCTTGAAGTTTGTCCCGCCGGCAATCTGCTGTCGGGTCCAGGCGATTTGCGCCTTATCGTCACCGTCAATGAAGTACAGCACCTGACTGAACGGCACTTTATCCAGCGGGTTCACCTGGTCGCCCTTACGGGCGATGATGTTGCCTTTCATATCGGTGATGGTTTCCGGCACCGTGAAGGTCGGATCAAACGCAAACGATCGGTAGTCTTTCGCGACCGTCAGCCCCTCGACAGGCTTCGGTCGCACGGCATTGCGTTTTACCCGCTCCGTCGCCTCGTTCTTCAGCCGCTCAAGCTCGCCGGACTGCTCCATGCCTTTGAGTCGGTTCTGAATGAAGACCAGCATGTCCTGCTCGGCGGGTTCGAAGACGTTGCCCCACGTACCCAGGTCTTTTGCGCCACTGCCTGACGAGACTATCAGGCACATCAGCGCCGTCAGCTGCAGTCGTGTTCTCATTGCGCCTCCTGAATACGACGGGCGATATCACTGCGGATAGTCTCCGTAATGTCCGTTTCCGGACTTATGACGGCCGGTTTGACCAGGATGACGGCGTGATGAGAGGTCTGCCATTCATTGAGACTGTCGGTCAGGGCGGTGTTGAACCGCGAAGTCAGCACCTTTGCTTTCTCTTCATTGAGATTCAGCTGGGCTGACTGTTGCTGAAAGAGGTCAATCGTGCCCTTCATATCGAACACCACCACCGCCGGCATGACCGCTTTTGCCGTCACATACGCCACCCCGGTCATGGTCAGCAGCCCTGCCAGACCGAGAAGCCCGGCTTTTACCCAACGGGATGTCCTGCCCGCCATCATCACACCGTCCCGGACGGTATCGCCGTCATACGGCTTTTGCTTGTTATCACTCATGCGGCTTTCACCCATTCTTCAAGTTCACGCAGTTCATCACCCGACTTCTTCTCGGCCAGCAGGTAAGCCGCCTCCTCCGCTGTGGCTCCGGCTTTTTGCGCATTCTGCATAAAGGCGAAGTCCTCACCGCGCGAACTGAACATGGCGCGCGTGATGGGGTCGACAAACAAGCGGTGGAAGGAGCTGAACTCACCGGCGCTGATAAGCAGGGAGCTGTAGCCGGTCTGTAGTGCAGGCTGGAAGCCACGGATGACCTCTTTTTCCATATCCGAGAACTGATCCGGGTTATCGGCCAGGTACTGTTTGAAAGCTCTCGCATCCTGCAGGAGGGTGATTTTGGTGGAGCTGTTGTTCCAGGCCGCTTCGGCTTCCTTACTCGCCCCGAAATCTTTAATGCCCTGGGTGATGGTGATAAAGGCCCCACGGTGGCGACGCACGGTGCGGTAGCCGGTCTCGATAAATCGCGCGGCGTGCGGGTTGGAGCCGCCGAGCAGTCGCCAGGCTTCGTCGATAATGCAGACTTTTTTCAGGTCGCGCGGGCTGTGGTACATCTTTTCCTGAATGGCCAGGATCAGCGAGAACAGGATGGATGAGAGCAGCTTCGGCTTGTCTTCGAGGCTCAGCAGCTCCAGCACGGCGAAGCGGGTTTCGCCATCGAGCGTCGGATTGTCCGCATTGAAGTATTCCCCGTCAGGGCCCCACGTGCAGTAGGTTTCCAGCAGCATGGCGAGCTCTGCCAGGCGGGAGATGATGGTCGGTTTGTCGGCAAAGGCCTGATTCACATCCTCGCTCGTCAGGTAGTTGTACACATCATCGATACGCGCCCCGTGCTGTTTTCTCTCCCACGCGTCCATGACCGCTTTTTGCAGGATGGCTTCACAGACCCCGTCGAGCGGTTCTGTCGGACTCGCCAGCACTGTCAGCAGACGCACAATCCCTTCGGCGGACTGCTTGATATCTTTCACGTTGGCAAACGGGTTAAAGCGCAGCTTCGCACCGTCCAGGTACACCCCGCCCGCCTGCAGGCAGTAGTTCTTGTAGCTGTCGCCCATGTCGATAACCCAGGCAAACCCGCCCGCGTTCAGCACGTCGCGCAGAATCCCCTGCGTCAGGAAGGATTTGCCCGCACCGGAGGTCCCGGTAACCGCGATATTGAAGTTGGTGCTGCCGTTTTCCTCCCCGAACATGTCGAAGAAAGCGACCTGATTACGGTAGGTCGGCAGCGGCATCCCCACATGAGACAGCTGGCGTTCTGCGACCACCGGCATCAGATTGACAGCGTTCCATGATTTACCGCGCAGCGTGGCGCCGGTCATTTTCATGTCCTCCCACATCCCCTCCTGCATCACAAACGGGAAGCAGCTCAGCCAGTTACGCATTTGCTGGTACTGGACCGTCACCATCTCGAGTTCGTTTTTACGGAACACGTTAACGGCCGCCAGTTCACAGGACTGGGCATCGGTATTGTTGTCGGGAGTGAACAGGGTCAGGTTGAGGGACATTCGGCAGAAAGCGATCTCATTGTTGGCCAGCTGTTCGCGGTTACGTCGCCATTCTTCGGCCTGGCGCTTCGTGCCAGGGAATAACTGGCCATACGCGGAGTTGGCTTTTTTGGACAGATCCATGTCCTTGCGCAGGGCTTCGTTTTGCGTGGCGGTCTGTTCCTCCAGCTCCGTGGTCCAGGTGAGCATAAACGGACAGGGAATACCGAGGTCAGGGAATCGCAGGTTCTGCAGGTTATCGGCACCCTGCCACAGGGCGAAGCGTTTGGGGCTTTTACTGAGCTGCATGTTGATGACGCGGCAGACAGAGGCCGGCAGTCGGGTTCCGCCGGGTTCGATGCTTTCCGGCAGTTCCACGCGAATATGAGAAGGCCGCACCCTGATATCAATCCCCGGATCAACCACCTGGCGATTAAGCTTCTCGTCTTCGTTGTAGTCTCCGCTGGAGGTCATCACCTGCTCCTCGCGGTAGTTCATCATTTCACGCATGACGGAGAGGAAGGCATTCACATCGGTATTCATGGTCTCGATGCGGGCCGCGCCCAGTGACACGCGAATGGTGTTGCGGACCTGCACCAGGTCATCCATCACCTGCTGGCTGAAGCGCTTCGCGGGTTTACCGTACACAATAAAAATGCGGTAGTTACGCAGATACAAAGGATACTCACGCTCGTTGGCCAGCCCCTTCAGCGCTGAGCGCTGCCAGAACGCGCGGGTAATTTTATTCAGGTGATCGGCCATATCACCTTTCCACATATCCGCGCTGACGCCGCGTGAAATACGCTCCCCAACACATTTACTGGCCAGCATAATGACGCTGACCGGCGTTTTACGCGGCAGCTTCTTACGCAGCATGTCATCGAGTGCAGCGATAACCTGCTCATTCGCGCCCGGCAGTGGAGCCGCCTCCAGAATGAAACCGGCGCTGCCGGCATTCACAAAAAGCTCGTTCGTTTCGTCGTAATAGCGATAAGGCAGAGAGGCGACGATCGACGGATAGCCCCACGTCTGTTCCAGATTGGCGCGCGCTGTTGCGGCACCGTCTTCACGCTTACGGTTATTCACAAGCCCCATCAGGCTGTCGAGAATACTCATTCTCCCCCCTCCCCGATGACGCGATAGCTTTCATCCCAGTGGGATTTGTTTTTCACAAATTCCACCACCGAAGGCTGGTGAAAGTTGTCGTCAGTATCGACCCAGGGCGCAATCCACAGGCGCTGTGTGGCATCAGGAATACGCTGAACCGGCACGCGGCCAGCAGTATTAACCGTCGTTACTGGCGCGATGTGACCTGTGGCGACTGGCGATGTTGCTGTCACCGTTGCAGGACCAGCCGGTGCTGTGGCCAGCGGACGCGGCGCGATGGGTTTTGCGACAGAGGTTCCGGTTGCTGCGACAGAAACAGGACGCTGCGGGTTGATAACCGGCGCGGTGTTACGCAGTGCCGGCAGGGTTTCACCCGCAGGCTTTTTTGACGTTTTATCGGCGGTCAGGGAATCCAGGCTTTTGCCCTGCGCGGCCAGCTTATTGGCCTCACCGGTGGTCAGGCACTGGTCGGTGGCGGTTTTGTTGCAGTCAAAGTCTGAGTTCATACCGGCGCAGCCGGTCAGTGCGCTGCACAGCAGTGCAGCACCCAAAAGATGTTTCATGGGATATCTCCGGTTGGTATTACAGGGATAACTTATTTAGCGGTTCTGCAGGATGAGGAAAACTGTAATCGAAGGACACGAAACTCAATCACATCGTTGCGCTCAAGGAGTTTTAGGGCTTCGGGCGAGCAGGCCATTGCAGCCTTCAGCGCCAGTGAAACCGCGAGGCTGCGGTAACGGTTTTTCAACCCGGTGGAGGCGTTTTTAGGTACTGCATTTAACACCTGTTGATACGCTTTCCACGCATCTGGCTGAACCATAGCTTCACGTTCAACAGCCTCAAGCTGAGCAGAATCGTCTACTTCTCCGTCTACTAATGCGCTATTTGCTGTCGTAATAATCGCTGCCACGGCAGCCGCATTCACTACACCAGGTGTTGCCAGTGAGAGCGCCATTAATAAAATTGCAGTCTCACGTTTCATTTTCACTCCTGCTCATCTATTTTTGCACTTGCGGTTGTTGCCGTGTTTTTGCTTGCGTCTGAAGGTGGCAAGTGGATATCACGCCACACACTGCCGCCGGGCATTGTCTGGGCCAGAAAAATACCACTTGAGCCGCAGAGCAATAATCCAGCCAGCTGTACCCACATAAAATGGGAGTGCAGTGTGGCGTATAAAACAAATACTGAAGCGATGAATATCAGCATCGGCGTCCAGCCAGTGGCTGCCCACAGCAGTATTTTTCGCGCTTTCATCTTCACCTCCTCATCAGTTTATCGTATCACCGAGGCGCAGCTGGCTGGCCTGGCGAAGCACATCGTCGGGGTTGATGTTGCCGACGGAAGAGGTGCTGGATGCCGTGGTCTGGTTCGCAGGTTGCGGAGTCATGGCATTTTGCGCGGCATTGCCGGCTTTCTGCAGTTCCTCTTTCGCCTTCGCCTCCTCAGCGTCTTCCAGCGTTTCAAGACGGAACCCTTTCTGGAACACGACCGTGACCTGGTTGCCTGCACCAATATCAATAATCGGATGGTACTGTTCGGCGCGTTTAATCCAGTACTGGCTCAGCGTGTCAGCGGCTTTACTTGCCCCGCCGCCCAGACCCTGTTTAAACACATCCCCGGCACCCACATCTGCTGTGGCGCCGAGTCCTACTGACGGTGTGGCGGCAGACTTGATGCCCTCACCAAAACCGGACAGGAGACCAGCTGCACCGGCGTAGCCGACAATCATGCCGTTACGCATCACCGGCTTACCGCGAACACCCCCTTTACCCTGATAGCTGACGTGACCGTCGAACTCCATATCCACATGCTTTCCGTTCTTGAGCACGCAGCTGATTGACTTCGTCCGGACGACGCCCCTTTCACTGGAGATATCGCCCCAGATTTCACCCACAACAAAACAGCCGTCAGCACTGTATTCCTTGTTATTGGGCATCTGAATATTACCCAGCAGTCGGATGGTCACCGGCTGGCTATTCTGCTGCCCCGTGACGCTGGCGTTGGCGTCAGCACCTTCAATCATGATGGCGTCAGAGAAAGAGCCGGAGGGTATCCAGGGCAGTTTAGTGGGCTTCTTTTTGAGGCTGTCGTAGCTGAACTTTGTGGTGGTCAGCCCGCCCGCAAGGCGCTGGCCGGAGCCGCCCGGATAGAAGCCTGCGCCCTGCCCCATGTTGACACCAGTGGCGGCCGGTGCGTTGGGGGTGACGGAGTATTCCGGCGGTCGGGCCTGACCGGCAGCAACGGGACCAGGGAGTGGTGTTCCGTTCTGACCTGCAGGTGGTGTCTGCTGGCCAGCAGGTGCGTTGCTGCCGGGGGCTTTCGTGAGCTGGTCAGTCAGGCGCAGAATTTCAGCGTCCTTCTCGGCCAGCTTTTGGTCGGTGGTGAGTTTGTTCTGCGCCACCAGTTGAGCAAGGGTGGCATACTGTTGCTCAAGGGCGGAGGTTTTGGCCTGTTGCTGTGCCAGGGCGGCGTCGTTGACCTGCTCGTTAAAGGAGGCTGTAACGACACCGGTCATGTTCGGCGCGGCAGCAGATACAGGGTGTTTTTGCTGCTCCTGATGGTTGCCGTACCACACGACGCCGCCGGCG
Source organism: Enterobacter sp. JMULE2 (assembly GCF_013337145.1). Lineage (NCBI taxonomy): Bacteria > Pseudomonadati > Pseudomonadota > Gammaproteobacteria > Enterobacterales > Enterobacteriaceae > Enterobacter > Enterobacter sp. JMULE2. Next base: position 39,816 of record NZ_SGWD01000020.1, read on the forward strand.
GTGGCGGCTCCGATAGTGAGCACGGTGACCAGCACGGCCAGCTGGGTGCGGCGGGTTTTGAGATTTTCATTCAGACTCATGAGCGCGGCACTCCGTCATCTGAGAAGACAATCCAGGCATAGCCCTCACCGCCGGCGTAGAGCTGATGCTGTGAGAGCATGACGGCCCTGACCCCTTTCTGCCAGAAATCGCGCTCGCGCAGGCTCTGGGTAATACTGCCGGGGTTGGTCATGCGAAAACGAACGATACGCAGGTGATTGCCGACAAACTGACGCTCTGGCGAAAGTCGGACAGTTGTGGCGGGAGCGTAAGCCGTCATGCGACTGACGGGGTACTCCTGATACTCATCCGGCACCTGACCGTTCACGACGGCGCGGGATAATGAGACCAGCGTTTTTTCATAGGTCTGCCCTTCTTCCCATGCTTTTGCGTCATCGTTCTTACGCAGTGGCGGTGACATGGGGGTAAAGCGCAGGGTCTTTCCGTTGCCAGGTTGCGGCCTGACGTTGAGGCTCAGTGATGAGCCGTGGTCGGTCTGGATAAACAGCGTGAAGTTCTGAGCGACAAGCGGCGAAAGAATCAATGCGCCGTCATCGGTGGTGCTCTGGTCGTAGGCTCCGGCTGGCCCGCTGATGCTGGTAATGAGTTCCCCGTCGACAACAACCTTGCTTGGGTTGTTATTGCTGAGGGCGACATTAAAGGCGGCGTCGTTCTCAAAGGGGATGGCGGCGGGTGCGGTAGCGGCCCGAAGGCCGCTGGTAAAGATTCCCGATGCCAGTAACACAGCAGCAGCTGCCGGTGAAATGCGAAGTTTCATGGGCAGTCCTGTCAGTTGGTAGGGGTAACCGGCTGAAGCTCCTCAAAGGAATGGAGGTTAACCAGTCCGTTCTGGTAGCTGAGTTTTAGTCGGTAGATTTTTTCCTGGTCCTTCAGGGGGGTAGTGATTGCGCCGTTGGTCGTGGAAGACTTCAGCGTACCGCTAAACTCCACAGCCCCGTCGGTCATCACCCGGATATCCTTCGTATCAAAGCGGGTGGTGATGCCGCCTTTTTTGATGCGTTCCGCTTCAATATCCAGCGCTTTTTTGAGTGCGTCCCGCTCCGTGGAGGGGACGAACCCGAGCAGCATTTTCTGGTTATTGTCGATGTTTTCCGGACTCACGTTCAGTCGCCAGTAAATAAAGGAAGAGGCGAACATGGTGATGCCGGAAGCATCTGAGCTGACAGCATCAGACGTAAAGGGCTGGTTATAGGTCATGGGTGTCGTGATGGTTTTTTGTGTGGTCGCGAAATGCCACGCCAGGGACCCCGTTAACACATTACCCGCGCCCATTAAAACGATTAAAGAAGCCATGCCGATAAACGCATACGTCAGTTGTTTATCGCGCTCACCCTTAATTTTGAGCTTCATGGAATTTATGCCCTCCAGTGCCGGAAACTGGAATCAGGTATCTGTCGGAAAGTGACTTTGAATAAAGCAGAAGGAAGATGCCAGTAACAGAAGTTCAGTAACCAGTAAGAACCTTGTCCTTTTTTCAGATACCTGATTAATGCCCAGAGCAGGCCCGCTATTATGGAAAGTTCCGTCGACATATTGTTAAGTACACCGAGGATGACCAGGGGTGCAACAATAAGGATTTCATCTAAGGGCAGACCAAAATAGCGTTCCTGCTGATTGAGCGTTTCCGGGAAGTCGTATTTATCCGCTTCCCCGCTCATCATCAGCTCGCAATAGAGAAGGCAACGCGGGTGAAGATAATACAGGCGACGATGCCCACGAATACCAGAGGAGAGCGGGCTTTAATATAAATGAAAAGCCCCATAATGATTTCTGCGATGTAGAACCATTTAATAATGGAGGACCCGGACCCGAACGTGCTGTTGACTGTAGTTTGCTGTGAGGCCAGTAAGTCGCTACCGGATGCCAGCACCGGATGAGCGACCATAAGTGAAATTAAAACCAATCCTCCGTTTTTAATGAACTTTTTAATCTGACGATTTTCACGGGCTTTGCGAAATAAAGACGCTACCGCCCATCCCTTCATGACATTGAGGGCATTACCTTTAGTGGACATGCTTGTTTCTCCGGAAGTAAACAAAAGTGATGTGCATAAGTGGTTGTTTACGCACGCGATATTGTCCCATGACCCTAAAAAAAAAAACTGTGACGAATGTCACACTTTTAGAAGCGTTTAGGAATTATCTGAATATGTATGTGAGTAGTCTTGGTCATCCAGGGGGTCCTGGGTTTGGTTGCGAGATCTATAGCAATGAAAGTAAAAGAGAAAATGTGGGAAGGTCGCGGTCGTCCACGGAAATTCCGTCCGGGTGAGGCTGTGGAGTGGCGCTTGCGCGCCCCGGATAATTTGCTGATGGAGCTGAGAATATGCGCCAGAGTGGGGAAAAGGAGTGTTAATGACGAAATTATTGCCAGGTTACTGGTCTCCCTTAATTACCAGCCCGGTCATGAAGTCATTAAAACCGCCAAATCAGAACGGTTGATATCTCTGGCAGTGAAATTCGAAGAGTGGCTCAGTGAGTTGCTGGATAGTCAGTCGCTGAGTGGCGGTATAGATAATAAAGATGATGCCAACGATGAGCGACTGTGGATGTGGCGCGAGGGAGAGCGAGTGTTGCTCCCAGGGAAGACTGCGGGTTATAGCATGCGTATTCCTGAGAATCTTGCTGAGGAAATTCGCACAATGGCCAGAGTGCATAAGCGCAGTCTGAACGATGAAATGCTGACAAGGTTAATGAATACTCTGGGTTATTTTACTGAGCGCATTCTTGACCAGAATGAGGATACGCAAGCGCTGAAAGTGTTGTGCATGGAATTTGAGGTGTTTCTAAAAGAGAAAATAGCGGAAGCGGAAAAAACGGAGCTGCCGTAGGAAAAGGGCAGCCCTGAGTAATGCGTGCGTGGCCGGTTAGCTCCGGCCATGTGATTTAGCTTTCGCTGTTCACGAAGTGTCTTGATTCGGCATCATCTTCAGCTGTGTTTATTCCATTAAGAAGCATATCGAGTGTGTCTTCCAGTTTCCCTTCACCGTCTTTACCTGTCATTTTCAAATACATTTCAGCGAGTAATGTTGCAATAAGCACAGTGCCTTCCCTTGAGCCTGCAGCCTTTCTGATTAGGTCTCTTCGGTAGCCCTCGAGATCGAACTGATGGCCGTCATCATCATCTCTTTTGTAAACAAGTAAACCGAGTCGGATTAGTTCATTGCAGGTTGCAGATATATTTGCTTCGCCTGGATTAGCGCCGTTCTGAAGGTCATGCTGCACAATATCACGGACCTCTCGCTCTATTTTATCTTTAAGGTAAATCCCCACTCTTCCCATATTTTTAACCTTTCTATGGTGGTGTCGGAACCGACACTACGTTGTTTATTAATTTGATTTCAGGATGTCGGATAAAGCTACGATAATCAGAATGATATCTGCATTTTACTCATATATACAGTAGTAGGTTTAGGTACTCGTATGTCGCACAGTGTGACACTGTGCGATACGTAAATCAATGTTGTTAAAGCACATCTACAATTGTGATACACAGGTAACATACACTGACACTATCAGGTATCCTAATCCTGTGATGTTGTAGTGTCGGTGTATACGATGTTTTTCTTCCAGATGCTAATTCCCCGCAAAAATGCCTATGTTATTCGTCTGATTTTAAAGGAATAATCTGCAAGACGAAGTCTTGCGTGGGGTGTGGTGTTTTAAAGGGTTAGTAAAGAGCGGCTCTGATATACCGTCACCTGGTCTGACATTGTTATTTGAGCGGCGTGGTAAACACGTGTTCTGGAGCGCTTACGCGCGTTTGTAGTAAATAAACTTGATTCAGATGATCCGGCGGGTTATTTTTTACATCGCTTCCTGTTAGCCCGTATATTTCGCTTAAAGGCCAGAATATGAAAATATCGTTATTGCCTGCATCGCTGCTGATTTTTTCTCTTTCAGCGGGCGCGGCTCCCCAGATGTGCTTTGACCAGGCGGGAAGAGATTACCGTATTGATCCCCTGTTGCTTATGTCAATATCGATAAAAGAGAGCAGGCTGAAGGCCGGGGCGATAAATGGATCGAATACGAATGGATCAGAAGATGTGTGCGGGATGCAGGTGAACAGCTCCCATTACGGGAAGCTTAATGATTTTAATATTACCCGTGAGAGATTATTAAAAGACCCGTGTATTTGTGTCTATGCGGGTGCGTGGGTTCTGGCGCACAACTTCAGGTCATACGGTAAAAACTGGGACAGTGTGGGAATATATAATACCGGCCCGAGTAAAAAACTCATCACCCTGCGCAAGGCCTATGCGGAAGACATCAAAAATATATACCGTGTTTTGCTGGCCAGAAAAGCGATCCTTTCTCAACGTTCAGGGCATGTCGGGGATATGATAAGTGCAGAAAAAATGACAGACACTGTAGCGCTGAATAACGCGCAGTAAAAAGCCGCTCTCTTGAGCGGATTAATTTTCAGGCCTTCAGTTTCGCGAACTCTTCAGCCATTTTCCAGAGTGCCTGGTTTAATTTTATATCACCATCGATGCCGGTGACTTCACGCGTTCGGGTGCGTTGTCCTTTTGCCGTTCTGCCCGATATACCACCTTTGATCACATTCTCCTGAATACGGTTGAATGTCGTCCATAAATCCGGGCTTTTATCTTCCCAGCGTCGGGCCTGTAATACCTGGTCAGGCGTTACCGGTGATGGTTTCCCGTCATACTTATAGCTCAGGGCGGCCGCACTTAACAGGCGCTGTTCTGGCTCCGTCAACTGAATGCCTTTCATCATGTCGATATTTCCCTCGACCGCGTCGAACGTTTCCAGCACGCTATAAGCGCCCTCGATAACCTGCCCCACAATATCACCTTTGTGAGGGACACTGATTTCACCAAAGTTTTTCCATGCTACCAGACCATTAGTGCAAATCTGGCGGAACATCCCGGGGATCATTTTATAGCTGCTTGAGCCGTCATGGCTGTTAAGCAAAATAATTTCCGGTACTTCTTTACCACTGATTTGATCGTGACGGCGAAGGCGTAACATATGTTTAGTAAACTCACGCTTTTCAACATCGCGCGGACGTGTTTGCGTGGCGTAATAAGGCTGAAAACCTTCATCCCGTAAACGGTCAAGCAGGACAATCGTTGGAATATAGGTATAAGTGCGACATGAAGTCGCTCGAAGAATTGCTTCACCCGCAAAGTATCGTGGGGACAAAGCCCGCTGTTCCGTCAGCGGTAGCCTACTGATCCATGCTCGACGGGTAACCGTTGGGTCTGAAGCGATCGGGACAACGTAGCAAGGGCTGCAAGTACCAACGCGGCTCGAGCGCAAGGCTTGATGGTATGGTTAACAGAAGTGAACTGCTCGTAAACGTCGTCAATATTAAGCAGCCAAAGGTACTGAAAGGCTGTAGCCAAAAGGCAAAGTAGCTGGATATTCCTTTTTACACTGGGGATACACGGACAACAGAGCTACCGGCGGAGAGGCAGAACCTAACCCATCGTGTTCTTCGTAGCGGAACATGGTAAGTCCGTATCGCCGCCCGTCTGGGCAGGGGCCTCGTAAGGGAAACTGTTGGTGGTGCGGATAAAGGAGGACTGAGAAAGCGAAAGCCATTCTGTAATGGAATGGATATCGGTGATGCGTTTTTTGCTGTCTTTGTCGACATGCTTTGTTCCCCTTATCCGGATATTTCCCGGCATTCCTGAATGCCGGGCGTATTCAATTTTTAAACTTCAGTGGAGCCAATCCAGTTACCATTCAGGTAAACATCAGCGCCCCCTGTCGCAACCTGTGGCTGAACAGCACTTAAACTCTCGTGCGTCCATCCCGCATGTGGTGCAGGAACCTTCAGCAGTGTATTTCCAGCGAGATCGCGGACTTCCAGCGTGGCCAGCTCGAGTCCATCGAGAATATGGTTTTCTCCTGGTCGCTGGTCTGTGATGTAAGTGATCATTATTTTTCCTCTGTGGAAACTCAGGCCAGATACGGTCTTAAATCGCGATGCCCGTGCGTTCAATCAGGCGCACAAACTGTTTGAAGTGGTCGGCTTCAACGACGTGGATATGGCGGAACTCTTTATCCACGCCGCTGCTGAGGGCTTAGAAATACTGGCCTTTCATTTTTTCAGGGCAGCTTCTGCGCATTTTTTTCAGCGCCGCGAGGGTGCGGAACTCCATAACATCTGCCTCATCCGTTGAGTTTTTTTCGTTCTCAGCGACGAGAAGGGTGTATGACTGAGGTTTGCCACCCATCTTCCTGGAAGATTCTTGAGCGGCGGTTTTGACGTTGACGTTTCGTGTGTGCATCCTGGTTTTCTCCTGTGGGGATGGTTGTCCATCTCCCTGGTGAGTTCTCTCGCGGCAAAGGGCAAAGGAGCAACGGCGAAGGGAGGAAGGAAAGGGGCGCAGACAAAAGTTTTTGCCCGCAAAAAGTTTTGGCGGCGTGCATTTCACCCCTTGGATGACGACCCGACGGTGCTACGACCAGCCCTCCGCGTGAGAACGCACGGGGGATGGCTTCACCGCATGAACAGGATGCACACACCCGACACGGCGGAACGTCGGGGCGGCCTTAAAGCGACGGCACGGCCGGCGCGGTCAGGGCGGCGTGACCGGAACGGTCGCAGCAAGCCGGGGGTTGACCTCAGCCATCAGACCCTAGCGGCAGCCCGAAACCCGAAGGGATTCGGCGGAGACTGGCCGGTGCGAAGCAGCTGCCCGTCGGAGTGGGGCTCGACGACTGAGCCGCTACGCGGGTCAGGAGCCGAAGGGGGCCATGTTCAGGGAAGTGATTCTGTTTTGATGCATGTTGAATCCGGGCAAGAAGCAAACCACGCACAGCTAACTTACCCGCTCAAAAGGCTTCACTGGAAAGTCATGGAGCAGACAGATTTTTTCTCACACGGGAAAACAGCTGGCCATCGGGATTTTGTCGCCGCCAGAAGAGGGAGTGAAACACTGAGGAATGCGGAGGAGGGAGACAGACAGAAGCGCCGGAGGCGCTGCTGCCCTTCCCCCGTTCCCCGGAGGGGAACAGACCTTCCGGGTTGTTCATGCGTGCGGTCGCGCAGGGAAGGATGGAAAAAGGGGCTACCAGCGAACCGGTAACCCCTTCATAAAGGCGCTTCAGGCAATTCTAAACATCACCAGCCCTGAAAAGGCGGGGTTTCCCCCGCCTCCAGGTAGCTTACTTACCGGATTCGTAGGCCATAAAAGCCGCCACCTCCCTGTTCGTGTCCCTGTACCGGATTTCGCAGAGCGATTTTCGGGTCAGGTATGTGAATATCAGCAGTGTGAGACACACTATTAATACGCACCAGAGCAGGGTACTTCGCGGCAGTTTCATAGCTGACTTCTCCTTGCCTTTCGGCAGGTAAGCGGCTAATCTGATGTTGTCTAGGCATACAGATCAAGCCTCGTGGTTAATGATAATTAACTTCGGGGCTTTCTTCTTTCTGCCTCACAACATGATAACAAACCAACCGAACATCATGAGGCAAAAAGCCTCAAGCGCCACCGCCATTATATCGTGCTGTGCATCTTCTGCCCAGGAATAACAGTCTGAAAACTGTATAAATCCTCACCTTTTTTCAGTCATCACGTTGACTGTCCGGCCCCTGCTCCCAGTCCTGAATCTGTTCCTCAAGAGCCTTAAGATGCTCGTCAACACTGTCGGCCAGTCGCTCGCTTTCCGTCTCCAGCCAGCCACTCACCCCGTCCCATTCGCACGACATCTCTTTCAGCCTGGCGGATATCGTTTTCAGCCGGTTGCGCTGGCTGCGGGCAGCTTTCAGCTCCGATTTGTAGGGATTATTTCTCATGCCGGTTTCCGTCGCAGCGTCAGCTTGTTCGGCACCTGCCAGCGTTCAGCCCTGCGAACAGGCTCGGGCGTTTCCCGGACGATGAACGGGATTTCATACATCACCGCATACAGCGGCTCGCCGCTCAGACGCAGCCACTCCAGTTCCTTCAGCGACGCGAACCGCGTCTGCCATCGCCAGAACATTCCCGCCAGCTCTCCCGCGTCAAACTCTTCGCTCCACCGGGTGTACCAGGTGCAGATCGTTTCCGGTGACTGAAAATTCAGGTCGGTTTCCGCCTGTGAAAGCAGGTTCTGGCGAAGCCGCCAGCGCTGATCGACCTCGCGGGATTCGCGGCGCATCTGTCGTGAGGTCCGGATGTTTGACCTGCGCAGCCGTCTGTCCGTGCGGGTGTGCATGATTTCGGGGAAAAGCTCGGCCTGCACGTCCAGCGTCAACGGCAGCGGGCAGGACTCCCCTCCCGTGGCAATCATGGTGTCCAGCGCCTCCTCAACCTGTTTCAGAGTTGAATGGCGGTTCTTTGGCACCCAGTTCAGACCCGGTATCTGGCGTGCCACCGTGGCATTGAGGCGACCGCTGCCCGTCAGCACACGCAGGAAGGTGCGCACGTAAGGCATGGCGGGCAGTCGTGCGCCACGTTCGCGGGAGGATTCCACCTGGCATATTGCCTGAATCGCGGCCTGACGGGCAGGCTTCAGGGAAACGAGTGCGTGTGAGGACGGGATCATGCTGTCACCTCTTCGCTCATCAGGTTCGCCACAGTACGGGCGGTACAGTTAAAACGACGCATACCTGCCATCTGCGTAATCAGCTGGCTGACCCGTTCAGGCTGAAGCGAGTCATTCTGGTAAAGGGTTCGCACCACTTCGCCACCGGAGGAGAGCAGCACCAGAAGCCAGTGCGGCGAGACTTCGCCAGGACTGCATACGCACAGATGCCAGTCATCGCTGCCGTCCGCGCTGAAGCGGCACTGTACAGGGAAAAAGCCGCCGAACTCGCTGCGGTACTCGGCGCAGACGCGCCAGCCCTGCGGAACAGTCAGCAGGCCGGTCACGGCATCGCTGAGGGCGCGGCGGGCGTCCTCGCCCTGCTGGCGGATAAACTCCATATCGGAGGCGGTCAGGGCATTGATTCGGGTCAGGTCATAGTGCAGGGTCATGTCTGTTCCCGCCGCCCGAAGGCGGCGGCCTCCGGTTAAGCAGCGTGGTCAGTGGTGTCAGCGACGGTTTCGGTGTTTTCTTCAGCCTGAGCGTCTGGTGCAGGGCGCACCATCCAGTCAGGGAGCCAGCCCACCGCATTGAGATCTACAGCGGCGGCCTGTGCCGCATCCCGACGTTTGAGCTTAACCACTTCCCCCGCACGTCCGGTCAGTCCTGCTTGTTCATATGCCTTGCCAATCTGAGCAATTTTGAGCTTGCCAAAGTAGCTCTCTGCATCCGGCTGCCACCACTTGCGCAGGTCAAAATCGAGTGCCGCTTCCAGCCCGTCCAGTTCGCTTTTTTCCGTATGGTTATACAGGCGCTCCTGAATACCGTTGATACCGTGCGCAGCGCAGAATCCCAGCAGGGCGTTAACCTGCTCTGCTGACCATGACAACAGCCAGGTAAAATCGTGATGCCAGTTGTCGGGCAACGTCGCCTGAAGCGCCTTTTTCTGCGCAATAAGCGCCAGCAGGGCTTTCCCTTCGTCGCCTGACGGAGCCAGTGATGAGAGGTGATGCTGATTCGAGGACACGGAGGCTTTCAGGGGTTCGCTGCGCTTACCGTAGCTGCGGTCAAACAGACTGAGGCACAGCGTCCACGTCAGGAGCGCGACCGACACATCGGGACGACCTGCCAGTTCGGCCTGAACGGCGAGAGTGCGCTCAGCAGACATCGCCTTGACCAGCGTGGCGGGATACGCATCGGCGGGAATATCAGGGGTAGTCCAGGTCACCACATTATCCCGACGCGCCTGAAGGGCTTTCTCTTCCTCCTGACGTTCCTCGTCCGTCACTTTGTGAATACCCGCCTGAACCTTAAAGTTGTCGCCATCCCATGACACCCAGACGCCGTGTGCGGCGCGGAATTCCGGTGTGGCTTCGCGGTACGTCGCCTCGCAGACAATGTCTTCAATCTCCTGCTGGAGCGCGTATTCATCATCGTAGCTGTCACTGGTTTCTATTTTTTCTTCCAGATCGCTGACACGCTGCTTTTCTTCTTCCGTCAGGACGGGGGCTGGCATGGCAACGCGATACTGTTCACGGTCGGTCACGTTGTCGCCAAGCTCGCTCATGCGAAACTCTGACCAGCCCCAGCCCTGCTCATGCTGAATACGCGCCGCAATGACAGTGAGCTTTCCTGCCAGCAGAGATTTCACCCGTGCTGCATCGGCAAAGGTACTGTCCCTGTCGCTGAACAGATCGGCAGTCAGCGTACCGCCAGCGGCGATATACGCCTCCTCGCCCACAAATTCGAACATCGGGTGACTGGCAGCCATCTTGTCATCCGTGACCATTCTGCGCAGAGTCTGCACGGCAGGATCACGCCACTGCTCCACCGCTTCTTTCCAGACCTGCTCCTGACGCTCATGCGTGTCGGCAAGGGTCAGCGCTTCGCACTGCTCGAGGGAGATGCCATCCCGCGCCAGCGTATCCAGCAGGGAGGGTGCAAGGTTTGCCAGTTTAAGGCAGCGCTGAACATGGCGCGGGGCATAGCCCAGCAGGGCGCTGATCTGCGAGACGGTTTTGCCCTCCTGCTCCAGCGTTCGGAAGCCGACAATCTGCTCGGCAGGGTGCATATTTTTACGCTGACCATTTTCGGTCATGGAGGCCACCACAGCCAGTTCCAGCGGGATCACCTTCACCGGAACAAACGGCGTGTCAGCACGGGTGATGCCTTTCTGGACCAGAATACCCGTTGCCTTGCGGCGACCTTCTCCGCCGACCACACCGACTGAGCCGTCAGGCAGTTCAACGCCGATCAGGTTCTGAAGTATCCCCACGGCCTCAATACTGTCTGCCAGTTCTTCCACCTCTCTGTCCGTGTGCGGAATACGGCGCACATTCAGATCCGTGCTGGACAGGCGTGAATAAGGCAACAGTTGTACGGGGGTCGCGATCAGCAACTGTAACAGCGTCTGATTTGCCGCCTGTGCGGCGTCAGGCGCAGCTTTTTTGCTGCGGGTGGCTTTTACGGTTTTGTTTGCCGTAGAATGGGTGGTGACCATGATTTTTACCTCTTAGTTTAAGTGATGGTTCGCCGTGGCCGGAGTGCGATCCGGTCACGGCACTCAGAATTAATCGGTGATGCGTTTTGGGTGTGCGACCAGCGCACCAAATGACGGACAGGCATCGAGCACTTTCATCATCGCTTTTGCGCTTTCCAGCATCGCGGTATCCGACGCTGTGGCACGGTTTTCACAGACCACGATCGTTGCCAGCACCCCAGCCTTAATGTCAGAAAAGCGTTCGTGCGTTCGGGTACTGAACAGGATGCGCTTATCCCCTTCCATAACCTGCCAGTTCGAGCAGTCGTTGAAGCGCGTGTCCACGTTGTCAAACTCCACCACATGCTTGTCAGTGGCCTGAATACGCAGCAGCGTGACCATGTCACGGCTCGCGCCTACCTTTTTTGGTGATGTTGCGGCTTTCAGAACCTGCATTCCTGTCTCCTTTTGTTGGCGTTCCGGTTACGGTGTTTTACTGCCGCACATCCTGAAGATTGCTGTCCAGATCGGCCAAAAATCCCGATTCAAAAGACCATGCGCGCCAGTTGAGGTGGCCGTTGGTACGGATTTAGACCTGAACATCACCATATCGGGACACGTCTGACACGGTGACAGTGACCCCCTCTTTCAGGTCAGCGACCTGCGCCACGCGCTCCCGCGTAACAGACGCGAGATCCTGTCCTTCCCCCATCTTCCTGGAAGATTCTTGAGCGGCGGTTTTGACGTTGACGTTTCGTGTGTGCATCCTGGTTTTCTCCTGTGGGGATGGTTGTCCATCTCCCTGGTGAGTTCTCTCGCGGCAAAGGGCAAAGGAGCAACGGCGAAGGGAGGAAGGAAAGGGGCGCAGACAAAAGTTTTTGCCCGCAAAAAGTTTTGGCGGCGTGCATTTCACCCCTTGGATGACGACCCGACGGTGCTACGACCAGCCCTCCGCGTGAGAACGCACGGGGGATGGCTTCACCGCATGAACAGGATGCACACACCCGACACGGCGGAACGTCGGGGCGGCCTTAAAGCGACGGCACGGCCGGCGCGGTCAGGGCGGCGTGACCGGAACGGTCGCAGCAAGCCTGGGGTTGACCTCAGCCATCAGACCCTAGCGGCAGCCCGAAACCCGAAGGGATTCGGCGGAGACTGGCCGGTGCGAAGCAGCTGCCTGGCGGAGTGGGGCTCGACGACTGAGCCGCTTCGCGGATCAGGAGCCGAAGGGGGCCAGCGCCCTGCCCGTTTTTCTGGTTCCGGCCATCAGAAAACGGCAGCAGACGAAAAAGGCAATCCACTGGATTCAGGTGTTTTCAGGGAATTTTATGATCGGGTTTCAGAGCCCACGCCCACGCCCACGCCCACGCCCACGCCCACGCCCACGCCCACGCCCACGCCCACGCCCACGCCCACGCCCACGCCCACGCAGAAGGCTGTTCCGGTCGCAGCTTACCTGCCAGCACTTTTTTCCCCTGCCCTCTCAGTTCCCTCTTCAGGGGCGGAGAGGGGAAGCGCCGCAGGCGCTTTCTCCCTCGCCCGTCAGCCCGCAGGGATGACAGGGTTTTAGCGCGCGATCAGGCAGCGCCGTAGCCCTGCCCTGACGGTTATGGTTTGTCGCCTTCGCCGCCCTGAAGAATGAAGTGACCGCACAAATAGACGGCACACTGACGGGTGGCAGATTCGCAGATTTCATCCATCACTTTTGCCGTGGTCACGGGGCTGAGACCGAGTTCCTGCCGTCTTTGATTTATCAGGGTTTTGTACTGGCGGAGTATGGAACGGGTTTCTGGTGAGAGTTGCATTCGATTTTCCTTATTTCTTTGGCCGGAGGCATCACCTCCGGCGTCCTGTCAGACATTGATTGCGCGACGCAAATCCTGCATGACATCGTTTGTTTCTTTCAGCGCGCCGATTTCCCCCTGTAAAGTGAGCCGCTCCATCTCCTTCCCTGCCAGCTGCATGACCACTTCCAGTGACGTGGCGGGGATCGTCACGGTACGGAGCGCACGCTTTTCATCGAGAAAGTCGTCCACGATGCCGCGTATCGACCCAAAATCACCGCCACATTCGAGTTGCGCATTCAGTCTCTCCAGCACCCGTTTCACGTCCTCGTCGCTGAGATCCCAGTCAAGGCAGATGCTGCGAATATCTGCCCCATACCAGCATGCAAACACGCATTTCTCGCCGTCAAGGTCGGAACATTTGAACATTTCAAGGGCAATCTCTCTTGGTGTACCAATCATTTTCTTCTCCTTTAATCGGGCGGCATCGCCGCCCGTGGCCAGTCAGTCGAGGGCACGCCAGAGAGTGGCGCTTTCCGGATGAGTATCAGCAAAATCCATGAGTTGTTCATGGCGGCGGCAGAAATGGCGGCACAGCTCCTCATGGTCATGGTTGCTGTGGTGCCAGCTCCGGTGGTTCAGTACCAGCGCCGTAAGAATGATCCCCGCCACTTCCCCACTGACGGTCTGCTCAAACCAGTTCTCCGCGTTACGGAAGAGCAGGTTTTCCACATCCGGCGCCATAAATCCGCCCCCGCCAGGCAGACGGTAAAACTGCCAGAATCCGCCCTGATATTCGGGGCAATAGCGGTGCGCATAGGCATACATGGAGGCTTCGGACGTCATAAAATCGCCGCCAAAGAGATCGGGTAAAAAGGTCAGGCGCTGGGCGCCCTCAAGACGAACGGCATCACAACAGGTCAGGGTCAGGCTCATACAATCCTCCACGGTTAACATATTCTCGGTTCCGGCATCGCCGTGACGACACGACAGACCGGCGAAAAGCGGAGGACGCAGGGGCGACACCGGAAGCCGCAGCGCAGACATAAACGGGCTGAATGCACCGTTTATGGCGAGAACGGGTGAGGATGGCGGCGACAGCGAACCCTTGTGGCCGCAGCGGTCGGGCTACAGTGAAGTCACGGCGCATGCCGTCACCGCACCCTGCCGCCCGGGAGGTTCCCCGTCCCGACGTTGCCCGGAGGGTGGCGGCGGATAAAGGCGGAAGGAACTGACTTCCTTTTTCGCTTTGTCTGGCCCCGGTCCGGATACGGGGGCCAGGCCCCCGGAATGGCTTACGCGGCCAGTTGATCCTGGAGGGAATGCACATCCCTGAGCGCATCTCGCAGACTTTCTGGCTCCTGTCGTCCGGCCTCCCACGCATGACCGACACGGTTTTCCAGGTCACTTGCGTAGCGTTTCAGCACCCTGGACAGGAGTGTTGCCGTCACGCTGACCTGCCGGTTTTCTTCTTCACGCTGTTGCATCAGCAGCTCGCAAACCCGGTCACAGGTGATCCCTTCACGGCGATATTTCGCCATCGGCATGTCACCGATCGTTTTCATCAGCGACCAGACTTCCTTTTCGTCGGGATGCTGACCGCTCTCCCTGCACGCCACTGACACGCCCTCTTCCGTCCAGACCAGCAGGATCAGGGGTTCATCAAAAGTGAACATATTTTCAAGCTGCACACACAATTCTTCACGGGTTCCAAACATCAGTTTTCTCTCTTGTCAGGTCACAGGCCGGGCTGACGCCCGGCAGGGTCAGTCAGTTCTGAAAGGTTTCATCCAGTACCAGGGCTTCACGGTACGCCTCCAGTAACAGGGTGTTGATCCGCCGCAGGGTCTGGGCGGCCATGCGTTCGGCCAGCGTCGCCGCATCGTGCCGGTGCTGAGATTCAAGACGGTTAAGCAGCATCCTGACATCACACATGGCATTACTGAGCGCGGCAACGTCCGCGCGCAGTGCTTCAAGTCCCGGATAATTCATGCCGCCTCCGGATAATCGGGATAAAACATGCCGTCATTGGCCGCCGGCATTCGTCTCGCCCGTTCAACCTGTGCCAGACGACGCACGCCGGCAGCGTGATACTGCTCCAGCATCTCAATACCGATATACCGCCGGCTCGCTTCGGCAGCCGCCACGCAGGTGGAGCCGGAGCCGGCGAACGGGTCGAGAACAATCGCCCCCGGACGGGTCAGGGATTCAATCAGGGGGCGCAGACTCTGCACCGGCTTTTCAGTCGGATGGTGATGATTGCCCGTGTATTTCCAGGGGATCACGTCCGGGATGGGGCGGTCCGGCGTCTGCGGACGGCCTTTAGCCAGCAGATAGGCGTTTTCATGGGTGTAGCCAACAAAGGTGGATTTTGAGGCATAGGTTTTGGCAAACACCACATGACCGACAATCCGGAACCCCGCCGCTTTCCAGGCACTGATAAACAGATCCGCGCGGTTCCAGGCATAGAAACTCACCATCAGACTGTCATTTTTCAGCACGTGGAACATTTCATGACAGGCAGGCTGGAGCCATTCCGCCGAGTTATCACCCGCCAGCGTGCGGCCGGAACGGTCCTTGTAGCCAACCAGATAAGGGGGATCGGTCAGAATAAAATCGACAGCGCGCGCCGGAAAACGCGACATCACCTGCACGCAGTCACCCAGAATAAAACGGGACATAGACACACTCCTCTCTGATATGCGGCACCCTGTTGCGCCGTGCCGCCACAAAAACCCGGCGGAAAGCGGAGGACACAGGGGCGACACCGGAAGCCGCAGCGCAGACATAAACGGGCTGAACGCACCGTTTATGGCGAGAACGGGTGAGGATGACGGCGACAGCGAACCCTTGTGGCCGTAGCGGCCGGGTTAGCGTGAAGGCACGGCGTTGAACACGCCGCCGGCTGGCGGCAGAAAGGCGGAGGGGAACCGACATCCTTAGTTGTCCACTCTGGTACCCTTTTCCCCACAGCCCTTCCTTACCGAGCCAGCACAGGACGCCGCACACTGCAGAACACATCGTTGAGGTTGGGAACGGATGATGACAGTGGCGAGAGCTGCTCTTGCGGCCGATGAGGCAGGTTAACGTGAAGAGCCGGTGGGTTATGCTGATAAAGAAGACGTTAAACGGTGAGATTTGACGGCAGGGATCAGATGTCATCCTGCCGTTTTTTTGGCTGGCTTTGCACGGTGCCGGAATTATCTATGATGAGCAGCACCAATACGACGTAATGCGTGAGTGACTTTTTCGGGACCCAAAAAAAAATCTGATGGCGAAGCTTTTACGGCGAGATTACAGGCCGCACAGGCTGCATTCCAGGGCATTACCCACTCAGGAGGCCGCGTCTGCAGAACTACCTATATGACGTTTTATTCTCAAAAGCCAGGATAACCCCTACACAGATCAGCACCACGTAACAGAGCTGCAGCACTATAGTCACCGGCAGTGAAATATTGTCCAACAGAAGCAAAGGAACGACAGTGGCCACACCCGCCAGAATCATTCCTCTGCCGCTCTTTTTAACGAGTCCCCCCCACTGCGATTCTGGGATATTTCGGGCGCGCAGGATACGGTGAATAAATTGTTCTGCTGTTCGCTTGATGACTGACATGTTTTTACTCTCCAAATGCGCGCCGCATATTTTTCTTTATACCCGCGGTTTGCGTACCGGATGACAGGGTGACTGACAATACCTGTTGTTCCGTCGCCAGAACCGCAGCAGTACCCGTCTCTTTTATCCCGGAGCGAGCCATCTGCAGGATCGGTGCCTGCAGTTCACTGACCGAGGCGAGCGGAATCGGCCTGCTTGCCAGCAGGCGAGGCAGTTCAGGTGCCGTCGTATGCAGTGCCAGACCGGTGATGATCAAGTTTCTGAGCATTGCACAAGCATACTGCAATGCTCTCCATCCCTCACAATAGTTGCGTCCCTTTATTTGAATACAAGCCTTTCTCATTTTTATGAGTAATTACTCAAAAACTCATATGAGTAAAAGAGCAAGGTGCAGATACAAGAACAAGAAACAGAGAGAGCGAGCCCCAAAAAGCGTTAGCTTTATGGATTTCCAGCAATCCCACTATGCATTATTTCAACCTTTGGCACGCTGGGGGCTTAAAGATGCACCATCAAATATTCAGCAACAGAAACCACCAGGAAGAACTCCCGTTCGAGTGAAGGCTGGTATGAAACGGCCACATATGCGGCCGTTTCATTGTTAAATTTTCTGAAGCTTGAAATGGACTCCGCATGCGCTGGCA
The DNA here is from genome assembly GCF_013337145.1 of Enterobacter sp. JMULE2. NCBI lineage: Bacteria > Pseudomonadati > Pseudomonadota > Gammaproteobacteria > Enterobacterales > Enterobacteriaceae > Enterobacter > Enterobacter sp. JMULE2. The sequence continues at coordinate 56,879 of NZ_SGWD01000020.1, forward strand.
TAACGAGTCAGCGTCTCAAAGCTCATTTTGCTGGCGTTCTTCTCCATACGGGAAACAGTGGGCGGCTTAACACCCATGCGTTCCGCAACCTGCGCAGACGTGAGGCCAGCGCTTTTACGCCAATCCTCCAGAGTGTCACGTAAGCTGTCCCGGGTGCTTTCTTCCTCATATGCGGCCCGATATTCAGCATCCTGCATAGATTCCGTATGAATTTGATCGAGGGTTTTATATTTCATCTTGCATCTCCTTCAATCTAGCCCAAGCCAGCGCCATTTCTCCGGCAGGGGTTTTGTTGGTCTTTTTAATAAAAATTCGTAACATGAAAATTTGTTGGCCAGACTGATAAACCCACAAACCACGCGCAATATCACTTCCCATTGTGCGGATCTCAAAGAGCCCATCGCCTAGCGGCTTGGTATCCGGTTCCCGTAACTGGCGCGGGTCATACTCTAATTTCTGTAACAGCCTAACCATTTTTGCGCGAATCTGCGCAGGTAGAGCAATTAACTCTGCTTCAGCTTCATCATGAAAAATTACGGTAAACATTGCATCCCTCCCTGAACCATGACATTAGCTCAAAAGCTAACTTAGCACAAGAGCTAACTATTAACCTAAACGGTGCTCTTGATTCTTCCAGCGGCACGGGGGCTCACTTAAATTTTAGCTCGTCCACATGCGGGGTTGCATTCATCCATGACAAGTCGATGATCAAAAGCAACTCCGCGCATTATTGAAAATGGCTCGAGATAAGATGAATGAGCTGGTACTACATGGAAAACGGCAAAGAAGACGATCACAGCCACAACTCAGGAACATTACCAGCCAGGATCGCTACCTCTCTTCTTTTTTTGGGTTAAGGACCCCATAAATCTGTAGCTATTTAGAGGTTCTATTTCCATCTTTGCTCTTCCCGGAAATCGAACTTTTCAAGTGTTTCCCATCTAACTAATTTTTAACCTGTCCAGTTTGGCTAACATTTCTGACGCCTGAACTTTTGGAAGTGTATCCACAGATGCATACACGTAATCCAGCCAGTCACGCTTTATCTCATATTTACTTTCTGTAATCCCCGCGCCACTCATTTACTCAAATACACAAGTGAGTAAAAAATGGAACATCATTGATGTAATCGTTTTTTGAATCCAAAAGATATCCATGGTTCACATTTGCATTGCTTCACATGAATTAAGCTCACCTGCCCCCCTTTCCTTCAATGCGGTACTGAACGTCGAAATGCAAAACCACCATTGGCCTTTAATTCGGTCCATTACCCACAGAGTTGTACGCCATTTCGGTGGATAACAAATCAGCAATCAGCTAAAAGTTAAAATCCTTGTTAGCGATGTATACCACTCCTTCATCCATTTTGAGTAAATGAGTAAATGAGTAAATGAGTAAAACACATTTAATCATTTACACTTCCCATTTCATGTTTTAGAGTAATCACTCAAACACTCATAACAGTAAATACTCATTTGAGTAAATGCGTAAAACTGAGGCAATTAATGAAAGTTATCTCTTTTCTGAATCCGAAGGGTGGAAGTGGCAAAACAACTGTGACTATTAATGTCAGCACTAGTATTGCCAAGAAACACCGGGTGGCCGTAGTTGATACCGACCCGCAGCAAAGCCTGGCAAACTGGAATAAAGCGGAAAAAGCCAACTTTGATGTGTTCACTGCTGCATCTGAAAAAGATGTCTATACCATCAGGAAGGAACTCGGGGATTATGATTATGTCATCATTGATGGTGCCGGTGCGCTTTCTGTTATCACAGCAGCTGCTGTGATGGTCAGTGACCTAGTGATCATTCCCGTTACACCGTCACCTCTCGATTTTTCTGCATCAGGTGCAGTCATCAGTGTGCTGGAAGCTCAGTCATACAACAGGCCCGTAGAGTGTCGTTTCCTTATTACCCGCAAAATTGAGCAAGCCACGATGCTGGGTATTTTACGTGAGAGTATCGCTGCTACGGGGATCCCTTCTTTAAAAACATCGATTACGCAGCGACAGAGCTACGTGAAATCTGTGCTGGATGGTGAGACTGTCTTCGATACCAATGATGGGGCCGCGAAAGGTGAAATCGAAGTGCTTGCTGGTGAAATCATCAAGTTAGTTGCGTAAAAACACATTTACACATAAACTCAAATGAGTAAATGTGTATTGGAGTAACTTTATGAGCTTAGTAAAGCAAAACCGCAACCCGGCGGCACCGAAGGTAATGACCTTCGGTGAGAACAGGGATTTAGGCAAAGTCATTTCAGCGCCACCATCGGGCATTCAAAAACGTGTGAACTTCAATATGCCCGAAGACAAGCATCAAAGGCTGAAAGCCGCTTGTGCCAGAAAAGGGGCTTCTATTTCAGATGTCATGAACGACCTTGTCGATACATGGTTGAAAGATAATGAGTAAATGAGTTTTTACTCTTCTGTGTGTTTACTCTAATACTCCTTTGTACTGAATGATTGTTGTGATCGGACCTCAGGTGGTTAACGATATTGGTCAGCATCGTCATCAGGAATCTGCCTGCACATGTACCTGAATCAGAGATATGATTGCAGTGCTCGCCGCAGCCTGTGACCGGGCTTGCCCGCGAGCAGGCGAGGAAGCGCAAGATCTGCGATTAAACAGAAACCTGTTACGCTCCATGTCACATCAGATTGCAGGGAGTGTTAACTACCTGAGTTGGTTTAGTTTTATCCACATATCCTCTTGGTAGATCAATTGATCAGATCAATATGAGATCAATGTGAGATCAATACAGATCACCACTCAGCTAATCTTATGAAAATTAAGTGAAATAAACGGATCCCGGCGGTCATATTCATAAGAAAAGCGGTTACTTTCATGATTCAGGCGTTTACTTTCATAAGCAAGGCGGTTATTTTCATAACCTGGATGCGGTTACTTTCATAAACAGGCCCGCTTTTACTCACTGGATGTGGATAAATGGATAGTTCTGACGCGCAGCAAAGTCCTTTTGCGATCAAAAAGAAAGATTCGGGAGAAAGTTATGAACTGACTCCCAACAGCAATAAGACGGTGCAGCCGGTGGCGCTGTTACGTCTGAGCGTGTTCACTCCCGTATCGCCTAAAGAGAAAGGTAAGCGCGACTTTCTGATCGATGCTTCAGAAGAACTGTCCAGTCTCGAGGTTGCCCGGCAGGAAGGGTATACCAACATCAAAATCCAGGGCGCCAAGCTCGGCATGTCCACTGACTTTAAAACCTGGATTGGCATCATTTCTGCTTTTTCAAAGTATGGGTACACATCGGAAAAGATTACGTTGCCGTTCTCTGAGTTCGCCCGTATGTGTGGCCTGCGCCCAACAGACATCAATGGCCGTGCCCGTAACCGCCTGAGTGAAGCGCTGTTCAATCTTTCGAGCGTGACGTTGTCCTTTCGTAGCCAGGACGGTAAGCGCAGCCTGGTGACCCACCTAGTCCAGCGTGCTCAGCTGGACATGGATACCAATATGGTTGAGATCGTGGGTGACCCCAGCCTCTGGGAATTATATCGCTACGATCATAAGGTTCTGCTGGGTCTCAAAGTCCTTTCAGCCCTGTCACGCAAAGAATCGGCTCAGTCTCTGTACGTTTATTTCGAAAGCATGCCGGCAGGGACGTTGTACGTTTCAATGAAGCGGCTGCGTGATCGACTTGCGATGGAGTCACAGGTTAAGGATCAGAATGCCACGATACGCAGGGCAATGAAGGATCTGAAGAACATTGGCTATCTGGACTACAACGAAGCCAAAAAAGGGCGTGAAATCATGTTCATTGTACACTCCCGCTCACCGAGGCTGACATTACCGGTTGCGTGATGGCGGTCACTTTCATAATGCTGGCAACATAAAGCGGTCATATTCATAAACCATCCTCTGAAAGCGGTTAGTTTCATAAAAAAGAACCTTCATGAGCCTCACTTTGAATGCCTTCATACCTGGTTTGCAGCATTTTTTATGGAAGTAGCGATACTCTGGGTAGGATGACATTATGAAAGTAACCACCTGTTATGATCGTAGCGACCCTTTTATGAAAGTGACCTCATTTTTGAGATAGCTATAGTGCTATGGTTTTAGCCTTAATCGTCAGTGAAGTTGTTTTAGCTGTTATATTCATAATGAGGTTGCGTTACGTGAAGTCTGGCCTGGTACACCCCTGCAACCTTGCTTTCTTTCACGTAGCGCAAATCTGATTGACCTGATTACGCCCTGTTTCGCCACTCTGATATCCGAAGCGATAAAATTTCTTACCTGATTTTTAACATTGCCACAGCTTCAGTACCTGACATCGAAAACTGAACCCGATGACGGGCAGCCACATCGAGCGCAAACACCTTCGTATACACTTCTGTCGAGCTGACCGATTTGTGCCCCATCAGGCTCTGCAGCACCTTCAGCGGAATTCCTGCGTACAGCATGTGCATGGCGTAGGAGTGGCGGAACGTGTGCGGGGTGACCGGTACGGAGAACGTTACACCGTCGGCGGCTGCCGCTTCCACAGCTTCGCCCAGCCAGGTGCGGACCGTTCTGTCAGTGATCTCCCAGATGCGTGCCTTCTCTGTCTTGCCGGTTCGCTTGTTGCGGCGCTCCAGTGGAATTTTCAGCGTGGCCACCATCATTTCCATCTGGCTGACATAGTGGTTGTCGGACAGAGGTACGATACGGTGAGGCTGCTTGCCAGCGGGAGCACGACCAGCCGTTCTCGCCGCTTTCTCTTCCCGTTGTTTGAGGGTGGCCAGCTGCACGAAAGGATAAGGTGGGGCCAGCGAAAAATCCCCCCGCGTCAGCGCCAGCGCTTCGTTAATGCGCGCGCCGGTGTTCCAGAGCGTCGCCAGCAGCATTTTGCGGTGCAAATCGGGCACGTAGTGGAGCAGGGCGCTGATTTCCGGCGCCAGCAGGTATTTCGGCAGTTCGTCCTGTACCAGTGCCATCTGGCGAAGGGCCAGCGCAGCAGGGTAATCAATAGCGACAGGAAGCTGACCCGGAGAGTAATGCGCTACAGTTGCGGGTAAGTTCATTCCTGTTCCCCTGAATGCCTGTTAGCCTGAATGCGCTGCTGCATCATAATATGGAATGTAGCCAGTTCCCGTTGTCTCAAAATATGCAGCTGAGCCCGACGTTTACGCTCAATCCGCCACACCTGCCAGAGAACGGGCTGTGCGGACCATTTAGTTGCATCAAGGCGGGTACCAGGAAGACGGGCCAGTTTTCGCAGCCTCCTGGCCTGCAGAATGGCCTTAAGACCAAGACGGGCATACAGATACTTTCGTTCCCACATTGTATGGGTATAGTCCGGCGGACCTTCACTTTCCTCCATGCCCGCGATTTCTCTGTCACTCCATTCCTTCAGTACATGCAGTTCACGGATAGCGTAAGTAAGACCAGGTTCGAGAGCACGCCAGTCGCCGGTGATCACATTTAAATCTAACTCCGGGCGGGTCTGGGTTGCCCGCATGAAATCCTGCTTATCTCGTTCTCCGTCATCAGTTGCCACTTTGGCGCAGCCTTCAGCAAACCTCTCCAGAATAAAGACCAGTTCAGTGGCGATAAAGAGACGTTCACTGGCCAGCTTTGCTGCCGCAGCTTCCTTCTCTCGTTGGGTTATCCGCCACTGCCCGTACCACACACCACCGAATGCAGCACCTGCAGATGAAAGTCCCGTGATGATCTGTGGCCACAGGCTGGCGTTATCTTTCACGACTTTCACCCCCTCGGTGGCAATAAACCAGTCGGCCATGTTTGTTCCTTTATTGTTGATAAATCCCGCCCGCCATTTTTTCCTGACAGCCCGGATTCAGTCAGTCGTAAGCCAGCAGTAAGAAATACCCTTTTGCCGTATCTGCGTCATTCAGCTCAACCCCTCCGAATACTACTTGAGCTTCATCGCCCGGCCGATACCCAGGCCAGTCGACCATTGACCAGCCGTAACCTTCCGGTATACGTATCTTTCTGGCAACGATATCTCCGCTTGCATCAAGAACGAGATGTTCCTCAATGATGAACCTTTCATCGTCGGTATGACGCATATTTGAAACAAGCGATATTGTTTTATGGCCTTCAGCGATGAGGGTATCAACCAGTTCCTCAAAACCCATAAGAGATTCCCTTCCTGTGAAATAGTCACTCAGAGTAATTATGATGTGCAGCACAACTGACTGCGAACAGGACTGCATTAGTCACCCACCTGAATATTGCTCTGCTTATTTTTTCCTGTCGTGAATATCATCAGAATGATAATAATCAGCCTTATAACCACGCCATTAAATTACCGGATGACCGTTTCCGGGTGATCCGACTTTCCTGTATATGAAGACTTTCCGGAAGTGTAGCACGGTGAGGGAATAAGCAAAGCGGCAATATCTGCCCCTGCGCGCCAGGTCACTGCACTGTGGATAAACACAACATATAGGTTCATCACCAGCTGATAACACCGCTACATCTTGTGTTTCCGCGCCGCAGCGCGCCGGTGCACCTGAGGAAGATCCGGAACTACCTTTTTCCGGATCTTCCGTGAAAAAGTGAGAACCTGGCATATGCTCAGCCTGTGCACACACCCGGTGCCTGAACCTCATTCCGGATATGCGCCACATATCCACTTTTAGTCGGAAGAGAAAGATGAGAACCGTATCCATTTTTAAAAACGGCAACAACCGCGCCATCCGTCTGCCCCGCGATCTGGATTTTGAAGGGGTGAGCGAGCTGGAGATCGTCCGGGAAGGGGAAAGCCTCATCCTGCGCCCTGTCCGGCCAACCTGGGGCTCGTTCGCGAAACTCGAAAAAGCCGATCCGGACTTTATGGCGGGGCGTGAGGACGTTGTCGGCGACGAAGGACGATTTGACCTGTGAAGAAGACAAAAGACCGGATCTACATGCTCAACACCTGCATCTGCTCGTTCATCATGCGCGAGCAGCCGGCCGCCGTGATAAAACGCCTGGAGCAGGCGGTGCTGCGCAACCACCGCATCGTGGTGTCAGCCATCACCTGGGCCGAGATATCGCAGGCAGCCGCGCTGGCCGGCCCGGCGGTGGTGAATCTGGCGGAAGCGCTGGCCGCCCGCCTCGATGCCATCCTGCCCTGGGATCGCGCGGCGGTGGACGCCACCACGGAGATTAAGGTGGCGCTGCGGCAGGCCGGGACGCCGATCGGCCCGAACGCCACGGCGATTGCCGGGCACGCCATTGCCGCCGGTGCGGTACTGGTGACCAATAATGTGCGGGAATTTGAACGGGTGTCGGGTCTGGTGCTCGAAAACTGGGTAAAAAAAAAAAAAAAAAAGGACCAGGGTATGAGTGAACTGAAAACACAGAACCCGGCTCAGCCGCTGTCCTGCACTTCAGAACTTCGCGACAAAATATGCAGTGTTTATTTACTCTCATGATGAAAACCATGAGCTTTTCAGGACTGACGATTCGGTAACTTTCAGGATCATAAAGACTGTTTAGCGGGGCAGAGTATCTCCGGGCTGTCGGTCTTTATTTTACATGCAGCAAAAGGCCAGTGAAGTCTTTCGGATACTGACGATGACATAACAAGCACCGAATTAAACCGACGATGATAACTATCGGTACTTCCGGAATGAGGACTCAGTAAATGAATTCATGCAGGAGCCCGACATCACCACCCGGGTGACAGTCTTATATCTCTGCCCCTGAGCCATAAGCATTTATCCTCATATAAAAACGCCGGGAGGATACACCAGAACGTATTGCCACGCGGAAACAGAACGATCGCGCCCGGCAACGCGTAATACGCTTCATACTTGAACTCTGCAGAAAACGCTTAACGCCTGCAACCCCATTAAGCCATCCCTAAAGGCTGCGGGATATCCTATCACCTCGTTGTAATGCATTCCATAACCCGGCATAAAATATCACCAGCGATATACTACAGTGTATTAAAAAAAGGTGCGCGCAGTCATTCCATCATGCAATATCTGAGTGTCTGATGCGTATAATAATGCCTGTCCGGGATTAACTATTTACAGCCGCCCCCGTGCGGCTTTTTTTTATATTTTACAACGTAAAATCATGCTGTGATATTTTATTCCTTCAGCAACAGAGACAGATCATCCTTTCACTGGAGGCATCTGATGAAGAGCCTGTAACGCATTTCGCGTCCTTCAAATAAAAAATTCTTACCAGTGACCGAACCTGAAACAGGCATTCATTACCCGCATCGGGTACTACATCCCCCCGTTATTGCAGAAATAAGTCGTGTTGCCTGCAACAACAGTAAATTATTACATCAGGGATCACAGAACTCAGCGTGTATAATTTAAAGAATTATTAAATACAACATGACAACCGCGCTGGTTTACTGATGATTATCTTTTAAGTATCACGTAAGCGGGCACGTTTTTTATATTTTCAGCATTCCGGATGGAAAAACTCATACATGCCTGTTAAATTTTTTCCGTCCTTGCAAACTGATAATTTGTTGTTCGCAAAAATTCTTACGCGCAGTCGCCCATTCTGAGTTTACGCTGAAACGAGCGAGCATGGATGCTTCTTGCCAAAAAAAAGCTGCTTCACGAAAGTTCTCTGCTTGCTCTGCACCTGCAGCTCTTTCAGCAAGGTGAATAAATTCACTTTGTACTTTCACAACCATCCCCTCAGTTGATAACATATAAAATTAACGGTCAGTAATCTGAAAAAATCAGTCATACATTACTGCTGACAAGCAGGTTGAAACCTTTTTAATATAAAAACTAAACGATGAAAAAACAAAAGCAAAAATCACAAAAAAGTATATCATTTTAAAAACCATAAGACAGCGCTCAGATATGCATTATGCATATTCAAAGCATTCATCATAACTTATTATTTAAGTTAAGTGCGTATGAAAAGCAGGGTTGAGCCAGGATGCAGATATCAGGATACTGGTTCCGGCATATCTTAAAAAGTTATAATTCCTGAATCGACTCCCCTGTGTTAATCTTTAAATAGCGCATGAGGCCTTCGTTTGCGCTATTCTTCGCCTGTGCATTAAGGGCTTCAAGGTAAAAGCTTCTTGATACATCGTAGGGAGCAAGATTCGAAGGAAGAACCCTGAATTCATAGAGCGTATTGTTATTCGCCCCCCGGCATACAAGCCTGGCATTATTGCCGACAATGTCAGCGACTGCACACTCGACAGGACCATAAACACTTGATAAATATGATTGAGTTTTTTCTTTTGCATCATGCAAATAAGCCAGTTCATTATTTTCATAATAACATAAGAAACTTAACGAAATAACAGCGGCAACAAGGGTTATCATGCCACAGGTTTTTTCAAATAAAAGTTTATTTGACATGTTAAACACTCCGGTATTTATTATTTATATTCATTGAAGTAATCCCCTACTATACGAGTTATCAGGTCACTGAGCAGACAAATACGGTAAGGGAGATAGGCCTTTTGCTTATACACCATGTAAATACTGCAATCTGCAGTTATGGATTCCGGTAATGTATTTATGAGATTTTGGTCTCCCTGCTCATTAATCAGTGCTTGCGGCGCAAGTACCAGCAAATTGTTTTGCTTTGCTATTTCCACTCCAGCCATGAAATTATCCACAGTGCACATTCCAGTGACTTCTATTTTAATTTCCATTTCATTTTCAGTATCACGAAAGGTCCATTCATTTTGATTTCTGGCATACCCTGACATCAGTACGCAAGGATATTTGCTGTAGTCCTCTGCTTTTGTTATCGATATATTTCTGGAATATTCTTTATTACAGTAAACACCTAATGGTATGGTGGCTATTTTTTTTGCAACGAGCAATTCATTAAGCGGAGAAAAATAGGTAAATGAGATGTCCGCATCATCCATAACAGAAATCCCCCTGCTGTTAACTGTCCCTCCCTGATTGCAGGTATTAAGCCTTATATTAAGGTTCGGACTTGCTTTTATTATTTCTTTTAAAAAATATCTTGAAAAAAAATATATAACACCTGACGGTGCATATATATTAATTTGCTCGCCGGTTGATTTTTTATAGTTTTCTGTAAACGCAGACAGTTCATCTATGGCTTCCAGATTTTTAAGTATCAGTGGTATTAATTGATCGCCAAATTTTGTTGTTTTGATTGGCCTGGTGTCACGTTCGAATATTTTCAGACCTATTCTTTCTTCTATAGTGGTTATCGTTCTGCTCAGATTAGCCTGGGCTATGTTAAGGTTTTTTGCCGCTGTGCTGTAGCTTCTGTGCTTGGTAAGCTCTACAATTGCACTGAGCTCGTTTTTTTTGAATGCATGTTTCATTTTAAATTCCGCCTGTATTATTTCGCACTCACTACCGTCATCAAGAAAAAGTCAATCCATAAAGACCATGATAAGATTAAAAAATGAGTGATAAAAACTAGCATGGCCGCATTTCTGTCACAGCATCATTTATCAGCAATCATATTACAGAAGTTAAAAGAACTAAATTAGCACATATTTGATATTTTAAAGTGACCGCAATGATATATTGTAATTCTGATTTATATAAGATGTTGCGAGGGTCACATTTTTATGTTTTTCAGTTGCACAGTAACGATAATTATTATCTTTTTCTCAGGGAGTGCGGTTTGTTGAATACATCGAACTTTTGCTGACACGCAGGATCAGATCACTCTCCTTCTGACTAAACAGCGATATACCGTGGCAAAGCCAAAGTTCAAGTTCAAGAGCACCAACTGGAAAGCTTACAGCAAGGCCCTTATCACTCGAGGATCTCTCACTTTCCGGGTGGATGAAACAGCAATCCATGCCTGGCACTGCGAGGCAACATCGTCCGGGCGGGGTCGAACGCAGCATTATTCCGGTATGGCCATCACCACGGTATTGATGCTGAAGCGTGTTTTCGGCCTGACACTTCGTGCCCTCCAGGGCTTCATCGACTCCATTTTCGCACTGATGAAAGTGCCGTTAAACTGTCCTGATTACATCTGCATCAGCAAGCGGGCGAAATCCGTGAATATCCCGTTTAAAATCCCTGCCCGGGGTAAAATTGTGCACCTCATTATCGACTCCACCGGGCTCAAAGTCTTCGGTAAAGGCGAGTGGAAGGTGAAAAAACACGGTCAGGAGAAACGGTGCATCTGGCGAAAACTGCACCTGGCGGTAGACGCGAAAACGCATGAAGTCATCTGTGGAGACCTGTCATTGAGCAATATCACCGATACGGAAGCCTTTCCGGGCCTTATTAGGCAGACGCACCGTAAAATCAAGGTGGCCATCAGCGGATGGGGATTACGGTACGCAAGTGTGTCACGATGAGTTAAGACGCAACAGAATCAAGTCGTTGATTCCGCGCAGAAGCGGAGCCCGCTATTAGGCTGTGTCCCTTAA
>NZ_SGWD01000021.1:0-15160 GCF_013337145.1 Enterobacter sp. JMULE2
TGAAGGTGCTCTTTCCGTTGAGACGATATCGGCAGCGCGTGCTCAGATGCGGGTTCAAAAAAGCGCTTCCGGGACGGTGTTGAATATCATTCCGTCCTTCCTGATTGTTCCGGCTATTCAGGAATCAATTGCCGAGCAGGTTATCCGTTCTATTTCGATACCCGGTACGAATAACGCCGGCGTGCATAACCCGGTAAAAGACACCCTGAGCATCATTGTTGAGCCGCGTTTTGATGATGTTGATGAAGATGCCTGGTATCTGGCTGCCGCTAAAGGGGCTGACACCATTGAGGTGGCCTATCTCGACGGGAACGCATCACCGTATCTGGAGAGCACGAGCGGCTTCACGATTGATGGCGTGACCTACAAGGTGCGTATCGATGCAGGTGTGGCGGCAATGGACTACCGCGGCCTGCTAAAGGCTAACGGTAAATAACGTCGGTCTTTTCCCGTGTTTCAATCTGGCGGCCATGGTGCCGCCTTTTTTAAAGGTACTCCTGGCGATATTGAGTAACCGGGGGGCGGGAACACGCGGGGAACGGCTAGTTTTTGAATTTTTTTTCAGCGTCACCACTGCTGTAATTGGTTGTTTAATCTCAACTAAATTTATTTTCAGTGGTGATGGCGTTTATTTATTGTTCACCACTGGAAGCCAAAAAAGACCCGTTTTTTTTGGTTGGTGTAATACAGTCTGTGTCACTGTGTAATTCATTTAGAGTGGTGTATCACACATTTCATTAAAGTGTATTTTTTGGGGTGAAAATGAAGCATGAGTTAAAAAATCTCAGACTCAATATCTCTGAACTGGCAGAACTGGCAGGTGTTCACCGGCAAACGATCGGCAAGCGTCTACGGAATTTGCGACCAGCTGAAAGAGGGACAAATTTAACGCTATACCGCCTGGCTGATGTTATGGCCGAACTGGTTCGCGTGCCTGCAGGCGATGTAAACCCGCTGAATGTAGAGGCCATGGCACCGCATGAACAGAAATCTTACTGGCAGGCGCAGCGTGAGAAACGCAAGTTTGAGACTGAACAACGTCAACTGGTACCCGTGGATGAAGTGGTTTTTGTGTATTCGGCAATGAGAAAGGCTGTAATACAGGTGCTGGAGACTATCCCTGATATTCTGGAGCGTGACTGCGCATTACCGCCGAGCGCCGTGCAGATGGTACAGAATTCCATTGACGATCTGCGGTACACCTTGGCCGAAAAAACGTATGAGGCCTGCGCGGAAGAAATGCCCTGCAATGAGAAAGAGCATTACAGCGATCAGCAACAGGAAGAGGACTGACGAGGGGCGTTTATGGCATTTTCTGTGTATTGAAGAGTGTATAAAAAATCCTTTGCCCAATGCATTGAGTGCTTCGTAAGCTGATGATAAAAAACAAAATAATTTCATTGTCTTTCATTAAAAGTTATGAAGACAGCGAGCGTGTTGCGGCCCGTATTGCGGCATCTGTGGGTTTTTTCATCAAGCGCGGCGATGCCTCGGTTTATGGTGACGACGGAGGCGACTGGAGCGAGCCGGATGAAAAATACCGCCATTTCGAAATGTCTGCCGGTACGATTTATGACGGGCTCGCACCCGGCGAAGAGCTGGGGATGCTTGAATCCAACCGCCCCAATACCAACATGCTCGGCTTTCGTAATGGACAGCTGCGGGCGGCCGCAGCCGGAACCCGCACCGGTTATTCGTCAATAGCTCGTGATTACAACGGCACCTACTCTGCACAGCGCCAGGAACTGGTGGAGAGTTTCGAGGGTTATGCTGTGCTGCAGGAGTGGTTTGTTTCCCGGGTAGCCAGGCCAATGTATCGCGAATGGCTGAGGATGCTGTTAGTCAGCGGGATTAAGATCCCGCCCGATATTGATGCTGATTCACTTTTCAATGCGACTTATATGGCTCCGGTTATGCCGTGGATAGATCCTTCCAAAGAAGCAAACGCGTGGAATACACAAATTCGCGGTGGCGCTGCAACTGAAGCTGAGTGGGTTCGCGCCCGGGGCCTGAGTCCGAGACAGGTCAAATCGCAGCGTATGCGTGAAATTGATTTCAATCGCCAGCACGGTCTCGTATTTGATACCGACCCGGCAAATGACAAAGGAGCAACTCCGAATGAAGAAACAGGAAAGGGTGCTAATCGCCCCAATGGGAAGCAGTCAGATCCAGACGATGAATAATCACTGGTATGAAATCCGTGCCGCCGCAAATGCATCGCCGGGTGAAATTCATATTTACGATCAAATTGGTGGCTGGGGAATTTCAGCCAGCCGATTTTTACGGGAGGTCAGCGAAGCTGGCCTTTTTAATGCGTCCCAGGTCGATATCCGCATTCACTCGCCCGGCGGCAGCGTTCTGGATGGCTTTGCCATCTACAACACCCTGAAGCGGCTGACCGGTGCCGTCAATATCTTCATCGACGGGCTGGCAGCCTCGATGGCCTCAGTGATCGCCATGCTACCCGGCGCTACGGTGCACATGCCGTCGAACGCGTTCATGATGATCCATAACCCATATGGCGGACTGGTAGGTGATGCGAGCGATCTGCGCGATTACGCCGATCTCCTCGATAAAAATTCTGCGGTCATGATTGACGCCTATACGCAGAAAACCGGGCTATCCCGCGAGGAAGTTGAATCCCTGATGAAAGAAGAAACCTGGATGACCGGCGCGGAAGCCGTGGACAACGGTTTTGCTGATGTTCTGCTGCCTGAAATGCAGATGGCGGCGTGTATTAACGACAATGTAATTAAGGAGTTTTCAAAGATGCCACAGGCAGCAAAACAATTCTTTGGGCCACGCGGGAGTGGCTCCGCGCCACAAACTACTGCGCCGCAGCAACCTGTTACTCAGGATCCACAGACTCAGGCTTCTGCGCCGCAGTTCGACTTTACTTCGGCGTTCGCGCAGATGCGTCAGCAACTGCAGGCGCAGGAAAACGATCGTCGTGCTGCGGTTCGCAGTGTGTTTGACATGTTTGCCGGTCACCCGGGCATTGCCGAGCTTCAGGCGTCGTGCGTGGCAGATCAGTTCTGCGATGAACAGGCGGCCCGCCATAAACTGCTGGCAAAACTGGCTGAAGGCACAACGTCAGTGGCAGGCGGTTTCGCGCATATTCATGCAGGTAATGGCAACATCGTTGGTGATTCTGTACGTAACGTTATTATGGCACGAGCGGGCCAGGCCGAACGCCAGTCGGATAACCAGTTTAACGGAATGTCTCTGATGGAGCTGGCGCGCGCGTCGCTGACGCACCGCAATATCGGTGTTGCGAGCCTCGATCGCATGGGTATTGTCGGCATGGCTTTTACCCACAGCAGCAGTGATTTTGCGTTCATCCTGATGGACGTGGCGAACAAATCGGCTCTGCAGGGCTGGGACGAATCCGATGAAACGTTTGATACCTGGACGCGTGCCGGTGAGCTGCCGGACTTTAAGCCGGGGCACCGTGTCGGTCTGGAGGCCTTCCCGAGCCTGCGACAGGTCCGTGCCGGAGCGGAATATAAATATGCCACCATCAGCGATACTGGCGCATCGATCGCGCTGGCGACTTACGGTGAGCTGTTCAGTATTGACCGCCAGAGCATTATCAACGATGACATGACATTCATCACCCGCCTGCCGCAGTCGATGGGCCGTGCAGCGAAGGCGACAGTGGGCGATCTGGTGTATGCCGTACTGACGGGCAATCCTGAATTTAACGGTTCGCCACTGTTCAGTGCTGACCGTAAAAACCTGGTCAGCGGCGAGCTGTCGGTTGAGAATCTGGCTGCAGCTCGCTCGCAGATGAAGCGTCAGAAATCAGGCGATCGCACGTTGAATATCTCTCCTGCCTTCCTGCTGGTTCCAACCATCCAGGAAGCTCTTGCGGATCAAATCATCAACTCCACCTCTGTGCCCGGTACTGACAATAATGCCGGTATTAAAAATCCGGTGAAAGGGATGGCGGCGATTGTCGCTGAACCGCGCCTTGATGATGCGGACGAAGACGCCTGGTATCTGGCTGCCGCTAAAGGTCGCGACACCATTGAGGTGGCTTACCTGGACGGTAATGCTGCGCCGACGGTAGAAAGCACCTCCGGCTTTACCGTTGACGGTGTGACCATGAAAGTGCGCATTGATGCCGGTGTGGCACCAATGGACTATCGTGGTCTCCTGAAATCCACAGGGAAATAATCCACCGGGGCTTATGCCCCTTTTTTTTGCGAGAAAGGTTATGGCTAAAAATTACTACGAAGACGGTAAAACAATGGACTGGGAAAACAGTACCGGGGCTGATGTGCGCTCGGGCGATCCTGTTCCGGTCGGCATGGTTATGGGCGTCGCGCACAACGATATTCCTGATGGTATGGAGGGCATTCTCCATATGGATGGGGTCTGGGTTCTCGCTAAAAACGGCGCAGATACCTGGCAGCGTGGTGACAAACTCTATCTGATCCCTGACACAGGTCTCATCACTAACATTCCCGGTGATGAGGAGGCGGGGACATCCTACCCGGAAGCCGGTGTTGCCTGGGTGTCAGTTAATCCGGCCGACACAGAGTGTCGAGTAAAAATAGGCTGATAAAACAGGCGGGTATGCATGGACTTCGACAATATCTTTGATGAGGTACTGCACGGCGCGGATGATATCATTCTGGAGACTATGGGGCGGAATGTCCTGCTCACTATCCGGGGCCAGCAAGTGCCCGCTCGTGCGGTCTTTGACAATCCCGCCGCTGATTCCTCCCTGCCCGGTGGTGCGGCGACAATTGAAGATGTCGCCCCCACGCTATTTGTTAAAACAGCGCTTATAGCCGGACTTAAAAAGCGCGATGCGGTAAGCGTTGCCGGTGAACCTTTCTGGGTGGTGAAAGTAGGGCCTGATGATACCGGCACGTGCACTGTTACGCTTGCGCGTGGTCAGCCCGGTGATCCGGCCCCCCTGCGCGAGGGACGCACGCCATGACCTCAGAAAATAAGCCTTTAATTGACCTCGGCAATATATCCAATCTCGCTGTTTATCTGAAGGCCACTGAAAAGCAGATGCTACAGGCGTATGGACGCGCGCTTGGCCGCACGGCGACGTGGCTTAAAACCCGCTCCGCCAGAATGGCCGGAGAGGGTATCAAGGTCAGAAAGCTCGACACCCTGCGAAAGCGCATGGGGTATTACCGAAGGAAGGCGGCTGCGGGCGATCCTGACGCCCTGAAGTTCTGGTTTGGCCTGAACGCCATGCCTGTCAGCGACCTGAAAGGGAAGATAACCGGCAAGAGAGGAAAGCGCCACGCCCGGCGGGATAAAAAAACGGGTCGCTTCATTAAGCGGCGTAAAGGCAGCGCTGCGCCCGTGTTCTCACCTGACGGAATGAGCCTGCCCGATACCGCCTTTGAGGATGGTTATGTGACCCGGCCTTATGCCGGCAGGCGAACCATTTTTGTGCGCGGGAAATACCGCACCCGTGAGGCGACGATAGACATCCAGGAGCCGATGGAAAGGGATGTCATTTCCGATTTGATCCGCGAGATGCCTTCTTATTTCATGAAGCAGTATGAGCATGAGATTAAGTATCGCGTGGCCACGAACCTGAGAACAGACGGAAGAGGAAGGAGAATTTAATGGCCAGAGTTGCAGTGTTTGATCTTCATAATGCCGTCCTGGAACACCTTAAGGGGGTCTCCTGGCAGCGAGATGTCGGCGCATACCCGGAGATAAAAACGGCCCTGGTGACCCCGGCGCTTTATTTTGCAATTAACGCGTGGTCCCGGGCGGACGCGGGCACCGATCAGCTTCATGTTGATACTGACTGCTCCGTCTACCTTGCCGTCAACCGAAGCCTTGACATTGCGGGAAGCATGTCGCCAGAGCTTTATGCCCGCGATCTTGCCGATGAGCTGACCTGCCTTGTGGACGGTCAGACGTTCGGCCTTAATATTGAACCCTCTGTCTTCGTGAGCGCTGAGGTGGACGAGTTCGACACGGAAATGGACGACTATCACCTGTGGCGGATTGATTTCAGCGTGCAGCTGCCCGTTGGTGTCGATCCGCATGATATTGCCCGCGCGCCGCTGAAGCAGGTGTGGCTGGGCAAAGCACCGGACATTGGTCGCGGGCACGAGGAGGATTACCTCGCCCTGCTGCCGGAGGTGCGCCGTGAGTGAGGCTATCCTGGCCGACCTGCAGCGTAGGCTGAATAATCTGGTTACCTCCGGAGTGGTGCACTCCGTCCAGGCAAAACCACTGCGCTGCCGTGTGCAGATCGGCGATTTTCTGACCGACTGGTTACGCTGTCACATGCCCGCTGCGGGCGATGTTAACGAGGCGCGCCTGCCGGTGAAGGGGGAGGCGGTTCAGGTGTTCAGTGAATCGGGTGATTTGCGAAACGGCGTGGTCTATCCCGGTCTGCACAATGACGATAACCCGTCACCGGTTAGTGAGCCTGGCGTGCACACCACCCGTTATGCTGACGGAACGTACTTCACCTACGACATCAACACAAAAGCGTTCGGTATATCCCTGCTTGATGGTGCTGTCAGTCTGACGGCGACGCCGGACGGCTGGGTCTTTAAGGGAAAAGTGACTTTTGAGGATGAGACCACCCATAAAGACGCGGTGACATGCGAAAAAACGCTGGCGGCGGAAGGGAATATCTCGACTCAGGCGGAGCTGTCAGACAGTCAGGGCAGCCTGAGCGAGGTGCGTGAGACGTACAACGAGCACGACCATGAAGAAACGGACAGCGTCACCCGGAAGCCGAACCAGCTAATGTAATTAACTGCGTTTTAGGTCTGCAAATGTCAGCGCATTTTATGGCAAGCAACATAATTTACCCCACCGTAAGTTACGTGTCCTTTTGCGATCATTTTGGAATGGGTATGACCGAATTTATATTTTTTGTTTTGAGTCTGTCATGGTTTTTTTTACTGGGTGCTTCAGTCATTTCAGTTGCCGGTTATTTTGTTCCCTCAATCATAGCCGGAGTACGCGGACATAAAGATTTATGGGCAATAATAATTCTTAATTTGCTGCTTGGCTGGACGTTTTTTGGGTGGGTTATCGCCCTCATCTGGTCTGTTATTGAAAGAGGAAATAGCCCCGGTAGTGGAGAAGTGGCTACTGGGGAACAGTCAAAAGCAGAAAAATTATTTACTGCGTTCACCTCCATGAAGTGACGCTGACGTAATGCACACAAGCCCGCCTTCCGGCGGGTTTTTTTATGGGAAAAATCCGATGAAAGGCATGAATGCCAGGACGGGGCGAGCGCTGTCGGGAAACGACCATCTACGTCAGTCCATTCTGAATATTCTGACCACCCCTGTCGGCACCCGCGTTTTGCGCCGCGAGTACGGAAGCGAACTTCCTGAACTGGTGGATGCACCTGTTGATGCCGCCCTGGTCGGCCGTATTCGGCGCGCTACCGCTGACGCCCTGAACCGCTGGGAGCCAAGAATTCGGGTAACGCGGGTGTATGTGACTGGCGCAGGTAACGGTTTTATCGAGATTGTGATCGAGGGGCGAAGCCTGGAAAGCGGCGCGCAATTTCGCACTAGCGGAGTCAGGATAACGTGAGCACAAAAATGATTGATCTGTCCCGCATTCCACCGCCGGACATTGTTGAAAATATTGACCCTGAGAAAATATTTCAGGAGTGGATCGCCGCGCTTGTTGCAGGTGACGCCGCTTACGATGGCCTGCTGGAGTCCGACCCTGCCTATATTCAGGGGGAGGCCATCAGCAATCGCGAAAGTCTGCTGCGCCAGCGCGTCAACGAGGCCATTCGCGCCGTTTTGCTCGCCAGCTCCAAAGGTGATGACCTTGACCAGCTTGGCGGTAATTTTGACGTGGAGCGACTGATAACCGCGCCAGCCCAGCCTGATGCGATCCCCCCTGTCGATGCAGTATATGAAAGTGACGATGCATATCGCGAGCGCATACAGCTTTCCTGGTCTCGCCTGAGCACGGCAGGAGCATGGGATGCCTACAAATATTTTGCCAGTGGTGCTGATGGGGATGTGCTGGACGTTGAGGCCTACGGCCCGGAAACGCATGGCATGCCGGGCCAGGTACTGATTTACGTACTTTCGCGCACCGGAGACGGCACGGCCTCGTCTGAGCTGATAGCGGCAGTGCATGCAGCGGTTAACTCAAAGGAAGTGCGCCCCATCACGGATTATGTCACGACGCAATCTGCAGGCATCGTGCCTTACGGCGTGGTGGCCGATGTGTACATTCCCTATGGGCTGGATGCCGATGTCGTGATGGACACAGCCAGAAAGGCGCTGGATACGTACACAGAGAGCGTGCACCGCGTGGGTGGCGTGGTGGCGCATTCCGGCATTGACGGCAGTCTGCATCAGCCGGGTGTCGTGCGCGTTGTCATTCATGAGCCGCCGGACGACATTCTCTGCAACATGGGTGAGGCCCCCTGGTGCCGCGGGATTGAGCTTAATAAGGTGATCTTCAATGGCGACTGACATTCGCTCCATTCTGCCGCCTAATGCCTCTTCACCGGAGCGCGCTCTTGAGCTTGCGCATGCCGGGCGCATTACCGGCGTTCCCGTCCCGGTACGCGATGCGAAGAACCCTGACTCCTGCCCGGCGGAGCTGCTTCCCTGGCTGGCGTGGGAATACGGCGTTGATACCTGGAACACGGACTGGACGGAACAGGAGAAGCGTAACGCGATTAAACGCGCAGCGTATATCCACCGGCATCGCGGCACACCGGCGGCAGTCGAAATGTCGCTGTCTGACAGCCCGTTCAGCACACATATTACCGAGTGGTTTGAGCAGACACCACGCGGCGAACCCTATACCTTCGGTCTGGATGTGATTCAGGACGGCAGACCCATCACGCAGATGGATCATCAGGACCTCAAAAACGCGGTGCTCCGGGCGAAAAATCTTCGCTCGTGGTTCAGCATCTCTTTTCGCGGAGAGGTGTCGGGTGATGCAATTCTGGCGGGATATATCGTTGCCAGCGAGACCGTGACGTTTACAACAGGAGGATCACAGTGACAGCAGGACTGATATTAACGCAGGCCGGCGCGGATGAAATTGAGGCTGCCTACCAGGCGGGGAAGGTCGTCAGCATTGTTGCAGCGGCTTTCGGCGATGGCGGCGGCAACCCGGTGGTTGTGAGTCCCTCAGCCACCGCTCTGGCTGGACGCTTCGGCGAAGTCCCGCTTTCTGCAGGCGAGACGATTGACGGCATGATTGGTGGGATGGCGATCATCCCCTGTGCGGATTACCCTGGCAGAGTGGTGCGTGAGTTCGGGCTGGAAAGCGAAAGCGGCACGCTGATTGCGTATGGCGCTTATCCTGATACCTACCTCCCTGGGCAGAGTGACAGCGTGATAAAGGAGCTGATTGTTAAGTTTGTGATGCCACTGGTTCACGCGCAGAGCGTCACTCTGGTTGTGGACCCCAGCATTGCCATTCTTACGCAGGAAAACGGCGATAAACGTTATTATCGTCGAAGCCTCAGGCTCCAGGAGGTTCAGGATGAGGGTGCCGCCGCCCAGCAGGAACTGCGCGAAAACATCGGATGCGGTACGGCAGCAACGAAAGACTGGGGATACCTCTCCGGCAAACTCTTGCCGCACGGGGCGTATGGGATTGGCAACTACACCCCACTACCAGGCTCACCGACAGAAGGGGGAAACACCCTTGAGAGCATGGCCACGTATACGGGATTTTATGCCCATAGAGGTGGATTTAACAACCAGGGGTACGGCTACGGAATGCCGACGGAACTCGTGGACGGTGAGGATTACGCCGTCATAGCAGTCAAAGCATCACAGACGCCAAACAGGGTATTTGGTCTGGTGTGGGCTGATGACGGGCTGTGGTTTGACACGCTCGATCAGGGCATGGCGGGGCGTAAAAAATGGGCCAGAGTCTTTTCCGACCGCCACCCGCCGAGCGCTTCGAATGTTGGCGCTCTGCGACTGCAACTGACAAATCTCAGCGTCGACTTAAACACCATGGGGGCGCAGACTGATGCTGGCCTTTATCAGCAGCAGCTTACGGCGAATGCAACCACGGCCAACCATTACCCGATAAATGAAGCGGGTTCTTTACTGGTATCCCCGAGTGCTTACGGCTGCCAGCAGGAATATACCTCCTACAGTAGTCGTCGGAAATTCATTCGCGGATTAACGAGCAACTGGACTGGTTCGGGTCCGTGGTCTGAATGGGCGGAAATGTACGGGCCCAGCAACAATCCAGCGCCTGATGATGTTAACTGCATTCAGCGCGACGGCTGCCATATCGGCGGTTTTGCGTCAGGGGATGCAGCGCGGCCGTACATGCGCCATACGGCCAGCAATGTTGCCGTAGAGCTGGCGAAAGTTGGCGATTCTTACACCAAAACAGAATCCGACGCGCGTTACGGCGGCGGAAAGACAACGACCGGGACCAACAACGCCTACTACACGCATGCAAACGGCGTTGTGTTTATGCAGGCGGTCAGGAGTATTGTAGTCGGTAATAACTCCACAGTGACGGTAACACTGCCAACATCCTTCCCTAACGGAATTCTGGGGGTTGGGGCAAGCTTCTACGGTACCGGGGGGCAAGACCAGGACTCCTATTATTTGTGCACGCCAGTCGGTAAAAACCAGGTGACTATCAATACCCACAACTGCAATGGCACGTTCTCGCTAATCGTTTCAGGTTATTAAAATGAAAAAGTATTTCAGTAATTCAGAGAGCAGCTTTTACGTCGAAGAGACGGTGATTGCCTATCGTGATAATGAGATTCCTCTGCCGCCAGACCTCTTTGAGATAACGGAGGAGGAGTATCAGTCTTTCATGGTATCGCCTCACGGAATGACGCCGCATTACAACATCAAAAATAAAGCCATGGAATGGGCTGCCGTTGCTCTGCCTGAGCCTGATTATGTTGACGAGGCTGAAAAGCTAAAAGCCCGATTAATGCGGGATGCTGAAGCGATTATTGCGCCCCTGCAGCGTGCGGTGAAATACGCTATTGCCACAGAATCCGAAAAACAGATGCTTGAGCAGTGGGAGGTTTACACCGTCCTGCTGAGCCGGGTTGATACGTCCCTGGCTCCGGATGTCGAGTGGCCGCCAGTTCCAGTATGACCCGCTTCGGCGGGTTTTTTTTCATCTTAAATCAGGAGGCCAGATGGGTGGCTTGCACGGAATAGATATGGTGTCCGCCGGCGGCGGGCTGCGAAGCATTACGACAGTATCCACGGCGATTATCGGGCTTATCGGCACCGCGCCGGATGCTGAGGGGGCAACGCCTGCTTCTGTAAACCTCGGGTCTGCGCTACTGGATAATGCCTTTACGCTGACGGCGGGTGAAAATTACCCCGGGCGTGCAGGGAACGCCCTGAGCGTGGAAGCAGTGGCGGGAGCTGAGGCGGGCAGTGCGATTACTGTTGCGCTGGATAAGGGGGTGCTGGTCATCACGCTGGCAGTGGACGAGCGGGGCGAAGTGACCTCAACGGCGGCTGCCGTGGTTGAGGCTATCAGTCAGTCCGGTACTGGTATCGCAGCACGACTTAACGGAAATGCCGGAAACGGCGTGGTGGAGCCTTTTACCCGTCAGTCTTTCACCGGGGGGCAGGATGAGCCTTTCCCTGTGAACACACCCTGGGTTATTGCAGGGAGTGAGGCGCATGCTGCCCGACTGGGTGAGGGCGGAACATTAAAAACGGCGGTGACTGAGATCCTGAGTCAGACCGGTGCGCTGATTGTCGGTATCCGCGTCAGCGATGCCCCGACGGTAAAGGCCGGGGAGACGGTTATCGGCAATATCATCAGCGGGATGCAGGGATTTTTGCTTGCCCAGACAAAGACGGGAAATCAGCCCCGGGTGTTCATCGCCCCTGACTTTTCTGAAGATGATGGTGTTGGAAAGGCACTTGAAGCAATTGCTGAAAGAATGAAGGGGGTCGCTTATCTCGACAGCCCTTCGATGGCAACGCCACAGGAAGTTGTTGCACGTCGTTCTATGTACGGCGAGCGTGTGGAGATTTTGCGTCCGCGCGTGCTGACAACCGACGGTAGCGGTCAGATGGTTTATCGACCCTATTCGGCATTTGCTGCGGGTCTGCGCGCTCGGATTGACAGCGAGCTGGGGTACTGGTGGTCTAAATCGAATCAGGTGGTTAAGGGGTTCTCCGGCGTTGAACAGCCGGACAGTGGTCTGTCGGGGATGAAAACAGCGTGGCGAACCAGCTGAACATGAATAATGTCAGCACCATCATCCAGTATGGTGGCTTCCGCCACTGGGGAAACCGCAACTGCAGCAACGATCCCCTTCGCTGGTTCGAATCTGCGGTGCGCACGGATGATGTGCTGCGCGCGTCGATTCAGGTTGGCCTCTTCCCCTACGTGGATGCGCCACTGGATATCATGCTGGCGCGGGATGCGGTCGAGTCAGTAAACAGTTATCTGCGCGAACAAAAAGCGCTGGGTGCCATTCATGGCGGTGAAGCCTGGCTCGATCCCGAGCTGAACACAGAGGCAACGCTTGCCGCCGGTCATCTCTATATCGACTACGACTATGGCTTCAAATCGCCGGCAGAGCGCATCACCTGCCGCGTTCATGTGAATACTGAATATGCCGAGGAGGCCTTTGGTGGGCAATAATTACTTAAAAAGCTGGGCGCTCTGGGTTAACGGCTCCCATATTCCCGCTGCGATGGAATACACCCCGCCGGCGCTGGCTGTAATCGAATCGGAATTCAGGGCGGGTCACATGGACATACCGACCATCCTTGATGACGGTATGGAGGCGCTGTCTGTCACCATGAAGCTGAAAGGGGTGGATGAGCGCGTGCTGGCACTTTTTGGTTTTCAGGCCGGTGGCCGCCCGCGTTTTGCGGTGCGTGAGGGGTATATTGGCGGGAATGGCAATGAATTTCTGACCGACGAAATGAGCGGCCTGATCACCCGCTACGAGTCAGATGCGCGCACGGAGTCCGAGCGCGCGAAGTGTGGTGTGACCATCACCCTCCGTCCTGATGTCTACAAGCGCACATTCAATCAAAAAGAGCTGATTTACATTGAGCCCCTGCAGGGGATCCGCCGCGTTAATGGCGTGGAGCCGTTTGGCGATATTAATAAATGGGTTATGGGCCGAAGCTGATCCTGACCTGAAAACCTGAACATCACGGGCGCTGCGGCGCCCTTTTTTTATCCCGGAGAAAACATGACCTACCCTGTTGAGACTGTCACCATAACGCTGTACACCCCCATCAAAGACGCCGCAGGCAATGAGATAACGCAGCTGTCTATGCGCGAGCCGAAAGTATTTGACCGGATCCGCCAGAGCTATCTCAAAGGCACGCCAGAAGAGAACGAGGCTGACATGATTGCCGGGCTGTGCGAAGTCCATCCTGACATCATCAAAAATCTGACGACCGCCGATTATCGACAGCTGGAGGATCAGTTCATCGTTTTTACGGCACCTCCGTCCGAACGCGCCGAAGCCAGGAAGGCACTGGCATCAATGCGCGCGGAGATGCGGGAGGCCGCGATGACTCGGCACCTGGCGAGCGGGATATTCAGCGGGGAATAGTGCTGCTATCGCTACGCATCCCCGGCTGGAATGTGGACAGCATCCTGAACCTGCCTTTCCGGGTGTTAATAAATTTCCTTGAACTCACGGACAAAGAATCATGAGTGTCATATCCAGTTCGCTTAAATCGACCATTACCTTTGGCGGCGTTGTCAGCCAGAGCTTTACGCGTTCAACAAAGACCCTGGATGCGTCGCTGAAAGGTACCGAGCGACGAACCGCCGATCTGACGCGTCAGCAGCAGGAGCTGGTGAAGCAAATCGCAGCGGGTGTCATGGCGGGCCAGTCAGTCGAAAAACTCCGAAACCGGTACGCCAGGCTTACGGAGCAGATCCGCGAAACCGAGCGGGAGCAGAGCAGACTTAATCTTTCGATGCGCATGCGCGGAGCCGGAGCCGCCACGCTTAAGGGCGGCTTATGGACCGGGAAAGCGGCGCTTACCGGTGGCGCGATGGGGCTGGGAGGCATTATCGCGGCGGGCAGCGGCGCGCTGGCGCTTAATGCCCATACGGCAGAACAGAGGGGGATGGCGCGCTCTTACGGTGTCAGCACTAACACCTTCCGCGCCTGGGACGGTATTGGAAAACAAATGGGGCTCAGCGGCGAGAATCTTGGCGACCTCGCACAAGAGCTGGCAAACAAGGTGGGGGAAATAAAATCGCTGGGCGAACAGTCGTCGGTAACGGACGGTCTGAAAATGATGGGGCTTAATCTGTCAGACCTGAAGGGGAAAAGCAACGAAGACCAGATGGCAACCGTCCTCAACCGCGCCCTGAAAATGAATGATGAGCAGTCGGCCCGCTCTGCCGTTGATATGATCATGGGCGGTGAAGCCAACAAAATTGCCGCCTGGATGAGGATGTCCGGCAAAAAATATGAAGAACTGATGGCGGTTCAGAAGCGTTACATTCTGACGACAGAAGACTCAGACGAGGCGGCGGCGAAAGGGCAGTTTGCGCTGTCAAATCTGTGGGTGTCCGTCTCAACGGCAGCCCAGAGCGTACTGGGCACGCTGGCTGGCGAGCTCGCTCCCTCCATCACCAAATATGCCGATGATTTCTCGGGGTGGTTTGCAAACGGCGGCAGGGAACTCCTGGTCAGCAGGCTGATGACGTTCGGGAGTGGCATTAGCGACTTCTGGACAAACAGCCTTCAGCCGGTCCTGAAATCGCTGTGGAGGGGGCTGGAAGTGCTGGCCCGCTTTATTAATAAATACTTTGCTGATTATGAAACTGAGATTTCTGGCGCAAAAAGTGAAGGTGAGGTCAAGCGCAGGGCGACCGAGCAATGGGGGGAACTAAACCCGGATTCGTCAATGCTCAACGCTGACGATCGGCAAAAACTCGATGAATTTGTTAATTCAGAAGTCGAACGCTGGCGCACCAGCCAGGATGATAAGGAGCGTGCGCGTCAGACAGCTCCTGGGACGTCGTATTCAAATTACGATCTTTCGGGGCGCTATGAGTCCCAGGATAGCAAACTCATTTCGTTGCTTGAGGTAAGCAGCCCTCCCAGGCCTCGCGCTCCTCCACTGCAGCAAAGTAATAACCTGAGCGTGACCGTCATTACGCAGCCTGGTGCGGATGCGCAGCAAATTGGTGACTCGGTAGGTGCAAAAGTTTT
>NZ_SGWD01000011.1:0-493720 GCF_013337145.1 Enterobacter sp. JMULE2
TCTCTTCGCACAATGCATGCAGCCCGCCACCGGCTGCAATCTTTTGGCTGGTCGCCGCCTGCAGAGTGTGGATGTGAGACAGGGTGCGGAATTTCTCCGGATTTTGCAGCCAGTATTCCGTTCCCATATCGAATGGATTGGCTGCGACAGCAACAATGCTGAGAGCGTCACGCTCCTGTGGAGTAAGGTCGATCAAGTCATGCAGACGCGAGACTACATTATGGCGCTTTACCCGGTAACTGGACTGGTAATCCTCCTCATCTTCCACATCTGCGACTTCATCAAAACGACTCAGTACAAATACAGTTCGATCGAGCAAATTCAGGGTACGAAACATCCATTCAAGATCTTGTTTATGGCTCTCTTTGATGGGATTGGTTGAGTTCATGACATACAGAATAAGGTGCGCTTCGCTGACGTACTTCTTCGTCATGTCTTTATATTTTTCAACAGAACGGGTTTCCTCATCAAACTGTTCTTTAAAACCGAAAAGCCCTGGTGTATCAATCAGGACAAAGTCCGAGCCCACATTGTAAATTTTCACCTCACTGGACGACTCCTGATGGCTGATGTTCATGGTCGTCTTGTCGAGTTTCTCCATCCAGGCAGCCGCAATAGACGTTTTACCCTCCGAAAAACCGCCAATTAATGCGATATGCAGTTTTCCATTGGCTGCACTTTCTTGCGCAATTTCTAATTTGTGAAGCAAATAGGGTTCTATTTCGATACCCAATTCTTTACCCTGCTGTAAAAAAACCTTAAGATTATTAAGAGTTTCAATGTTTTTTGATTTCTGAGATTTAAATATATCCAGTGTATGTTCCATTATTTATCTCCTGAAGCATCAATGACGAGTGAAAGATGTTGTAAACTGGCGATTGCATTAATCAGAATGTGATTATCATCGGAGGCCTGATGGAATGGCTCTTCAAGATTTTTCTTGATTTCATTAATTTTTTCTTCGAACTCCGGGAAAACCTTATGGATAATGCCTTCAATCATTTCTTTAATATTATTTGCAACCTTTTTAATATTGTCATCTGCGGATTTTCTTTGCTGCGATTTTTTGTAATCAGAGCTGAAAAAGCCGCGTACAGCTTTATAAAAAGAAAACACCATACCTGCTAAAGCAGGTGCAAGCACAATCCAGCCTGCAGGATTCCAGAATAGCAGCGCGCCACCAGTCAGGGTAGCGATCAGGCTGGTTACTCTAACACCATTATCGATATCTACATTCAAATCAAACTGCCTGTTTATCTTATACCCCTGCAGTTTTGAGTAACTCTGAACAATATCAAGCGAATATTTCTGGAAGCGTTCTACAATATCTCCCATCTCGTCATTGAATTTTTCAAACTCCGTTTTAAAGGTATCACGGAGGTTATTCTCTGTCTTACAGAGGCAATCTTTAATGAGTATTTCCAACTCATTTTTAAAACCTTCATTGCTAATGTCGCCATTTATTTTTTCGTAAACTCCCTCACGAACACTCTTGCTAAAAAAATTAATCACATCTTCACTCTGGTTGTGAAGGCGTATTTTTAAGGAAGCAAGGGCATTATCAAGCGTTTTGTTAACATTGCAGGTATTTTTTTGTAATTCATTAACAACTCTGTCAAAATTATGTTGTGCCTCACTCAGACCGGACGTAACATTGTCAAGCGTTGTACGTGCTTTATTAAAATTTGATCGCGTGATTTTGGCTTTGCTGTCTGACACCAGCTGCCTGGTCAATAAAGACAGAAATCCCTTCAAGCCTGTTTTTTCCAGAATCGTATCGCGATCTAGTTTTTCTAATAACTTGTCACGCTTTTTGGCGTTTTCTGAACCAGGAAGCAAATGTTCAGCCACGCTCAAAAATGCTGGCATCGCGCTCACTGACCAGGTACTGCAATAATTATCCCCCAGTTGCTCGCTCATCTTTTTATTAAGATCATCCAGACTGAGCTGCTCATCTTCGCTGATAAGAGCAGGACGGGTTAGCTGCTGCGGATTAGTAAGGCGCTTGTTAAACAGCGTCCAGACTTCTGTTTGCGCATTCAGATGTTTTTTTATTTTATCAAGCGTTCCTGGTGTTGTGTCATCACCTTTTTGTGGTGCTGTCGGCTTGCTGGTAACGTAGAAAACAGCATGAGCTTTTTCGACCGCACTTTCTATTTGCTCCAGAACTTTACTCTCCTTTCCTTCAATTCCAGGCACATCAAGAAGTGCAAAACGCTGGCCATCTGCTTTGAAAGAGTACAGGGTCGTATTCATAGTAAAATCGGACATGCCTGAGCCGATGATTTCTCCATCAGCCATCAATGACAGTTCGTCCAGTTTACTCTTCTGTTTAGCCTGCATTTGTCGCAGTGCATCGATGTCAGAATTGCAGTCTGCTTTTTCCCTTAGCATGGGTTTAAGCGTTTCGCTCTTTTCGTATGCCAGCGCTTCTTTCAGGCTATGAAGTCGCTCTTTCTCTTTTTGCCCGGCAGTTTTTATCCACAAATTGATGAATTTACGCCACAGTGAAAATTTCTGGCGCTGTGTGAAAATAAGTGCGGTGATAGATTCTATCTGTGTCTGAAAGGCCTTTTCACGATTCAGATATTCAATATTTATGGCATCAATTGCATGAACGAGTTCACAGCAACGTTTTTCTTTTTCGCTAATGGCGTTTTGCAGCTTGTTGATATCGTTTTCAGTAAGCCGATGCTGCGACTGAAATTCACGAAACGCCTGCTGGCGGGAGAGCTTACCGGGCTCCCTGAGCAAAATACGCAGGGTTTCGATAATAGTTGATTTTCCGGCATTGGTTTCGCCATAAAAGGCAATCGTGAATGTATCCCACTCCGTGTTCTTCTGAAGGCTTTCAATATCGAAATTCAGTTGCTGACGCAACTCATCAACCTTGCTACGTAAAAGCTCACAGGCTTTCTGGAGCTTTGTATCATCTGTAGTCGATGTCAGTCTTTTCAGAATGCGATCAACCTCCAGTGATATTTTTTGATATACCTTTTCAGGGGTAAAAACACCAGCATCCATAATTATCTTCCGTCTTAAAAAGTTTATTCATTCCTGTACTTATTTACATAATTAATTTTTAAAATTATTTCCATGGTAACAAACGTAATAACACATTCAGCACAGCACTCTCTTTTGTGTTGTATTTGACGTCTAAATCTGAATTACCACATTTCAGGCATGCTTCAAAAGCGGTAAGTCCTTCTTGCAAGCAATCGGAAGTTTGCGGAATGTTTTTCTTCCAGCCGCATTGTTTACACGAAACGGTTCGTGGTGGGATCGGCATAACCATATTTAAGCCCTTATCAGAATTGATTTTCAATCACTCATTAAACGAACCCATCGCGTCTTTCATCAAGTGCATTAGCTTTTCTGCTGCGCACCTTACGCGTGAGTCAAGAAAGAACACACTATCAACGTCATTGACCTGACAGATAACTCTGTCAGTGATGATTTTTGCTTCGCACTACATCGCTATTGCCAGTACTGTGCAGCATATACTGATCTATTTTAACGATCAATTAGCAATTATTGATCGTTTTTATCTATCGATATAGCAAATCAATAACAGGCAATTGATCGCCAAATCCTTTCAAATAAATGAAAGGCTTACAGAGCACACAGGGGAAGAAATGGCCGGAAAAAGCAGACAGTAAGCGGCTTTAGCCTTAAGTGATGTTTGAATTTAACACGCATTTAATGCAACGAGGATGTATAACCTGCGGTAACCAAAAGAGACTTTTTGTTAACAAAATTGAGAAGGGTATAAAGTCAGGACGGGGGCACACCTTCAGGCCGTTTCTGACTGCGAACCCGTCCTGGCTCCGCCGACGAATGCTCATAACTCGCCCCCGGCTCAAAAACAACAATATTGACAATAAGCACGCGGGTCACGTTGTTCTCTTCAACGACAACGCTCTGAACACGTCTGCGTTTCAGCACGTTGCCTGCAAAATCCCTCTCTTTTTCTTCCGCTCCGCGCGCCAGTATTGATATGTCGCGACCGGTACGGTACGCATTCGTCTGGTCGTAACACCATTCCAGAAAATCTCACGCCCATATTACTCATGTGAAGAGCAGGAAGAACCGCTTCCTGCATCGCTATCACAGGAGGCACTCATACCCAGGCTCCCCCCCGCCCCTGAGGCGACACGAAAAATGAAATCCCCTTCTTTAGTGACCGTACCGGGACAGCCTTTATGAAAGAACAGGAAACCCGTCATGACCGCCTGGCGCTCAGGCTTTCCGTTATCATCAGTCGCCTGATGGCGGGCGAATCGCTCGCCCTCAGACCTCTGAGTGAAGAGTTTGGCGTCTCACTCCGCCCCTCCAGCGCGACATTCAGCAGCGTCTGCTCCATCTTGATATTCAGCACGATGGCCGCTGCTACCGTTTGCGGACAAATCCGCTCAGGGATAATTTACACAGGGTATTTTCCTTTATCCGTAACACCGGTATAGCGAAGCTCCTTCCCGGTCATAACCGGCACCTGTTGCAGCTTCTGACGGCAGAATCGGGCATCCCGCCCTGCATCATCGGGCATGCACCGCTTAAATCACACGATGCCTTATCCACGTTTTTCTGCTCACTGGCACAAGCCATCAGCGGTCAGCGTTGTATTTCCCTTCAGGCTGACGGGAGAGAGTACAGCGGACTTGAGCCTTACCGACTTATCCACTCAGGAGAAGCCTGGTATCTGGTGGCCTGCCATTCGGGCAGCCTTTGCGTGTTTGACCTGACAACCATCATGCGGTCTCGCTGAGCGGAGAGGGTTACACGCACCGGGAAGAAATTATCCGTCTGACGACAGACGACGACTTTATTTCTTCCCTGCCCAGCTTTGCGCTGACTGTCAGCGTACTGCGCCGCGTTTCACCGCTTCACATCAGCAACGTCCATGCTTCCCCCGGGGAGCATGGCACGTCGTCTTATGCCCCCTGAAGGGCACACCGGCCGGTTCCGCGTCACAGCGGAGCCGGCTTTCTTTTATCCTACCCCGGAGGTTTTATGTACCGTGACGCCCCACCCGACGAATACGATACCTGCCACGACGATGCGCTCAGCGAACCGTCCCCCGACACGCCACGAGGCCTGCAGGCCGTTATGGGCTGGCTCTATGACCGCGCCGTCAGCGGCATCGCCGGCATTGAGTCTGCCGCCACCCTCGCTGAGCGCTACCTTGACGACGCCGGCGGCGATGCAGCCCTTGCCGCCCGCAACATGATTCGCTGGGAGAGCATCAAGGCCGGCAGCAGCGGCTTTCTCTCCGGCGCAGGGGCCTGGCCGCCCTTCCGCTCACCCTGCCCCTCAATATCACCAGCGTGCTCTTTATCCAGACCCGGCTGGTTGCCGCCCTCGCCTGCCTTGGCGGACACCGCCTCTCCGACGAGCGTATCCGCGCCCTCTGCGGGCTCTGCCTGTGCGGCAACGCCGCAAAAGCCCTGCTCCAGGACATGGTGATGAAGATGGCGGAGCAGTGGACGCCCGTCCTGACCTGCCGGGTTGCGGAGAAAACCCTGGTGCTCATGCTCGCCCGCACCGGGATGAGCACCGGCGGCCAGCTGGTGCGCCTGCTCCCGCTGGCGGGCGGGGTGGTCAGCGGCACCGTGGATGCGGTCTCCACCCGCACCATCGGCCACCTGGCCTTTGACACCTTCCTGCACACGCCGGCCCCCGGGCTGCCGTAAGCCCGGCCGTCATATCCTCACGCTTTAAAACCGGGACCGTCCTCTGCGGGGGACGGCCCGCTCTCTCATGCCAGCAATAAGGAGCCCACAGATGCGCTTAGCCAGCCGTTTTGGTCACATTAACCAGATACGCCGTGACCGTCCGTTAACCCGCGAAGAGCTGATGCACCACGTCCCCAGCGTCTTCGGAGAGGACAAACATGCTTCCAGAAGTGAAAGATATACGTTTATTCCCACCATCACCCTGCTGGAGAACCTGCAGCGCGAAGGGTTTCAGCCGTTCTTTGCCTGTCAGTCACGGGTTCGTGACCCTAATCGTCGGGAGCATACAAAACACCTGCTCCGCCTGCGTCGGGCCGGTCAGATAAACGGTCAGCATGTGCCTGAAATCATTATTCTTAATTCGCACGGAGGCGAATCCAGTTTTCAGTTACTTCCGGGCATCTTCAGAAGCGTGTGCACCAACAGCCTGGTCTGCGGCCAGTCGTTTGGCGAAATTCGCGTGCCCCACCGCGGCGACATCGTCGGGAAAGTGATTGAAGGCGCTTACGAAGTACTCGGCATTTTTGACCGGGTGGAGGAGAAACGAGAGGCTATGCAGTCGCTGCTGTTACCCCCACCTGCACAACACGCGCTGGCGAACGCCGCACTGACGTACCGTTTTGGCGAAGAACATCAGCCGGTGACCGCCGCGCAGATACTGACGCCCCGCAGGTATGAAGACCGTCAGGACGACCTGTGGTCAGTTTTCAATCGTTGCCAGGAGAACCTGCTGAAAGGTGGTCTGCCAGGACGTACTGCCAAAGGCAAACGCAGCCATACCCGCGCGGTCAGAGGCATAGACGGCGACGTTAAGCTCAACCGGGCGCTCTGGGTAATGGCAGAAGAACTGCAGCAGGCGCTGAGCTGATGCCACCGCTGCCTGATAACGCCCGCCAGGCCCCCCTTAATCCGACCGCTCTGGAAAACAATCCCTGCAGCCGCTCCATCTCCGATGACGACCTGTGCGCCTGGTGCTCACACCTGCTTTATCGTCCCGGTGAACTCAGTCTCTGCCGCTTAAGCCTCCCGGAGGGTCACTGGCCGTCACGCTGTGATGAGGACGGCTATGCGCAGTCCTGCCCGTCACTCCGGCTTAACCAGCATCCCCAACCCGATAAATAAACAAGGAAAAAGTCACATGTCCGACATTATTAACCTTAACGATACCCTCCCGTTACAGTCACAACCTGCCGGTGCCGGTCCTGAACCAGAGCTGACCGCCACTCTCGTACAGGACGAACAGCGCAT
This sequence comes from Enterobacter sp. JMULE2, assembly GCF_013337145.1. Classification (NCBI taxonomy): domain Bacteria; kingdom Pseudomonadati; phylum Pseudomonadota; class Gammaproteobacteria; order Enterobacterales; family Enterobacteriaceae; genus Enterobacter; species Enterobacter sp. JMULE2. Next base: position 6,981 of record NZ_SGWD01000011.1, read on the forward strand.
CGGCTTCTGGCCGCAGCACTTCGGCAGCATCCCGCAGTGGATAATCCTTGAGCCAGCTGTCTTCGCCTGGATGGACCGCTTCTGTGCAGACTACAGCGGGGGTATCTGGCAGTTTTACACGCTGAGCAACGGCGGGGCATTTATGGCCCCGGAAGCTGACGGTGACAGCAGTGAACCCTGGTCGCTCTTCAACGCGATGAACGGCAACGACGCAGAGATGAGCGCCGAAGCCGCAGGCATTGCCGTCTGCCTCATGGCCTACAGCCACCATGCCTGCCGCACCGGCAGCGAGGCCATGACCGCGCACTATTACCGACTGCGGGACTACGCCCTGACCCACCCTGAACGCAGCGCCATTATGCACATCATCGACTGAGGTATGCCGCCATGGAACAACAGTTACCGCTGTTTGCCCGTGAATTACCCCCTGCCGGCCAGCTGACGGTCAGGGAAGCCTTAACCCTGCTGGAAGGGCAGCTCCGTGAACCCGGCGCGTCATTTACGTCCAGCAATGCCGTGCGCGACTGGCTGCGCCTGCATCTCGCCGCGCAGGAGAGGGAGTCGCTGATGGTGCTGTGGCTGGACAACCAGCACCGCCTCATCGCCTGCGATACGCTGTTTATCGGCACCATCAACAGCATCACCGTCCATCCACGGGAGGTCGTGAAGGCCGGGCTTCACCACAACGCTGCCGCAGCGATACTCGCGCACAATCATCCGTCCGGAGAGGCTGAGCCCAGTCAGGCCGACAGACGAATAACAGAACGCCTGAAACAGGCCCTGGAGCTGGTCGGTATTCGCCTACCGGACCACCTGGTGGTGGGGGGTATGGATATCGTCTCGTTTTCTGAGCGCGGCTGGCTTTAATGAGATAAACAGCGATGAAGATTATCAGCAAACGCCAGGCGATGGCGATATACCGCCAGCACCCGCAGTCCCGCCTGTTTCGCTTCTGTAGCGGAAAGTACAAATGGAGCGGCAGCGTCTGCCACTATGCCGGCCGGGAGGTACAGGATATCAGCGGCGTGCTCGCGGTCTTCGCGGAGCGCCGCCAGGACCGCAACGGGCCGTATGTCGTATTGCGCAGCGTTACCCTGAATTAACTTAACTTTAAGGATAACCCACTTTGTCGAATCAAACACCGGCAGCACCCCATGATATCAGTGAACCCTGGTGGGGTCTGCAACGCAGCGTGACCCCGTGCCTGGGCGCACGGCTGGTGCAGGAGGGCAATCGCCTGCATTACCTGGCCGACCGCGCCAGTATTACCGGGACGTTCAGCGACGCCGACTTACGCCATCTGGACCAGGCATTTCCACTGCTGTTGAAGCAACTGGAACTGATGCTCACCAGCGGTGAACTCAGTCCCCGCCACTCGCACAGCGTTACGCTTTATGCAAAAGGACTGACCTGTGAGGCCGACTCCCTCGGTTCGCACGGGTACATCTATATAGCGATTTACCCAACACCACCTGTAGCACAATCCGGAGGCTAATCGCCATGACGCATGCCTGTAAAATCAGCGAGGTTATTGAACGGCTGCAACAGCATCAGCACGACGAGGTCGTCTTATGTTCACTCTGGTACGAAGACGATGTACGTAATGTGGATGACGCTGTTACCACAGAAGAGGCCAGAGCGGCATTACGCCATGCTGCCAGCCATCACGACGCAGAACAGGGCATTAACTGGTTCACACTGGAAGCCGCGCTGGAAGCCATCCGGCAGTAACATACCGCGTTAAATCCCTCCGCCATTCATTCCTTTCATTTATTTAACAGAGATAACTTTAATGAAGATTTTACCTGTATCCCGAAACCGGGAGGCATCGTCGCGCCTGTCACCTGTAGAAATCTGGCAGCAACTTCTTACGTATCTGCTGGAAAGACATTACGGCCTTTCGCTTAACGACACACAGTTTGGCAACGACGGTGTCATTCAGCAGCATATCGACGCCGGGCTCTCACTGTGCGATGCCGTAAATTTTATCGTGGAGAAATACGATCTGGTGCGCACCGATCGTCGCGGTTTCAGTGCGGAAACACAGTCACCGCTTATCAGCAGCATCGATATTCTTCGTGCCCGTAAGGCTACCGGACTGATGACCCGCAGCGGTTACAAAGTGGTGACCAATATCACCGGTGGCAAATACAGCGGGGAGGTCCAGTGAAGCTGTCCGTTAACGTGGAAGCCGACGCCATCAACGTTCTGGCCCTCAACATGGGCCGGATCGTCCTTGATATCGACGGCATTGAACTCTCTGAACTGATCGCCGCAGTAAACCAGAATGGCTGCACGCTGCGGATCGCAGATAAGCCGGGTTCAGCAATCGTTGAATCATCACTTCCCCCCTTTACGTCATTACCGGGGATCTGCTGCAGTACAGCCCACATCACTGCGGAAGACAATTCGCTGCTGTATGCCCTGTCGCATCAGGATATTGATTTTGGCGAGTCGGAATGGATCCACTACTCAGGGGCCGGCTACCTGCTCCGCCTGGAAGCATGGTCGTTTCCCGTGTTGCGCCTCAAACGTCTCGGTCTTTCAAAAGCCTGCCGTCGCCTGATAGTGACGCTTATCCGTCGTTACGCCGTTGGCATTGTCCATCTTGATGCCTGCGGCGAAGTGCTGCCAGGCTTTACCACCTTTGAATGGTAACCCGACATCAGTCACAACAGGGAGTTCTGATGCCAGAATTAACCACCGAAGCCGCTCTCAACATTCTGATTGAGTGGCTGAAGGACAACATCGATTGCGGCAGCGTGATCATCTTCGACAACGATGAAGACAATACCGATTCCGCCAGGCTTTTACCCTGGATCGAACAGGCGCGAAACGACGTACTGGATCTGCGCCATCTCCGGCTTCTGCAGAGCGCCCGCTCCTGAACGTGACAGACGCCATAAACGCCAGCCCTTACCGGCTGGCGTTTTTGTTTATATATAAGGAAGACACAATGTCAGACATTATCCACACTGAACCTGAAGTATTAACCGGGCACACCGGTGTGATTTGCTCCACCAGCATCGAACGCATTGTCACCGGACGTCACGCTGCACTGGCGCAGATTGAAGCGCTCATTCAGCAACTCGACGATATCTCAGCACTGACAGCCAGTATCGGCGGCGGCAGAGCGAATGAGTGGGCAGTGCGCCAGTACCGTTACGACTGCTGGCTGATGGAGAAGCCCGCAACCGCGATGAAAGCCATCACCCGCAATCTCGATCGCAGCCTCTGGCGCGACCTGATGCAACGTTCGGGTATGCTTTCGCTGATGGACGCACAGGCCCGTGAACAGTGGTACAACAGCCTGGAGAAAGACGATATTCCTGCTATCTGTGAAGAAAATATCCTCAGCACATTTAAACAATTGCACCAGAGCAAAGGCGAGGTGTTTGAGCGCGGGGTGATTAACGTTTTCAAAGGTCTGAGCTGGGATTACAAAAGTAATAGCCCGTGCAAGTTCGGCAAAAAGATCATCGTGAACGGACTGGTGAAACACGACCGATGGGGATTCGGGCTTAACTGGGGCTGGCAGCGCGATCGGTTAGCAGATCTGGAGCGTATGCTGATGTTGCTGGATGGAAAGCCGGTTCCCGACAACCGGGCCGACGTGACCCGTCGGTTGGGCGATCATATCCATGAGAACAGGCACCGCAACCGCTATGAAGATGAGATGTTTGTGATTACGTATTTTCAGAAGGGGACGGCGCATATCGTATTCAGACGAGCGGATCTGACTGAGAAACTGAACGACATCATTGCCAGACACTATCCGGGCATACTGCCTTCTTCCGTATAAGTGTATCTCCTCAGCAATGATCTCCCGGTTGAAACCTGAGTTGCAGGGGCGTTCCAGTCTCTCTATCATCACAGGTAACAGCTCAACCGGGGTCAACTATACTCCATGGTTAACAACTTCAGTACGGGGGCCTTATTGGGGGCTATAAATTTAGAGTTGAAAACAAAATCCATTTTAATTCAAATATTTGAAGTTTTAAGTTTCCTCTCCAACAGGGAGAGGGAGAATTATCAGAACGCGGTCTTACAAAAGCCCGTCATCTCTTTCAGGCCCATTTCGCGGCCAAGCTCGGTCATCGGGTGCACCACCACCAGGCCCCGGACGCTTTTTTTCAGCTTGCCCATGTCGGCTTGCTCTTTTTTGGTGATCGCACGGCGGTGTGGCATGTTCATCAGCTTTTGCGCTTCTTTGCTCAGCTTCTGGCCCTTCACTTCGCGCAGACGCTCGATTTCTGTTTCCAGCGTGGCAGCTTCTTTCTCCAGCTCGGCGTACTTCTCAGCGGAATCAACCAGGGAGAGGCCAGCCATCTGGTGGCGGATCAGATCCAGACGGTCGCTCAGGCGTTTAATTTCGTTCTTTTCGACTTCTTTCATGACAAATGACTCTAAATCGGGGGAATTTACAGGAAGGATACACCAATGTGCGCAGGCTTACTTCTGAAACGCTTTTTTTAAGCTGATTCGGGAAATCAGCTCAGTCAGGGAAAGTACCATGGTGGAACGGACAACCTGTTGATAACGCAGCTTTTGCATCGCGTACAGCTCAGGATCGCTGTTATCAAAATGGGGCGCAGGGGGCAATGCGGTAACGCAGTGTAATTCGCCGAAAGGCCCAAGAATTTCATCATCAGTAAAAGTGTACTCATTACCGTCATGATTTAACTCTTCGCGTAACGCCATCAGCAGTTCAGCGTCTTCATACTCTGGCCTGCTTAGCACGCCAAGGCCGTAAATCAGCTTCAGACGCACTGAAAGATCGCCCAGCGGTCCGTCTCCGTCCAGTAACGGTTCTACAGCATATTTTACCGCGTAGTCGTCTTTGCGAAACACCTGAAGCACCAGGATATTGACCGCCTCAGTTAACAGTTCGACGGCGGCAATCAGGAAACTTCGTACGGTTTTGCCAGCATTCAGACGCTCAAGCACACGGTTTTCAAAGGCCTGGGTTTGTTCCATTATTGCCTGCATATCTGACAATCTGTTATTCGGGCGCAGGCTAACCTGCGCCGGACTCTGTATCATTTGGTTGCGTTATATGCGCTTACCGCCTCCGCCACCACGTCGCTGTTGGCGTCCAGACCGGAAATCTGCGCCAGCGCAGCTTGCGCGCCGTTGTCGTCAATCAGCTGAGCCAGCTCAATCGCCTGCGGATCCTGCTCGCTGCGGTAGTGCATTGCGGCCGCGATCCCTTTCACCAGGTTAGCGTGTGGCAGGCCGTATTCCAGCGTGCCCAGCAGCGGCTTAATCAGGCGATCGCCCGCGCTCAGTTTACGCAGCGGCTGACGACCCACGCGCTCAACGTCATCTTTCAGATACGGGTTTTCAAAACGACCGAGGATTTTCTGGATGTATGCCGCGTGTTTATCAGCATCAAAACCGTAGCGTTTGATCAGCACCGCGCCGCTCTCTTCCATTGCCCCTTTCACCACCGCGCGGATCTTCTCATCGAGGATCGCGTCACGAATGGTCTGATGACCGGCCAATTTTCCGAGGTACGCGGTTATAGCATGACCCGTGTTCAGCGTGAAGAGTTTACGTTCGACAAATGCCATCAGGTTATCAGTTAATTCCATCCCCGGGATGGTAGGCAGGGTGCCTTTAAACTGGGTTTTATCGACGATCCACTCGCTGAAGGTTTCAACGGTCACTTCCAGCGGGTCGTTGGTTGCAGATTCTGATGGCGGTACGATACGGTCAACGGCGGAGTCGACAAAGCCGACGTGCGCTTCAACCCATGCTTTGTCTTCGTCAGCGACAGCCGCCAGAACGTGACCTTTCAGCTGCGTGGTGCCGCGCACCATGTTTTCGCAGGCGATGATGTTCAGCGGAGCGTCGTTGCCCTGTGCTTTACGCTTCGCCAGACCTTTTGCCACCGCAGGCGCGATACGCTCAAGCACCACCGGACCTACTGCAGTGGTGACCAGATCAACGCTGGCAATCAGGTCGATAACGTCGTCGCCAATGCTGCTTACCGCATTCACGCCCGACACGGTTTCAACCTGCTCGTTTTCACCCACTACGTGGACCTGATAGCTATGACGGGCATTCAGGGCATCCAGGACCACCTGATTCACATCGGCAAACGTCAGCGTAATGCCCGCGTCTGCCAGCAGTTTGCCGATAAAACCACGGCCAATGTTACCTGCGCCAAAATGTAATGCTTTCATAGTATTAACCTTCATTAATGTTTTTACCCGAGAGGGCTGGGGTGAGGCTTTTCCCTCACCCTAACCCTCTCCCAAAGGGAGAGGGAATAGTTGGAACTTACTTGTTCAGCAGTGCCAGAACTTCTTCAACGCTTTCAGTCTGTGCCAGGCGCTCGATAACAGACTCATCGTCCAGCGCGTTGGTCAGGCTGGTAATCACCTGAATGTGCTCGTTGTTGCGTGCGGCAATACCAATCACCAGACGGGCAATGTCATCTTCTTCTTCGCCGAAGCGCACGCCGTCAGGGTACTGACAGAACACCACGCCCGTTTTCAGCACGCGGTCTTTTGCTTCAACCGTACCGTGCGGAACCGCGATGGATTCACCCAGGTAGGTTGGGGTCAGTTTTTCACGTTCCAGCATTGCGTCAACGTATTCTGGCTGAACGTAGCCGCCTTTCACCAGCTGCTCACCGGCAAAGCGAATCGCTTCTTCCTTGTTGGTCGCGGTACGACCGAGGAAGATGTTTTCCGCGCCCAGTTTGAACAGGTGAGCATTGCTCTCGTCGAAGCTGTCCTGCAGGCTGCTACGCACTTTGACTTCGTTATCTTCGTGACGCTGGGCCGCAACCAGACGCTCTGTCAGGCTGGTGTACAGGCCGCTGTCGAGGAAGTTAGTCAGCGAAATGTGCTGCGCCTGAGGCACCTGACGCATGGCGCGTTCGGTCAGATCGCGGTGCGTGATCACCAGGTCAACGTCCGGCGGCAGGCTGTTAATCGCGCTGTTAGTGACAGAGATATTGGTCAGACCCGCATCCTGTACTTTCTTACGCAGCACGCCTGCACCCATTGCGCTGGAGCCCATACCGGCGTCACAGGCAACGATGATTTTACGCACGTGGCTCAGGTCGTTAGAAACATCGCCAGCGGCCAGCGGGGTAGCGCCTTTGGATTCCGCTTTCATGTCGTGCATACGACGGGTGGCCGCTTCGATATCGTCGTCTTCTTTCACTTTGCTGGTTTTCAGCAGGATAGACGCCACCACGAAGGAGACCGCCATCGCCGCACAGATCGCCGCGATGTTAGCGAAGTAAGCCCCTTTTGGCGTCATCGCCAGTACCGCCAGGATAGAGCCCGGAGACGCTGGAGAAACCAGACCACCGCCCAGCACGCTCAGCGTGAACACACCGGTCATACCGCCGAGGATAACGGCCAGGATCAGACGTGGGTTCATCAGCACGTACGGGAAGTAAATTTCGTGGATACCGCCCAGGAAGTGGATGATAGCCGCGCCGCCCGCAGACTGCTTAGCGCTGCCGCGACCAAAGAACATGTACGCCAGCAGAACGCCCATACCCGGACCCGGGTTCGCTTCAATCAGGAAGAAGATGGACTTGCCGAGGTCATGGGACTGCTGAATACCCAGCGGTGAGAAGATACCGTGGTTGATGGCGTTGTTGAGGAACAGGATTTTCGCCGGTTCAACAAAGATAGACGCCAGCGGCAGCATGTCGTGCGCAACCATGAAGTTAACGCCTGCTGCCAGAATTTTGGACAGCACTTCAACCGCAGGGCCAATGCCCATGAACGCCAGAATCGCGAGGATCATCCCGATGATGCCCGCAGAGAAGTTGTTCACCAGCATTTCGAAGCCGGATTTGATCTTGCCATCAACCCAGACGTCGAATTTCTTAATCGCCCAGCCGCCCAGAGGACCGGCAATCATGGCGCCGAGGAACATCGGCATATCCGCACCGACGATAACACCCATGGTTGTGATGGCACCCACGACGCCACCACGGTCACCGCCGACCAGACGACCACCGGTGAAACCGATGAGCAGCGGCAGCAGATAGGTAATCATTGGACCAACAAGCTTCGCCAGCGTTTCGTTAGGCAACCACCCTGTCGGAATGAACAATGCAGTGATGATACCCCACGCGATAAACGCGCCGATGTTTGGCATCACCATGTTGCTGAGGAAACGACCAAAGCTTTGAACTTTGATCTTGAAATCGGATGACATAAAACACCCCTTCTTATGTTTACGCTTAGGCTTGCGGCCCGAGGTTTATCGTTAATGTGCGGCGGCAGAGGTAGCCGGGCCCTGTTCTGATGCTGTGAAATCTGGCACTGAATCGTTCAACTGTCCAGACAGCGAAAATTTGTGTGATCTCAGTCACGTAAATGTAGGGGGTGGGGCGAATAATGAAGTGATCCCCATCACAAAATCAGTGTGTAAAATAAATACATCGCGTAGAAAAGAAGCAAAACCACCCCTGTTTTGCGATCAGTGTCACATTTCTCCGCCGCGTGTTTGTTTCTGAGATGTGACTGGATTCACAAAATATTTTTATGCAGATTTGTCTGCATGTGATCCCTGGCAAACTTTGCTTTGCCATTCGACGCCAGGATGAAAGCAAGCAACACGGAAAGCTAAAAAACCACTTTTAAGATGTGGTATGGCAAAAAAAAAAGGTAGATTACGCTCATAATGTAAGGTTAAGTATATTATTATTCAGGATATATTTTGACACGCTTATAAACTTGCATGGAGATATTATAAAAACCGATACTCCCCGCCTTTGAAATAAAAGTATTGCTCTTTTGTTTAAAAATAAATTAATTAGGCTGCACACTGTTTTATTAATTTAATGAGTTGACGTTGTTTAAGTGAGGAGAATATGTTTCTCAACTATTTTGCGCTGGGTGTATTGATTTTTGTATTTCTGGTTCTGTTTTACGGAATCATCGCTATTCATGACATCCCTTATAATATGGCGAAAAAACGTAACCATCCCCATGCCGATGCTATCCATACGGCGGGGTGGATAAGCCTGTTTACGCTCCATGCCATTTGGCCGTTTCTGTGGATCTGGGCGACCCTGTACCGTGAAGATCGCGGTTGGGGGATGCAGAACCATATCGCCACGCCTGACGAGGTTCCCGGCATGGATGCGCTGACCAGGCGCGTGGCAGAATTAGAACAAAAGCTGGCCGCGTCACAACCCGCTATTGATAAGAACACGCTGGAGCACTGATCATGGATCTGTTAATTATTCTGACCTATGTGGCCTTTGCGTGGGCTATCTTTAAAATATTCCGTATTCCGGTCAACCAGTGGACGCTCGCCACCGCCACGTTAGGTGGGGTATTTATTGTTGCGGGCCTCATCTTATTAATGAACTATAACCATCCTTATACCTTTACGGCGCAAAAAGCGGTTATTTCCATTCCGATTACGCCGCAGGTTACGGGGATAGTTACAGAAGTCACCGATAAAAATAACCAGCTTATTAAAAAAGGCGAAGTGTTATTTAAACTGGACCCGGGCCGCTATCAGGCACGCGTCGACAGGCTGAAGGCAGACCTGGTGACCGCCACGCACAATATCGACAATCTGAAAGCACAGCTCTCGGAAGCGGTCGCTAATACGACACGCGTGTCTGCTGAACGCGATCGTCTGTTTAAAGATTATCAGCGCTACCTGAAAGGCAGCCAGGCGAAGGTGAATCCGTTCTCTGAAAGCGATATCGACAACGCGCGTCAGAACTACCTGGCACAGGATGCGATGGTGAAAGGCTCCGTTGCCGAACAAACGCAGATTCAAAGCCAGTTGGACAGCATGGTAAATGGCGAACAGTCGCAGATTGCTTCTCTGCGCGCGCAGTTAGCCGAAGCGACCTATAACCTCGATCAGACCGTGGTGCGTGCGCCAAGCAATGGGTATATCACCCAGGTGCTGATCCGTCCGGGTACTTACGCCGCCGCGCTGCCGCTGCGCCCGGTGATGGTCTTCATTCCTGAACAGAAACGCCAAATCGTGGCGCAGTTCCGCCAGAATTCGTTACTGCGTTTGAAACCGGGCGACGAAGCGGAAGTGGTGTTCAATGCGCTTCCGGGCCAGGTGTTCACCGGTAAACTGACCAGCGTTCTGCCGGTAGTGCCGGGAGGGTCTTACCAGGCGCAGGGCGCGCTGCAGGCGCTGACGGTCGTACCGGGCACCGATGGCGTGCAGGCGCTGATCGAACTGGAGCCAAACGCGGACGTTGATGCACTGCCTGATGGTATCTACGCCCAGGTGGCGGTCTATTCCGACCACTTCGCCCACGTCTCGGTGATGCGTAAGGTCTTGTTACGTATGACCAGCTGGATGCACTACCTCTACCTCGATCACTAATCTCTCCCGAGGCAGGAATGCGATATGCATACCTGCCTTTTTTCGCTGCTTGATCCATACTGACCTCTTTGTGAGCATTCAGGAGCAGGCAATGAAACTCATCGGCAGCTATACCAGTCCCTTCGTGCGTAAAATCTCGATTCTCCTGCTGGAGAAAGGGATTGAATTTGAATTCGTCAATGAACAGCCCTACAACGCCGAAAATGGCGTTGCGCAGTACAATCCGTTGGGCAAAGTCCCTGCACTGGTGACCGATGAGGGTGAATGCTGGTTTGATTCGCCGATAATTGCGGAATACGTCGAACAACTCGGCGTTGCGCCAGCCATGCTGCCGGCCGAACCAAAAGCGGCGCTGGCCATGAAGCAAATCGAAGCGCTGGCGGATGGCATCATGGATGCGGCGTTAACCTCCGTGCGGGAGCAGGCACGGCCAGCCGCACAGCAGTCGGAAACGGAGCTGCTGCGCCAGCGTGAAAAAATCAACCGCAGTCTGGATATGTGCGAGCAGCTCATTCGGGAAGGAAAAATTCAGGTCGATAGCGTGGATCTGGCGACCATTGCCATCGTCTGTGCCATCGGTTATCTCAACTTCCGCCACGTTTCCCCGGGATGGTGCGTCAACCGTCCGTTGCTGGTTAAGCTCGCGGAAACGCTTTGTCAGCGCGAGAGCTTTGCCCGTACCGAACCGCCAAAGGCTTGACGCGGGATATAACACTTCCCGCCAGGAGGCGGTACAATCCCGCCACATGTTAACTCCCTCTCCCGTCGGGAGGGGGGAAGATATTTACTCGCCGGGCGCATTATGACTACTCATCATTCCCTCTATAGCCAAATTCCTGCCACCGATCGTCTGCTTCGCGAACCGCGTATTCAAACCGCTCTGGAACAGTTCGGTCATACCGCGACGGTCGACATGCTACGCCAGCTTCAGGACGAAGCCCGACGCTATATTCAGGCTGAAAATGCGCTGCCCGCCTGGTGTGAGCAGTGGGGTGAGGAAGCGCAGAGAAGGCTGGGAGAGAAAACGCAAAGCGCGTTACGGCCGGTCATCAACCTGACGGGGACCGTGCTGCATACCAACCTGGGTCGCGCGCAACAGGCTGAAGAGGCGGTCGCAGCGGTGGTGCAGGCTATGCGCTCGCCGGTGACACTGGAGTACGATCTGGACGGCGCTGGGCGCGGTCACCGCGACCGGGCGCTGGCGGAGCTGCTATGCCAGCTGACCGGGGCGGAAGATGCCTGCATTGTAAACAACAACGCGGCAGCGGTACTGCTGATGCTGGCGGCGACCGCCAGCGGCAAAGAGGTGGTGGTTTCCCGCGGCGAGCTGGTGGAGATTGGCGGAGCGTTTCGCATTCCGGACGTGATGCGCCAGGCGGGCTGTACGCTGCATGAAGTCGGCACGACCAACCGCACGCATGCGAAAGACTACCGCGCGGCGGTGAATGAAAATACCGCGCTGCTGATGAAGGTCCACACCAGCAATTACCATATAGAAGGCTTTACCAAAACCGTTGATGAAGCGGAACTGGCGGCGATGGGGCGCGAGCTGAATGTTCCGGTGATTGCCGATCTCGGCAGCGGTTCGCTGGTGGATTTAAGCCAGTACGGTCTGCCAAAAGAGCCCATGCCGCAGCAGATGATTGCCGCTGGCGTGAGCCTGGTGAGCTTCTCCGGCGACAAACTGCTGGGCGGGCCGCAGGCGGGGATTATCGTCGGCAAGCGCGAGCTGATAGCCCAGCTGCAGCAACATCCGCTGAAGCGCGCGTTACGCGCCGATAAAATGACGCTCGCCGCGCTGGAAGCGACCCTGCGGCTCTACCTGCACCCGGAGAAGCTGGCCGAGCGCCTGCCTACGCTGCGCCTGCTGGGCCGTGACGCCGCCTCGATTCGCGCGCAGGCTGAATTGCTGTTGCCGCAGGTTGCGCCGCATTACCCCGATTTTGCCGTGCGCATTGAGCCCTGTCAGTCGCAGATTGGCAGCGGATCGCTGCCGGTAGACCGGCTACCGAGCGAAGCGCTGACCTTCACGCCGCGTGATGGACGCGGTAGCCACCTTGAGGCGCTGTCGGCGCGCTGGCGTGCGCTGCCAACGCCCGTAATTGGCCGTATTTACGATGGCCGAATGTGGCTGGATTTACGCTGTCTTGAAGATGAAGCGCGATTTCTGGAGATGCTGTTGAAATGATTATTGCCACCGCCGGTCACGTCGACCACGGAAAAACTACGCTGTTGCAGGCCATTACCGGCATTAACGCCGATCGCCTGCCGGAAGAGAAAAAGCGCGGCATGACCATCGATCTGGGTTATGCCTACTGGCCTCAGCCCGATGGCCGCGTGCTGGGCTTCATTGACGTACCGGGACATGAAAAATTTCTCTCCAACATGCTCGCAGGGGTAGGGGGGATTGACCATGCCCTGCTGGTGGTCGCCTGCGATGACGGCGTGATGGCGCAAACGCGTGAACATCTTGCGATCCTGCAGCTGACGGGCAACCCGCAGTTAACCGTCGCACTCACGAAAGCCGATCGCTTAGATGAGGCGCGCCTGAATGAGGTGCGCGATGAAGTACAGGCGACCCTGGGTGAATACGGTTTTGCTGATGCACCGCTGTTTGTCACCGTGGCGACAGAAGGGCGTGGTATTGACGAACTTCGCGATCGTTTGCAGCAGCTTACGTCACGTGAGCACCCCAGCCATCACCGCTTCCGTCTGGCTATCGACCGGGCCTTTACCGTAAAAGGTGCGGGACTGGTGGTGACCGGCACCGCGCTGAGCGGTGAAGTAAACGTAGGTGATACGCTCTGGCTGACGGGAGTGAATAAACCAATGCGCGTGCGTGGGTTACATGCGCAAAATCAACCCACTGAGCATGCCCATGCCGGGCAGCGTATTGCGCTGAACATCGCCGGGGATGCGGAAAAAGATGCCATCAACCGTGGTGACTGGCTGCTGGCTGACGCCCCGCCTGAGCCCTCCGGACGGGTGATTGTTTCTCTCCAGACCCATGCGCCGCTGACCCAATGGCAGCCGCTGCATATACACCATGCAGCCAGCCATATCACCGGGCGCGTATCATTGCTGGAAAACGATCTCGCCGAGCTGGTGTTCGACGCGCCGCTCTGGCTTGCGGATAACGACCGCCTGGTGCTGCGCGATATCTCGGCGCGGGAGACGTTGGCCGGGGCGCGCGTGGTGACGCTCAATCCGCCACGTCGTGGCAAGCGTAAGCCAGAGTACCTGCAATGGCTGGCGGCACTGGCGCAGGCCAGCGATGACAAGGCCGCACTGCGGATCCATCTGGAGCGTGGTGCGGTGAATCTCGCTGATTTTGCCTGGGCGCGCCAGCTGAGCGCTGAAGGGCTGCGCCAGTTAACCCGGGAGCCTGGCTTTATTCAGGCCGGTAACAACATGCTGAACGCGCCGGTTGCCGCACACTGGCAGCGCAAGATACTGAGTACGCTCGCTATCTACCATGAACAGCATCAGGATGAACCCGGTCCGGGGCGTGAACGTCTGCGACGCATGGCATTGCCGATGGAAGACGATGCGCTGGTGCTGCTGCTGATTGAAAACATGCGGGAAAGCGGGGTGATTAAAAGCCATCACGGCTGGCTGCATTTGCCGGATCACAAGGCTGGTTTTACCGCCGAGCAAGAGGCGGTCTGGCAAAAAACGGCACCGCTGTTTGGCGATGAACCCTGGTGGGTCCGCGATCTCGCGCGTGAAACCCATACCGACGAGCAGGCGATGCGGCAGGTATTGCGTCATGCCGCACAGCAGGGGCTGATTGTGGCGATCGTTAAAGATCGCTATTACCGTAACGATCGGATCGTGGCATTCGCGAATCTGATCCGCGAGTTGGATCAGGCTCGCGGATCTACCTGTGCGGCAGATTTCCGTGACCAGCTGAACGTGGGTCGCAAGCTGGCGATTCAGATCCTGGAATATTTCAACCGTATTGGGTTTACGCGCCGTCGGGGTAATGACCATCTGCTTCGCGACGCGCAGCTGTTCCCTTAAGCGTTACGCATGACGAGCGAGTTTCTGCTTCGCCAGCCATACCGCGCCCAGTCGCCCTGCCTGGTTACCCAGTTCACAGGGCAGAATGGGCACCTTAAGCGCCTCCCACTCCTCGAATCGCTGTAGGTACTTATCGAGCAGGAGATAAATTTTTTCCTGCTCGCTTATCCCGCCGCCAATCAGCACTGCCTGGGGATCGAACATCGAGATCACGCTGTAAACGCCGCGCGACAGAAAATGCGCCCAGGCTTCAATGGCTTCGCGCAGATGCACGTCACTTTCGATACGTTTAAACAGCTCTTCCCCGTGGGGCATTTCGTCTTCCGACAGCGCCAGCGCACGGCTGCAGGCTTTCATCAGGCCACTGGCAGAGGCCACCTCATGCATCGGTTCGCCCTTGTCCCCTACGGGCAGCACGCCAAATTCACCCGCACGGTAATGCGACCCGCGATAGAGATCGCCTTCCATCACAATCCCGCCGCCAATGCCCGTGCCGAGGGTGATGCAGACGAAATGTTCATAGTCCTTACCTGCGCCCTGCCAGCGTTCGCCCAGTGCCGCACAGTTGGCGTCATTTTCCACGGTAACGGGAAGATCGGTCAGCCCGGCAAACAGCTCGCACAGGTTTTCACCATCAAGATACTCAAGTGCCCCCGCTTTTGCCGCTTCGCCGGTATGGTGGTTAATATGGCCGGGAAAACTGACGCCGATACCGACAA
Organism: Enterobacter sp. JMULE2; assembly: GCF_013337145.1. NCBI lineage: Bacteria > Pseudomonadati > Pseudomonadota > Gammaproteobacteria > Enterobacterales > Enterobacteriaceae > Enterobacter > Enterobacter sp. JMULE2. The sequence goes on from NZ_SGWD01000011.1 coordinate 22,070, forward strand.
TGTCATTTTCCTTCCGGTACTCTTCGACAACGCTTTTCCATTTCTCTTTGAATGTGTTTGTATCCTCAGGGGTATCGTACTCATCGGACGTGAGTTCCTTGCCGTTTTCATCAATCACGCCGTGTTTGATGTGGGTTCCGCCCACGTCAAAGCCGATAAATAGCTGCATCGCATCGTTCCTCATGAGCCCTTGAGCTGTTAAGTATGGCTCAGCGGCAGAAACGAAACGTAAAGTACGGTAATCCGTGATACGCCTCGTAAACCCGTCACCGGTTGGCGAGAAAATCGCCAGCGGGAGCTACCCTTGTTGTACACCAACAGCAAGGAGACGGTCATGACAAACAATCCTCCCTCATCACGTATCCAGCCTGGCGAGTATGGTTTTCCCCTCAAGCTGAAGCCCCGTTATGACAACTTTATTGGCGGCGACTGGGTGGCGCCCGTCGACGGTGAATACTATTCCAACCTCACGCCCGTCACTGGCCAGCCGCTGTGCGAGATAGCCAGTTCCGGCAAGCGCGATATCGACCTGGCGCTGGATGCTGCGCACAGAGCTAAAGATAAATGGGGGCAGACTTCCGTTCAGGACAGAGCCGCGATGTTGTTCAAAATCGCCGACCGGATGGAGCAGAATCTGGAGCTGTTAGCCACGGCTGAAACCTGGGACAACGGCAAACCGATCCGTGAAACCATGGCGGCAGATGTGCCGCTGGCGATTGACCATTTCCGTTATTTTGCCTCCTGTATTCGTGCTCAGGAGGGGGGAATAAGTGAAGTTGATAAAGACACCGTGGCGTACCATTTCCACGAGCCGCTGGGCGTGGTGGGGCAAATTATCCCGTGGAACTTCCCGCTGCTGATGGCAAGCTGGAAAATGGCGCCCGCGCTGGCGGCCGGGAACTGCATCGTACTCAAACCGGCGCGTTTAACCCCGTTGTCGGTGCTGCTGTTGATGGAGGTGATTGGAGACCTGCTGCCGCCAGGCGTCATTAACGTCGTCAACGGCGCCGGGGGCGAGATTGGGGAATATCTCGCCACCTCAAAACGCATCGCTAAGGTGGCGTTTACCGGGTCGACGGAAGTGGGCCAGCAAATCATGCAGTATGCGACCCAGAACATCATCCCGGTGACGCTGGAGTTGGGCGGAAAATCCCCGAACATCTTCTTCGCTGACGTTATGGATGAAGAGGATGCGTTCTTTGATAAAGCGCTGGAAGGGTTTGCGCTGTTTGCCTTCAACCAGGGGGAAGTGTGCACCTGTCCAAGCCGCGCGCTGGTGCAGGAGTCCATTTATGAGCGCTTTATGGAGCGGGCAATCCGTCGCGTGGAGTCGATTCGTAGCGGTAACCCACTCGATAACGTCACGCAGATGGGCGCGCAGGTCTCGCACGGACAGCTGGAAACCATTCTTAATTACATCGATATAGGTAAAAAAGAGGGCGCAGAGATCCTGACCGGTGGCCGCCGTAAGGTGCTGGGGGGGGATCTGCAGGAAGGTTACTACCTTGAACCGACAATCCTGTCCGGTCAAAACAACATGCGCGTCTTCCAGGAGGAAATTTTCGGACCGGTGCTGGCCGTAACGACCTTCAAAACCATGGAGGAGGCGCTGGAGATTGCTAACGATACGCCGTATGGCCTGGGGGCGGGCGTCTGGAGCCGCAACGGAAATCTGGCTTACAAAATGGGGCGCGGTATTCAGGCCGGACGCGTTTGGACCAACTGCTATCACGCCTATCCGGCGCATGCGGCATTTGGTGGTTACAAGCAGTCGGGTATTGGGCGAGAAACCCACAAAATGATGCTGGAACATTACCAGCAGACTAAATGTCTGCTGGTCAGCTATTCCGATAAACCGCTGGGCCTGTTTTAGGTACCTAAATCAGGCCGTCCCTGGACGGCCTGATTGATTTGCTGGCGCAGGCAGTTCAGTACACCGTCCAGAACATATTGTACGCGCCAGGGTTGATATTCGCGCTTGCGGAATATTGCTGTCAGATCGAGCCACCACTCTTCCTGATGTGGGAAACAGGGGATCAGCATGCCATGCGTCAGTTCTTTTTTTAGACTTTCTTTTGGCGCGAAGACAATACCAAGATTATTTCGAGCCAGTTCAAGCGCCGTCTGCGTATTATCACAAATATAATTCCCGGTCACTTTATAGTCTTGCGCCTCTTCACTGCCGTGTACGCGGAAGCGCCAGATGTTGGCATCATCTACTAACATCGAGTCTATTAATATACACGAATGATTTATTAAGTCTTCCGGACCTTTAATGGGGTGTTTAGTTAAATACTCTTTGCTGGCAAATGCGGTGACGGAATATTTTGTCAGCACGCTGGCGACCAGGTTTTCATCTTTTGGCTGGGCGTAAGTAATGAGAATGTCGCAATCGTCTGGAAACGTCACACCGTCGGAAAACTCGTTCCGATCGAGGTTATAGGTTTTTAACGACAGGCGAATATCTCCAATCTCTTCAATCTTATGGATCACATGACGCGCCAGATAGGTCACGATACCTGTCGGGGCGTAAATCGTCACTTTGCCGCGTTTTTCATGTTTATAATCGGCAATAAAATTAATGAGTTGGCTATTTTTATCCAGTGTGGCATCCACATAAGGCAGCAACGCCTCACCGAATTGCGTCAGCGCCAGCTGGCGTGTTGTACGTTCAAACACCTTGAGTCCAACGCGGGTTTCAAAATCGGACAAATATTTGCTGACATTGGCCTGCGCCATCCCCAGCAGGGCAGCGGCATCGCCAATACTGTGGGTGGCGGCGATGACGGAAATAATTTTTAATTCACGCGGTTTCAACTGCAAGCTATTCATCATGCACGCCCATCTATATGATTTTATATATAGTATTATATAAACGGCAGCGTTGCTTTGGCAAATTTGTAACCATTATTATGCGCCTCGCTTGTTCGGCGTTTAAATGGATTGCATAGAATGACTGTTAAATATAATTTACTCATCGCTGCCGCATTATTTTCGACATCATCGGTAATGGCTGGCGACTTTTCATTAGGGGCGGGGGCGGTATTTAACGAGTCGCCTTACAAAGGGTATAACGAAAATACCACCGCTGTACCGTTAATTAGCTACGAAGGCGATAACTTCTATGTGCGTCAAACCACGGGAGGATGGATCCTGTGGAAAGACAGTAAGAATGAATTCAGCCTGACCGCATCCTGGATGCCGCTGCATTTCGACCCGGATGACAATGACGATCATCAGATGAAGCATCTTGATGAGCGTAAAGCTTCGGCATTCCTCGGCGGCGCATACTACCGCCATGAAAAATGGGGTTCCCTGAAATTTGCCGTGTCCGGTGACGCGATGGATGAAAGCGGCGGCGTGGTGGGTGAAATTTCTTACTTCCGCCCAATCCGCATGGAACGCCTTACGCTCACGCCTTCTGTGGGCATTTTCTACAGCGATGAAAGCTATAACGACTACTACTACGGCGTGTCCGGCAGCGAGTCTCGCCGCTCAGGTCTGGATGAATACTCCGCAGGCGACACCTGGACGCCATACGTTGGCCTGGCGGCAAAATATCAATTAACCCAGAACCTGTACCTGAATGCCAGCGCGGTCTACACCGTGTTGCCTGACGACGTGAAGAACAGTCCGATGATTGACCGCGACGACAGCTTCGCGCTGATGACGGGCCTGACCTGGCGTTTCTGATAGCCTAAAGCCGGGTGGCGGCTCTGCCTTACCCGGCCTACACGGACTGCCATCGCAGGTTTGCGTAGGCCCGTGCAAGCGAAGCGCCGCCGGGCATTTTTTGATAGTACCGATCTCCCGTTTTCCTTTCCCGTAATGACTTCCTCATTAATATTCCTGATACGCTAATGTGATCCGCACTATCAATAAAGGTGTGTATCATGTGTATAATTATTAAAAGAAAATTAAACTGGGCACTCTCGCTCAGATCTGGCGGCAGGCGGGAATTAAACATTGATATCAGGAGTAGTTATGTTTTATCCGGCTTACATTCATTCTGACTCCGACGGTAGCGCCAGTGGCTTTTTCCCTGACGTTCCAGGCTGCTTTTTTGCAGGTGATTCCCTGGATGACGCTTTTCAGGATGCACGTGATGCGCTCACCGCGCACTTCGAAGCGCTGTTTGAAATGGATGATGCACTGCCTCTTCCGGGTAATGTGGAAGCGCATCTGGAAAATCGTCCTGAGGATTTCACTAGCGGGCAATGGCTGTTGGTGGATATTAATATGAAACAGTTCGACGGCAGGGCCGAGCGTATCAACATCACGATGCCTCGACGTTTGCTGGTAAAGATTGATTCCTATGTCAGCGAGCATCCTCAGTTCGGTAATCGAAGCGCATTTCTGGCTGAGGCAGCACGTCGCGTGCTGCCTGGGTAAAGATTAATTATAGAGAGCTGCGGTTGCTTTCAGGATATCAGCAAAGGAATAGATATCATCTACCGTCGCTATGGGATGACGCGTTTCGTTTTTTTCTATATCGAAAAGACCGATGTATTTTTGCGTGCGATTAAAATGTAATCGGCAAAGGGGTTTGCGGTTGTTGTCATCTACAAGGATTCCACAATAACTCTTTGTGTCTCTATGGGTAATGCGAGGTGCCTCCAGTACAGTCCGAGTAATTGCTTTTACAATATGAAAACCTTCTAACTCTTCTAAAGTTGTAACGATATCATTTTCATCTTTATGATCATCTTCGTCGATATGCTGTATTTCCATTGGAGGTTGGGCGGGTGTAGGAGTAATACCAGTGATAGCTGATTTAAGTCTCTCATTAACTTGATCATTTATGTACTGGCTTGCGGCCTTTTTCGTAAGATTTAGAAAAGATTCTCTTACTTTTTGGGTTAGCATCCCGTCATATACTCTGGAAGCAAAGAATTTAACGAAGTCGTCTTCAGGATTGTTAAGTTGTGAATGTAGTATTCTTTTGATCTGACTGACGTATTTCAATTCTCCAGCAGCATTAATAATTGATTCAAGATCAAATGAAGATTTTGTCAATTTTTTTAATTCAGGGACAACATTTTCATCAATATCAAATAGATCGACTTCCAAAAATGGTTTCTCATCCATCTTATTAGGTGCATCAAGATCGGTATAAAATCTATAAATTTGTCCGTTTGTTAAGATTGATATCCGTGCATTTGTAACGTGAAAGTATCTAAAAAGCTGTGATGCGTGATTTATATTTAACGGCTCACCAATTTTTTTACATTCAATAAGTATCTGTACATCATTATTTTTCATTATTGCATAGTCAATTTTCTCGCCCTTTTTAGTGCCAATATCACATACAAATTCGGGTATGACTTCAGAAGGGTCAAAAACATCGTAACCTAAAACATTATGAATAAAAGGCATCACAAACGCAGTTTTTGTTGCTTCTTCGGTATTGATTACTTCAATTTGTTGTCTGATTTTAGTAGATAATGCATTTAATTTTTCTGTGAATTCCATTGGATACCCTTATTTTTCTACTGTGTGTCTTGATGGAATAGCATTAAAATGCGTGTCATTCAATGCTAGCCATAAGTAATTAGCAGCAAAAAAATATTTCCGAGGTTTAGATCACAGACTCGTTAAACTGAAAACAGATAAATAAGCCCATTGCTGCCGATTTTATTAAGTATATTATATATATCGTTATATTTTTATTTTTCTTGTTTATGCTTTATTTCCACCAAGTCCACATTTCCCCTTCTCCTCGATTTGCCCAAATCTGGTAGGCCTTTTCAAACAAACGTGGATAACCCCCGCCGTCTGGAAACGGCGGTACTGTAAAGAGCATATCAATTCCGGCTGATCACTGGCCGTAATAGGCATTCGCCCCGTGCTTGCGCAGATAATGTTTATCCAGCAATTCCTGCTGCATAACCGGCAACTGCGGTGCAAGCTGGCGTGAGAACAGGCCCATATAGGCGCACTCTTCCAGTACCACGGCATTGTGGACCGCATCGGCAGCGTCTTTGCCCCAGGCGAACGGACCGTGGGAGTGCACCAATACTGCCGGGATTTGCATCGGGCTTAAGTCGCGCTCCTCGAAGGTTTTGATGATCACTTCACCCGTCTGGTATTCGTACTCGCCCGCGATTTCAGCCGTGGTCATCCGTCGGGTGCAGGGGATCGCCCCGTAGAAATAGTCTGCGTGCGTTGTGCCCCACGCCGGTAAATCCTGGCCCGCCTGCGACCAGATGGTAGCGTGGCGGGAGTGGGTATGCACGATGCCACCAATCTCCGGGTAACGGCGGTACAGCGCGAGGTGGGTCGGCGTGTCTGAAGAGGGCTTTTTGCTGCCTTCAACCACCTGGCCGGTGGCGATATTCACCACCACCATATCCTTCGCCGTCATAACGTCGTACTCCACGCCGGACGGCTTGATCACCATCAGGCCGCTTTCGCGATCCACCGCGCTGACGTTGCCCCAGGTGAAGGTCACCAGCTGGTGGGCGGGCAGCGCCAGGTTTGCCGCCAGCACCTCGGCTTTGAGTTGTTCTAACATGTCATGCCTCCTTCCTGCATACGGGCTTCAATCCAGCGGCGCGCCTGGATGATTTCCAGCACCGGCTCTTTTGCTTTTTCAGTCCACATCTCAATCAGAAACGCGCCGCGATAGTTCAGCTTATTCAGCGTGTTAAACACGCCAACGAAATCGACGCAGCCTTCTCCAAACGGCACGTCGCGGAACTGTCCGGGACTTTGTGCGGTGACGGGCTGGGTGTCTTTCAGGTGAATTGCCGCAATGCGGTCAATGCCCAGCGTCAGCTCGGCGGTGACGTCGTTGCCCCACGCGCTCAGGTTGCCGACATCCGGGTAAACGCTGAACCACGGCGAGGCGAGCATGTCGTCCCACTTTTTCCACTTGCTGATGGAGTTCATAAACGCAGTGTCCATGATCTCCACCGCCAGCATCACCTGCGCGGCGGCGGCCTGCTCGACGGCCCACGCCAGCCCTTCGGCAAAGCGCTGCTGCGTGCCTTCATCATGCTCTTCGTAATAAACGTCATAACCCGCGAGCTGGATGGTGCGAATGCCTAAGTCACGCGCCAGCCTGATGGCTTTGGTCATGATCTCGCGGGCGCGTTGGCGCACGGTTTCATCCCGGCTGCCAAAGGGAAAACGGCGGTGGGCAGAAAGACACATCGACGGGATCGCCACGCCGGTTTCCAGCATCGCTTCAACCAGCGAAGCGCGCTGCGTGGTGCTCCACTCGAGGCGTGACAAACGCTCGTCGGTCTCGTCGACTGACATCTCAACAAAATCGAACCCGCAGCTTTTCGCCAGCACCAGGCGTTCCGGCCAGGAGAGATCTTTCGACAGCGCTTTTTCGTAAATACCTAACGGATGTTGACGCATGGTTACGCTCCCCAGATGTCGCGGATTTGCGAATGGAATGCCTGTGCCACCTGCGGCGGATTAGCTGCGCCTGCCAGTGCGCGTCCTGCAATAAACGCTTTTACGTTGATCTGCTTAAACAGCGGCAGGTCGGCAGGGGTGATACCGCCGGTGATCGAAAGCTGCAAACCGATGTCGGAGAGCGCTTTCATTTTCGCGAGATCCGCTTCGCCCCACTGCTGACCGCTGGCCTGCGCGTCGCGCCCGCGGTGGTAGATAGCCTGCTTCACGCCGACGCGATGCCACGCGCGCGCGTCGTCCAGCGTCCAGTTGCCAAACAGCTCCATCTGGATTTCTCCCCCGCAGCGCAGTGCGACCTCGTGGCCTCGCTCAACGGTTGCCAGCGGGGCGGCGCAGATGATGGTCATCCAGTTCGCGCCCGCGCCAAACGCCTGCTCAGCCAGCGTTTCTCCGGCATCGGCGACTTTCCAGTCCGCCACGATGATTTTATCCGGACACTGTTCGCGCAGGGCGCGTACGGCGCTCAGCCCTTCGGTCAGGCACAAAATGGTGCCCGCTTCGACGATATCAACGTGATCTGAAAGCGCCGCGACGTCGCGCTGGGCGGCCTGAAGTGAGGTATGGTCGAGCGCCAGCTGCAGTAATGGTCGGCTCATAGGTCGTACTCCTTAATACGGGCGTGATAGTCCTGAAGTGCTGAAATCAGTAACTGGTAACGGTGATATTTGCGCTGGTAGGCCGCATGGGCGCGCATGTCGGGTTCAATCACCCGAATGTCGTGTTTGAGGGTGCGCTGCGCAGCGTGGAAATCGGGGTAGACGCCGGTGCCTACCAGTGCCGCCAGCGCCGCGCCGGAGCAGCCGGTCTCTTCCACCTGCGGCAGCTCAATCGCCAGCCCGCTGACATCGGCGAGCATTTGCATCCACACGTCCGAATGGGTCGGGCCACCCGTGACGCGCAGCGCCTGCACCTGGGTAAAGCGCTCAAGCATGCGGTTGAGGTGGGTCATGTGGCTGAACACCACGCCCTCGTAAACGGCCTGCAGCAGGTGCGCGCGGGTATGCAGCGCCTGCATGCCGTAAAAACCACTGGTCATCTCCAGCCCGGCGTTGCTGCCGTAGAGGAAGGGCAGGAAGAACACCTCGCTTTCCGCTTTCGGCAGGCTGGCGACGGCATGGTTGATCTCATCGAATGACATCTCGCCCCATTGGGCAGTGAGCCACTCAAGATTGCCGGATGAGGTCGGGCTGGCTTCATGAACGATGTACTGCTGCGGGTGGACGTAACGGCCATACACATAGGGGAACGGCTCGTTATCGCGAAGCGCATTGGCGATCCCGCTGGTGACGGCCCAGGTACCCATGACGGCATTCAGCGTGTGTTCGTCGTGCAGCCCGGCGCAGATCGCGGTGGAAACCACATCAAACAGACCGCCAACGACGGGCGTGCCCGCCGCGAGACCGGTAAGCGCGGCTGCCTGAGGGGTGATTTCCCCGCAAATTTCTGCTGAACCGACAATCGGCGGCAGGGCGCCGTCAATTTCGCTGATACCGAGCCAGCGCGTGAGCTGGGGATCGTAATGCCCGGTATTCATGTTGTAGAGGTTGGACTCGGAGATGTTGCTCTCCTCGCAGCCCTTCACGCCGGTCAGACACCAGCGCAGATAGTCGTGCGCCATCATCACGCAGCCGATCTGCTGATACCGCTGCGGCTCGTTCTCTTTCACCCAGCGCAGGAGTGAGGCCGGGTGCCCTGTCCACAGGGTCTGGCGCGTATGCGGATAGAGCTTTTCGGGAATGCCGTCCTGCTGCCAGCGCTGCACGATCTCCAGCGCCCGGCGGTCTGAGGAGAGCATGGCGTTGCCCAGCGGTTGGTCTTGTTTATCGAGCAGAAACAGTCCTTTGCCCTGAGCAGAAATGCCAACGCCTTTGATCTGCTCTCCGTCGATGCCTGAATGTTTGAGCAGCGTGGCGACGGTAGCGTAGCAGTGCTGCCAGAGCTGAGGCATATCCCGCTCCGCGTAACCTGCGCGCGGGCTGAGCGTGGCAACGGAGCGGCGCTCGATGCAGATTTCCTTGCCCTGGCTGTTGTATAAACCGGCTTTCAGATAAGTACCGCCACAATCGATACCCAGCCAGAAGGGCTCTTTTTCACTCATCTTCATCTCACTTAATTGCCGGGTGGCGCTTCGCTTACCCGGCCTACGGTTCGGTTTTCTCCCTCTCCCCGTGGGAGAGGGCTGGGGTGAGGGCATCAGGCCGCACGCTTGTGCGGATTCACCGTGGGATTAGGCTCTGCACCGGCATCGCATTTCGCCGGTAATAGCAGGGCCAGCAGCGACGCCAGCGCCAGAGAAACCGCCAGGCAGTAAACGCCCGCGTCTTTGCTGTACAGGGTGATCAGCACCCCAACCGCATACGGGCCGCAGAAGCCACCGAGGTTGCCCAGGGCGTTGATCACGCCGCGCGCGCCGCCCGCCATCTCTGCGCTGAACAGACGCGCAGGGATGGTCCAGAACACGCCCGCTGCGGATTGCAGGAAGAACCCGCAGCCCACCAGTGCGGAATACGCCAGCCAGGTACTCTCTTTCAGCGCCACGGAGAGGAACATGCAGAGCGCAAAGCCAATCAGCGGCAGGGAGACAAACAGCTTGCGCTTGCCGGTACGGTCAGAAAGCGTAGAGAACAGGAACATCCCCGCAATGGCCCCGATGTAAGGCAGGATGGCGAGCATGCCCACCTGACCGATGCTGGTGTGCGTAAGCTCTTTCAGGATGGTCGGTAGCCAGAGCGTGTAGCCGTAAATCCCGGTCTGGTAAAAGAAGTTCAGCGCGATCAGCTGCCACATGGTTTTGTCAGAAAGCACTGCGCCGAGTGACGCGTTTTTCACCTCTTTTCCGGCGATGGCCTGCTGTTCAGCCGCCAGCGTTTGCACCAGATAGTTTTTCTCTGCTTCTGAAATCCAGCGGGCTTCCTGCGGTCGGTCGTAAACGGTGAACGCCCACAGCACCAGCACAACGACGGACATCAAACCTTCAATGATGAACAGCCAGCGCCAGTCGAGCGCGGTGATGATCCAGCCCGAAAGCGGGGCGGTGATAATCCCGGCGATGGGGACAAACATAATCACAATGGCATTGGCGCGACCGCGTTCGGCATCCGGGAACCAGTTGCTGATCATGGTGAGCACGACAGGCAGCATCCCGCCTTCCGCCACGCCGAGTAAGAAGCGCAGCACCAACAGCTGATACTGATTCGTCACCAGGCCCGTGAGCACAGAGATCACCGCCCAGGCAACCAGCGACCAGCCGATAAACTTCTTGCCGCTGCCGTGAACGGCAATCTTGCCGCCGGGAACCTGCAGGAACAGATAGCCGATAAAGAAGATCCCACCTGCCAGGCCCGCCATAGTGGCGGTAATACCTAGCTCTTCATCCATCCCGCCGGGCATGGCAAAGGCGATATTTACGCGATCCATATACGAAATGATGCAGGCGATAAGAATAGGAGGAATGATTCTTAGCCAGCGCTGGCGCGGAATGTCCGCTTGTAGAGTATTCGAGTAAGTGTTCATATTTACTGTCTCAGTCAATGTAACCGGAATAGGGATATTTTTTATTGTTATTGTGTTGCTTTATTCATTTCGCTAATGCCGTCGCGCAAAATAGCGATGCGATGGCTGACGTCAGCATTAGCATTTATTTCCAGTAATTTAATACCGGAGAATTTCAACGTTGCGGCGCTCGCCGCAGTAAAGAGTGATTTTGCGTGTTCAGTAGACATCAAACTGTCGGCGCAGAATGAAGAAAACGGCGCGTGCAGATCCTGCCATTCACCGTATTCCCCGCGGGTAGTCGTGCCCGAAAACATCAGTGCACCCAGCTTTCCGGCACGGAGTGCCGCCTGAACATGGTCAAGCGGGAGCGTCGTATTACGGCCTTCGATAGCCGAGCGCGCCCAGTTGATGCAGACGCTGATATCGGTGTCTTTCACCACCTCCAGCACCTGCGCTAAAGGCAAGAAGCCCTTGCGCGGTGCCGGGCCGGTCATGGCATCGCAGTGTTCCAGCACCAGGTCGCAGTCCCAGTCCCAGCTCGCAATTTCACGGATGGAACGGGCGAACGCCTCGGTAGCCTGCTCGACAGAAGCATTGCCCGCCTGTGGGGCCGCCTGCATCTCCAGGGCAATGACTTTTCCGGGAAAACGGGCGTGAACGGCAGCAATCTTCTGATGCAGATGGCGGTAAAATTCGACGCTGGCTTTACGCTGATCTTCATCGGCGGAGGCCAGGCCAAACGCGCCGTTGCTGCCGCGGCGGCGCATGGTTTCCATGACTGCTGTGACGACGATTTGCCAGTCGCCCGGCGTATGGCGGAACAGCCATTCATCACCAAACGGATGGAGATGTTCAAGGCACGGCTGTTCCAGCCCGCGAATGTTTGGCGTGTCGGAAAGTTCCCGCCAGAAGGTTTGTTCTTCTTGTTCCCCTTTTTGGTGAAACGAGGGTGCGCAGGGGTACGCACCAATAATAAAACTGGTATTGGTCATTTCGCGTTCCTGTATATATCAGAAAATTAATCTAATTCGCTGACTGCCACTTTCACCACAATTTTACGAATTGCGGCTTCCTTGTTTTTAATACAGGCAGGACGGTGTACATCCTGCGGGAAAAATATGGCGTAACTGCCGGGTATCATTTCGATAAACGATTCATGTTCGCTGTCGTGATAAAAAATAATATCCCGCTGTTCCAGTAATGATTCGCTTATTTCGTTATTACCGGTATCAATGGCAATACCGATTTTTTCTTCACCCCATGCTAAAAACTGAATATCCAGATAGCGGCGGTGCACTTCCGGGCGGTTCTCGTGCGGCTCCTTTGTCGTCAGGTCGAGAACCTGGGCAAAAATAGTGCGGCCTTCAATTTCCACCACGCCTGGCGGCAGGGTGGTGAAATCCGTAGCGCGCAAAAAATGAAGCGCTTTTTCAATCGCCCGCGGCAGACGGCACGGATTGGGCTGGGAAATATGTCCGAATATCATGGTCCACTCCTTACAGAGACTGGATTTTCGCCCACACGCTGTCGTCGATGGTGATGCCGTCGCGGCGGTTCTCTTCCAGCAGGCGCGTGAATTCATGGCCCGGAAGGCGGACGGCAACGTTTTCATCAGACCGCTGCGCGGTGGTGATGAAGTCCATAATGCGCTGCAGCTTCGCATCGCGGGTTGGGGCCGTCGATCAGGCGATCAACCTCGATGGCGATAAAGATCTGCGACACGCCATACTCGTCGCTGTTGTCCTGGGTCACTTCCGCGACGGAGGATCCGTTGGAGAGCAGGGTGGCAATCATGTCGAGCACGATGGATAAGCCAGACCCTTTCCAGTAGCCCATCGGCAGAATGCGGCGGTTTTTCTCAATCACGCCTGGCTCTCGGGTGAGATTACCCTCGTCGTCAAAGCCACCATCGACCGGCAGCTCGCGTCCGGCCAGGCGATTCACCTCCAGCATGCCGTAGGAGAACATCGACATCGACATATCGACCATGGTGATTGGGCTTGATGGAATAGCCACGATCAGCGGGTTGGTGCCGATGCAGCACTCTTTTGATCCCCATGCGGGCATGACGGCAATAGAGTTGGTCCAGCATATGCCGATATAGCCCTTCTCCGCCGCCTGCCAGCCGTAGCTGCCGCCGCGCATCCAGTGGTTCGCATTACGCAGTGCCACCAGACCAATACCGTGGTCGGAGGCCAGCTCGGTGGCGCGATCCATCATCTTTTTCGCCGTCAGGTTGCCGATAGAGCGCTGGGCATCCCACTGTTCGATGGCACCCAGCGTCATCACCCGTTTTGGCTGAGCGTCGGGAATGATATCGCCTGCATCAAGCTGCTGAATGAAACGCGGAAAACGGTTAACGCCGTGCGAATAAACGCCGGATTCCGTGGTGCGGGCGAACATCTCGGCGCAGGCGTCTGCGGTTTCCGCTTTCACGCCGCGATCGAGCAGAACCCGATTGAACGCCGCTTTTAACTCTTCAAAGGTCACTTTCATCCCTGTTCTCCTGTTCTTTTTCGGGGCAAGTGCGAGTGCTTTTTTATCGCTAAATTTCACTATGCGAAATCTTATTTCAAATATAGCGATCAAATTTTGCCAGATCAACGACATTCATGTTTTTCAAAATCGATTAAAATCAATTGGTTGTGTTTTTTCTGTTGAGATCGTGAACTGAACCACACTTTGCGCTACCATCAGGGCGCGACAAAAAGGAGCCATTTGATGAGCACGAAAGAGAGCGAAATGACGCAAGAAAAAGAGAGGCCAGCAGGTAGCCAGAGCTTGTTTCGCGGCCTGATGCTGATTGAGATCCTCAGCAACTATCCGAACGGGTGTCCGCTTGCGCACTTATCTGAACTCGCGGGGCTGAATAAGAGCACCGTGCATCGCTTGCTGCAGGGGCTACAGTCGTGCGGGTACGTGACCCCGGCACCCGCGGCGGGCAGCTATCGCCTGACCACCAAATTTATCGCCGTCGGGCAAAAGGCCCTGTCGTCGCTGAATATCATTCACGTGGCCGCTCCGCACCTTGAGGCGCTGAACATTGCCACCGGCGAAACGGTGAACTTCTCCAGCCGTGAGGACGACCACGCGATCCTGATTTATAAGCTCGAACCGACAACCGGTATGCTGCGCACGCGTGCCTATATCGGCCAGCATATGCCGCTCTACTGCTCCGCAATGGGCAAAATCTACATGGCGTTTGGTCATCAGGATTACGTGGCGAGCTACTGGGAAAGCCATCAGGAACAGATCCAACCCTTGACCCGCAACACCATTACCGAGCTGAGTGCGATGTATGATGAGCTGGCGGAAATTCGCGATCGCAGCATGGCGATGGATAAAGAAGAGAACGAGCTGGGGGTTTCATGCATTGCCGTGCCGGTCTTTGATATCCACGGGCGCGTGCCGTATGCGATCTCCATTTCGCTGTCGACGTCGCGCATGAAGCAGGTGGGTGAGAAGAACTTGCTCAAGCCGCTGCGCGAAACGGCAGAGGCTATCTCAAAAGAGCTGGGTTTTAACGTGCGCGAGGCGTAACAGATGAACCGATTTATCATGGCGGATTCGGAAAAATGCATTGGGTGCCGCACTTGCGAAGTGGCCTGTGCGGTTTCGCATCAGGAATTCGTCACCGCAAATGATTTCATGCCCCGCATTCGGGTGGTGAAAGGGGATTCTTATACCACCGCGGTCGGGTGTCATCAGTGCGAGGATGCGCCCTGTGCAAATGTGTGCCCAACCGGGGCAATCCGACGCTCAGCCGGAGCCTGGCTCGTTGAGCAGGCGCGCTGCATCGGGTGCAAAAGCTGTATGGTGGCGTGCCCGTTTGGGGCGATGCAGGTACAGAGGGTGGGGGATCATGCGCAGGCGCTGAAATGTGATTTATGCGCGCATCGCGAGGGCGGACCTGCCTGCGTTGAGGCTTGCCCGACCCACGCGTTAAGCTGTGTCGATCCCGCCAGATTACGCACCGAACGGCTGCATCATCTGGCGTAAGAACTTACTGACCGTTTTCGCGCCAGGCGTTCTCAATCTCTTCCGCGAGAATTTTCACACCCGCTTCGATTTTTTCTGGATCAGGCACATAGTTCATGCGCATGCACTGGTGCGTGTGCGGCCACGGTTTATCCAGCCCCGGGAAGAAGTAATCGCCCGGCACCATCAGCACACCACGCTTTTTCAGTCGCTGGTAGAGAAGTTCCGTCGTGATCGGCAGATCCTTGAACCACAGCCAGAGGAAAATTGCCCCTTCTGGTTTATGGATCAGGCAGCGTTCTTCCGGCAAATAGCGGCGAAGTATCGCAATCGTATCCTGAACGCGCTGGTAATAGAATGGCTTAATCACGTCATTCGACAGGCGCAGCAGGTCGTTGCGCTTAATCATTTCACACATCATCGCCGGGCCAATGCCGCCGGGTGAAAGGCTGATAATGCCGTTCATGTTGGTAATGGCGGTGATGATTTTTTCATTGGCAATGATGATGCCGCAGCGGCTGCCCGGCAGGCCCAGTTTAGACAGGCTCATGCACAGAACGATGTTTGGGTTCCACAGCGGGCGGGCTTCGCTGAAGATTATCCCCGGGAACGGCACGCCGTAGGCGTTATCGATCACCAAAGGGATGCCGTGCTGATTGGCCAGCGCGTCCAGTTTCATCAGCTCGTCATCGGTAATCACGTTGCCCGTTGGGTTGGTAGGGCGTGATACGCAGATCATGCCCGTCTCTTCACCAATATGCAGGTGTTCAAAATCGACGTGATATTTGAACTGGCCTTCTGGCAGCAGTTCGATGTTCGGGCGCGCGGAGACAAACAGGTCTTCTTCGAGGCCGGAATCGGCATAGCCGATATACTCCGGTGCCAGCGGGAACAGCACTTTTTTGGTCGTGCCGTCGGCGCGACGTCCTGCGAACAGGTTAAACAAGTAGAAAAACGCGCTCTGGCTGCCGTTTGTCAGTGCAATATTCTGTGGCTCAATATCCCAACTCAGCTCTTCACGCAGCATATCGGCGAGGAGTTTCAGCAGCTCGGTTTTACCCTGAGGGCCGTCATAGTTGCAAAGTGCATCGGTTGCTTTGCCGCTTTCCAGCATCTGAGCGAGCAGGCTCTGGAAATAGGTCGTCATCTCCGGGATTTGAGCCGGGTTTCCGCCGCCGAGCATGATTGCGCCCGGTGTGCGCAGCCCGTCGTTGAGGTCCTCCATCAGGCGGGTAATGCCTGAATGGCGGGTAAATTTGTCGCCGAAAAGTGAAAACGTCATAGCAGGTGATCTGTCGGGCTTATTATGAAAGGGGGTAACCATAACGCTAGCACCGTGCTGGTGCAAATCAGGTGATGTGGTCGGATTTGTTGTTTTATAGGGTAGGTTTGGATTTGTGTAGTGAATCGTTCTGGTTGGTTTCCCCCTCACCCTAACCCTCTCCCCAAAGGGGCGAGGGGGGAAAGGCGGTTCCCTCTCCCCTGTGGTGAGAGGGTTAGGGTGAGGGGCCGTTTATTGATTACCCGCCCATACCACCATCACTTTATCGCCCTTGTGCTCGCGCACGAAGCCGTAGCCTTCCTTCAGTGACAACGTGGTTTGCTTGCCTTCACCAATCGCCGGGTGACGGGCGCGGAACTGACCCAGAGTTTGCCAGTGAGCGACGGTTAAGGCCTGTTTGCCCGTCACGTCCTGCCAGTTCATGTCCGAGCGTGTGCCCTGAAGCGGGTCGGAGCCTGTTGGGCCGAACGGACGTTCAGATTCATCGCCGTAGTAAATTTGCACGCTGCCCGGCGCCAGCATGAGCAGCTCCGCCGCGCGCTGGCCTCCTTCGCGGAACAGTCGCGTATCGTGTGACGAGAGATAGCTCAGCACATTGAAGCTTTGCAGTTTCTCCGCCATCTGCTGCCACGTCATATCGATATCAGCCAGACAGTCCACCGCTTTCGCCGCCTGCTCCTGATAGTCAAAGTTGATCATTGCGTCGAAACCGTGGCGGTAATAATCGCTCTGCATCACGCCGTGGCCCCATGCTTCACCGGTCATCCAGAAGGGCGCATTGTCGAGTTTTTTATCTGGGTTGGCCGCTTTCCACGCTGCCAGTGCCTGGCCTGCCTGATCTTTCAGCTGCTGCCATGCGTCGAGTTCAACGTGCTTTGCGGTATCAACCCGGAAGCCGTCGATACCGTAGTCACGAACCCACTGGCTGAGCCAGTGGGTCAGGTAATCCCGGGGCGTGAAATTCGTCATCGCTTTCGCGCCGGTGTCGGGCTTGTGTTGGTAAAAGTTCGGCAAACCTGACGGGGTCGTCGATTCCGTTTTCAGATCCGGCAGGAAGGCCAGCGACATGGTCAAATCGTCGAAGCCGGGGTTATCGTAATCACCAATGTCGGTGCGGATCCATTTCTTGCCCCACCATTTTTCCCATGCAGCTTTGTCGCTAAAGTTGATGTAGTCGTTAAAGCTGTGCCAGCTTTGGCCCGCGCCGGGCTTCCAGTCCGTCCAGCGTTCACCCAGCGTGTTCTTCAGTTCATCACCCTGCAGATACAGCGCGCCAAACTGGTACTCCTGCATGTCCGCAAGGGTCGCGTAGCCAACGTGGTTCATGACGATATCAAACAGAATACGGATACCGCGCTTGTGCGCTTCGTCAACAAGCTGGCGCAGGTCATCTTCGGTGCCCATGTTGGCATCGAGCTTCGTCCAGTCCTGCGTGTAGTAACCGTGATAGGCGTAGTGAGGGAAATCACCTTTGGTTCCGCCGCCCACCCAGCCGTGGATTTGCTCCAGCGGGGAGCTTATCCACAGCGCGTTGACGCCCAGTTGCTGCAGGTAGTCGAGCTTGCCGGTAAGCCCCTTGAGATCGCCGCCGTGGAAGGTGCCGATCTCCTGCATGCCATCTTTATGACGGCCATAGCTGTTGTCGTTGCTCGGGTCGCCATTCACAAAGCGGTCGGTCAGCACGAAATAGACGGTGGCGTTTTGCCAGCTGAAGGGCGCGGGCTGGTCGGTTTCGGCACGCTCAAGCAGCAGCAGGCCGTTGCTGTTGGCGGCAGGCTGTAGGGTGATTTTGCCGTTTTGCACCGTCGCCGTCTGTTTGCTGTAGAAATCACGCACCACCGTGCCTTCAGGGAAGGTACTGCTTACCTCCAGCGTCAAAGGCTTGCCGTCCCACGTTGGACACTGACGTGCGACGTTCGCGACAGGTTGCTCTGTTGTACTCTGAATGGTCAGCATCAGGGTTGGTGTCCCGGAGCGGGTATCGACACGCATCTGATAATCACCGTCACGGAATAGCCGCCACTGGGGCGGTGTGCCCTCACAGTGCTTGAGCGACAGCATCTCATTGAGTTTTATGGAGCCCGTAGGCTGCCAGCACGTGTTGTCAAAACTCACTGTTAAAGGACGGGTACCCTTCGCGAGCTTTGCCTGGCTGGTGAAGACCCCGGTTCCTTCCGCGCGAAATGCGCTAAATCCCGGCGATGACCAGTCTGCATGTGCCAGTGCGGGTAACATCAGGAGAGCCAGTGCGGTGCGTTTCATTCCATTTTCCTGTCGCGGCTTTTTTGACCAGTGTGCCACCGGGTACTGAGGAAAAACTCCTCCTCCGACGGTTTCTGCCAGGAGGACGCGAAGGGATGAGTGATCCCGCGCAAAATTAGGCAGTTATCTGCGATATCGCACACATTTTTTCAGAATTGATGCTTTAGTGAGCATGTTTCAGGTGACATAGTTTCGGATTTGGACTATTTCTATACGTGCTCTGGAAGACTATTTTTGATATGATTTGAGATTCCGCTCTCAAATTTGTGAAAAAAATAAGGTGTTGGGATGATTACATCCGACCAGGAGACCTAATGATATCGACTCCCATTCGACGATATGGGGCTGCGATACTCATGTTACTCACCACGGCATTTTCGGGTGAGGTGCTTGCGAAGACGCACACGGATACAACGAGTAAGAAAGCCCACGTAATAAAGACGACAAGTAGTAAGGTTAGCAGTAAACAAGAGTATTCTCGCAATAGTGCAAAGAGTAGTTCACTTCCTGATTTGCGAAAATACCCTTCCGGAACACCAAGGAAAAAAGCGTTTCTCCGGACGGTAATGCCTTACATCACGAGTCAAAATGCCGCGATTACTGCGGATCGTAATTGGCTGATCTCAAAACAGTACGATAGCCGCTGGTCGCCGTCTGAGCGCACGCGCCTGAAAGAGATTTCCAAACGCTACAAGGTGAAATGGAATGGCAACACGCGTCGTGTGCCGTGGAATTCACTTCTGGAGCGTGTAGACATCATTCCGGGCAGCATGGTGGCAACGATGGCCGCCGCTGAAAGCGGTTGGGGTACCTCGAAGCTGGCGCGCAATAACAACAATCTTTTCGGCATGAAATGCGTGAAAGGGCGTTGTAACAATGCTCCCGGTAAAGTGAAAGGCTACTCGCAGTTTGAATCGGTCAAAGATTCCGTGAATGCCTATGTCGTGAATCTGAACACGCATCCGGCCTACTCTTCGTTCCGTAAGTCTCGCGCCCAGCTGCGTAAAGCGGATCAGGAAGTGACGGCCAGTACGATGATCCACAAGCTGAAAGGTTATTCCACCCAGGGGCAGCGCTATAACAACTATCTGTTTGCGATGTACCAGGATAACCAGCGCTTAATTGCCGCGCATATGTAATCCCCAAAAAAACGCCTTCCATCGGAAGGCGTTTTTCTTTTTAAATCAGCACTTCGCTATACCGTTCCCGGTACTCTTTCGGCGTGGTCTCATACTCCTTTCTGAACACCGAGTAGAAATACTGCAGCGACGGGTAGCCGCACATTTGTGAAATTTCATTGATGGAAAGCGACGTGGAGATCAGCAGGCTGCGCGCTTTCTCCAGTTTTTCCGCATGAATAACGGCGTGAATAGTTTCACCCACTTCCTCTTTAAAGCGTTTTTCCAGGTTTGAGCGAGAAATGCCGACCGAATCCAGCACCTGATCCACCTTAATGCCTTTGCAGGCGTGGTTGCGAATGTAGTGCATTGCCTGAATGACGGCCGGGTCGCTTAAGGAACGATAATCGGTTGAGCGGCGTTCGACGACACGCACGGGCGGAACCAGCAGGCGCTGAAGCGGCAAGGCTTCGTTGTCCAGCAGGCGGTGCAGGAGCTTCGCGGCCTGATAGCCCATTTGACGGGTTCCCTGCGCGACAGAGGAGAGCGCCACGCGAGACAAATAGCGGGTTAACTCTTCGTTATCGATACCAATTACGCACAGCTTTTCAGGCACCGGAATATGCAAATGTTCGCAGACCTGCAGCACGTGGCGCGCACGAGCATCTGTTACCGCAATAATCCCGGTCTGGAGCGGCAGCGTTTGCAGCCAGTCCGCCAGGCGGTTTTGCGCGTGCTGCCAGTTTTCCGGTGCGGTTTCCAGCCCCTGATACACCACACCACGATATTTCTCCTTTGCGACCAGCTGGCAGAACGCATGCTCGCGCTCTACCGCCCACCGTTTGCCGCTTGAAGAGGGCAACCCGTAAAACGCAAAGCGATGCACGCCTTTCTCTTTTAAATGGAGAAAAGCGGCCTCGACCAGCGCATGGTTATCGGTTGCTATGTAGTGGACCGGTGGATAGTGATCGGGCGAATGATACGAGCCGCCGACGCCCACAATGGGAACGTCGACGTCTGTTAGCAATTGCTCAATGACGGGATCGTCATAGTCAGCGATAACGCCATCGCCCAGCCAGTCTTTGATGTTCTCCAGACGGGTGCGGAAATCTTCTTCAATGAAAATATCCCACTCGGATTGCGACGCCTGCAAATATTCACCAACCCCTTCAACCACCTGACGGTCGTAGGCTTTGTTGGCATTGAATAACAACGTAATGCGGTGACGCTTTTCAAACATGGCTCACTTTCCCAAATAAGTAACAATACTGTTCTCAGGCACGTCGCTTGGTTGCCGAGTCCATCCAGACTGCCAGCAAAAGAATCGCTCCCTTCACGATATACTGCCAAAACGTTGGGACGTCCATCATGCTCATCCCGTTATCCAGCGAAGCCATAATAAATGCGCCCATCACCGCACCTGCCACGCTGCCGACACCGCCTGCGAGACTGGTCCCGCCGATGACACACGCAGCGATGGCATCCAACTCGGCAATGTTTCCTGCCGACGGTGAACCTGCCCCCAGACGTGAGCTGAGGATCAGCCCTGCAATCGCCACCATCAGGCCGTTGATGGCAAAGACAGCGAGTTTGGTGCGTTCGACGTTGATCCCTGACAGACGTGCCGCCTCAAGATTACCGCCAATGGCATAAATACGACGACCAAACGCGGTGCGCGTCGCCATAAACATGCCGCCCAGCAGCAAGAGCGCCAGCAGCAGAACGGGCGTCGGGACACCGCGGTAATCGTTCAGCAGCCAGATGGCACCCAGCACAATCACGGCGGTGAGCGCCTGACGACCGACCACGGAGGTCGATGCCGGAGAAGCCAGCCCCAGCGCCTGACGGCGCATACGGCCACGCCACTGCCATGCGATGAAGGCCATCATGCCCACCACGCCAATCGTAAAGCCGATGCCATCAGAGAGGTAGCTCTGCCCAATCTGCGACATAGACGCGCTGGTGGGAGAGACGGTGGTACCGTTGGTGATGCCAATCAGAATCCCACGGAAGGCCAGCATCCCGGCCAGGGTGACGATGAATGATGGCACCTTACGGTAGGCAACCCACCATCCGTTCCACGCCCCCAGTACCAGACCCAGCGCCAGCGTCACGACAATGGTGAGCGGCAGCGGCCAGCCGAGCCAGACATCAAATATCGCCGCCACGCCGCCGAGCAGGCCCATCATCGACCCGACCGACAGGTCAATCTCCGCTGAGATAATCACAAACACCATCCCCACGGCCAGAATGCCGGTGATGGCAGTCTGGCGCAGCAGGTTAGAGATATTACGAGCACTCAAATAGGAGCCATCGGTCATCCAGGTAAAGAACAGCATGATGGCGATAATCGCCGCGATCATCACGAAGACCTGCAGGTTTAGCGCTTTCAGCCCTGCGAACGCGCCGGGTGTCGGCACAGCGACTTTGATATCAGACGGATTGCTTTTCGACATGACGTTCGCTCCTTAGGGCGGCTTCCATCACCTGTTCTTGCGTCAGGTTCTGGTTAATCAGATTGGCTTTCAGTTTCCCCTCGTGCATAACCAACACGCGGTCGCTCAGGCCGAGCACTTCAGGTAATTCAGACGAGATGACAATGACGGCAATGCCTTGCTGCACAAGCTGATTAATCAGCTTGTAGATTTCATACTTCGCGCCGATATCAATCCCGCGAGTCGGTTCATCCAGGATTAAAATTCGCGGGTTGAGAAGCAGGCAGCGCGCCAGAATCGCCTTTTGCTGGTTCCCCCCGCTGAGGCGTCCAATGGCCAGTTCTGGGGAGGAGGTTTTGACCTTGAGCCTGGCGAGTGACTGAAGAATACACTGCTGCTCGGCAGCGTCATCCAGGCTCGTCAGGGTGCCAGAGAACTGGTTTAGCGCCGCCAGAGTGATGTTTTTCCCGACAGCCATTACCGGCACGATGCCGTCTTTTTTGCGATCTTCTGGCACCATGGCAATGCCATGGGCAATCGCCTGCTGGCAGTTGTCGATTTTCACCGGCTGACCATCGATGTAAATGCTGCCTTCCCAGCGTCCGGGCCATACGCCAAACAGGCACTGCACGGCTTCGGTTCGACCTGCGCCCACTAAACCCGCAATGCCAAGGATTTCACCGCGGTGAAGGGAAAAGGAGACGTCGTTAACTCGCCTGATATGGCGATTCACGGGATGCCATGCAGTGAGATTTTCCACGCGCAGGATTTCGTCTCCCACGGCATGGGGTTCGTTCGGATAGAGCGCAGTGAGTTCGCGCCCTACCATCATGGTGATGATGTCATCTTCACTCATGCCCTCCGCTTCACGCGTGCCGATGTGTTGCCCGTCGCGGATCACGCAGATGGTGTCCGAAATGGCTTTCACCTCATTAAGCTTGTGCGAAATATAGATGCAGGCGATACCGTGGTTTTGCAGATCGCGGATGATATTGAGCAGAACAGCGGTTTCCTGTTCAGTGAGCGAGGCCGTTGGCTCATCGAGGATCAGCAGTCTTACCTGCTTGTTCAGGGCTTTGGCGATTTCGACCAACTGCTGCTGCCCCAGGCCAAGATCCCCCACGCGGGTATCCGGTGAAATGCTGAGGCTCACCTGCGCCAGCAGCTTTTCACAGCGCAGCGTCATGGTGTCGTAATCCAGCACGCCGTGACGTGAGATTTCTGCCCCCAGAAAGATATTTTCCAGCACGGTGAGGTGCTTCACCAGTGCCAGTTCCTGATGAATAATGGCGATACCTTTACGCTCAGTATCGCGAATGTGTGTGGCCTGAATGACCTCACCGGCAAAGACGATTTCACCCTCATAGCTGCCATGTGGATAGATCCCGCACAGCACTTTCATCAGCGTCGACTTGCCTGAACCGTTTTCACCGCACAGCGAGACCACTTCGCCAGGGTTTAGCCGCAGGCTCACGTTATCGACCGCTTTCACCGCGCCAAAGGCTTTGGTGATGCTCTTCATTTCTAGTAAATAAGACATAACTGCTCCACATGACCTGAGGGAGAACAGGACAGACCGGTGCGCCCCTGCCGGGCAGGGGCAGCGCGGGATTACAGTTCACTCTTCTTGTGGAAACCGTCTTTAATGACAGTGGCGTCAATATTCTCTTTATTGACTTCAATCGGGGTGAGCAGACGAGCCGGAACATCTTTGAGTCCGTTGTTTAACGTCGCGTCAGATTTAGGCTGTTGACCCTCACCCAGCTCAACGGCAATTTCAGCCGCCGTATTCGCAAGTTCGGTGATGGGCTTGTAAACCGTCATGGTTTGGGTGCCAGCAATGATGCGTTTTACCCCGGCGAGATCGGCATCCTGTCCGGAGATAGCGACTTTGCCAGCCAGCCCCTGGGCGCTCAGGGCCTGGATCGCGCCGCCAGCGGTGGCATCGTTAGAGGCCACGACTGCATCAATTTTGTTGTTGTTGGCCGTCAGCGCGTTTTCCATGATTTTTAGCGCGTTTTCAGGGAGCCAACCATCAGCCCACTGATCGCCAACCACTTTAATTTTCCCGTTGTCGATGTACGGTTTAAGGACTTTCATTTGCCCTTCGCGGAACAGTTTGGCGTTGTTATCCACTGGCGAACCACCCATCAGGAAATAATTCCCTTGAGGCACTTTATCGACCAGGCTTTTGGCTTGTAATTCACCCACTTTTTCGTTGTCGAACGAAATATAATAATCAATGTCTGCGTTATTAATCATGCGGTCATAGGCCAATACTTTTATGCCTTCTTGTTTGGCTTCTTTCACCACGTTACTTAATACCTGGCCGTTGTACGGGATAATGACCAGAACATCGACGCCACGGTTGATCATATTCTCAATTTGCGACATTTGCGTTTCTTCGTTGCCGTTAGCCGACTGAACAAACACGCTTGCGCCGAGAGATTCTGCTTTTTTTACAAAAATATCGCGATCTTTTTGCCAGCGCTCCAGGCGCAGGTCGTCAATGGCCATGCCGATTTTCACCTCTTTGGCATGCCCGGCAAAGCTTGCAAGCAGGAGAGTAGTACAGAGTGTAAGGGACAGGTTCTTTATCTTCATAATTATTAGGCCTTTTTGTAGGGGATGTGTCGCTGAGATAAAAGAAACATTCACTGCTGAGACGCAGCAAATTTTTAACGTGGAAAGGCCCGCTGGCAATTACAGATTTTTATCTTCTCATTATGATATTTGGTTTATTTCTGAATTTATGACCGCGATCGGATTTTAAAATACGTAACTTATTAATTACATTTGATTCTGGAATCTGCACCGAAAAATAGTTTGTCTGCGCATTATTTTGCGAGCCAGCGCACAGTTGTGCATTCTCTCAATAGCAGTGTGAAATAACGTAATTGAGCAAGCCGGAATGTGTATTCACTATTACTCCTGTATCTACGACTCGCCGCATACCCTGATTATGGAGCTCAATATGCAAGCTTATTTCGACCAACTCGATCGCGTTCGTTACGAAGGCACGAAAACGACCAATCCTTTAGCATTTCGTCACTACAACCCGGACGAGCTGGTGCTGGGTAAGCGCATGGAAGATCATCTGCGCTTTGCCGCCTGTTACTGGCATACGTTCTGCTGGAATGGTGCCGATATGTTCGGTGTGGGTTCTTTTGACCGTCCATGGCAACAGCCTGGCGAAGCCATCGAACTGGCGAAGCGTAAAGCGGATGTCGCGTTTGAATTCTTCCACAAGCTGAACGTACCGTACTACTGCTTCCACGATGTGGATGTCTCTCCGGAAGGCGCGTCGCTGAAAGAGTATCTGAACAACTTCGCGCAGATGGTGGACGTGCTGGCGGCAAAACAGCAGCAGAGCGGCGTGAAGCTGCTGTGGGGCACGGCAAACTGCTTCACTAACCCTCGCTATGGCGCGGGTGCGGCAACGAATCCGGATCCCGAAGTGTTCAGTTGGGCGGCCACACAGGTGGTGACGGCGATGAACGCCACGCATCAGTTGGGCGGCGAGAACTATGTGCTGTGGGGCGGCCGTGAAGGGTATGAAACCCTGCTGAACACCGATCTGCGTCAGGAGCGTGAGCAGATTGGTCGCTTTATGCAGATGGTTGTCGAGCATAAACACAAAATTGGCTTCCGCGGTACGCTGCTGATTGAACCTAAGCCGCAAGAGCCGACCAAGCATCAGTACGATTATGACGTCGCAACCGTGTACGGCTTCCTGAAACAATTTGGTCTGGAAAAAGAGATCAAAGTGAACATTGAGGCTAACCACGCTACGCTTGCGGGCCACTCTTTCCATCACGAAATTGCGTCCGCCATTGCGCTGGGCATCTTTGGTTCTGTGGATGCAAACCGTGGTGATGCACAGCTAGGCTGGGACACCGACCAGTTCCCGAACAGCGTGGAAGAGAATGCGCTGGTGATGTACGAAATCATCAAAGCGGGGGGCTTCACCACCGGCGGTCTGAATTTTGACGCCAAAGTGCGTCGCCAAAGCACCGATAAGTACGATCTGTTCTACGGTCATATTGGCGCGATGGACACCATGGCGCTGGCGCTGAAAATCGCCGCCCGAATGATTGAAGACGGTGAGCTGGATAAACGCGTGGCGAAGCGTTATAGCGGCTGGAACAGTGAGCTGGGCCAGCAAATTTTGAAAGGCCAGTTATCGCTTGGTGAGATCGCGAAGTACGCTGAACAGCATCAACTGGCACCGCAGCATCAGAGCGGACACCAGGAACTGCTGGAAAACCTGGTCAATCATTACCTGTTCGATAAATAACAGCATCCAGGCCCGGTAAGCGCAGCGCCACCGGGCATTTCTGTCAAAGGAGTCACCACAATGTATATCGGGATCGATCTTGGCACATCGGGTGTGAAAGCCATCCTGTTAAGCGAACAGGGCGACGTGTTAGCCACGCAGACGGAAAAACTGCAGGTTTCACGTCCGCATCCGCTGTGGTCTGAACAGGACCCGGAGCAGTGGTGGCAGGCGACGGATCGCGCAATCACAGCTTTAGGCGCGCAGCACAGTCTCCGTGACGTAAAAGCGCTGGGGATTGCCGGACAAATGCACGGCGCAACGCTGCTGGACAGCCAGCACCGCGTGTTGCGTCCAGCGATCCTCTGGAACGACGGTCGCTGTGCAGAAGAGTGCGCGATTCTTGAAGAACGCGTACCGACCTCTCGTGGCATCACCGGCAACCTGATGATGCCAGGCTTCACCGCACCAAAACTCTTGTGGGTACAGCGCCATGAACCTGAGATTTTCCGTCAGGTAGCGAAAGTTCTGCTGCCGAAAGATTATCTGCGTTTTCGCATGACGGGTGATTTCGCCAGTGATATGTCTGACGCGGCGGGCACGATGTGGCTTGATGTGGCGAAACGCGACTGGAGCGAGGCGATGCTGGATGCCTGCCATCTGACTCGTGACCATATGCCTGCGCTCTTCGAAGGCAGCGAGGTCACCGGCACATTGCAGTCCTCCATTGCTGAACGCTGGAATATGCCTGCCGTACCGGTGGTAGCTGGCGGCGGCGACAACGCGGCGGGCGCTGTCGGTGTCGGGATGGTGGAGGCAGGGCAGGCGATGCTCTCGCTGGGAACCTCCGGCGTCTATTTTGCCGTCAGCGACGGTTATCGCAGCAACCCTGAAAGCGCGGTCCACAGTTTCTGTCATGCCCTGCCGGGGAAATGGCATTTGATGTCGGTGATGCTGAGTGCGGCATCCTGCCTCGATTGGGCAGCGAAGCTGACCGGAATGGCGGATGTCCCTGCGTTTATCGAAGCCGCGCAGCAGGCGGATGAAAATGCCGGTACCGTCTGGTTTTTACCCTATCTTTCCGGCGAGCGTACGCCGCACAACAACCCGGAAGCGAAAGGGGTGTTTTTCGGTTTAACTCATCAACATGGCCCGGCTGAACTGGCGCGTGCGGTACTGGAGGGCGTCGGGTATGCGCTGGCGGATGGGATGGACGTCGTACACGATTGTGGGCTGAAGCCATCAAGCATTACGCTCATTGGCGGCGGCGCGCGCAGCAGTTACTGGCGGCAGATGCTGTCTGACATTAGCGGGCTACAGCTTGATTATCGCACCGGGGGCGACGTCGGGCCTGCGCTTGGCGCAGCACGGCTGGCACAGATAGCCGCGAACCCTGACAAACCGCTCGCACAGTTGCTGCCACAGCTGGCGCTTGAGCAAACGCATCTTCCTGACGCAGCACGTCATTCGCGCTACGCGGAAAGGCGTGATGTGTTCCGCAGGATCTACCAGCAGCTGCTGCCGTTGATGTCATAAAACGATTGTCTGATAGAGGCATGACGATGTCCTTTTTTGGTCTGTTCGTGCCTGCGTTTCCTCGTCAGGATAAGGTCATACCCACTGACGAGGAGTTCCACCATGTCCCGCACCGCATTAATCAATATTGACACTCAGCAGTCATTTCATCATCGCATATACTGGCAGGAGGCCGATATTCCTGCCTTTCAGCAGGCCATGCTGGGGCTGATTGAAGGCTGCCAGTCGCGAAATATTCCGGTCGTTGATATTTTTCATGTAGATGAAGACGGTCCCTTCACCCTGGAAAGCGGCTATGTCAAACCGATGGCCTTTTTACGTCATCAGCCGGATGTGGTTTTCCAGAAACACGTCCATAATGCCTTCACGGACACCGGGCTCGACCGCTGGCTGCGCGAGCGTGATATCAACCGACTGATTATCTGCGGCATTCGTACTGAACAATGTTGTGAAACTACCGCACGTGTGGCCTCCGATCTGGGCTATGCTGTGACCTTTGTGAGCGAGGCCACGCTGACGTTCCCGATGACGTACAACGGAATTACCCTCAGCGCTGACGAACTGCGTCATCGTACCGAGACGGTGCTGGCCGGGCGTTTTGCCGAGATTAAAACGGTAGCGGAGACGCTGGAGTCACTGTAATGAGCATCGACGTCTGGTTCGTTATGTTGCCCGGGGTGCTGTCATTAGACATGACCGGCCCGGCAGAAACCTTTGTGCTGGCGGGCGACGCGTTTCGCCTGCATTACATTGGCCCGCAGCCTGACGTTCAGACGTCGATTGGCCTGACGATGAGCGGCATTCAGCCTCTGCCGGAACGTCTGCCAGAAGGGAGTTTGCTTGTGCTACCGGGAGTCAGCGACTCCCACGTTCAGTTCTCAACCCCTCTGGCGCAGCAGATTCAGCACTGGCTGATGCGCCTGCAGCCGCAGATCCAGCGCCAGGACATCGCCGTGATGTGCGTCTGTTCTGGCGCGTTGCTGGCGGCAAAGTCGGGCTTGTTGAATAACCGGCAGTGCACCACGCATCATGACGTCATTAGCCGCTTACACGCCGCAGCCCCCACGGCGGCGATTAAAGAAAACCGCATATTTGTGCAGGATGAGAATATCTGGACCAGCGCAGGGATCACGTCGGGTATCGATCTGGCGCTGCATATGATTAACCGCCTTTGCGGGCCAGAAAAAGCCCTGGCCGTCGCGCGTGAGATGGTGGTCTGGTTCCGCCGCTCCGGGGACGATCCGCAGCTTTCACCCTGGTTACGCTACCGCAATCATCTTCACCCGGCGATCCACCGCGCGCAGGACGCCCTTACCGCTGAGCCGCAAAAAGCGTGGCAGATACCGGATATCGCCGCACAGGCGCACGTCAGCCCACGCCATCTGACCCGGCTTTTTCAGGAACATTTAGGTATAAGCGTTCGGGATTACCTTGAGCAATTGCGTCTGGCCGTGGCCGAACAGTGGTTATTGCAGGGGCGTGGGGTGGAGCAGGCGTCGCTGGCGGCAGGGTTTTCCTCCCCGCGCCAGTTCCACCGTGCCCGGCAGCGAATCGCTAACTAACGAAGCGACGGGTATCTATTTTTTGCAACAGCATCGACAGCAATAAGCTCACGACCAGCGTGGCGGCAAAAATCCAGATAATATCCAGCAGCGGCCAGCTTTTGAGCTCAATCCCACGCGTGCGAAGAGCGTGGATCACCAGCGCGTGAAAACCGTAAATCCCCAGCGAGTGGCGCGAAATCAATCCCACCACGGGAAGCGGGCGTTCATTCAGCGTATTTTTGACGAGTATCAGCAGGGATATGGCGCAGATAAAGACCATCGGGCCGCAGTACAGATACCAGGTATCGGCAAAATTCCCGCGCCACTTCAGCTCATAAAGCGTACCGCGCGAAATCACGATCACACCGATGATGAATAGCGCGCCACAAAGCCAGTTCATACTTCGTTTTTGTGTATCCATCATGCCAATGGCGCGCCCCAACATGCCGTAAAGCACGTAGTAGAAGGTATCGCCGTTGATATAGAGGTTCACCGGCAACCACTCAAATCCGTCAATTTTCTGCGAGACGGTATTGGGGTTTGCCACCACGCCAATCACCACCATCAGGGCCAGGAGCATTTTCCCGCTGACGTTCTTCACCTGTATCAGCGGGGAAACCAGATAGATAACGATAATGGCGAAGAAGAACCACAGGTGATAGAAGATCGGTTTTTGCAGCACGTTTTTCAGCGAAAGTTCGGCGTTAATTGAGGTGAAAAGCGTGATATAGAGCAGCGCAATGGCACTGTAGAAACCCAGGCATGACGCGATGCGGATAAAATGCCTCGGTTGCGCACTGCGTTCGCCAAAAAAGAGAAAGCCGGAAATCATAAAGAACAGCGGCACGCTCACGCGGGAAGCGGAGTTAAGTATATTAGCGATATCCCAGTTAACGTGGCTGATGCTGTGCGCGTTCGTGACGTACCAGGTCGTCGTGTGGATCATCACCACCATCAGACAGGCTATTCCTCGCAGGTTATCAATCCAGTTAATTTTTGACGACATCAGTTCCTCTTATTCCCTGTAAATAGAGTGTGACTGCGATTAGGGTAAAGTCTTCCCTTGGAAAATTCTGAGTTTAACTCGCGTAACTTGTACGAGGAGCGCGAGATTCGCAGAATGACGCGCCATAATCTATAAAAGCGTTGATATTAAAAATAACAGCCACTGACCAGGGCGGTAATAAAAATGATGATGAAGCGTGTGGCGTCACTCTTTCTGCTACTCATACTGGCGGGGTGCAGCGCCTCGCAGGACGTGCCTGAACAAAAAGCACAGCAGGGGAAAATCACCCCTGAACGTTCGCTGAATATGGAGCAGCTCTGCAAAGAGCAGGCGGCTCGTCGCTATAATTCCGAGGTGCAGAAAATTACGGTTAACGGATTTGAGCGCTTTCAGGGGAGCTATGAGCTAAAAGGCTATACTGCGCGTAAAGAAAGCTTTGTCTGTTCTTTTGACGCGGACGGCCAGTTTTTACATCTCTCGATGCGCTAATCTGCTCGTATAATCAGCAGCCACAATGCCCTGGCGTTCCGGCTGTGCGCCTTATTCCCCAATTTATCTTAAACAACCCCGTTTCGTACTGTATATCTTGCAGCCAGCGGGTATACTGATCCCTTCCATTTAAAACCACACGTATCCAGCACGAAATACTATGCAAAAGTTTGATACCAAGACCTTCCAGGGCCTGATCCTGACCTTACAGGATTACTGGGCTCGTCAGGGCTGCACCATTGTTCAACCTTTGGACATGGAAGTTGGCGCAGGCACCTCGCACCCAATGACCAGCTTACGCGCGTTGGGGCCGGAGCCAATGGCGACCGCGTATGTGCAGCCTTCCCGTCGTCCTACCGATGGCCGTTACGGCGAAAACCCGAACCGTCTGCAGCACTACTATCAGTTCCAGGTGGTGATTAAGCCATCACCAGACAACATTCAGGAACTGTACCTCGGGTCGCTGAAAGAGCTGGGTATGGACCCGACCATTCACGACATTCGTTTCGTGGAAGATAACTGGGAAAACCCAACGCTGGGTGCCTGGGGTCTGGGCTGGGAAGTGTGGCTGAACGGCATGGAAGTGACGCAGTTCACTTACTTCCAGCAGGTTGGCGGTCTGGAATGTAAACCAATCACCGGTGAAATCACCTACGGTCTGGAACGTCTGGCCATGTATATTCAGGGCGTAGACAGCGTTTACGACCTGGTCTGGAGCGACGGCCCGCTGGGTAAAACCACCTACGGTGACGTGTTCCATCAGAACGAAGTGGAGCAATCCACCTATAACTTCGAATACGCGGACGTGGACTTCCTGTTCACCTGCTTCGAGCAGTACGAGAAAGAAGCGCAGCAGCTGCTGGCGCTGGAGACTCCGCTGCCGCTGCCTGCCTACGAGCGTATTCTGAAGGCCGCCCACAGCTTCAACCTGCTGGACGCCCGCAAAGCCATCTCCGTGACTGAACGTCAGCGCTACATTCTGCGTATTCGTACCCTGACCAAAGCCGTTGCAGAAGCTTACTATGCGTCCCGTGAAGCCCTTGGCTTCCCGATGTGCAACCGAAACAAATAAGAGGCGGCCATGTCTGAAAAAACTTTCCTGGTGGAAATCGGCACCGAAGAGCTGCCACCAAAAGCCCTGCGCAGCCTGGCTGAGTCTTTTGCTGCGAACGTGACCGCCGAGCTGGATAACGCTGGCCTGGCACACGGTAAAATTGAATGGTTTGCTGCACCGCGTCGTCTGGCGCTGAAAGTGGCAAATCTGGCGGCGTCTCAGCCTGATCGTGAAGTGGAAAAACGTGGCCCGGCCATTGCTCAGGCGTTCGACGCGGAAGGCAAACCGAGCAAAGCGGCAGAAGGTTGGGCGCGTGGTTGCGGCATCACCGTTGACCAGGCCGAGCGTCTGACCACCGACAAAGGCGAGTGGCTGCTGTATCGTGCACATGTGAAAGGCGAAAGCGCGGAAGCGCTGCTGCCGGACATGATCGCGACCTCACTGGCTAAGCTGCCAATTCCTAAGCTGATGCGCTGGGGCGCGTCCGACGTGCACTTCGTGCGTCCGGTTCACACCGTGACCCTGCTGCTGGGCGATGCCGTTATTCCTGCCACCATTCTGGGCGTGGCGTCCGATCGCGTGATCCGCGGCCACCGCTTTATGGGCGAGCCGGAGTTCACCATCGACAATGCCGACCAGTACCCGCAGATTCTGCTGGAGCGCGGTAAAGTCATTGCCGACTACGAACAGCGTAAAGCCAAAATCAAAGCGGACGCGGAAGAAGCGGCACGCCAGATTGGCGGTAACGCTGACCTGAGCGAAAGCCTGCTGGAAGAAGTGACCTCTCTGGTGGAATGGCCAGTTGTGCTGACCGCGAAGTTCGAAGAGAAATTCCTGGCCGTTCCGGCTGAAGCGCTGGTCTACACCATGAAGGGTGACCAGAAGTACTTCCCGGTATACGCCAACGACGGCAAGCTGCTGCCAAACTTCATCTTCGTGGCGAACATCGAATCGAAAGATCCGATCCAGATTATCTCCGGTAACGAGAAAGTGGTGCGCCCACGTCTGGCGGATGCGGAGTTCTTCTTCAACACCGACCGTAAAAAGCGTCTGGAAGATAACCTGCCGCGCCTGCAGACCGTGCTGTTCCAGCAGCAGCTGGGCACGCTGCGCGACAAAACCGACCGTATCGCGGAGCTGTCCGGCTGGATCGCCCGTGAAATCGGTGCTGACGTCAACCACGCGACGCGTGCTGGCCTGCTGTCCAAGTGCGACCTGATGACCAATATGGTGTTCGAATTTACCGACACCCAGGGCGTGATGGGCATGCACTACGCGCGTCACGATGGCGAAGCGGAAGACGTGGCTGTGGCTCTGAACGAGCAGTATCAGCCGCGCTTTGCGGGTGACGATCTGCCGTCCAACCCGGTTGCGTGCGCTGTGGCGATTGCCGATAAGATGGACACCCTGGCGGGTATCTTCGGTATCGGTCAGCACCCGAAAGGCGATAAAGACCCGTTCGCGCTGCGTCGTGCCGCGCTGGGCGTGCTGCGTATCATCGTTGAGAAGAACCTGAACCTCGATCTGCAGACCCTGACTGAAGAAGCGGTGCGTCTGTACGGCGACAAGCTGACCAACGCCAAAGTGGTGGATGACGTCATCGACTTCATGCTCGGCCGTTTCCGCGCCTGGTATCAGGACGAAGGCTACACCGTTGACACCATTCAGGCGGTGCTGGCGCGTCGTCCGACCCGTCCGGCTGATTTCGATGCGCGTATGAAGGCGGTATCCCACTTCCGTACTCTGGAAGCGGCATCAGCCCTGGCCGCGGCCAACAAGCGTGTATCCAATATCCTGGCGAAATCCGACGAGACGCTGAACGAGCGCGTGAACGCTGCAACCCTGAAAGAGCCGGAAGAGATTGCCCTGGCGATGCAGGTTGTGGTGCTGCGCGACAAGCTCGAGCCGTACTTTGCGGAAGGTCGCTACCAGGAAGCGCTGGTGGAGCTGGCGGAGCTGCGTGACGTTATCGACGCCTTCTTCGAGAAAGTGATGGTGAACGTGGAAGATAAAGATCTGCGTATTAACCGTCTCTCGATGCTTGAGAAACTGCGCGAGCTGTTCCTGCGCGTGGCGGATATTTCGCTGCTGCAGTAATGCAAAAAACCCGCCCCTGACAGGCGGGAAGAACGGCAACTAAACTCATGCCGGGCTGCAAAAGCAGCCCGGCTTTTTTATTACACTCTCTCAAATACCGTCGCGATACCCTGACCCAACCCGATACACATTGTTGCCAGACCAAACTGAGCATCTTTGCGTTCCATCAGGTTGATCAGCGTCGTGCTGATGCGCGCGCCGGAACAGCCCAGCGGGTGACCGAGGGCGATCGCGCCGCCGTTGAGGTTAATCTTCTCGTCGATCTGATCCATCAGCCCCAGATCTTTAATGCACGGCAGGATCTGCGCGGCGAAGGCTTCGTTCATCTCGAACAGATCGATGTCGCTGGCGGTTAAGCCCGCTTTTTTCAGTGCCAGCTTCGAGGCCGGAACCGGGCCGTAACCCATGATGGAAGGATCGCAGCCGACGACCGCCATCGAACGCACGCGAGCGCGTGGCGTCAGGCCTAGTTCGCGGGCGCGGCTTTCGCTCATCACCAGCATCGCGGCGGCACCGTCGGACAGTGCGGACGACGTTCCCGCCGTTACCGTGCCGGTGACCGGATCAAATGCCGGGCGCAGGGTAGACAGCGCTTCGACCGTGGTTTCCGGGCGGATGACTTCGTCGTAGCTGAACTGCTTCAGTACGCCGTCTGCGTCGTGGCCGCCGGTTGGGATGATCTCATTCTTAAAGGCACCGGACTGCGTGGCGGCCCAGGCGCGAGCGTGAGAGCGCGCGGCAAAGGCATCCTGCATTTCACGGCTGATACCATGGAGGCGGGAGAGCATCTCTGCGGTCAGGCCCATCATCCCCGCGGCTTTCGCCACGTTACGACTCATGCCCGGGTGGAAATCAACCCCGTGGCTCATCGGCACGTGGCCCATGTGCTCAACGCCGCCCACAAGACAGGCCTGCGCATCGCCGGTCATGATCATGCGCGCCGCATCGTGCAGCGCCTGCATGGACGAACCACACAGACGGTTGACGGTGACCGCCGGAACCGAGTGCGGGATCTCCGCCAGCAGAGACGCGTTACGGGCGATGTTGAAGCCCTGCTCCAGGGTCTGCTGCACGCAGCCCCAGTAGACATCGTCCAGCGCTGTTGGGTCCAGCGCCGGGTTACGCGCCAGCAGGCTACGCATCAGGTGCGCGGAGAGGTCTTCCGCACGCACGTTACGGAACGCGCCGCCTTTTGAACGGCCCATCGGGGTGCGAATCGCATCAACAATGACAACCTTTTCCATTGTGACTCCTTAAGCCGTTTTCAGCTCGCCAACCGGACGGGCTGGCTCAACTGCTGGATAGTAGGGTTCGTTATGGCGCGCTTTGTTACGCAGACCTTCCGGCACCTCATAAAGCGGGCCAAGGTGCTGGTACTGCTGAACCATATCGAGATAGCGGGCGCTGCCGAGCGTGTCCAGCCAGCGGAACGCGCCGCCGTGGAACGGAGGGAAGCCGAGGCCGTACACCAGCGCCATATCCGCTTCTGCCGGGCTGGCGATGATGCCTTCTTCCAGGCAACGCACTACTTCGTTAATCATCGGGATCATCATCCGGGCGATGATTTCATCGTCGGTGAAGTCGCGTTTTGGCTGACTGACGTCGGCCAGCAGGCCATCCACCGCCGGATCTTCTTCTTTCTTCGGTTTGCCTTTGCTGTCTTCTTTATAGCGCCAGAAGCCCAGGCCGTTTTTCTGACCGAAGCGGTTGGCGTCAAACAGCGCGTCAATGGCGTCGCGATAGTCTTTCTGCATACGCTGCGGGAAGCCTGCCGCCATCACCGCCTGCGCGTGATGGGCGGTATCAATGCCGACCACGTCCAACAGATACGCCGGGCCCATCGGCCAGCCGAACTGTTTTTCCATCACTTTGTCGATTTTGCGGAAGTCCGCTCCGTCGCGCAGCAGCTGGCTGAAGCCTGCAAAGTACGGGAACAGTACGCGGTTAACGAAGAAGCCCGGGCAGTCATTCACCACGATCGGGGTTTTGCCCATCTTGCTCGCCCACGCCACCACTTTGGCGATGGTTTCGTCAGAGGTTTTTTCCCCACGGATCACTTCGACCAGCGGCATACGGTGTACCGGGTTGAAGAAGTGCATGCCGCAGAAGTTTTCCGGGCGCTTCAGCACGCTCGCCAGTTCGCCAATCGGAATAGTGGAGGTGTTAGAGGCCAGCACGGTGCCTGGACGAACCTTGTCTTCCGTTTCGGCCAGCACTGCTTTTTTGACTTTCGGGTTCTCAACGACCGCTTCAACCACCACGTCCACACGGTCAAAACCGCTGTATTCCAGCACCGGCTGAATGGTGGAGATCACGCCTGCGAGCTTCAGCCCGTCAATTTTTCCGCGCTCCAGCTGTTTATTCAACAGCTTGGCCGCTTCGGTCATGCCGAGCGTCAGGGATTTCTCGTTGATGTCCTTCATCACCACCGGCACGCCTTTCCATGCCGACTGGTAAGCGATGCCGCCACCCATAATGCCTGCACCGAGCACCGCCGCGTGTTTTGGCGTCTCAACGTTTTTGGTCAGTTGTTTGGCTTTGCCCTTCACGAACTGATCGTTAAGGAAGATACCGACCAGCGCGCGGGCTTCATTGGTGTGCGCCAGCGGGACAAAGCTCTGATTTTCGAGCTTTAGGGCTTCGTCGCGACCAAAGCGGGCCGCGGCTTCAATGGTTTTCACCGCCGTGATCGGCGCCGGGTAGTGTTTACCCGCCGTCTGCATCACCATGCCTTTAGCGATGGTGAAGCTCATGGTGGCTTCAATTTTGCTGAGCTTTAACGGCTCCAGCTTTGGCTGGCGTTTGGCTTTCCAGTCGAGATCGCCATTGATCGCCTGACGCAGGATGGCAATAGCACCCTCAATCAGTTTTTCAGGCTTAACCACGCCGTCCACCAGGCCGATTTTCTGCGCCTGTTCTGCGCCGACATCTTTACCCGCGGCAATGATCTCCAGCGCGCTGTCGGCACCCAGCATGCGCGGCATACGCACGGAGCCGCCAAAGCCCGGCATGATGCCCAGCTTGGTTTCCGGCAGGCCGATGCGCAGATCCGGCGTGGCGAGACGGTAATCGGTGGCTAATACACATTCACAGCCGCCGCCCAGCGCGTAGCCGTTCACGGCGGAGATCGTTGGGACAGGCAGATCTTCCAGACGATTAAAGACGCTGTTGGCAAAGTGTAGCCACTGGCTCAGCTGTTCTTCAGGCACCAGGAAAAGCGAGAGAAATTCGGTGATATCGGCACCGACAATAAAGGCCGCTTTGTTCGAACGCAGCAGCAGCCCTTTTAATTCAGGTTGTTTTTCAAGAACATCCAGCGCCTGGCCAAGACTGGCCACCGTCGCGGTATCAAGCTTATTCACTGAGCCGGGGGCATCGAACACCAGTTCGGCAATGCCATCTTCCAGCCAGTTGAGGTACAGGGTGTCGCCTTTGTAAAGCATGTCAGTCTCCTGAATCCAGCAAGTGGATCTGGTCATACCAGATGAGACGGAGTGTGGAATTTATGTTAATAAAATGCAAATTTCTCATTAAGAAATTGCTGCATTGATCACGGTCGGTGGAAATCACGCAGCCGGAGTGAGGTGTGCTAAGATGCGATGACTTGAGGTCAAAAAAACGAAAGGAAGAATGATGGACTCACTGGCTTCGCTTTATAAAAATCATATCGTTACCCTACAGGAACGTACCCGCGATGTACTGTCGCGCTTCAAGCTGGATGCCCTGCTAATCCACTCCGGCGAGCTGATGAACACGTTTCTTGATGACCATGCTTATCCGTTTAAGGTCAACCCGCAGTTTAAAGCCTGGGTGCCGGTGACACAGGTGCCAAATTGCTGGCTGCTGGTGGATGGCGTGAACAAGCCGAAATTGTGGTTCTATCTGCCGGTGGATTACTGGCACAACGTGGAACCGCTGCCGACTTCTTTCTGGACCGAAGAAATTGATGTGATTGCCCTGCCAAAAGCAGACGGTATTGGCAGCCAGCTGCCTGCGGCGCGTGGCAACATCGGCTATATAGGCCCTGTTCCAGAGCGTGCGCTGGGTCTGGATATTCCGGCGGATAAACTCAACCCGAAAGGGGTGCTGGATTATCTCCACTATTACCGCGCGTATAAAACCGACTACGAACTTTACTGCATGCGTGAAGCGCAAAAAACGGCGGTGAATGGCCACCGTGCCGCGCACGAAGCGTTCCAGTCGGGCATGAGCGAGTTCGACATCAATCTTGCCTACCTGACCGCAACCGGTCACCGCGACACCGACGTGCCGTACAGCAACATCGTCGCGCTGAACGAGCATGCGTCTGTACTTCACTACACCAAACTGGATCACCAGGTTCCGTCGGAAATGCGCAGCTTCCTGCTGGACGCAGGGGCAGAGTATAACGGCTACGCGGCCGATCTGACCCGTACCTGGGCGGCGAATGGGGATACCGATTTCGCGCAGCTGATTAAAGACGTGAACGATGAACAGCTGGCGCTGATTGGCACCATGAAGGCCGGAACCAGCTATGTGGATTATCACATCCAGTTCCATCAACGCATCGCTAAACTGCTGCGTAAGCATCAGATTGTGAAAGACATGAGCGAAGAGGCGATGGTCGAAAACGATCTGACCGGGCCATTTATGCCGCACGGTATCGGTCACCCGCTGGGCCTGCAGGTTCACGACGTTGCGGGCTTCATGCAGGATGATACCGGCACGCACCTGGCGGCACCGTCTAAATATCCTTACCTGCGCTGCACTCGTATTCTTGAGCCGCGCATGGTCTTGACCATCGAGCCGGGGATCTACTTTATTGAATCCCTGCTGGCGCCGTGGCGTGAAGGGCAGTTCAGCAAGCACTTCAACTGGGAAAAAATTGACGCGTTGAAACCGTTTGGCGGCATTCGTATCGAAGATAACGTGGTTATTCATGAGAACGGTGTCGAGAACATGACGCGAGACCTGAAGCTGGCCTGATGGAAAGCTGGCTGATACCGGCTGAACCGGTCACGTTTGTTGAGGAAATCAAGAAAAGCCGCTTTATTACGCTGCTGGCGCACACCGACGGCGTAGAGGCGGCAAAGGCGTTTGTCGAGTCCGTTCGCGCGGAGCATCCTGATGCACGCCACCACTGCGTGGCGTGGGTGGCAGGACCGCCGGACGATTCGCAACAGCTGGGGTTTTCTGACGACGGTGAACCGGCTGGCACGGCCGGTAAACCTATGCTTTCGCAGCTGATGGGCAGCGGCGTGGGCGAGATCACCGCCGTAGTGGTTCGCTACTACGGCGGCATTTTATTAGGCACGGGTGGGCTGGTTAAAGCCTACGGTGGGGGTGTCCAGCAGGCACTTAATCTGCTGATAACCACCCGCAAAATGCCACTTACCGAATATACTCTGGTATGCGAGTACTCGCAGCTTTCGGGCATTGAAGCGTTACTGAAGCGCGTTAACGGTGTGATTGCGCACAGCGATTACCAGGCGATGGTGCAATTACGCGTGGCGCTTCCTCAGGCGGAACTGGCCTCTTTTTCAGCAAAACTCGCTGATTTTAGTCGTGGTTCGTTGCAATTGCTGCCGATTGAAGAATAATCCCCACCTCACTTTTTTGAATACCAAAGGAAGCGGCAGAGATGCATTTTCGTGCCATAACCCGAATCGTTGGACTGCTGGTCATACTCTTTTCCGGGACGATGATTCTCCCAGGACTGGTGGCACTTATCTACCGGGACGGCGCGGGGCGTGCGTTTACCCAGACCTTTTTTGTCGCATTGGCGATTGGCTCGCTGCTCTGGTGGCCAAACCGTCGTGAGAAAGGCGAGCTGAAATCTCGGGAAGGGTTTCTGATCGTCGTGCTGTTCTGGACGGTGCTGGGAAGCGTCGGTTCGCTCCCGTTTATCTTCTCTGAACAGCCCAATCTGAGTATCACGGATGCATTCTTTGAATCGTTCTCTGGTTTAACAACTACCGGAGCGACGACGCTGGTGGGGCTGGATTCTCTCCCACATGCCATTCTCTTTTATCGCCAGATGCTGCAGTGGTTCGGCGGTATGGGGATCATCGTTCTGGCGGTGGCTATCCTGCCCATTCTGGGCGTCGGGGGGATGCAGCTTTATCGGGCTGAAATGCCCGGCCCGCTAAAAGATAACAAAATGCGTCCGCGTATTGCGGAGACGGCAAAAACCCTGTGGCTGATTTATGTCTTGTTGACGGTCGCCTGCGCCCTGGCGCTGTGGTTTGCCGGAATGCCCGCTTTCGATGCCATCGGGCACAGCTTTGCAACTATCGCTATCGGTGGGTTCTCCACGCACGATGCCAGCGTGGGCTACTTCGACAGCCCGACGATTAACACTATTATTGCTATCTTCCTGCTGATCTCCGGTTGTAACTACGGTCTGCACTTCTCTTTACTGAGCGGGCGAAGCCTGAAGGTTTACTGGCGCGATCCGGAGTTCCGCATGTTTATTGGCGTCCAGTTGACGCTGGTGATCATCTGTACGCTGGTGCTTTGGTTCCACGATGTTTATAACTCGGCCATGACCACGCTAAACCAGGCCTTTTTCCAGGTGGTGTCGATGGCGACAACGGCGGGCTTTACCACGGACAGCATCGCGCGCTGGCCGCTGTTCCTGCCGGTGCTTTTGCTTTGCTCGGCCTTTATCGGGGGCTGTGCGGGGTCTACGGGCGGTGGCCTGAAGGTCATTCGTATACTGCTGCTGTTCAAACAGGGCAACCGCGAGCTGAAGCGTCTGGTTCACCCGAATGCGGTTTATAGCATTAAGCTGGGGAATCGTGCGCTGCCGGAACGTATTCTCGAAGCGGTGTGGGGTTTCTTCTCTGCTTATGCGCTGGTCTTTATCGTCAGTATGCTGGCTATTATTGCTACCGGCGTGGATGATTTCTCCGCATTCGCCTCTGTTGTGGCGACGCTTAATAACCTCGGTCCCGGGCTGGGCGTGGTGGCGGATAACTTTGCCAGTATGAACCCGGTGGCGAAGTGGATCCTTATCGCTAACATGCTGTTTGGGCGTCTTGAGGTCTTTACGCTGCTGGTGCTGTTTACCCCAACATTCTGGCGCGAGTAAGGAGTCATTAATGAAAACATTAGTTCTTTTCTCTACGCGAGACGGACAAACGCGCGAGATTGCCGCTTATCTGGCTTCTGAATTAAAAGAGCTGGGCATTTACGCGGATGTAGTGAACCTGAACCGTGCGGAACACATCGCCTGGCAGGAGTACGATCGTGTGGTGATTGGGGCGTCTATTCGTTACGGGCATTTCCATCCCGCGCTGGATCGTTTTGTGAAGAAACATAAAGACGTGCTCAATAAGCTGCCCAGTGCCTTCTACTCGGTCAATCTGGTTGCCCGTAAAGCAGAAAAGCGCACGCCGCAAACGAACAGCTATACGCGCAAGTTTTTACTTCATTCTCCGTGGCAGCCAACACTTTGCGCGGTCTTTGCCGGGGCGCTGCGCTATCCGCGCTACCGCTGGTATGACCGCTTTATGATCCGCTTGATTATGAAGATGACGGGCGGTGAAACCGATACGCATAAAGAAGTGGTGTACACCGACTGGTCGCAGGTTGCCAGTTTTGCGCGGGAAATCGCGCATATAACGGGCGATTCGCGACTTAAATAAGCGTTAAGTTTGAAAAGTGAGCGAACGAAAAGTTTTTTGTATTTTGTGCTTGTCACTTCAGAATAACTCCCTATAATGCGCCTCCACTGACACGGAACAACGGCATACACGCCGCCGGGTCAGCAGAGAAAAGCGAAAATAAACGCTTGACTCTGAAGCGGGAAAGCGTAATATGCACACCCCGCGCCGCTGCAAAAAGCGAAGCGGCACTGCTCTTTAACAATTTATCAGACAATCTGTGTGGGCACTCAAAGTGACATGGATTCTTAATGTCTCCGGACAATAAATGAATACCAAGTCTCTGAGTGAACATACGTAATTCATTACGAAGTTTAATTCACGAGCATCAAACTTAAATTGAAGAGTTTGATCATGGCTCAGATTGAACGCTGGCGGCAGGCCTAACACATGCAAGTCGAGCGGTAACACAGGGAGCTTGCTCCTGGGTGACGAGCGGCGGACGGGTGAGTAATGTCTGGGAAACTGCCTGATGGAGGGGGATAACTACTGGAAACGGTAGCTAATACCGCATAACGTCGCAAGACCAAAGAGGGGGACCTTCGGGCCTCTTGCCATCAGATGTGCCCAGATGGGATTAGCTAGTAGGTGGGGTAACGGCTCACCTAGGCGACGATCCCTAGCTGGTCTGAGAGGATGACCAGCCACACTGGAACTGAGACACGGTCCAGACTCCTACGGGAGGCAGCAGTGGGGAATATTGCACAATGGGCGCAAGCCTGATGCAGCCATGCCGCGTGTATGAAGAAGGCCTTCGGGTTGTAAAGTACTTTCAGCGGGGAGGAAGGTGTTGAGGTTAATAACCTCAGCAATTGACGTTACCCGCAGAAGAAGCACCGGCTAACTCCGTGCCAGCAGCCGCGGTAATACGGAGGGTGCAAGCGTTAATCGGAATTACTGGGCGTAAAGCGCACGCAGGCGGTCTGTCAAGTCGGATGTGAAATCCCCGGGCTCAACCTGGGAACTGCATTCGAAACTGGCAGGCTAGAGTCTTGTAGAGGGGGGTAGAATTCCAGGTGTAGCGGTGAAATGCGTAGAGATCTGGAGGAATACCGGTGGCGAAGGCGGCCCCCTGGACAAAGACTGACGCTCAGGTGCGAAAGCGTGGGGAGCAAACAGGATTAGATACCCTGGTAGTCCACGCCGTAAACGATGTCGACTTGGAGGTTGTGCCCTTGAGGCGTGGCTTCCGGAGCTAACGCGTTAAGTCGACCGCCTGGGGAGTACGGCCGCAAGGTTAAAACTCAAATGAATTGACGGGGGCCCGCACAAGCGGTGGAGCATGTGGTTTAATTCGATGCAACGCGAAGAACCTTACCTACTCTTGACATCCAGAGAACTTAGCAGAGATGCTTTGGTGCCTTCGGGAACTCTGAGACAGGTGCTGCATGGCTGTCGTCAGCTCGTGTTGTGAAATGTTGGGTTAAGTCCCGCAACGAGCGCAACCCTTATCCTTTGTTGCCAGCGGTTAGGCCGGGAACTCAAAGGAGACTGCCAGTGATAAACTGGAGGAAGGTGGGGATGACGTCAAGTCATCATGGCCCTTACGAGTAGGGCTACACACGTGCTACAATGGCGCATACA
The DNA here is from genome assembly GCF_013337145.1 of Enterobacter sp. JMULE2. Classification (NCBI taxonomy): domain Bacteria; kingdom Pseudomonadati; phylum Pseudomonadota; class Gammaproteobacteria; order Enterobacterales; family Enterobacteriaceae; genus Enterobacter; species Enterobacter sp. JMULE2. Next base: position 65,300 of record NZ_SGWD01000011.1, read on the forward strand.
AAGAGAAGCGACCTCGCGAGAGCAAGCGGACCTCATAAAGTGCGTCGTAGTCCGGATTGGAGTCTGCAACTCGACTCCATGAAGTCGGAATCGCTAGTAATCGTAGATCAGAATGCTACGGTGAATACGTTCCCGGGCCTTGTACACACCGCCCGTCACACCATGGGAGTGGGTTGCAAAAGAAGTAGGTAGCTTAACCTTCGGGAGGGCGCTTACCACTTTGTGATTCATGACTGGGGTGAAGTCGTAACAAGGTAACCGTAGGGGAACCTGCGGTTGGATCACCTCCTTACCTTAAAGAACCTGCCTTTGTAGTGCTCACACAGATTGTCTGATGAAAATAGCAGTAAAAATCTCTGCAGGCTTGTAGCTCAGGTGGTTAGAGCGCACCCCTGATAAGGGTGAGGTCGGTGGTTCAAGTCCACTCAGGCCTACCAAATACTTCCTGATACTGCGTTGCGGAACAACTCGCATACTTCAGTATGCTTCGTTATTCCACGCCTTGTCTCAGAAAGCATTACCGGTACAGAGATTAGCATTTTGCGATGGGGTTATAGCTCAGCTGGGAGAGCGCCTGCCTTGCACGCAGGAGGTCTGCGGTTCGATCCCGCATAGCTCCACCATCCTTTTACTGCGAACACAAGAAAACTTCAGAGTGAACCTGAAAAGGTGCACTGCGAAGTTTTGCTCTTTAAAAATCTGGATCAAGCTGAAAATTGAAACGACACACATGTTATGTGTGTTCGAGTCTCTCAAATTTTCGCAAGTCGGTGATGAATCGAAAGAAACATCTTCGGGTTGTGAGGTTAAGCGACTAAGCGTACACGGTGGATGCCCTGGCAGTCAGAGGCGATGAAGGACGTGCTAATCTGCGAAAAGCGCCGGCGAGGTGATATGAACCTTTGACCCGGCGATGTCCGAATGGGGAAACCCAGTGTGTTCCGACACACTATCGTTAACTGAATACATAGGTTAACGAGGCGAACCGGGGGAACTGAAACATCTAAGTACCCCGAGGAAAAGAAATCAACCGAGATTCCCCCAGTAGCGGCGAGCGAACGGGGAGCAGCCCAGAGTCTGAATCAGCTTGTGTGTTAGTGGAAGCGTCTGGAAAGTCGCACGGTACAGGGTGATAGTCCCGTACACGAAAGCACACTTGCTGTGAACTCGAAGAGTAGGGCGGGACACGTGGTATCCTGTCTGAATATGGGGGGACCATCCTCCAAGGCTAAATACTCCTGACTGACCGATAGTGAACCAGTACCGTGAGGGAAAGGCGAAAAGAACCCCGGCGAGGGGAGTGAAAAAGAACCTGAAACCGTGTACGTACAAGCAGTGGGAGCCTACTTGTTAGGTGACTGCGTACCTTTTGTATAATGGGTCAGCGACTTATATTCTGTAGCAAGGTTAACCGTATAGGGGAGCCGAAGGGAAACCGAGTCTTAACTGGGCGTTAAGTTGCAGGGTATAGACCCGAAACCCGGTGATCTAGCCATGGGCAGGTTGAAGGTTGGGTAACACTAACTGGAGGACCGAACCGACTAATGTTGAAAAATTAGCGGATGACTTGTGGCTGGGGGTGAAAGGCCAATCAAACCGGGAGATAGCTGGTTCTCCCCGAAAGCTATTTAGGTAGCGCCTCGTGAACTCATCTTCGGGGGTAGAGCACTGTTTCGGCTAGGGGGCCATCCCGGCTTACCAACCCGATGCAAACTACGAATACCGAAGAATGTTATCACGGGAGACACACGGCGGGTGCTAACGTCCGTCGTGAAGAGGGAAACAACCCAGACCGCCAGCTAAGGTCCCAAAGTCATGGTTAAGTGGGAAACGATGTGGGAAGGCACAGACAGCCAGGATGTTGGCTTAGAAGCAGCCATCATTTAAAGAAAGCGTAATAGCTCACTGGTCGAGTCGGCCTGCGCGGAAGATGTAACGGGGCTAAACCATGCACCGAAGCTGCGGCAGCGACACTATGTGTTGTTGGGTAGGGGAGCGTTCTGTAAGCCGTTGAAGGTGGCCTGTGAGGGTTGCTGGAGGTATCAGAAGTGCGAATGCTGACATAAGTAACGATAATGCGGGTGAAAAGCCCGCACGCCGGAAGACCAAGGGTTCCTGTCCAACGTTAATCGGGGCAGGGTGAGTCGACCCCTAAGGCGAGGCCGAAAGGCGTAGTCGATGGGAAACAGGTTAATATTCCTGTACTTGGTGTTACTGCGAAGGGGGGACGGAGAAGGCTATGTTAGCCGGGCGACGGTTGTCCCGGTTTAAGCATGTAGGCGGAGGTTCCAGGTAAATCCGGTACCTTATTAACGCTGAGGTGTGATGACGAGGCACTACGGTGCTGAAGTAACAAATGCCCTGCTTCCAGGAAAAGCCTCTAAGCATCAGGTAACATCAAATCGTACCCCAAACCGACACAGGTGGTCAGGTAGAGAATACCAAGGCGCTTGAGAGAACTCGGGTGAAGGAACTAGGCAAAATGGTGCCGTAACTTCGGGAGAAGGCACGCTGATATGTAGGTGAAGCCCCTGCGGGTGGAGCTGAAATCAGTCGAAGATACCAGCTGGCTGCAACTGTTTATTAAAAACACAGCACTGTGCAAACACGAAAGTGGACGTATACGGTGTGACGCCTGCCCGGTGCCGGAAGGTTAATTGATGGGGTTAGCGGCAACGCGAAGCTCTTGATCGAAGCCCCGGTAAACGGCGGCCGTAACTATAACGGTCCTAAGGTAGCGAAATTCCTTGTCGGGTAAGTTCCGACCTGCACGAATGGCGTAATGATGGCCAGGCTGTCTCCACCCGAGACTCAGTGAAATTGAACTCGCTGTGAAGATGCAGTGTACCCGCGGCAAGACGGAAAGACCCCGTGAACCTTTACTATAGCTTGACACTGAACACTGGTCCTTGATGTGTAGGATAGGTGGGAGGCTTTGAAGCGTGGACGCCAGTCTGCGTGGAGCCGCCCTTGAAATACCACCCTTTAATGGCTGGTGTTCTAACGTAGACCCGTGATCCGGGTTGCGGACAGTGTCTGGTGGGTAGTTTGACTGGGGCGGTCTCCTCCCAAAGAGTAACGGAGGAGCACGAAGGTTAGCTAATCCTGGTCGGACATCAGGAGGTTAGTGCAATGGCATAAGCTAGCTTGACTGCGAGAGTGACGGCTCGAGCAGGTGCGAAAGCAGGTCATAGTGATCCGGTGGTTCTGAATGGAAGGGCCATCGCTCAACGGATAAAAGGTACTCCGGGGATAACAGGCTGATACCGCCCAAGAGTTCATATCGACGGCGGTGTTTGGCACCTCGATGTCGGCTCATCACATCCTGGGGCTGAAGTAGGTCCCAAGGGTATGGCTGTTCGCCATTTAAAGTGGTACGCGAGCTGGGTTTAGAACGTCGTGAGACAGTTCGGTCCCTATCTGCCGTGGGCGCTGGAGAATTGAGGGGGGCTGCTCCTAGTACGAGAGGACCGGAGTGGACGCATCACTGGTGTTCGGGTTGTCATGCCAATGGCATTGCCCGGTAGCTAAATGCGGAAGAGATAAGTGCTGAAAGCATCTAAGCACGAAACTTGCCCCGAGATGAGTTCTCCCTGACCCTTTAAGGGTCCTGAAGGAACGTTGAAGACTACGACGTTGATAGGTCGGGTGTGTAAGCGCAGCGATGCGTTGAGCTAACCGATACTAATGAACCGTGAGGCTTAACCTTACAACGCCGAAGGTGTTTTGGCGAAGAGACAGACACGATATTTTCAGCTTTGATACAGATTTAACAGAATTTGCCTGGCGGCTTTAGCGCGGTGGTCCCACCTGACCCCATGCCGAACTCAGAAGTGAAACGCCGTAGCGCCGATGGTAGTGTGGGGTCTCCCCATGTGAGAGTAGGGAACTGCCAGGCATCAAATAAGTAGAGAGGCCATCCGAAAGGATGGCCTTTTTGCGTTTTTGTACATCCCTCGTTTCCATAAACAAATCACCTATCCCCCCGTATATACGGTAAACTATCCGCGTTTTTGCATCAGGATAGCGTCTATGAACCACTCCCTTAAGCCCTGGAATACCTTTGGCATTCAACGTAATGCTAAACAAATTGTACGTGCCGATAATGCTCAGCAGTTGCTGAATGCATGGCAAAACGCGACAGAAAACGGTGAACCTGTACTGATTCTGGGCGAAGGAAGTAATGTCCTGTTTCTCGATGATTTCGCGGGGACCGTGATCGTCAACCGCATCATGGGAATCGACGTTAAAGAGAGCGCAGTGAGCTGGCATCTGCACGTGGGGGCCGGAGAAAACTGGCACCGTCTGGTGCAATTTACCCTCGAAAAAGGGATGCCCGGCCTGGAAAATCTTGCATTGATCCCAGGCTGCGCAGGATCGTCACCTATTCAAAATATCGGTGCCTACGGCATCGAACTAAAACACGTCTGTGAATATGTTGACTGCATTGAACTGGCAACGGGAAATGCGCAACGTTTAACCGCAGAACAGTGCCGCTTTGGCTATCGTGACAGTATCTTCAAACATGACTACCAGGATCGTTTCGTCATTGTGGCCGTTGGTCTGCGTCTGGCGAAGCAGTGGAACCCGGTCCTTACCTACGGCGATCTCACCCGTCTCGATCCGGCCACCGTCACCCCGCGCGACGTGTTTGAATCAGTTTGCCATATGCGAATGACCAAACTCCCTGATCCAAAAGTGAACGGAAATGCGGGTAGTTTCTTCAAAAATCCGGTCATCAGCAGCGAAAACGCGAAAACGTTCCTCACCGGCTGGCCAACGGCCCCGCATTATCCTCAGACGGATGGTAGCGTGAAGCTGGCTGCAGGCTGGCTTATCGACCAGTGCGAATTAAAAGGCACCACGATGGGCGGTGCTGCTGTTCATCGCCAGCAGGCGCTGGTGCTGATCAATCAAAACAATGCGACCAGCGACGATGTTGTGAAGCTGGCGCACCATGTCCGTCAGCGTGTGGGTGATAAATTTAACGTCTGGCTGGAGCCTGAAGTTCGCTTTATTGGCCGTACGGGTGAAGTCAACGCCGTGGAGACTATCGCATGAAGGACAACACGATCCCTTTAACCCTGATTAGCATCCTTGCGGACGGTGAGTTTCATTCTGGCGAGCAGCTAGGTGAGCAGTTGGGCATGAGCCGTGCTGCCATTAATAAACATATCCAGACGCTCCGCGACTGGGGCGTTGATGTGTTCACGGTTCCCGGAAAAGGCTACAGCCTGCCGGAGCCTATTCAATTGCTGAATGAAGAAGCGATCCGCAGCCAGATTGGACACGGCAATGTTGCGGTGCTGCCCGTAATTGACTCGACGAACCAGTACCTGCTGGATCGCCTGCCTGAACTGAAATCCGGCGATGCCTGCGTTGCTGAATATCAACAGGCCGGTCGCGGCCGTCGTGGACGTAAGTGGTTCTCGCCGTTTGGTGCGAATCTCTACCTGTCCATGTACTGGCGACTCGATCAGGGCCCGGCTGCGGCGGTTGGGCTAAGCCTGGTCATCGGGATTGTGATGGCGGAAGTCCTGCACGATCTGGGCGCGGATAAGGTGCGGGTAAAATGGCCTAACGATCTCTATCTGAACGATCGAAAACTGGCGGGTATTCTGGTTGAGCTGACGGGAAAGACCGGCGATGCCGCGCAGATCGTCATTGGTGCCGGGTTAAACATGGTGATGCGTAATGTACAGAACGATGTGGTGAACCAGGCCTGGACTAACCTGCAGGAAGCGGGTATCACTATCGACCGCAATATCCTGGCCGCACGAATGATTAAAGAGCTGCGAAGCTCACTCAGGCTCTTTGAGCAAGACGGGCTGGCATCGTTCCTGTCTCGCTGGGAAAAGCTGGATAACTTTATCAACCGCCCGGTGAAACTGCTGATTGGGGATAAAGAAATCTACGGCATTTCTCGCGGAATTGATGCGCAGGGGGCGCTTCTCCTGGAACAGGATGGCGCGATCAAACCCTGGATGGGCGGGGAAATCTCCTTACGCAGCGCTGAATAACCGGATTGTATTAATGATGCGAAAACCCGCATGCGCCACGCTGGCTGTCATGATGAGTTTGCTGTTCACGCCTTTCTCTCAGGCAGGCCAGGCCTGGGAGAGTTACAAAGCGTGCTTCTTTAAGCCGGATGGGCGAATCGTCGATACCGGCAACGGTGACGTTTCCCATACCGAAGGCCAGGGTTTTGCCATGCTGATGGCGGTGGCAAACGATGATAAAGCGACCTTTGATAAACTCTGGCACTGGACCAACAGTACGCTGAAGAATAAAGAGAACGGTCTTTTTTACTGGCGTTATAACCCCGCTCAGGCAGACCCGATTGCCGACAAAAACAATGCCTCCGATGGCGATGTGCTCATTGCCTGGGCTCTGTTAAAAGCGAACGCGCGCTGGCATGACAAAGGCTACAGCACGGCATCGGATGCCATTACCAAAGCGCTGCTTGCCCATAACGTAATCCGCTATGCGGGTTACCGCGTGATGTTGCCCGGCTCACAAGGGTTTAAGCTGGACAATAACGTTGTGCTTAATCCTTCCTACTTCGTGTTTCCTGCCTGGCAGGCATTTGCTGACCGCAGCCATTTGCAAATATGGCGTCAGCTCGCGCAGGACGGACAGCGGCTGCTGAAGAAAATGGGGTCGGGTAAAGCCAATCTGCCAACCGACTGGGTCTCTCTGGACACGAAAGGGACGCTGGCCCCCGCAAACGCCTGGCCGCCCCGCATGAGTTATGACGCCATCCGCATTCCGCTGTACATCAGCTGGTCCAACGCGAAAAGCCCCTTGCTCACCCCGTGGCGCGCCTGGTTCGGTCAGTTTCCGCGTGAACAAACACCCGCGTGGGTTAACGTCACGACGAATGAATACGCCCCCTACATGATGGCAGGCGGTCTGCTGGCAGTGCGTGATTTAACGATGGGGCAGACGATCGGCGAGCCGGACATCACTGCAAATGATGATTACTATTCGGCAAGCCTGAAAATGCTGGTCTGGATCTCAGAACAATAAGGCCCGCTCCCCGCTGGGGAGAGGGCCAGGTCTTTTACTGCGGATACGGTACCCAGTCGCCGCCGTTCAGGCGAACATAAGGTTTGTTCTGGTACTGGATCACCACCGCATTGGCGTTCTCCGATACCTCTGCCGTTTGTGGCAGACCGCTGGTGAGCTGATCCCAGTTCACGCTATCTTCAACAAACAGCTTACCGTCTACCGCGCGGGCAACGAGTTCTGAAATCGCCAGATAACTGCTTGGCTGAGTGATTTCGATTGGCGCACCCTGATGCGGGGCCTTCATCCCGAAGAATTTAATCCCGGCAGGGACGTTGGTAATCGACGGGCTTGGAATATCACGCAGGCCGGATACCTGCATCCTGTCGCCTTTCAGCGCGCCGCCGTGTTCAGGTACCACAACGACCATCACTTTACGGCCTGATTTTTCCAGCTCGGTAAAGAACGCGTCCAGTTCATCAAAGAACTTCTGCGCACGAACTTTGTAATCCGCCGTTTTGCTCACGCCCGGGAAGTGGTTACCATCGTGAAGCGGCAGGGTGTTAAAGAATGTTGCACTACGCGAACCCTCTTCTTTGCTGACGGTCTGCAACCAGCGCTGTAGCACGGCAGTATCGTCATAAACCGGAGAACCATCGAAGCCCAGCAGAGTGACCGGCAGACCCGTTTGGTCCATCAGCGGTGCCTGCATACCCCCTTCTTCACGCACCTCTTTCAGGAAGTTACCAAACTGACCGTTATGACCCAGCATCAGGTGCTGCGTAAAGCCCAGTTTGGACAGGTTATCAAACAGGTAACACTGGTTACCGGCTGGCTGATAGAGGTTCTTATGCGAAGGTTGACCGCAGCTTGCACGTAACAGGCGAATCGCTGCCGGGCCGCTGTAAGAGGTCGCAGAGTTGAAATCTTTAAACTGAATATCGAAATGCGCCCACAGCGGATGCGACATTAATCCGGCTGCATCCACATCCGCCCAGGAGAGAGAACAGATGTTGATCACCAGCAGTTCAAATGGCTGGGCGTCGGCAGGGAGCGCATCCGGGAATTTGGTCTGACGCTTATCTTCAGCGGTATAGAAACTGGAGAGCCACGCGTTCAGATTGGTGGAGGTGGGTGGGGCGGTTTGTGCAGGAATATCGCCAACCACCGGCGTATCGCCTGCCGTCGTGACGGTTGCTGCCGCCGTGCCACCGGTGGTGGTGACCGTTGTGGTCGGTTGACCGGCTGGCCACAGGGAGAAACTCGGCCCTGCCAGCGTCAGCACGTTTAACCAGACCATAATCGCGACGACAAACACCGTCACGCGGATCCACTGTGCCAGGAACAGCCAGGCGACCAGCAGCACAAACACCGCGCCAATCATCTGCCAGTTAATAAAGCGCTCAACCAGATCAAGCATATAGTCGGTACTGAAGCCCGCAACCTGCGAGCCCTGGCTCATAATGCTTTCCGGACCCGGTAGCCAGGTGTCATGCCAGAAGAGCGCGAACCCAATGGGGATAGCGACCCAGTGACGCAAACGATGCAGCCTGATATTGGGAATAGGCATCAGCAGGAATGCCATAAATACCAGGTTAAGCAGAGGGTGGAAATTAAGATAGCCTGCCCAGAGCAGGCCAAACTTCACCAGAAAGTAGAAATTCCAGCCGGAAAGTCCGCGCCAGTATTGCCAGAGCGGCGAGGGCGCCGACGTGGTATAGGTAGAATTAGTCATGTTTTCGGTCTGCCTTGACGTTCGGAGCGCGTGTCAGTGTTCCGGCTGGTTTAAGGTAGCGGGGTTTTAGAAACATCAATCTTGCCGTATCGCGAATACGACGCAGAGAATGGCGCGCATAGTAGCCCAGCGGGAAAAAAATCAGCGCACACAGTACGACCAGTTGAATGATATCGCTGAGATTCATGATGATGCGCTCTCCTCGCCCTCAGGTAATAAACGTCGTGGTTCGGGTATCCGCCGCCAGACATGCCCGTCATGCTTCGCATTCAGGATCGGTTTGACATCGTTTGCCATAGGTAAAGGTTTCGCCCATTGTTCAGGCGTCAGGGCGCGCATTTGCACCAGTTCAGCGCTAATCAAATTATCTTCGAACCAAATCATGCGGTTAGAGAAAATATCGCCAGTCGGCAGAGGGAAGATATGGTTGAGCGCGGTGTCGAGATCGTTTACCCGGCAGAAGGATAAAAACAGCACCAGACGGTTATCGCCAATCGTCATGATGTCTCCGATGCGGTTAGGGCGACATAGCGTGAGCGCCTGCTCAACACGAATACCCGGCACCGGACGCAGGGCAACCATGACCCCTTTTCCGTCTGCTGGCAGCAGCGTATTACTCATCATGTTGCCGACGGCATCACAGAAGGTATCCCACTTTTGAAAACCGCGCAGTTTCATCGGCTGTGTCATGGAGAGCAAGGTGCCGATATCTTCCGGAACATGGCGGTTAAACTGCTGCCCCTGTATGCTCTCAATAAGTGTCAGGCAGCGCGACAGCGGCGCATTCCACGGTATGACCATATTTGCGCCGCAACCCAGCAGCAGTCGTTCGTCAGTGGCACGCAGGCTGGTATTATTTTCACGCACCACGATTTTTAACGCACTGCCGCGCTGACGGCGTAATGTGTGAATGTGTCTCGCCAGCGTTTCGATTTGGTTATTCTGCATGAGAGAAAAAACAATCGTAGCGGCCTGCGTCGTACGGGCTTCATTAAATAACGCTTCGTTAGTTTCAAACAGTGACCAATTTTCAGAAAGCGCAGGCGCACCTTCTAATACCGCAATGTGGCTCAGGATGCGTTTTTCATCGCTGCGTGGCTGAACCACGGTTTCTTCTTGTCGGGCGAGATGCCACTCTCCCTCGATATGTTTAAGGGTGAGCTGTTGACGAGCGCTAACCCCTTTTTCATTGCACCAGAATGCAATATCGTAAAGATAGCTATCCGTCTGGTCATGGATACTTGCCAGACCGAAAAGAGAACGATATTCGCCCATTAACAGTGAAAAAAGCTTGTCGTTATTACTGCTGGGGTTAACAACCAATAGTGTGCAGTTTTGATTTTTTGCCCACTTATTGATTCTGTTCAGCCAGCGAAGCAGTTTTTCTGAGGGGATATTTTGCAGCGCGTTATTCGAACATTTTAGAATCAGGAAATAGTGATCCGGATCAATCGAGCACTGAATATCGCGGGGCAAAAAGTATAGACTATCCGCCTCCGAAGACATGGAAAATAATCGTACGGTCTGTGGCCCGCGGTCGTTTTCGAGCCTGATGATATTTTTAGGTTCTTCGCCCATCGTAATGACAGCCACGCGGGAATCCTTATCCTGTGCGGCGATCGTCTGGTTTACCAGACTTATGGCATCTTCGTTGCGATCCGTATTAATCCACCAGACTCCTCCGACTGGCATGTGGCGCAATTCGTCCCATAATGACTGGATGCCAATAGAAAATATGGAGTCCACGGTATCCCTCTTTTCGTCGAATTTATCTGTATCTCAGTTTACTAGCGAAAGCGTAGAAATAAACCTAACATTGAAATTAAAGAGCATCAGATTTAGCATGTAAATGAAATTTCGTGGGCAGGATGCCGACAACATCTGATCGTGTGATTTTACGCTAAGGGATGAATTAATCATGCATAATAACGAATCCGGAACGCCTGTAGACTCAAGCCTGGGTTACACATTTCAAAACGATTTTCTGGCGCTGACGCAGGCTTTCTCTTTGCCCGAAATAGATTACACCGATATTTCCCAGCGGGAACAGTTGGCCGCGGCTATTAAACGCTGGCCGTTATTAGCTGAATTTGCCCAACAACAATAAGGGAGCCATTGATGGCCATACTAAATAGCTGCGCCTAATACCGCTACACTTTTTCCAGTCCATGCTGTCCTCCCGGGAAGGGACTGACGGTTTCCATAAAATGACGAACCTTTTTCAGTAGCTGCCACATTGAACGGCACTGATGATTACGCGTTATCGTGTCATGCAGCGCCTGCCATAACCGCTCAACATGGTTTACCCACGGTGAGTAAACTGGCTGATAAATCACTCTGAACTTCGGGTTCCCTTTCAGCCACCGCTGTGTTTCATGGCTTTTATGGATAATGTAGTTATCCACGATGAGCGTGATGGTTTTTGCCCGTCGATATGTGCCTTTCAGGTGCTTCAGCAGGCTGATGAAGAGTGCCGAACTCTTGCTGTTTCCACCCACATAGCTGACTTTGCCCGTGCCGCTGTGCAGCGCTCCGGCCAGATAGTATTTTTCATTCTGCCCCGGCGTTATCACGCGTTTCTGTTGTCCACGCAACTGCCAGTCTGCACCGATTTTGGGATTAAGGTGGATATCCACTTCATCCTCATAAAAGACCGGGTGTTCTGCGCTGCATTCGTCCAGTGCTTTATGGATTGCCGCCATCTTTTCGTCCTTATGCGGATCGCGGATACGCAACGTTGGCGCAGCCCTGCGCCATACCAGTCCGGCAGAGGGCAACCAGCGACGCACAGTGCCTGCATGCAACTGACACCCGGTTATCTCATTGATTTTTATTGTCAGTAATTCGGTGCTCCAGCGTGAACGTTGATAACCAAAATCGCCGGGAGAGTGCTTTATCAGTTCACGTAACAAGGTGCAAATATGCTCAAAAGGCCAGCGTCGGGAGCGTCCTGCCGGTAAGGATTTGAGGCCTTCCACACCCGATAACGTGAACCAGTTAATCCAGCGCCCAACAGATGAACGGGCGCAACAGAGCGTTCTGGCAACGCAACTAACACTGTTACCCCGGTGCAGCATCAGCATAGCGGTGAGTCTGCGGGCATAATTTTTATCGCGTGTTTTATGGATAGCTTTTTGCATCAGGCGGCGTTCGTCGCGGGGTATTGGTGCTATGATCGGCATCGCTCAGTCCGGTTGGTGATTTGTTTTGATTTGGCGATTGATCAGATCGCACAATTCGGGCTGAGTTCCCTTTAAGTGATCTACTATTCGGCGCAGCTATTTAGGATTACAGGGCGTCCGTGGTGGTGTAGGTACAACATCCATTACCGCGGCGCTGGCGTGGTCATTACAGCTGTTAGGCGAATCGGTGCTGGTTATTGATGCCTGCTCCGACAATTTGCTGCGCATGTCATTTAACGTCGACTTTACGCATACAAAGGGTTGGGCCCGCGCGCTGCTCGACGATAAAGACTGGCGTGACGCGGGTATGCGCTATACCTCCCAGCTTGATTTACTTCCTTATGGTCAATTGACTGAAGCTGAGCGTGAGAATGAAGCCGCGTATCAGCGTCTGCTTTCGCAATTTACGACCGCGTTGAAGAGCCTGGAGGAAAAAGGGCAGTATCAGTGGATATTACTGGATCTGCCGCACGGTGCCGCCACGCTCACTCGCCAGCTACTTGCGCAATGCGACCATGTTCTCTCTATCGTGAATGTGGATGCGAATTGCCATATTCGCTTGCACCAACAGCCGTTGCCGACGAATGCCCATCTGCTGATTAATGATCTTCGCATCAACAGCCAGATCCAGGACGATCTCTACCAGGTTTGGCTGCAAAGCCAGCGTCGCCTGCTGCCGATTGTTATCCATCGCGATGAGGGAATGGCGGAATGTCTCGCCTCCAAGCAGCCGCTCGGTGAATATCGGGGCGATTCGCTGGCAGCCGAAGAGATCCTGACGCTGGCGAACTGGTGCTTATTGCACTTCGCGAAAAGACCGGAATCAGCCGGGAGTACGGTATGAGTCGCCTGTCTAACGGGTTACTTATCCCGCCGGTCAGTTCGCGTTTAAGCGAGCGCTACCGGCACTACCGTCGACATGGCGCGTCGTCGCTGAGTGCCACGCTCGGTTGCTTCTGGTTAATCCTGGCCTGGATATTTATTCCACTCGAACACCCCCGCTGGCAGGGTATTCGTGCGCGTCACAGTGAACTCTATCCGCACATTAACCCCGACCGTCCAAGGCCTCTCGACCCTGCACGCTATGCGATTCAGGCCGTCTGGCTGGCAGCGACGTCGGCCAGGGTGGAAAAATCCACGCCGCGCTGGCGTAGCTTCGATCGCGTGCAGAACTTACGTGAACGCTATCACCAGTGGCTGGACACGCTTCCCGACCGCGTCGGCGACAAAACCAGTCATCTGGATAATCATAAAGAGCTCGGGCACCTGCACCCGGGCTTCAGGCGTTTTATCCTCGGCGTCATTGTGGTGTTCTCGCTCATTCTGGCACTGGTCTGTATTACGCAGCCGTTCAACCCGCTGGCACAGTTCACCTTCCTGATCCTGCTCTGGGGCGTAGCGCTGCTGGTGCGGCGCATTCCGGGACGCTTCTCCGCCCTGATGCTGATCGTGCTGTCACTGACGGTTTCCTGCCGCTATATCTGGTGGCGTTATACATCAACGCTGAACTGGGATGACCCGGTCAGCCTGGTGTGCGGTCTGGTTCTGCTGTTTGCTGAAACTTACGCGTGGATTGTGCTGGTCCTGGGCTATTTCCAGGTTATCTGGCCGTTGAACCGCCAGCCGGTTCCGCTGCCAAAAGACACCACCCAGTGGCCGTCGGTCGATCTCTTTGTACCGACTTACAACGAAGACCTGACGGTGGTGAAAAACACCATTTATGCCGCATTAGGTATCGACTGGCCGAAAGATAAGCTCAAAATCTGGATCCTGGATGACGGTGGCCGCGCCGAGTTTCGCCAGTTTGCGGAGGAGGTCGGCGTGGAGTACATCGCCCGTACCACTCATGAACACGCGAAGGCCGGTAACATTAACAACGCCCTGAAGTATGCCACCGGGGAGTTCGTCTCCATCTTTGACTGCGACCACGTGCCAACGCGCTCGTTCCTGCAGATGACGATGGGCTGGTTCCTGAAAGAGAAAGAGCTGGCGATGATGCAGACGCCACACCACTTCTTCTCACCGGATCCGTTTGAACGCAACCTCGGTCGTTTCCGTAAAACCCCGAACGAAGGCACGCTATTCTATGGCCTGGTGCAGGACGGAAACGATATGTGGGACGCCACCTTCTTCTGCGGCTCCTGTGCCGTTATCCGCCGCAAACCGCTGGATGAGATTGGCGGTATTGCCGTTGAGACAGTGACGGAAGATGCCCACACCTCGCTGCGTTTACACCGCCTTGGCTATACCTCCGCATACATGCGCATTCCACAGGCAGCAGGGTTGGCGACAGAATCGCTGTCGGCGCATATCGGCCAGCGTATTCGCTGGGCGCGTGGCATGGTGCAAATTTTCCGCCTCGATAACCCATTGATGGGTAAAGGGCTGAAGCTGGCGCAGCGCCTGTGCTATGTCAACGCCATGTTCCACTTCTTATCCGGTATCCCGCGGCTGATCTTCCTCACCGCGCCGCTGGCATTCCTGCTTCTTCATGCCTACATCATTTACGCTCCGGCGCTGATGATCGCGCTGTTTGTTCTGCCGCACATGATCCACGCGAGCCTGACGAACTCGAAGATCCAGGGGAAATATCGCCATTCGTTCTGGAGTGAAATCTACGAAACCGTGCTGGCCTGGTACATTGCCCCGCCAACCATGGTGGCGCTGATTAACCCGCACAAAGGCAAGTTCAACGTCACCGCGAAAGGTGGGCTGGTGGAAGAGGAGTATGTCGATTGGGTGATCTCCCGTCCGTATATCTTCCTGGTCCTGCTTAACATCGTCGGCGTCATCGTAGGCATCTGGCGTTACTTCTACGGCCCGGAAAACGAGGTCCTGACGGTATTCGTGAGTATGGCGTGGGTGTTCTACAACCTGATTATCCTCGGTGGTGCGGTAGCCGTATCGGTCGAGAGCAAACAGGTACGTCGTGCGCACCGCGTCGAGATCAGCATGCCGGCAGCAATAGCCCGCGAAGATGGTCACCTCTTCTCCTGTACCGTGCACGACTTCTCTGACGGTGGTTTGGGCATCAAAATCAACGGTCAGGCGAAAGTGCTGGAAGGGCAAAAGGTCAATCTGCTGCTCAAGCGCGGTCAGCAGGAGTATGTCTTCCCTACGCAGGTTGCGCGTGTGGCGGGTGATGAAGTGGGTCTGAAGCTAATGCCGCTGACCAAAAAGCAACATATTGATTTTGTGCAGTGTACGTTTGCCCGCGCGGATACGTGGGCTCTCTGGCAGGACAGCTTCCCGGAAGATAAACCTCTGGAAAGCCTGCTGGATATTCTGAAGCTGGGGTTCCGTGGCTATCGTCACCTTGCAGAATTTGCCCCGTCGTCGGTGAAATTAATTTTCCGGTCACTTACTTCACTGGTTTCCTGGGTCGTGTCGTTCATTCCGCGTCGACCTGAGCGAGATGAAGCGAAGCAGGCAGACCCGGTTATGGCTCAACAATGATGATAACGCGATGAAAACAAAACTTTCCTGGTTATGTGCAGTGGCAATGGGGATGAGTGCGCTCCCAACAACAATGGCTAACGCAGCGCCTGATAACGCAGCGGCCACGCCTGCCCCTACGGTTCCGGTGGTCGCGCAAGCGACCGATCCTGTTGTCACGGCAGCACCGGGGCAAACGGAAAACGTGGTCCCGAATAAGCCGACGGCGGGGAATACCTTACCTGCCGACAGCCAGGTCGTTGGGCAGGTGATGCCAGGCGTACGGGGTGCCAGTGCACCTGTCGTCGCCGAAAATGTGCCGTCGCGCGATGTGAAGCTGTCGTTCGCCCAGATTGCCCCGCCGCCGGGCAGCATGGTGCTGCGTGGCATCAATCCTAATGGCGGCGTTGAGTTTGGGATGCGTAGCGACGAAGTGGTATCGAATGCGGTGCTGAATCTGGAATACACGCCGTCACCGTCACTGCTGCCCGTTCAGTCTCAGCTCAAGGTCTACCTGAACGATGAACTGATGGACGTTTTGCCGGTCACCAAAGAGCAGTTGGGTAAGAAAACCCTGGCTCAGGTGCCGATCAACCCGCTGTTCATCACCGACTTTAACCGTGTCCGTCTGGAGTTCGTCGGTCACTATCGCGATGTGTGTGAAAACCCGGCCAGCAACACGCTGTGGATGGATATTGGTCGTAACTCCTCGCTGCAGTTGACCTATCAGCCGCTGGCGTTGAAAAACGATCTCTCGGCCTTCCCGGTCCCGTTCTTCGACCCGCGTGACAATCGCCCGTTAAACCTGCCGATGGTCTTTGCCGGTGCGCCAGATGTGACGGAACAGCTTGCCGCCACCATCGTGGCTTCCTGGTTTGGCTCTCGCTCCGGCTGGCGCGGTCAGAGCTTCCCGGTCATGTACGACAAAATGCCGGACAAAAACGCCATTGTGTTTGCCACTAACGCCAAACGCCCGGCGTTCCTGCGCGAACACCCGGACGTGAAAGCGCCGACGATTGAAATGATCAACCACCCGGACAATCCGTATGTGAAGCTGCTGGTCGTCTTCGGGCGTGATGAGAAAGATCTGGTGCAGGCGGCAAAAGGCATTGCGCAGGGGAATGTTCTCTTCCGGGGAAACAGCGTTGTGGTGGACGAGGTGAAACCGCTGCTGCCGCGTAAGCCTTACGATGCCCCTCACTGGGTGCGTACCGATCGCCCTATTAGCTTCGGCGAGCTGAAAACCTATGAAGAGCAACTGCAGTCGACCGGCCTTGAGCCTTCTCCTGTCAGTTTGTCGATGAATCTGCCGCCCGATCTGTATCTGCTGCGCACCAACGGTATTGATATCAACCTGAACTACCGTTACACCGCGCCGTCGACCAAAGACAGCTCGCGGATGGATATCAGCCTGAACAACCAGTTCCTGCAATCATTCAGTCTGACGAGCAACCAGGAAACCAACCGCCTGATGCTCCGCCTGCCTGTGCTGCAGGGGCTGCTGGACGGTAAAACCGATGTGTCCATCCCGGCGCTGAAGCTTGGCGCGATAAACCAGCTGCGTTTCGACTTCCAGTATATGAACCCGATGCCTGGCGGCTCGGTCGATAACTGCATCACCTTCCAGCCGGTACAGAACCATGTTGTGATTGGCGATGAGTCCACTATCGACTTCTCGAAGTATTATCACTTTATCGCGATGCCGGATCTGCGTGCGTTTGCCAACGCCAGCTTCCCGTTCAGCCGCATGGCCGATTTGTCTGAGTCGATTATTGTGATGCCGAAAGCGCCAAATGAGGGTCAGGTGTCGACGCTGCTGAATACGATGGGGACCGTTGGATCGCAAACCGGTTTACCGGCCGTCAACGTCTCGCTCACCGACGATGGCAGCCAAATCCAGAACAAAGATGCCGATATCATGGTCATTGGCACCATTCCGGATAAGCTGAAGGATGATAAACGCGTCGATCTGCTGGTGCAGGCTGCCCAGTCGTGGGTTAACACGCCGCTGCGCCAGACCGAGTTCCCAAGCATTATGCCGGACAGCGGTGACCGCCAGGCCAGCGTGAAAACCAGCGTTAGCTCAACGGGCCCGATGGCGGCAATCGTGGGCTTCCAGTCACCGTACAACGACCAGCGCAGCGTGATCGTCCTGCTGGCAGACAGCCCTCGCGGGTATGAACTGTTAAATTCGGCCATGAACGACAGCGGTAAACGGGCTGCCATGTTTGGTTCTGTCTCCGTTATCCGTGAGGCGGGCGTCAACAGCCTGCGCGTCGGCGATGTCTATTATGTCGGTCATCTGCCGTGGTTCGAACGTCTGTGGTATGCCTTGTCCAATCATCCGGTCCTGCTGGCGATTCTGGCTGCAGTGAGTGTGATATTGCTGGCATGGGTGCTGTGGCGTCTGCTGCGTATCATCAGCCGTCGTCGTTTGAATCCGGATCATGAGTAAGCTGTGATGAAAGGCTTTCGCTGGTGTGTATTCGCCGTGTTGATGCTGGCGGCGACGAATCTACGCGCCGCCTGTAGCTGGCCTGCCTGGGAACAGTTTAAACAGGACTACATCAGCGAAAGCGGGCGCGTTATCGATCCCAGTGACGCGCGAAAAATTACCACCTCTGAAGGGCAAAGCTACGCGCTGTTCTTTGCCCTGGCAGCAAACGATCGTAAAGCGTTCGATTTGCTGCTGGCGTGGACGCGCGATAATCTCGCCGGGGGCGATTTAGCGACCAACCTGCCTGCCTGGCTGTGGGGGCAAAAGGACAAAGAGACCTGGGCGGTTATCGACCCAAACTCCGCCTCCGATGCCGATATCTGGATTGCCTGGTCGCTGCTGGAAGCAGGGCGGCTGTGGAAAAATCAGGACTACACCCGCACAGGCAAGGGGCTGCTTAAACGCATCCTCAGCGAGGAAGTGGTAAAAGTGCCGGGTCTGGGCTTCATGCTGCTGCCGGGTAAAACCGGATTTGCCGAAGAGAACGCCTGGCGCTTTAACCCCAGCTACCTCCCGCCACAGCTCGCGAACTATTTCACCCGATTTGGTAGGCCGTGGAGCACGCTTCGTGAAACCAATCTGCGTTTATTGCTGGAGACGGCACCGAAAGGCTTCTCCCCGAACTGGGTGCAGTACCAGAAAAACAGAGGCTGGCAGCTCGGTCAGGATAAATCGCTGGTGGGCAGCTACGACGCCATCCGCGTTTATCTCTGGGTGGGCATGATGAATGATAAAGACCCGCAGAAGGCTCGGCTGCTGGCACGCTTTAAGCCAATGGCAACGGTGACGGCAAAGCAGGGTGTACCGCCGGAGAAAGTAGACGTGGCAACCGGAAAACGGACGGATAAAGGCCCGGTCGGTTTTTCTGCCTCTCTGCTCCCTTTTTTACAGAATCGGGACGCGCAGGCAGTGCAACGACAGCGCGTCGCCGATCGTTTTCCTGATAATAATGCCTATTACAGCTATGTACTGACCCTCTTTGGGCAAGGGTGGGATCAGCATCGTTTTCGCTTCACCACACAGGGTGAATTAATACCGGATTGGGGCCAGGAATGCGCAAGTTCACAATAAATCTACTCAGTTTATCGCTTGGCCTGGCACTGATGCCAATGGCCGGGGCCGCCAATTCCCCCCAGCAGCAACAGTTGCTGGAGCAGGTTCGTCTGGGCGAATCAACGCAGCGTGAGGATTTGGTTCGCCAGTCGCTTTACCGACTGGAGCTGATCGACCCGAATAACCCGGACGTGATTGCCGCACGTTTCCGTTATCTCTTACGTCAGGGAGATAACGCGGGCGCGCAAAAAGAGCTGGACCGCCTGAAAGGCATGGCGCCGAGCTCCAGCGCATACAAAACGTCCCGCAACACGATGCTGCTCTCCACGCCGGATGGCCGCCAGGCCTTGCAGCAGGCTCGCCTGTTGGCGACGACAGGTCATACGCAGGAAGCCATTGCCGCCTATGACAAACTGTTTGCTGGCGATCCGCCGGATGGCGACCTGGCAGCAGAATACTGGACGCTTGTAGCCAAAGAGCCCGCCAGACGGAATGCCGCCATTAATCAGTTGAAGAAGATTAATGCCAGTAATCCGGGCAATACGCAGCAGCAGGCTGCGCTGGCGCAACTCCTGTTCCAGAGCGGACGCCGCGATGAAGGTTTTGCGGTGTTGCAGGCGATGGCGAAATCCAACAATGGCCGCAATCAGGCATCTGATATGTGGTATCAGCAAATTAAAGATCAGCCTGCCAGCAGTGCCAGCGTCAGCGCGCTGCAGAAATACCTCACGGTGTTTAGCGATGGCGACAACGTGACGGCGGCGCGGGCACAGCTTGACGCACAGCAAAAACAACTTGCCGACCCAACGTTCCGCGCCAAAGCCGAAGGG
This sequence comes from Enterobacter sp. JMULE2, assembly GCF_013337145.1. Lineage (NCBI taxonomy): Bacteria > Pseudomonadati > Pseudomonadota > Gammaproteobacteria > Enterobacterales > Enterobacteriaceae > Enterobacter > Enterobacter sp. JMULE2. Next base: position 85,040 of record NZ_SGWD01000011.1, read on the forward strand.
CTAGCCGCAGTGGATGCCGGGCAGGGCGGTAAAGCGGTGGCAGAACTGCAAAAAGCGGTCAGTGCCAACCATACCGACAGCGAAGCCGTGGGCGCGCTGGGCCAGGCCTATTCACAAAAAGGTGACCGCGCTCGCGCGGTGGCGCAGTTTGAAAAGGCAATCGCCCTCGATCCGCAGAGCGATAATCGGGGCAAGTGGGACAGCCTGCTGAAGGTCAACCGCTACTGGCTGCTGATCCAGCAGGGTGATGCAGCGCTGAAAGCTAACAACACTGCCCAGGCGGAGCGCTATTTCCAGCAGGCGCGCAATATCGATAATACCGACAGCTATGCGGTGTTGGGGTTGGGCGATGCCGCCGCCGCGCGCAAAGATAACGACGCCGCCGAGCGGTATTACCGTCAGGCGCTGCGCATGGACAGCGGCAACAGTAATGCGGTGCGCGGCCTCGCCAATGTGTATCGCGCGCAGTCGCCGGAGAAGGCGACACAGTTTATTCAGTCACTCTCGGCCAGCCAGCGTCGCAGCATAGATGATATTGAACGTAGCCTGACCAACGAACAGCTCTCCGCGCAGGCAGAGCAGCTGGAAAACCAGGGGCAATACGCCCAGGCCGCAGAAATTCAGCGTCGTCGCCTTGCGCTCTCGCCGGGAGACGTATGGATCACCTACCGTCTGTCGCGGGATCTCTACAGCGCGGGTCAGCGCAGTCAGGCGGATACTCTCATGCGCCAGCTGGCAAGCCAGAAGCCGGGCGATCCGGATCAGGTCTACGCCAACGGGCTGTATCTCTCGGGGAACGATCAGGATCGCGCCGCGCTGGCGCATCTGGATACCCTGCCGCGCGACAAGTGGAACGGCAATATTCAGGAGCTGGCTGACCGACTGCAGAGCAATCAGGTGCTGGAAACCGCTAACCGCCTGCGTGACAGCGGGAAAGCGCAGGAGGCTGAAGACCTGCTTCGTCAGCAGCCAGCATCCACGCGTATCGATTTAACGCTGGCAGACTGGGCAGAACAGCGTGGCGATCATAACGCCGCGAAAGCGGCCTACAGCACCGTGCTCCAGCGTGAGCCGCAAAACGAAGATGCGCTCCTCGGACTGACCGAAGTTTATATCGCGCAAGGTGATAAAGACGCGGCGCGTGCCGAGCTGGCGAAACTGCCAGCCGCGCAAAATGGTCAACCGCCGTCGCTCAATATGCAACGTCGGATCGCCATGGCGCAGGCTGGCCTGGGAGATTCCGCCGCCGCAGAGCAAACCTTTAGCAAGATTATCCCTCAGGCCAAATCGCAGCCCGCATCGATGGACAATGCGCTAGTGCTGCGTGATGCGGCACGATTCCAGGCCCAGAACGGCCAGCCGCAGCAGGCGCTGGAAACCTATAAAGATGCGATGGTGTCGTCCGGCATCACGTCAACTCGCCCGGCGGATAACGACAGCTTCACCCGCCTGACGCGAAATGATGAAAAAGACGACTGGCTGAAGCGCGGCGTGCGCAGCGATGCCGGTGATTTGTATCGCCAGCAGGATGTAAACGTCACGCTGCAACACGACTACTGGGGCTCCAGCGGCACCGGTGGCTATTCCGACCTGAAAGCGCATACCACGATGCTGCAGGTCGACGCGCCATTGTCGGATGGACGCATGTTCTTCCGAAGCGATCTGGTCAATATGGACGCTGGCTCGTTTGCCACCAATAACGGCACCTACGATCCGAAATGGGGGACCTGTGCCGAAACGCCATGTAGCGGCAACACGAACCAGTCAGCGAACGGTGCTAGCGTGGCTGTGGGCTGGCAGAATAAAACCTGGGCGTGGGATCTGGGTACGACGCCAATGGGCTTCGACGTGGTGGATGTGGTCGGTGGCGTGAGCTACAGCAGTGACCTGGGGCCGATTGGCTACACCCTGAACGCGCATCGTCGTCCTATCTCCAGTTCTGTGCTGGCCTTCGCCGGGCAAAAAGATACCAATACCAACACCACCTGGGGCGGCGTCCGTTCGACCGGCGGCGGTGTGAGCGTAAGCTATGACAAAGGTGAGGCGAACGGCGTCTGGTCGAGCCTGAACATGGACAGCCTGACCGGTAAAAATGTGGAAGATAACTGGCGCATCCGCTGGATGACCGGCTATTACTACAAGCTGATCAACGAAAACAACGAACGTCTGACGGTCGGTGTGTCTAACATGCTCTGGCATTACGACAAAGATCTCAGTGGCTACACGCTGGGACAAGGTGGCTACTACAGTCCGCAGGAGTATGTCTCTTTTGCGTTGCCCGTCACCTGGCGTAAGCGTACTGAGAACTGGTCATGGGAGCTGGGTGGTTCGGTCTCCTGGTCGCATTCGAAGACGAAAGATGAGTTGCGTTATCCGAAACAGGGTCTGATCCCAACCGATGAGCCTGGCCGCTATACCGACAGAGGCGAAATGGAAACCGGTAGCAGCTCCTCCGGTACCGGTTATACCGCGAGGGCGATTATCGAGCGCCGTGTGACCTCCAACTGGTTTGTCGGTCTGGGCGTGGATATTCAGGAAGCAAAAGACTATACCCCGAGCCATGCGCTGCTCTACGTGCGTTATTCTGCTGCAGGCTGGCAGGGCGATATGGACCTGCCGCCAGAGCCGCTGGTCCCTTACGCCGACTGGTAATCGGATTTAACTTAATCCAATTGTAAGTCTCTCTTAAAAGTGCAGCAATCGGGTATACTCAGGCGCACCAGGTTCACTCCCTGGTGCGCCCTGCGCTTCGAGTTCTGTGGAGAGTCATTTTGCGTGTTAGCCGTTCTTTAACGATCAAACAGATGGCGATGGTTTCAGCCGTCACAATGCTGTTTGTCTTTCTCTTCAGCGTTATTTTGCTGTTTCATGCCGTACAGCAGAATCGCTACAACACGGCTTCGCAACTCGAAAGTATTGCCCGTGAGGTGCGTGAGCCGCTGTCGGCCGCGATCCTGAAAGGGGACATTCCCGACGCGGAAACCATTTTAAAACGCATCCAGCCTGCGGGTATTGTCAGCCGCGCGGATGTCGTTCTGCCTAATCAGTTTCAGGCGTTACGGATGCGCTTCATTCCTGAACGCCCCGTCCCGGTCATGGTCATGCGCATGTTTGAGCTACCGGTGCAAATTTCCCTGCCCATCTATTCACTGGAACGTCCGGCCAACCCTCAGCCGTTAGCCTACCTTGTCCTTCAGTCAGACTCCTATCGCATGTATAAGTTTGTCATGAGTTGGGTTGCGACGTTAGTGACTGCTTACTTACTTTTGACGCTTATTTTGAGCGTCGCGCTCACCTGGTGTATTAACCGTTTGATTGTGCATCCGTTGCGCCGCATCGCCAGAGAGCTGAACGACCTCCCGCCGCAGGAGCAGATAGGCCACCAGATTGCGCTGCCGCGTCTGCATCATGACGATGAAATCGGCATGCTGGTGCGCAGCTACAACATCAATCAACAGCGCATTATGCGCCAGCAGGATGAACTCAATATCAGTGCCACCCGTTTCCCGGTGTCAGATCTGCCAAATAAAGTCTTCCTGATGGCGATGCTGGAGCAGACGGTTGCCCGCCAACAGACCACCGCGCTGATGGTGGTCGCCTGCGAAACCTTGCAGGATACGGCGGGCGTGCTCAAGGAGAGCCAGCGTGAAATGCTGCTCCTGACGCTGGTGGAAAAGGTGAAATCGGTGCTTGCCCCGCGCATGGTGCTGACTCAGGTTAGCGGCTATGACCTGGTGATCATCGCGCATGGGGTGAAAGAGCCATGGCACGCTATTACGCTAGGTCAGCAAGTGCTCACTGTCATTAATGAGCGGTTACCGATTCAGGGGATCCAGCTTCGTCCGAGCGCCAGTATCGGGATTGCGATGTTCTACGGCGACCTGACGGCAGAGCAGCTTTACCGTCGCGCATTCTCGGCGGCCTTCACCGCGCGACGCAAAGGGAAGAATCAGATCCAGTTCTTCGACCCGGAGCAGATGGAAAAGGCGCAGCAGCGTCTGACCGAAGAGAGCGACATACTGACCGCGCTGGACAACCGCCAGTTTGCCATCTGGCTGCAGCCGCAGGTCAATTTACTCACAGGTGAAGTGAACAGTGCCGAAGCGTTGCTGCGTATGCAGCAGCCGGATGGCTCGTGGGAGCTGCCTGAGGGGCTGATTGACCGGATTGAATCCTGTGGCCTGATGGTCAGCGTGGGGTACTGGGTGCTGGAAGAGTCCTGCCGCCAGCTTGCGGCCTGGCAGGAGCGGGGCATCACCCTGCCGCTGTCGGTAAACCTCTCCGCTTTACAGCTGATGCACCCGACCATGGTGTCGGAGCTGCTGGAGCTGATCCACCGCTATCGCATCCAGCCGGACACGCTGATTCTGGAAGTGACGGAGAGCCGTCGTATTGACGACCCGAACGAAGCCGTGGCGATCCTGAAACCGCTGCGTAACGCGGGTGTTCGCATCGCGCTGGACGATTTCGGTATGGGCTACGCCGGACTGCGGCAGCTTCAGCATATGAAAACGCTGCCGGTCGACGTGCTGAAAATCGACAAAACCTTTGTCGATGGACTACCGGAAGACAGCAGTATGGTCGAGGCCATTATCCAGATGGCGCGCAGTCTCAACCTGCATGTGATTGCTGAAGGTATCGAAAATGAAGACCAGCGCGACTGGCTGGCTAAAGCGGGTGTGGAGGGCGGCCAGGGCTTCTTATTTGGTCGGGCCGTGCCGTCGGATATCTTCGAAAAAAGCTACCTTGCCGACGTGGGCAATAACGCAAAAGTGTAATTTTGTTGCTGGCTTGTGCGAGCCAGCTCAAAGTTCTTAACATTTGTGTTTCAAATTTGAACCTGGTTTATTTCTGTCCTGTTATGCGGGTGTTATTTTAGAGCCGCAGGTTAACCATAACCTTAAAAAGCCTGTGGTTTTTCTTCCCAAGGACACCCTATGAAAACCTCAATCTTCAAAAGCCTTTACTTTCAGGTCCTGACAGCCATCGCAGTCGGTATTCTGCTTGGTCACTACTACCCTGAACTGGGCGCACAAATGAAGCCGCTTGGCGACGCATTCGTGAAGCTCATCAAAATGGTCATTGCCCCGGTCATCTTCTGTACGGTGGTAACGGGTATCGCTGGCATGGAAAGCATGAAGGCGGTCGGACGTACCGGCGCAGTAGCGCTTCTCTATTTCGAAGTGGTCAGTACGCTTGCCCTGATTATCGGCCTGATCATTGTTAACGTCGTTCAGCCTGGGGCGGGTATGAACGTTGACCCGGCCACGCTCGATGCGAAGGCGGTAGCCGTTTACGCCGAGCAAGCGAAAGATCAGGGGGTTGTCGCCTTCCTGCTCGACGTGATTCCGAGCAGCGTTATCGGCGCATTCGCCAGTGGCAATATCCTGCAGGTGCTGCTGTTTGCCGTGATGTTTGGCTTTGCCCTGCACCGTCTGGGCAGCAAAGGCCAGCTCATCTTCAACGTCATTGAAAGCTTCTCGCAGGTCATCTTCGGCATCATCAACATGATCATGCGTCTGGCCCCGATCGGTGCCTTCGGCGCGATGGCGTTTACCATCGGTAAATACGGCGTCGGCACGCTGGTACAGCTGGGTCAGCTGATTATCTGCTTCTACATCACCTGTATTCTGTTTGTAGTGGTGGTGCTGGGCTCAATCGCTCGTGCGGCGGGGTTCAGCATCTTCAAGTTCATCCGCTACATCCGCGAAGAGTTACTGATTGTTCTGGGCACCTCGTCCTCTGAGTCGGCGCTGCCGCGTATGCTCGATAAGATGGAAAAACTGGGCTGCCGGAAGTCGGTGGTGGGGCTGGTGATCCCGACGGGCTACTCCTTTAACCTGGACGGCACCTCGATATACCTGACGATGGCCGCGGTGTTTATCGCCCAGGCGACCAACAGCCATATGGATATCTTCCATCAAATCACCCTGCTGGTGGTGCTCCTGCTCTCCTCGAAAGGGGCGGCGGGTGTTACCGGAAGTGGGTTCATTGTGCTGGCGGCGACCATTTCAGCGGTGGGACACCTGCCGGTGGCTGGCCTGGCGCTGATCCTGGGTATTGACCGCTTTATGTCTGAAGCGCGCGCCTTAACCAACCTGGTGGGTAACGGTGTGGCTACGGTGGTGGTGGCGAAATGGGTGAAAGAGCTGGATCACAAAAAGCTCACCGATACGTTAAATAATCGCCCAACTGACAGCAAATCAGCAGGTTTATCCTCTTAATCACGTCATAATTGCCCGCATTCCCTTGTCGGGATGCGGGCTCCTGCGCATAATAATGCTTCATACCTGTCATACTTCGACAAGATTTTTTTTGGGTATATTTCACTTCCCTCCGTGACGTTTGGCTTAACACGCGGTCTAATCGGAGTGTTTTCATCGTCATCTTTAGAGTGCTCACGTCGCGAGACACTCTTTTTAACCAGGAATGTTGATCAGGGGTTCACATGCAGGGCACAAAAATTCGACTCTTAACCGGCGGTTTGCTGATGATGGCAGCAGCCAGTTATGTGCAGGCAGATGCGCTCCAGCCAGACCCGGCCTGGCAACAAGGGACCCTGGCGAATGGTTTTCAGTGGCAGTTGTTAGCGACTCCGCAGCGTCCCAGCGATCGTATTGAAATTCGTTTGTCAGTGAATACCGGTTCCCTCACTGAAAGCACCCAGCAGACTGGCTTCAGCCACTTTATTCCTCGACTGGCGCTCACCCAGAGCGGCAGTTTGCAGGCGGTACAGGTGCGTTCGCTCTGGCAACAGGCCATCGACCCGAAACGTCCTCTGCCCCCTGCGGTTGTGTCATACGACTACACCATGTTCAACCTGAGTCTGCCAAATAACCGTAACGACCTGCTGAAAGAGGCGCTGACCTATCTCTCCGACGCCACCGGTAACCTGTCGGTGACGCCGGAAACCGTCAACTATGCGCTGAGTAACAGTGACATGGTGGCGACCTGGCCTGTCGATACCAAAGAGGGCTGGTGGCGCTACCGCCTGAAAGGGTCAACGCTGCTCGGTCATGATCCGGCAGAGCCGCTGAAGCAGCCTGTGGATGCCGAGCAGGTCAAATCGTTCTACCAGAAATGGTACACCCCGGATGCGATGACCCTGATCGTGGTCGGCAATGTGGATAGCCGTGCGGTCGTCGAGCAAATCAACAAAGTATTTGGTGAGCTTAAAGGCAAGCGTGAAACGCCTGCGCCCGTACCGACCCTTTCGCCGCTGCGTCCTGAATCTGTCAGCATCATGACGGACACCGTGCGTCAGGATCGTCTCTCTATGATGTGGGACACCGCCTGGCAGCCTATTCGCGAATCCGCCGCGCTGCTGCGCTACTGGCGTGCAGACCTGGCGCGTGAAGCGCTGTTCTGGCACGTTCAGCAAACGCTCAGTAAAAACAACGTGAAGAATATTGGTCTGGGCTTTGACTGCCGGGTGTTGTTCCAGCGTGCGCAGTGCGCCATTAACGTTGAATCGCCGGGCGATAAGCTGAATACGAACTTGGGCGTGGTGGCGAAAGAGCTGGCAAAAGTGCGTAAAGAGGGGCTCTCTGAAGAGGAGTTCAACGCGCTGGTCGCGCAGAAATCACTTGAGCTGCAGAAACTGTTTGCCACCTATGCTCGCGCCGATACCGATATCCTGATTAGCCAGCGTATTCGCTCCCTGCAAAACCAGGTGGTCGATATCGCGCCGGAGCAGTATCAAAAGCTACGCCAGGATTTCCTCAGCGGTCTGACCGTAGAGATGTTAAATCAGGATTTGCGTCAGCAGCTATCGCAGGATATGGCGTTGATTCTGCTGCAGCCGCAAGGCGAGCCGGAATATGACATGAAGGAACTGAAAGCGACCTGGGATGCGATCATGGCGCCTGAAGCGCAGCCTGCACAGGCTGCATCGGCGGATGATTTGCACCAGGATGCGAGCGATATTCCGCAGGGTCAGTAAGACCCCGGTTCTTGGTTCCCTCTCCCTGTGGGAGAGGGTTAGGGTGAGGGCATCAGCCCGCACCTTATTTAAACAGGCATTGCCTCACGTGGAATAATCGCCCCGCGATACTGAATCACGGTACTCGCCGTTAGGTGACCACGCTGTGCCGCCGCTTCAGGTGTCCCACCCGTCAGGCGTACCGCCAGATACCCCGCGCTGAAAGAATCTCCCGCCGCCGTCGTATCAATCACTTTCTCTTTCGCCAATTTCACCGCAGGTACCTCAACCACCGCTTCGCCCGCGATGGCCACCAGGCATGAATCCGCACCGCGTTTAACCACCACTTCGCTCACACCAGCAGCCTGAGTGCGTGAGATAACCTCATCCACGGGCTTCTCACCCCACAGGGCGTCTTCATCATCCAGGGTCAGGAATGCGATGTCGGTGCATTCCAGCATTTGCTGATAAACCTGCTGCGTCTCTTCGCGGCTGGCCCACAGGCGAGGGCGATAGTTATTATCGAAGATCACCTTGCCGCCGTTGGCGCGGCATTCGCGCAGCAGAGACAGCAGCTTTTCCCGGCTTTCCGGGCTCAGGATCGCCAGGCTGATCCCGCTCAGATAGAGGTAGTCAAAGGTGGCCAGCTCTTCGCAAATGGCGGCGGCGGCATCGCTTTCCAGCCAGAATTTGGCGGCGGCTTCGTTACGCCAGTAGTAGAAGGTGCGCTCGCCGGTGCTGTCAGTTTCGATGTAGTACAGACCCGGCAGGCGGTTTTCCATACGCTGGATAAGGGTGGTGTGAACATTCTCGCTCTGCCAGGACGCCAGCATCTGCTCGCTGAAGCTGTCCGTCCCAAGCGCAGTAACGTAGTTCACGCTCAGTGCGTCAGGAGCAACCTGACGGGCAATATAAACAGATGTGTTTAATGTATCGCCACCAAAACCGCGGCTGACTTCCTCGCCTTTTTGGGACAGCTCAATCATGCATTCGCCAATCACGGCAATTTTTTTGGACATAGTCGTGAACCTGAACAGAGTAATTTACGGTAGTGTGCGTTGAGTGAATTTTGTGGTCAACCATATTAAAACGACGTTCCAATATTTTTTTTGAGCCAGCGCGTGTTCCTGCAAATTTCTGTCATCTTAATTTCATTTTCCCGGCTAATTGAACATAAAGTTCTCAATTAGCGCGCCGATAACCCAGTGACGAGTCCAAAAAGGTCATCCCATACAACAGGACATCTGAAATGAAGTCAGAGCAGGTTATCCAGCGGCTGAACACTACGCCAGAGGCAAGTATTGAGAACTTGCAGGAGCATCGCTACTGGCTGCAATGTGATCGAGCGTACACCTATCAACCCATCTATCGCACCGATGGTCGGCTGATGGCGATTGAGATTTTAACGGTCGTTACACACCCATCGAATCCTTCACAGCGCATTGCGCCTGACCGCTATTTTGCGGAGGTGGCGGTTCGCCAGCGACTGGACGTGCTGGAAGAACAACTCCGGATGCTGGCAACGAAGCAGGCATTTTTCGCCCGGCACGATATCCTTGCGTCGGTCAATGTAGACGGTCCAACTCTGCTGGCATTGCGCCAGAACGAGAAATTGCAGGCGCTGATTGCCTCCCTGCCCTGGGTGCGTTTTGAACTGGTGGAGCATGTCCGCCTGCCGCAGGACTCCTCATTTGCCTCCATGTGCGAGTTTGGCCCGCTGTGGCTGGATGACTTCGGCACCGGCATGGCGAACTTCTCGGCCCTTAGCGAAGTGCGTTACGACTACATCAAAGTGGCCCGCGACCTCTTTATCATGCTGCGCCAGACGCAGGAAGGTCGAAACCTGTTCACGCTGCTGCTGCAGCTGATGAATCGCTATTGCCAGGGCGTGATTGTTGAAGGCGTTGAAACGCTGGAAGAGTGGCGTGATGTGCAAAACTCTCCTGCCGCCGCTGCGCAGGGCTACTTCCTCTCTCGTCCGGTGCCGATGGATACGCTCGAAACGGTGATAACAACGCTCTGAACTGCCCGCTTCCCTTTGTCTGGACTATAGTTTTACAGGACAGGTCATCAGGAAAGGGGACAAAAATGACAAAGACAACCAGGGTTATCGCCTGGATCTCAGGGATTTTCTTGTTGTTGATCGCGGTCACCATCATCATTATTGCGACATTCGACTGGAACCGTCTTAAGCCGACCATCAACCAGAAAGTCTCAACTGAGCTGAACCGACCCTTTGCCATACGCGGCGATCTGGGTGTGGTATGGGAACGGCAGAAAGAGGAGACCGGCTGGCGAAGCTGGGTGCCCTGGCCGCACGTTCACGCCGATGACATTATTCTTGGCAACCCGCCGGACATCCCTGACGTGACAATGGTTCACCTGCCGCGCGTTGAAGCCACGCTGGCACCGCTCGCGCTGCTGACCAAAACGGTTTACCTGCCGTGGATAAAACTCCAGCAGCCCGACGCACGCCTGATCCGCCTTTCTGAAAAGAACAACAACTGGACGTTTAACCTTGCCAGCGACGGCGAGAAAGATCCCAATGCGCAGCCCTCTTCGTGGTCATTCCGCCTCGATAACATTCTTTTCGATCGCGGGAGGATCGCCATTGACGATAAGGTCAGCAAAGCAGACGTGGAGATCCTGGTCGATCCGCTCGGCAAGCCACTGCCGTTTAGCGAAGTCACGGGCAGCAAGGCCAAAGGTGACAGCGCAAAAGCGGGCGATTACGTTTTCGGTCTGACGGCAAAAGGGCGCTATAACGACCAGCCGCTGACCGGGAAAGGGAAAATTGGCGGCATGCTGGCACTCAGGGGCGAGGGCACACCGTTCCCGGTGCAGGCGGATTTCCGTTCCGGCAACACCCGCGTGGCGTTCGTGGGTACGGTTAACGACCCGATGAACATGGGCGGTGTTGACCTGCAGCTGAAGTTTGCTGGTGATTCGCTGGGTGAGCTGTATGAACTGACCGGCGTGCTGCTGCCGGATACCCCACCGTTTGAAACGGACGGGCATCTGGTGGCAAAAATCGACACCGAGAAATCGTCGGTCTTTGACTACAGGGATTTCAACGGCCGCATTGGCGACAGCGATATTCACGGCTCGCTGACCTACACCACCGGCAAACCGCGTCCGAAACTGGAAGGTGACGTCGAGTCCCGTCAGCTGCGTCTGGCCGATCTCGGCCCGCTGATTGGCGTGGATTCCGGCAAAGGCACCAAATCAAAAGAGGTGAAAAAGGACATCCAGCCTGCAGGAAAAGTGCTGCCTTACGATCGCTTTGAGACCGATAAGTGGGACGTGATGGATGCGGACGTCCGCTTCAAAGGGCGCAAAATTGAGCATGGCAGCACGCTGCCGTTGAGCGATCTCTCGACGCATATCATCCTGAAAAACGCCGATCTGCGTCTGCAGCCGCTGAAGTTTGGCATGGCGGGCGGGACGATTTCCTCGAACATTCATCTGGAAGGCGACAAAAAGCCGATGCAGGGACGGGCAGAGATTCAGGCGCGCAGGCTTAAGCTAAAAGAGCTGATGCCGGACGTCGAACTGATGCAGAAAACCCTCGGTGAGATGAACGGCGATGCCGACATTCGCGGCGTGGGCAACTCCGTGGCGGCGCTGCTGGGCAGCGGTAATGGTAACCTGAAACTGCTGATGAACGACGGGCTGATCAGCCGCAACCTGATGGAAATTCTGGGGCTTAACGTCGGTAACTTTATCATCGGCCAGATTTTCGGCGACGATGAAGTCCGCGTGAACTGTGCGGCGGCAAACGTGGATCTGGTCAACGGCGTGGCGCGCCCGCAGATCTTCGCCTTCGATACGGAGAATGCGGTGATCAACGTGACCGGGACGGCCAGTATGGCCTCTGAGCAACTTGATCTCACCATTGACCCGGAAAGTAAGGGGATACGTATCATCACCCTGCGCTCGCCGCTCTACGTGCGCGGCACCTTCAAAAATCCGCAGGCGGGCGTGAAGCCCGGGCCGCTGATTGCGCGCGGTGCGGTAGCGGCAGCGCTTGCCACGCTGGTGACGCCCGCTGCGGCGCTGCTGGCGCTGATTTCGCCGTCAGAAGGGGATGCCAATCAGTGCCGGAACATTTTGGCGCAGATGAAGAAGTAAGGTGCGGTCTGTGTATTGCCGGGTGGCGCTGCGCTTACCCGGCCTACATTTGAATCGTAGGCCGGGTAAGGCATAGCCGCCACCCGGCATTAGCTTACAGAGCCTGATGCTTAGTCTCGTGCGTCAGCAGCAGCGCAATCAGCGTCAGTGCTGCCATGGCCGCCAGATAGACGCCCACGTAGAACAGACCATAGTTCGCCTGCAGCCAGGTAGCGATATACGGCGCAACGGAGGCGCCCAGAATAGAGGCAACGTTGTAGGAGAACGACGCGCCTGTATAACGCACTTCCGTCGGGAACAGCTCCGGCAGTAGCGCACCCATCGGGCCGAAGGTCAGGCCCATCAGGCTCAGGCCAATCAGCAGATACGCCATCACCAGTGCAGGGCTACCGGAACCCAACAGCGGCGGGAAGACGAACAGCGCGAACAGAATAATCAGCGTGGTGATCACAATCATGCTTGAGCGGCGACCAAACTTATCCGCCAGCAGACCCGCAATCGGCACCATCACGCCAAAGCCAATCACCGCCATCATCAGCATCCACAGCACTTCGTTACGCGGCAGACCCAGACCCACCGGCGCGGCGGCGGTGCTGTACGTCATTGAGTAGACGGTCATGATGTAGAACAGCGTATACGTCGCCAGCATGATAAAGGTGCCCAGCACGGTCACGCGGACGTGTTTGGTCAGCAGCGTTCCCAGCGGCACTTTTACCTGTTTTTTCGCTGCCGCGACTTTGGCAAAGACCGGCGTTTCGTGCAGAGAGACGCGCACATACAGACCAATCAGCACCAGTACGGCAGAGAAGACAAACGGAATACGCCAGCCCCAGCTCATGAACTGTTCATCCGTCAGCAGCCAGGAGAGCAGCAGGAAGGTGCCGTTCGCGAAGAAGAAGCCAATCGGTGCGCCCAGTTGTGGAAATGAGCCATACAGCGCACGCTTGCGCGCCGGGGCGTTCTCGGTGGCCAGCAGCGCCGCGCCACCCCATTCACCGCCCAGGCCCAGACCCTGACCAAAACGCGCCAGCGCCAGCAGAACCGGTGCCAGAATGCCGATGGTTTCATAGGTTGGCAGCAGACCGATGGCCACGGTGGAGATCCCCATCGTCAGCAGCGACGCCACAAGCGTCACTTTGCGGCCAACGCGATCGCCAAAGTGACCAAAGACCGCTGAACCAATTGGACGCGCCACGAAGGCGATAGCAAAGGTTGCCAGAGACTGTAGCGTTGCCGCCGTCGGGTCGCCCTGCGGGAAGAAAATATGCGGGAAGACGATAACCGCTGCGGTGGCATAAATATAAAAGTCGAAGAACTCAATGGCGGTGCCAATCAGCGATGCGACGACAACTTTGTTACGCGAGTTGACCGGAACGTTTTCCGCCCCTTCGTTAAGTGTTGTGGCTGTTGCTTGCATAATATTTTCTTATTTTTGGACGAACGAAAGGCCATATTACGCATAGCAAAAGCGACATTTCAATCTGTAACAAAGTCGCGAGGCGGTGATAAAAGCAACAAAAAGCGGATAATTTTCAGACCAGCGAAATACCTTCCATGAAATGCTTCACACTTTTCAAATATTAGTGATTAAAACTGGTTTTTGGTTAAATAAAAGTTACGGTCTGGATTTATATGCTGAAATGATTGGTCGGGCTGAAATATCAGCCCGACAGGGGGCTTAGCGGTGGGTTTTTCCCGGCATGCGCGGGTCATCTTTATACTCGGCAGTGGCGATCCACGCCGCACAGAACAACGTCAGGCGAGCGAAGAAGTAGAAGAACGCCATCAGCCCCAGTACGGAGCCAAACGCCGCGCCGGACGGGGATTTCACCAGCGACGGCAGGGTGTAGGTCATTACGATTTTGATCACCTCAAAGCCAATCGCCGCAATGAGCGTCCCGCGAATGAGCGCTTTCTTACGCGGACGATGGCGCGGCAGGCGCCAGAAGATCCAGAAGAACAGCAGGTAGTTGGCAAAAATGGAGATGGCCAGGCCAATCCCGCGCCATGCGGGCTTCAGCCATTCGATGTAATCAAGATAGAGCGCGGAGATGATCATCTGCTGCGCCGAACCTGCAACGGAAGTGATGGAAAGCGTCACGATCAGCGCCACGAGCAGACCAATCAGCGAGACAAAATCACGAAAATACTTAACCCAAATCTTCTCCTGATCCTGCGGCGTGCGCTCCCACACGTCGCGCGACTGGGCGCGAATGGCTTCACGCAGGTTGCCCATCCAGTTAATGCCGGAATAGAGGGCAATCAGTAAACCGACGATACCAACGGTAGTACGCTGCTGTACGGCGGTATTGATGGTGCTTTTCAGCGTGGAGGCGAGCGTTGGGTCGCTGACGTTAATCAGGATCTTATTGAAAATGTCCTGCAGCAGCGTCGGGTGTGACGCCAGCACAAAACCGGCGGCAGCAAACGACACCATCAGGATCGGGATCATCGATAAGAAAGAAAAGTAAGTAATGGCCGCCCCAAACTGATTCCCCATGCGGTCGTTAAACCGTTCCGTGGCGCGTATCAGGTGCGCAATCATGGGAAGCTGTTGGATCTTTTCTGCCATGCTGGTAACCGTACCCAGCGCTTTGCTGGCTGTCCCAGGCGTTGCGGGCGCTTCAGGCTCGGTTTCCATCTTTTTGATGGGTTCATACTCTAAATGTTGAGTCGGTCGTTGCGGATTGTTTTCCGGCGTCACGCGCATTTTCCTTTTCGTTGAGCTGGATGTGTTTTTAAATTATAGCTTGCGACTAGTCCACGTAAGCTTTCGTGAGTTCAGTTAGCCACTCCATAAACAGATGTACCCGGCGGGAGAGGTTACGGCGGTGAGGATAAATCAGCGAAACGGGCATCGGTTCCGCCCGGTACTGCGGGAGGATCTCAACCAGTTTCTTCGCGCGCAGTAAATCACGTACCCCAACCCGCGGAACCTGAATAATGCCTAACCCCGCAAGGCAGGCAGCCTGGTAGGTCTCCGTGCTGTTGACCGTTAATACACCGCCCGTCTTGACCCACTGCGTCGTGCTGCCGTTATAAAACTCGAAGCCCTGCGGGCGTGTGCCCAGCGTGGCGGCATAGTGGATCACCGCATGTGAAGCCAGATCCTCCAGCGTCTCAGGATAGCCGAAGCGCGTCAGATACGCCGGACTGGCGCAGTTGATGACGGACAGCTTGCCCAGCGGTCGGGCTATCAGCCCTGAATCCTTCAGCGTGCCCACGCGCACCACGCAGTCAAACCCCTCGCGAATCACGTCCACCAGACGGTCGCTGCTGCTGAGTTCCAGTTCGATGCCGGGATACTGTTGCAGAAAGGCGGGCAGTTTGGGGATGACTAAATTTCGCGCAACGCCAACGGGCATATCGACACGCAACCGCCCGCTGATGCTGGAAGGGTCATGAAGGAACATGCTGTCCAGTTCGTCGAGGTTTGCCAGCAGATCTTTTGTGCGTTCGTAATAGACCATCCCATCCTGCGTCAGGCTGACGCGACGGGTGGTACGGTGCAATAGCTGGGTGCCCAGCTGGTTTTCCAGCGCCTGGATTTGCCGCGAAACGCTGCCCTTTGGCAGGCTCAGCGTCTCCGCCGCGCGGGAAAAACTCTCCAGTTCTGCGACACGGATGAACAATTGCATTGCGTGAATTTTATCCATAGGCGGCGCTCATTGTTGTTCTTAATGAAACAGTGAAGCGTTATCCACTGTCTTTATTGATTTTCTATCACCTAATAAGCTCTTTCTCAATCTCCATAACAGCCGAAACGAGGTTTCTCATGAGTGAACGTATTGCATTAGTGACCGGTGGTAGCCGTGGCCTGGGTAAAAACGCGGTTTTGAAGCTGGCGGCAGAAGGGACGGGGATCATCCTGACCTATAACAGCAGCGAGCGGGAAGCGCAGAACGTCGTGCGTGAAATTGAGCAAAAAGGGGTTAAGGCGGTGGCATTACAGCTTAACGTCGGCGAAATCTCCACTTTCGGTGACTTTGCTAAAAAAGTGCAGGAAAGCCTGAAGACGGTCTGGCAACGTGACACCTTTGATTATTTATTAAACAACGCGGGCACGGGTTTATATGCACCCTATACCGAGACGACGGAAGCTCAGTTTGATGACGCAATGAACATCCACTTTAAAGGACCTTTCTTCCTGACTCAGACCCTGCTGCCTCTGATAAAGGATGGTGGGCGCATTCTGAACGTCTCCAGTGGTCTGGCCCGTTTCACCCAGCCGGGCTCGGGTACCTATGCGGCGATGAAAGGGGCGATGGAAGTCCTGACCCGTTATCAGGCGAAAGAGCTGGGCGCGCGCGGGATCGCCGTCAACATTATTGCCCCCGGCGCGATTGAAACCGACTTTGGCGGCGGACGCGTGCGTGACAACGCCGAGCTTAATCAACTGCTGGCGTCGCAGACGGCGCTGGGTCGCGTGGGCCTTCCGGACGACATTGGCGATGCCATTGCCGCCCTGCTTAGCGACAAACTGGGCTGGATGAACGCGCAACGTATTGAAGTGTCAGGCGGTATGTTCCTCTAAGCCGCACGCTTAAGGGGAGGGAACCTCTTAAGGAAATTCTTAAGACAAATGTGTCCAGATACGGGTAGATATAAAGAAAACGGGTGGATTTGTAACCTCTCCATTCATTGAGTTTTTTCTCAAATAATGCCTCTGTAGAATCCCCCCTCGCTATTCTCAGAGGGAGAAAAACGATGCGAGTAATCATGTTTGACAGGCAGTCGATATTTATTCATGGAGCGATACAGAGTCTGCAAAAGTTAATTCCGGAAATAGATATGACGGGGACCAGTCAGGCTGATGAATTATGGGCGCAGTTGTCCGCGTCACCCGCCGCTATCGTGATGATTGACGGGAATTTAATTCAGAAAGAGGGCATCGCTTTCCTGGAGGAAATCATACATCGCTTCCCGGCACTCCGTGTGGTGATGGTTCTGGCGAAAAAAGAGAGCCGATGGATCGAACAGGTGAAGCAGCGAAACGTGATGGCGATTATTCCCCGCAATGCGAACCCGGAGCGATTCGCCGCCGTGCTGGATTCCGTGTCCAGAGGGATGATCTGTTTTCCCGGGGAGTGGCTCAGGCAGCAGGCTTCGCAGGAGGCATTATTAATGCTAAGCGAGCGTCAGCGTGAAGTGTTGAAACGCCTGGCTGCCGGGGAGTCAAATAAGGAAATTAGCCGCAGCCTGAATATCAGCGCGGCAACGGTAAAAGCACATCTGGAAGCGCTTTTCCGTCGGCTGGATGTCAAAAACAGAACGCAGGCGGCCATGTACTACACCCGCTCAACGGCCTGAAGCAGCGCTTTCGCCAGGGGTGTCTCACCGAAGCTGAATATCATTAATATCAGTGCGTCATGCTGCTGTTGGGTTAAGGGGAACGTCACATTTTTCCGCAGCAGCGCCTCGCATAATTGCAAATCGCCGTGGAGTAAATATTCTGCCTCGATGGGGGTGATAAGACGGCGAAAATCTTCCCGCGGGTGGATGACGTGACCATATCCGATAACCCATATTCCGTTTATGTCACGATATTTCTCCAGGGAAAGCCCCTGATTTTTTTTAATTAACGCAATCGCAGCAGACGATATCTTTAGCGTAGAACCTGGCATATTCGTTTCCTCTTAATGGCAACACTGTAGAGGAAACGACGCGGGAGAAATATCCGCCAAATGGCTATTGCTCAGGGATTATTATTCAGATATTCATGCTTCAATAAGCCAAATAGCCAGTCATTTTGCCATTGACCGCCAAGGTAATAATTCTCGCGCAGTTCGCCTTCAAGTTGAAAACCTGTTTTTTCCAGTACACGCTTTGACGCGATATTTCCCGCCGTGACGGTGGCGGTAAGCCGACGAATACCGCCCTGAAGAAAGGCATAATCGCAAAGCGCCCGCAGCGATTCGAAGCCGTAACCTTTCCCGTGTGCCGCAGGTGCGAAAAGGAATCCGACTTCGGCACAATCTTCTTCCCGATGAATGTAACCCGTGACGCCCAGCGGAGCCTGCGAGGCCGTATCACGCACGGTGAGGCAAAGCCAGTGCGCGCTGCCCGGCGACCATGGGACGAGACGAGAATCGAACGCGGCGCGGATTTCTGCCAGAGGGCGGTTTTCCGCCACAAAGCGCATCACGTTGGGATCGTGCTGTAGCGCGAGAAAAAATGGCCAGTCCTCCTCGTGCAGCGGTGAACAGGTGAGACGCGCGGTCGTTAATACGGGCATTCAGATTCTCCTGAAACATTTTAAATGATTATAAGGTTGTCACTTTATTTCAACAGAAAGTCAGGTATGTTTAACGTCGTATAAATAAAAGAAAAAAAGGCTGTTTCATGCCTGGCCCAGGCGTTTTCATTGTCTCTGAAGGAATACAATGACTCTCAGCACATCACACCCCATTCGCGAACAGTTTGAACACTGTCTTGCGGTTATTCGTCAGGCGTCAGTCGAAATTCTGCTCCTGCTGAATGTACATGCTTCTGAAGGAAAAGATCCACGCTGGTTTCTGGAACAGCTGGACAGTGCCCGCTTAGGTCTGGGGGGATGGACTGCTGTTGCGAAGCAACTCAACCTGAACGACGCTGAAATGTCGACATTTACGCTACAGCTGCGCCTGCTGCAGCAGCGCGTGCCTCAGTATGAAAGCGGGCAGGATGTCACTGAAAACCAGCTGATTGCGGCGATGCGGTTTGTGACGACTCTGGAGCATCTTCGTCTCCAACAGCCTCTTTTGACTTACAACACCGAGCTGGCGCACGACAGCGAAATCCAACAGCAGCAGGCGCTTAAGCAGGTGCGTGCTATCGAATTGATGATGAAGGGGCTGATCCAGCAGGCGTGGCCCGATCAGGTGCGGCTCAATAACCATCTCAAGACCCTGTTTAATGCCGATCGCGTTCGTCGCTGGCTGAAGCTGGGCGACATTAACGATGTGTTGAGCGGCATGATGTTCAGCGAGCTGGCGCAGCTGCTGGTGGATAAAAAAGAATTTAGCCGTTACTACGCGTCACTGTTTAGCGATCCCGCCATGCTGACGCTGCTGGTGGAGCCGCGCATCACCCTGCAAACCTTCCTTGATGACATCCGACAAATCCGCAACAGTATTACCGTGCAGCGGGCATTAAGTTCCGCGCAAATCCTGCTTCTCGATCGCTACTATACGCAAGTCACCCGACCCGTTCAGCGCGCGTTTGAAGAGGGAAGAACGCGCGTCAATCCGGCGGGATTACTGGCCGTGGATGCCAGCGAACTGCATGCATACTGGGAAAAGGCGCAGAAAATGGACCGGGTCACGGGCGGCGATCTGTTCGAGGTGCGTGACAGCATTGAAAAGCCCACCCAGCGCGCGCCGCGAACGCCTGAACAGCGCGAGCAGCTCATTTCCGGCGTGCTGTGGGGCGCGGTTGGCGTCATGGTTATCGCGATTATTGCCGGGGGCGTCTGGCTTGTGACCAGCGGCAAACAGCAGCACGTCGCGGCGAGTGCCGCAGCCACGTCTCCAGTAGAGGAGATGCGTGAAACGCCTTCCTCGCGTGAGACGCTGACGCGCATGGGCGTTACCTGGGACGAGAATAATTTCCGTTCAGCCATCAACCGCAATGACACTCGCGTGGCGCTGCTTTTCTTGCAGGGTGGCATGGACTGGAAGCTCTCCTGGACGGAAGAGGCGATGTCATCAGACCATGACGACGTGCTGGAACTGATGCTGCGTTATCGGCAAAACATGGTGGAAGAGAAGCCGTGCCGTCGTTTTATCAACACGCTCAGCCACGCGATGGCGAACGGTGAGTCTCTGACGTCAACGCGTAAAGACTATTTAAAAGCGTTTTGCACCGTACCCGCTGTTGTGAAGCGCCAGCAGCACGACGCGGATATGGCGAAGCGCCGTGCGCAGGCACAGCCGGGCTCTGAAACGAAAAAATGGCAGTCTATTCAGACCGCCATTTATGAGGTGATTCGCTGATTGTGTCTCCCTCTCCCGCAGGGCTGAGGAATGCTCAGTAATGTTTAAACAGAAGCAATAAAGTTGTTTCAGAACGATTGAAGGCTTTCAGCGATGCTCTGGTCCGGCTGTAAATCGCTGAGGCGTTTCCTGCAGGCCGGGGCGAGGCGCAGGGATGCGCCGAGAGGGCGGGCTTTACAGGGATGTTACCTCCGCCCGTCCCCGATAAGCCGGAAGGAATAAGCCGAGGGGACCGCGAAGCGGCGATTTACCGCCGGGAGCCCGGGTCGCCAGGGTGGTGGCGACTGAGCCACCCTGGCACGTTCACCGGTCATGTCGTTACAGAGTAGCAAGGAACATAAAGTGAACGGAATGACCGCCAGAGTCGTATGTTCCCCCTCACCCCAGCCCTCTCCCTCAAGGGAGAGGGGGTCGTTCGTGCAGGCATTATTTTTTGGGGAACCCTCAGCCCACAGGGAGAGGGCCGGGGTGAGGGCACCTAACCGCACCCCGCTTAAGGCTCCCCATACAGCCCAATCAGCCGCCGCACTACGCCGTTCGTCCAGCCGAAGCCGTCCTGAAGCGGGTACTCCCCACCCCCACCTTCACGCGGCGTGCTGCTGGCGATGTGGTACTTCTCAATTAGCTTGTGGTGCGTCTTGTAGAAGTGGTTCACCGTGTGCAGCCAGCTCCAGGCGATCTCGTCGCCCAGCGAGTCGTTGCCATACTGCTTGAACCCCTGAATCGCCATCCACTGCAGCGGTGCCCAGCCGTTGGGTTTATCCCACTGCTCGCCGGTTTCGTACTCGGTCGCCAGAATTCCGCCCGGCGTCAGCAGCCGCGCTTTCACCGCATCAGACACGCGTTCAGCCTGCTCATGAGTCGCCATCCCGACATACAGCGGCACGATGCTCGCCGCGGAGAAGAGGGACATGACTTCACGTCGCCAGTCATAATCCCGATAACAGCCGTTCTCTTCATCCCATAAATAGCGGTTAACCGCCGCGCGGCGATCGCTGGCTTTCTGGCGGAACAGGTCGGCCGTCTCTTTATCTCCTTTCGATGCCGAGATATTGGCGATCGCGCTTTCCAGCTTGAACAGGAAGGCGTTCAAATCGATAGGGATAAACTGGGTGGTGCGAATGCTGGCAAGCCTGCCCGGCTCGCGCAGCCAGCGGGAGGAGTAATCCCAGCCAGACGCCGCCCCGGCGCGTAAATCGCGGTAAACCTCATTCGGCGGACGGCCAGAGTGGCGCGCCGTCTCCACGTCCTCGATCCACGATTCGTCGCGCGGCGTGTCGCGGTCATCCCAGTAACGGTTAAGCAGTGAGCCATCCGGCATACGCACCGCACTGCGGTAGGCCTGGTTAAGCAGCAGCGACTCGGCCCCGTCCATCCAGAAGGCGTGCTCCATCTTCAGGTGTTCAAGATAACGCTTCGCGCCGCGCACCCCGTCCTCCTCAAACAGCTCCACCATCAGGGCAAATACGGGCGGCTGGGAGCGGCTGAGATAGTAGGTACGGTTACCGTTCGGGATATGGCCGTAGCGTTCAATCAGCCACGCAAAGTTGTCCGCCATACATTTCAGCAGATCGTTACGGCCACTCTCCGCCAGCCCCAGCATGGAGAAGTACGAATCCCAGTAGTACGTCTCGCTGAATCGCCCGCCGGGGACGATATACGCCTGCGGCAGCGCCAGCAGGGACGACCAGGGAATATGATCCTGCGGTTCGCGCGTCAGCACGGGCCACAGGTTATCAATGTGCTCTTTCAGGGAAAGACCGGGGTCGGAAACGTATTCCGTCCCGTAGGTTTCCGGCATCCAGAAGTGGTTCTCCACAAAGCGTGCCAGGTCAAAATCACGATGGCGACGCACTTTGCGGTAGCGGATCAGGATATCCAGCGGGTCCATCTTCGGGGCGCAGTCGGGGAAGGTTTTGCTGTCCGCAAACAGCCTTGATGACTGCACGTGTTCGAAGAGTTCAAGGTAGCGGTCGGCAGGCGTCAGGGCGTCGGAGGCCGGCAGCCCCTCGATCATTTCCGGTTCCGGCTCCGCCTCAATCATCTCATCCAGTTTCAACTCGCAGGGATCGGTCTCGTAGCGCAGCTCTTCTTCAATCCCAAATTCGATGTTCTCGGTAGCCTGTATCTTCTGGTTGAACATGGTGATAAGGACCTCCGGTTGTGTGTTCTTAAAGACAGGTTTTTCCGGGCGTCCTATAAGCGTAGACACTCGCTTCGGTAGAAGGGTAGGGATATGTGCGGTAGATCACTCTTTTCGGAGCATTCGTTTTGCAACGATTAATGAATGTTAAAAAAATGCCCCTCAGGAGAGGGGCATCAGGATTAACGCATGGTCACAAACTCTTCCGCCGCCGTCGGGTGGATCGCCACGGTGTTATCGAAATCTTTCTTCGTTGCGCCCATCTTCAGCGCCACCGCAAAGCCCTGCAGGATCTCGTCCATGCCGAAGCCGATGCCGTGGATACCGACAATCTTCTCTTCCGGGCCTACACACACCAGCTTCATGCGGCACGGCTGACGGTGAGAGGTGACGGCGGTGTACATCGCGGTAAACGCCGATTTATACACTTTTACCTGGTCGTCGCCGTACTGCTCGCGTGCCTGCGGCTCGGTTAAGCCGACGGTGCCGATTGGCGGGTGGCTGAAGACCACGGTTGGGATAAGGTTGTAATCCAGATGCTCGTCTGGCTTGTTGTTAAACAGGCGCTCGGAGAGACGACGGCCCGCCGCAACGGCAACCGGCGTAAGCTCAACGGCTCCGGTGTTATCGCCGACCGCGTAAATGCCAGGCACGCTGGTGTTCTGGAACTTATCAACGACGATGTAACCTTTATCGTTGGTTTTCACGCCCGTTACAGCCAGGTTGAAGTTATCGTTCGCCGGTTCACGACCGATCGCCCAGATCAGGCAGTCGACGGTCTGGCTGCGGCCATCTTCCAGCTCCAGGGTCAGGCTGCCGTCCGCATTTTTCACCACCGCTTTTGGTACGGCATTAGTGTGCAGGGTCGGGCCTTCGGTGTTCATCACTTCGACCAGGGTATCGACAATCAGCGGGTCAAAGCTGCGCAGCGGCGCGTGTTTACGCACGAACAGGTGCGCCTCAGCGCCCAGGCCGTTAATCACCCCGGCCAGTTCCACCGCGATGTAACCCGCGCCAACAACGGCAACGCGTTTTGGCAGGGCTGGCAGCTCGAAGAAACCGTCGGAGTCGATGCCGTATTCCACGCCCGGGATGTTCGGGTGGCTCGGACGGCCGCCGGTGGCGATCAGGATGTGATCGGCAGTGATCGTCTCACTGTTCACTTCGATCGTTTTCGCGTCCACAAAGCGGGCGAAACCGCGGATCACGTCGACGTTATTTTTGCCCAGCACGTTGTCGTACGAGGTGTGAATGCGGTCGATGTAGGCGGTACGGCTGGCGATCAGCTTGTCCCAGTCGAAGTTATTGATGGTAGTGTCAAAGCCGTAGTCCGGACCGTACATATGGATAGCTTCACGGATTTGCGCCGCATGCCACATCACTTTTTTCGGTACACAACCCACGTTCACGCAGGTGCCGCCCAGCGCTTTGGCTTCAATCAGCGCACACTTCTGGCCGTACATGGCCGCACGGTTGATCGAGGCGATGCCGCCGCTGCCGCCGCCGATTGCGATGTAGTCATAATGCTTAGTCATAGCTTTTGTCCTTAATCGTGAATTGCCGCGATTGTATACCTGAAATCAATAGTTTCCACCGATGGCTGCGATTACTCCGGTACGATCCAACTGACGGTGGCGTGGCCCGTACCCGCTGGCACCAGCGTTTTGTGCAGCCACGGCAGCACGTTGTTCATCTGCGCTTCGAGCTTCCACGGCGGGTTGATCACAATCATCCCGGAGGCGGTCATGCCGCGCTGATCGCTGTCCGGGCGTACCGCCAGCTCAATCTGCAGGATTTTGCGGATGCCGGTCGCTTCCAGGTCTTTGATCATGCGCTTGATTTGCGCGCGCAGCACCACCGGATACCACAGGGCGTATGTCCCGGTGGCAAAGCGTTTGTAGCCTTCGTGGATGCCGGTCACCACCGCCTGATAGTCGGTTTTGATTTCGTACGGCGGGTCGATCAGCACCAGGCCGCGACGGGAAACCGGCGGCAACTTGGCTTTCAGCTGCTGGTAGCCGTCGGCTTTTTCCACGCGGGCGCGATTATCTTTCTGGAATTCAGAACGCAGCAGCGGGAAGTCGCTTGGGTGCAGCTCGGTTAACTGGATGCTGTCCTGCTCGCGCAGCAGCTGGCGGGCAATCAGCGGGGAGCCCGGGTAATAGCGCAGCTGGCCGTTGCGGTTGAAGTGATTCACCACACCGATGTACGGCTCCAGCTCGGCAGGCAGATCGTCCTGCTGCCAGATGCGGGCGATGCCCTCAAGGTATTCACCGGTACGCTCGGCGTGCTCGCCGCTCAGCTGATAACGGCCCGCACCCGCATGGGTGTCGAGATAGAGAAACGGCTTCTCTTTCTCTTTGAGCGCTTCGATGATCAGGCTCTGAACGGTGTGTTTAAGGACGTCGGCGTGGTTGCCAGCGTGGAAGCTGTGGCGATAACTGAGCATGGGTGAACGTGTTCCAGGTTGTAAACGTAGGCCCGATAAGCGCAGCGCCATCGGGCAAAAATAGAGCGTATCGCCACAGTATACAGAAAAGTTCCCACTGCCGCGAAAGCGCAACGTCTGGCATTGAAATCCTCTACACTTAACCCCATTCTAGATCCCATATGCCCAGCGCCGGATGCGCGCTTCATTCACCTATTTCAACAGGACAGCGTTTATGACCAATCCATTACTGACGCCTTTTTCGTTGCCGCCGTTTTCTAAAATCCTCCCTGAGCATGTGGTTCCAGCCGTTACGCAATCGCTGGACAACTGCCGCGCGGCGGTAGAAAACGTGGTTGCGCAGGGCGCGCCGTACACGTGGGAAAATCTGTGTCAGAAGCTTTCCGAAGTGGACGACGTGCTGGGGCGTATCTTCTCCCCGGTGAGCCACCTGAACTCGGTCAAAAACAGCCCGGAACTGCGCGAAGCCTACGAACAAACCCTGCCGCTGCTCTCTGAGTACAGCACCTGGGTCGGCCAGCACGAAGGACTCTACAAAGCCTACCGCGATCTGCGCGACGGCGACCACTATGCCGAACTGAACACGGCGCAGAAAAAATCGGTCGATAACGCCCTGCGTGATTTCGAACTGTCCGGGATTGGCCTGCCAAAAGAGAAGCAGGTTCGTTACGGCGAAATTGCCGCGCGTCTGTCCGAGCTGGGCAACCAGTACAGCAACAACGTCCTCGACGCCACCATGGGCTGGACGAAGCTGATTACCGACGAAGCGGAGCTGGCGGGTATGCCGGAAAGCGCGCTGGCGGCGGCAAAAGCCCAGGCCGAAGCGAAAGAGCAGGACGGTTTCCTGTTAACGCTGGATATCCCAAGCTATCTGCCGGTGATGACCTACTGCGACAACCAGGCCCTGCGTGAAGAGATGTACCGCGCCTACAGCACTCGCGCCTCCGATCAGGGGCCGAATGCCGGTAAATGGGACAACAGCCCGGTGATGGCGGAAATCCTCGCGTTGCGCCACGAGCTGGCACAGCTGCTGGGCTTCGACAGCTACGCCGATAAATCCCTCGCCACCAAAATGGCGGAGAACCCGCAGCAGGTACTCGACTTCCTGACCGATCTGGCGAAACGCGCCCGTCCTCAGGGTGAGAAAGAGCTGGCCCAGCTGCGCGCCTTTGCGAAAGCGGAGTTCGGCGTGGACGAGCTGCAGCCGTGGGACATCGCTTACTACAGCGAAAAACAGAAACAGCACCTCTACAGCATCAGCGACGAGCAGCTGCGCCCGTACTTCCCGGAAAACAAAGCCGTTAACGGCCTGTTCGAAGTGGTGAAACGCATCTATGGCATCACCGCGAAAGAGCGTACCGATATCGACGTCTGGCATCCGGACGTGCGCTTCTTCGAACTGTATGACGAGAAAAACGAACTGCGCGGCAGCTTCTACCTTGACCTGTACGCGCGTGAGAACAAGCGCGGCGGGGCGTGGATGGACGACTGCGTGGGCCAGATGCGTAAAGCCGACGGCTCCCTGCAGAAGCCGGTCGCCTACCTGACCTGTAACTTCAACCGTCCGGTGAGCGGCAAGCCTGCGCTCTTCACCCACGATGAAGTGATTACCCTGTTCCACGAGTTCGGTCACGGTCTGCACCACATGCTGACCCGCATCGAAACCGCAGGCGTGGCGGGCATCAGCGGGGTGCCGTGGGATGCGGTCGAGCTGCCAAGCCAGTTTATGGAAAACTGGTGCTGGGAGCCGGACGCGCTGGCGTTTATCTCCGGCCACTATGAAACCGGCGAACCGCTGCCGAAGGAGCTGCTGGATAAAATGCTGGCGGCGAAAAACTACCAGGCGGCGATGTTCATCCTGCGTCAGCTGGAGTTCGGCCTGTTCGATTTCCGCCTGCACGCGGAGTTCAGCCCGGAGCAGGGGGCGAGAATCCTCGACACCCTGGCCGAGATCAAAAAGCAGGTTGCCGTTATTCCAGGGCCAACCTGGGGCCGCTTCCCGCATGCCTTCAGCCACATCTTTGCTGGCGGTTACGCGGCGGGCTACTACAGCTACCTGTGGGCCGACGTGCTGGCGGCAGATGCCTTCTCTCGCTTCGAAGAGGAGGGGATCTTCAACCGCGAAACCGGCCAGTCATTCCTCGACAACATCCTGACCCGCGGCGGTTCTGAAGAGCCAATGGTGCTGTTCAAACGCTTCCGCGGATGCGAGCCGCAGCTGGATGCGATGCTTGAGCATTACGGGATCAAAGGCTGATTGTTACGTGAAGATCTGCTTAGTAGATGAAACGGGCGCCGGAGACGGCGCCTTATCTGTTCTGGCGGCCCGCTGGGGGCTGGAGCATGATGAAGAAAACCTGATGGCGCTGGTGATGACGTCAGCGCACCTTGAACTGCGCAAGCGCGATGAACCGAAGCTCGGCGGGATTTTTGTCGACTTTGTCGGCGGCGCGATGGCGCACCGGCGCAAGTTCGGCGGCGGTCGCGGCGAGGCGGTGGCTAAAGCGGTCGGCATCAAAGGGAGCTATCTTCCGGACGTGGTCGATGCCACGGCGGGGTTAGGGCGTGATGCCTTTGTGCTGGCCTCTGTCGGCTGTCACGTGCGGATGCTGGAGCGTAATCCGGTGGTCGCTGCGCTGCTCGACGACGGGCTGGCGCGAGGCTATGCGGACCCGGAAATCGGCTCGTGGCTGCAGGCGCGTTTGCAGCTGATTCACGCCTCCAGTCTGACGGCGCTGACGGATATTACGCCGCGTCCGCAGGTGGTCTATCTCGACCCGATGTTCCCGCATAAGCAGAAAAGCGCGCTGGTGAAGAAAGAGATGCGGGTGTTTCAGTCGCTGGTGGGGCCGGATTTAGATGCAGATGGCCTGCTGGAGCCTGCCCGTCAGCTTGCAACGAAGCGGGTGGTGGTGAAGCGCCCGGACTATGCGCCGCCGCTGGCGGACGTTGCCACGACCAATGCGGTGACCACCAAAGGGCACCGGTTTGATATTTATTCGGGAACGCCAGAATAAAAAAGCCGGGTGGCGGCTTCGCCTTACCCGGCCTACGTTCAGTGCCATTTGTAGGCCCGGTAAGCGTTAGCGCCACCGGGCTTTTTTGCACTTACTCGTCTTCTTCGTCACGCAGCGGAACAATCAGCATATCCACGTGAACGGTGTTAATCAGCTGGCGTGCTGAAGACATCAGCTTGCTCCAGAAGTCCTGATGGTGACCGCAAACCACCAGGTCCATGTCGTATTTCTTGATCGCATCAACCAGCACCTGGCCCAGGTCGCCGCTACCGCTCAGGGTTTCGGTGATTGGATAGCCCGCGTTGGTGGACAGTTCGCTCAGCGCATGGTGAGTCTCTTCGGAGATGCGTTTCTGCATATCGCCAAGATTAACGTCGATCAGACCGGTGTAAAGGTCGGAGTAGTTCACATCAACGTGAATCAGCGAAACTTTCGCGTTGTAGGGACGTGCCATGGATACCGCTTTATCTACCAGCACTTTGCTCTCCGGGGAGAGGTCTACCGCGATGAGAATGTGTTTGTAAGCCATAGTGTTACTCCTTCCTTAAGTTATCGATGACTAAATGAGAATGCCGTCGTCTGATACATTCATTACGGCCCAGTTAAACATATTTTTCAAGCTTTGGTGTTGATAACGATTAACCTTGTGGCAAAAAAATTAACGGATCTCCTACACTATTTAATGAACCGTTCGGATATTAAAACGCGAACCGGATCGATTTTTGGTCATTCTTTCACTGAACTGTCTGTCAGGGCATTGGAGTGCGGTAGCTCAGAAGCCTTGCTTCGTGGGCGGACGCCGGGGAGGATGTATGATTAGCACCGTCGCATTGTTTTGGGCGTTATGCGTAGTTTGCATAGTGAATATGGCGCGCTACTTCTCATCGTTACGTGCGCTGTTAGTAGTACTTCGTGGTTGCGATCCGTTGCTTTATCAGTATGTGGACGGTGGAGGGTTCTTCACCTCGCATGGACAGCCCAGCAAACAGATGCGTCTGGTGGGATACATCTACTACCAGCGTTACCGCGATCATCACGATGAAGAGTTTATCCGTCGTTGCGAGCGTCTGCGTCGTCAGTTCATTTTGACCAGTGCCCTGTGCGGGCTGGTCGTGGTCAGTATGATTGCATTGATGATTTGGCACTGAGCATAAAAAAAGCGGGTCAGTTTCCTGACCCGCTTTTTTATCGCCTTCACCGATTAAATCAGCTTCAGCGAAATCCAGTACAAACCGCCAGACAGCAGGATGGATGCCGGGAGTGTAAACACCCAGGCCATCAGAATGTTGGTCACGGTTTTGCGCTGCAGACCGCCGCCGTCAACAATCATGGTACCTGCCACGGACGAGGAGAGTACGTGGGTGGTGGATACTGGCATACCGGTGTAGCTCGCCAGACCGATAGAAACCGCCGCCGTCATCTGCGCAGACATACCCTGCGCATAGGTCATGCCTTTCTTACCGATCTTCTCGCCGATGGTGGTCGCCACACGACGCCAGCCAATCATTGTACCGATACCCAGTGCCAGCGCGACGGCCATGATGATCCAGATTGGCGCGTACTCAATGGTGTTGAGCATATCGCTTTTCAGTTTCTTCAGCAGACGTTTGTCGTCAGCATTCACTTCTGGCAGCTTCGCGACTTTATCCGTCACGTCAGAGATGCAGAGCATGATGCGACGCAGCTGACCACGCTGTTCAACAGCCAGTTTGTCGTAGCTTTCGATGTCGCCCAGCATGCCTTTGGCACGTTCCAGCGCGTTAATCGCGTTTGCCGGATGGCAGTGGAACTCGCCCGGCGCGGTGGTGGCACCCGCTTCAGGAGACGGAATCAACTGGTCAACGCCGGTCGCTTTCTTCAACAGGGCAGGATGCTGCTGGAAGTACACTTCGACGTTGTTAATTGCATCACGGGTACGGGTGATTTCGTAACCGGAGGCGTTCATGTTGACCACGAAACCCGCCGGTGCGACGCCAATCAGTACCAGCATCACCAGACCAATCCCTTTCTGACCATCGTTCGCGCCGTGAGAGAACGCCACGCCGATAGCGGAAATGATCAGGGCAATACGCGTCCAGAATGGCGGCTTTTTCTTGCCGTCTTTCTTCTCACGCTCTGCTGGCGTCAGGTGGATACGCGCACGTTTTTTCGTGTTGCTCCAGTAGCGACGCAGGATGAAAATTAATCCACCCGCAACCACCAGACCCACGATAGGAGAGATGATCAAAGAGCCAAAAATCCCCAACACTTTCGGGATGTTCAGCGCATCAACAACGGACGTCCCGGTCATCAGGGCATTGGTTAACCCGATACCGATAATCGCGCCGATGAGAGTGTGAGAACTGGATGCAGGCAGGCCGAAATACCAGGTACCGAGGTTCCAGATAATTGCAGCAAGCAGCATTGAGAACACCATAGCAAGGCCATGGCCAGAACTAACGTTGAGAAGCAGATCCGTTGGCAGCATATGCACGATCGCATACGCAACGCTCAGTCCGCCCAGGAGGACACCAAAAAAGTTAAATACCGCCGCCATAACAACCGCAAGCTGCGATCGCATTGCGCGAGTGTAGATAACCGTTGCTACTGCGTTTGCAGTGTCGTGGAAGCCGTTGATCGCTTCGTAAAACAGTACAAAAACCAGAGCAAGCAATAATAAAAGCCCGGTATGTAAATCCAGGCCGGCAAACAAATGTAGCATAGGACGTTACGCCATTTTGAGGACATGAACGCGGCGCATTATCCAGGACAAATGCACGGCGGGCAAAGTGAAATATAGACTTTTTTGACATACCACCTGATTTGGGAAAAGTGCCTGAAAGGATAATCTTTAAATATCAATGAAATGGCTTTGTAATATCTTTTTACGCTGGTGTGACCACAGAGGAAACTTTACAATCCGCGGCAGTTAACGAAGAGGATTTTGACGTGGAAAGGTTTGATGCCGTGGTAATTGGCGCCGGTGCGGCGGGTATGTTTTGTGCGGCAATGGCCGGACAGGCGGGTCGTCGCGTGCTGCTGCTGGATAACGGTAAAAAGCCAGGCCGTAAGATCCTGATGTCCGGCGGAGGGCGCTGCAACTTTACTAATCTGTATGTTGAACCCGCGGCCTATTTGAGCCAAAACCGTCATTTTTGCAAATCTGCGCTGGCGCGTTACACCCAGTGGGATTTTATCGATCTGGTGGGTAAGCACGGCATCGCGTGGCATGAGAAAACGCTGGGCCAGCTGTTCTGCGACGACTCCGCGCAGCAGATTGTCGATATGCTGGTGGCCGAGTGCGAGAAGGGTGGCGTGACAATGCGCCTGCGTACGGAAGTGCTGGAGGTCGCCCGCGACGAGCAGGGTTACAGGCTACAGCTCAACGGTGAAACCGTCAGTGCCGACAGCCTGGTGATCGCCAGCGGCGGCCTGTCGATGCCGGGGCTGGGCGCGTCCCCGTTCGGCTATAAAATTGCCGAACAGTTTGGCCTGAAAGTCTTGCCGACGCGTGCCGGTCTGGTGCCGTTCACGCTGCATAAACCGCTTCTGGAACAGCTCCAGACGCTTTCCGGCGTGTCCGTTCCCTCGGTCATTACCGCCGAAGACGGCATGGTGTTCCGCGAAAACCTGCTCTTTACCCATCGCGGCCTCTCCGGTCCGGCGGTGCTGCAAATCTCCAGCTACTGGCAGCCGGGGGAATTTGTGACGGTAAATCTGGTGCCGGACTGCGATCTGGACGCGTTCCTCAACGAGCAGCGTACCGCGCACCCGAATCAGAGCCTGAAAAATACCCTGGCGATGCAGCTGCCGAAGCGTCTGGTGGAGTGCCTGCAGGTGCTGGGGCAGATCCCCGATGTGTCGCTTAAGCAGCTAAACAGCCGCGAGCAGGACGCGCTGGTCGAGACGCTGACAGCCTGGCGCGTTCAGCCAAACGGCACTGAGGGCTACCGCACGGCGGAAGTGACGCTGGGCGGTGTCGATACGCACGAGCTTTCTTCGCGCACCATGGAAGCACGCAATGTTCCAGGGCTCTACTTCATAGGTGAAGTGATGGACGTCACCGGCTGGCTCGGCGGGTATAACTTCCAGTGGGCGTGGGCCAGCGCCTGGGCGTGCGCGCAGGCGCTGGCAGAGAAACCGTGACGGAAGGGCGTTTCGTGTCGTCCATTTTCGGGCTAGCGGCTGACGGTAAGCGTTCTTTCATCAGCCGTATTCATAACGTCTACAATATTTCTGGCCGCAACGGTTCCCATTTTTATATATGACGCTGCGCTGACGCCGCCAATATGCGGGGAGATAATGATGTTATCGACGCCCTGCCAGATGTGCGGCGCGGTCAGCGGTTCGCTGGTAAAGCTGTCCAGCCCCGCGCTGTGCAGTGTTCCATCCTTTAGCGCTGCGAACAATGACCTGTCGTGAATCAAGCCGCCGCGTGCCGTGTTCACCAGGATAGCGTTTCGCTTAACGTGCGCGAGCGTCTCCGTATTGATCATGCCCCGATTCTCGTCGGTGAGCGGACAATGCAAAGAAATCACATCGGAGCGGGACAGAAGGTCAGTCAGGGTATCAGTGCGCTCGCAGACGGAAGGCATTGATTTAGCGTAGGGATCGTAAGCCAGAACCCGCATACCAAAGACGTGACCCATATTCGCCACTCGCGAGCCAATCGCCCCCAGCCCGATCAGCCCCAGCGTTAGCCCTTCCAGTTCGATGGATTTATGCGTGGCTTTGTCCCAGTGCCCTTCGCGCAGTCGCGTGTCCAGGGACACCACGGATTTGGCGCAGGCGAGAATCAACGCCCAGGCGTGTTCCGCCACCGCCGCTGCGTTTGCCCCCGGCGCGGATCGGACGGCAATGTTACGCTCGGCCGCCGCCGCCTGGTCTATCACATCGATCCCGCTTCCGTGTTTGGAAATAACCTTCAGGGCAGGCGCCGCATCCATGATTTTCGCGGTTATCTTGCCGTAACGTACCAGTATTGCCACCGGGTTATGCTGATCGCAGAGCGCAATAAGCCCATCCTCCGTGGGCTGGCGACCTGCAAACACCACCTCAAAACCCTGCAACATTTCCATGGCCTGCTCCGCCAGGTCGCTTCCGGTAACAATGACTACCTTTTTGTTTGCCATTACAGCGTCTCCCCGTCCGCCAGCATGCCCGCCTTGCGCAGCGCGTCGTTAAGCCAGTGTGGACGTAAATCTCCCTCGCGGATGGCGGCAAGACGTTTAGTCTCCATCTCCAGCTTTCCTTTTGCCAGGGCGATAATCTGCTGAACCTCATCGCGCGGGATCACCACCACGCCGTCGATATCGGCTACCACTAAATCTCCTGCCTGTACCGTCGCGCCGGCAACGGAAATCGGATGGTTAACCCGGCCAGGAATAGACTTTGTCGGGCCGCAGGGATTCAGACCGGCAGAGAAAATGGGATAGTTACCCTTGCTCAGCGTGTCAGCGTCACGCACTGCTCCGTCGATGATGATCCCGGCAATCCCGCTCGCCTGGGCCTGGGTTGCCATAATTTCACCCAGTAGCGCACAGCTCAGATCGCCTTTTCCATCGACGACCAGAACATCCCCGGGTTGGGCAACCGCCATCGCGGCGTGAATGGCCAGATTATCTCCTGGCCGCACCTCAACGGTGACGGCCGGACCCGCAACGGCCATATGCGGTGCCAGCGGCTTGATGCGGCCATGGAGCGTGCCGCGGCGTCCGGCAACATCCGCGAGGATAGCTGCCTGATACTCTGCGGCCTGGCGCACCTCTTCAGCAGAAACGCGTTCGAAGTGGCGATTGATCGTTGGTTTTTCAGAAACGGACATGAATGCCTCCATATTGTTTTACTGTGTACAATGCAGGTGTACAATATGAAACAACTATAGCGGTGTTGCTTTCCTTTTAGCCAGACCCGAGAGGGGGTTTGTGATGTAAACACGAAGTGACTCACAAAATTTGAGGTACACTCACTGCCGGGCTGAAAAGGAGATAATGATGGGGAATGAAGGCGTTGTAGCGGTTGAAAAAGCGCTGGCTTTACTGGATTGCTTCCGTCCTGGCGATGAAAGCCTGACGCTGACCGCGCTGGCTCAGCTATCGGGTTATCATAAAACCACGGTTTACCGCTTGATGAATTCTCTTGAACGGATGAACTATGTCGTCAGGCATGATGACGGCAATTATGCGCTTGGCCCTCGTCTGCTTTACCTCGGTAAGCTGTATGAACAGTCTTTCCATCTTTCCAGGGTAGTTCAACCTGAGCTACAGGCTTTATCCCTGGCGTCTCAGGAGAGTGCCAGCTGGTATGTGTTAGAGGGCGGGCAACGTCTGTGCCTGTTTCGTGCTGAAGCCTCACATGGGCTTCGTCACAGCAATCTTCCCGGTACACAGTTCCCGCTGGACGATTCTGCCATCAGTCAGGTTCTGCGCCATTGGGGTCTCAATGAACGCCTGCCGGACGGTGAGCCTGCTGTTCCGCTCTACACCGCAGGTGCCCGCGATCCCCATACTGCTGCGTTTGCAATGCCGGTCTTCGGTGTTCACGACAAGTTGATTGCGGTGCTGGCGTTGACCGGGCCCATATCAAGATTGACAGAAGACCGCAGGGAGCAAGGTATCAGCCAGTTGATGCATGACACTGCCAGCCGCCTGTCACAGAAAATGGGGGCGAGTAAGCCCTTCTGCCAGCAGTTTTACGGTGAAACGAGCGATACAGCAGAAGAAAACCGTTAACGAAAAGCGGGACACGCGTCCCGCTTTTGTTATCGTTAATTTGTGACCTGCTTCTCGTGTAGCTGAGTATTGCGGGTCTGTCGGCCCATCATCAGCACCGCGATCCCCCCCGCCACACACAGCGCGGCCAGCGGAAGCATAGCCAGCGTATAACTGCCCGTCCGCTCATTGATAATGCCGTACGCATTGACCATAACTGCTCCGCCAATCAGGTTAGCGATGGCGCCAATCGCGGCGAGTCCTGCTGCCGCCGAGGTACTGCTCATCCAGCCGGACGCCAGCGCCCAGAAAGGCCCTTTCATTGAATAAGCGCCGATGAGCATGATGCTGAGAATAACGATGGTGGCAGCAAGGGAGGCGCTGACAAATGCGGCAAATACGCCTGCGGCAATCATGAAAAGCGTCAGCGCGGTATGCCAGCGGCGTTCGTTGGTTCGGTCAGAACTTCGTCCCCATACAATCATGAGTACGGATGCCAGACCGTACGGGATGGCGTTGAACAGGCCTGTCTCAAGATTATTGAGATGGAAGGATTTCAGCAGTTGAGGAGACCATACGCTGATAGTCGTGCCAGCAGACGATGCGCCAGCGTAAATCAGCGCCAGCAGCCAGATTTGGCGATGTTTCAATAACTGCCACGTCGTTTGATGTCCAATATTCTTTTGCTGGTTACGCTCGCTCTCCAGCGTGGTTTCCAGCCATTGCTTCTGCTCACTGCTGAGCCAGTTCGCCTGATGAGGGCGATCGCGGAGAATAAACCAGGCGGCAATGCCGAGCAGCACGGCGGGCAAACCTTCAATGATAAACAGCAGATGCCAGCCACGCAGACCCAGCCAGCCGTCCATGGACAGTATCAACCCGGAAAGCGGGGAGCCGATGAAGTTGGCGAGTGGGATGGCGACCATAAAGGAGGCAATAATGCGTGCGCGGTAACGGGAAGGGATCCACCAGGTCAGATAAAGCACGACGCCCGGGAAGAAGCCCGCCTCTGCGGCGCCGAGAAGGAAACGGACGATATAGAGCGACGTGGTGTTCTGGACCAGCGACATACACATGGACACAATGCCCCAGCTAATCATAATGCGCGGGATCCACAGCCGCGCGCCGACTTTTTGCATCGCCAGGTTGCTTGGCACTTCAAACAAAAAATAGGCCACAAAGTAAAGGCTGCTGGCGAAGCCAAATGCCGCTTTGCTGAGGCCAAGATCCTCATTCATCTGCAGCGAAGCCATGCCGATATTACCGCGATCGATAATGGAGATCAGATAGCTGACGATGAGAAACGGCAGGATACGCCAGATCACTTTCCGCATCGTCTCTTTTTCTATCTCCTCAGTGGCGGTTGCGCCATAACATGTTTGTTCTGTCATTGTGTCCTCGCAGGGTTTATTCTTGGTTTTATCAGGTACAACTCGGTTTTATTAAACAAAACCACTATAGCGACGATGCGTTATTTTTATCCAGTGAATGGAAGGTTTAAATTATGTAAATAAGAGGTGACTCACATATAAAGTTCTTAACGTAATGCGTCTAAACGGCAGATGCGCCACCCTACGTTGTGAGGTAAAGTACACACCTTGCGCAGCCACAGAGCTGCGGTTTTGAGGGTGGAGACGTTGATCAACAGTCCACCCTTTTTCTCGGCTGGTTTACGCCAGTCTGCATGGTGCTGTGTTTTGCCTCTATAAAAGGGTTGTGTATGTCTGCTGCTCATCTCGGTTTCCCGACGGAAACCGTTGTTGTCTTTGTCGTAATGGCCGTTGGGGCGATGTTTATCGATCTCTTCATGCACCGTCACGATAAACCTGTCTCGCTGAAAAGCGCGGCGATGTGGTCCGTTTTCTGGTTCTCGATGGCGATGGCGTTTGCCGGGTTCCTGTATATCCACCACGGTGCCGAAATGGCGAGCCTGTTCCTGACCGGCTACGCGCTGGAGGAAGTTCTCTCCATTGATAACCTGTTCGTGATGATGGCCATCTTCGCCTGGTTTGGCGTGCCGGATAAATACCGTCACCGTGTGCTCTACTGGGGCGTGCTGGGGGCGATTGTTTTCCGCGGCATCTTTGTGGCTATTGGCACCAGCCTGTTAAGCCTGGGACCGTACGTTGAGGTGGTTTTCGCGCTGGTCGTCGGCTGGACGGCGGTGATGATGCTCAAGCGCAATGAAGAGAGCGATGAAGTCGAAGATTACTCCGGTCATCTGGCTTATCGTCTGGTAAAACGCTTTTACCCGGTCTGGCCGAAAATCAGCAGCCACGCGTTTATCCTGACGCAAAAAGAGGTGGATGCTGAGCTGGAGAAGCCAGAAAACCAGGACGTCATGGTTGGCCGCGTGAAGAAAGCGAAGCGCTACGCGACGCCGTTACTGCTCTGTGTGGCGGTGGTGGAACTCTCTGACGTGATGTTCGCGTTTGACTCCGTACCGGCCATTATCGCGGTGAGCCGCGAACCGCTGATTATCTACAGCGCCATGATGTTCGCTATCCTCGGCCTGCGTACCCTTTACTTCGTGCTGGAAGCGCTGAAGCAGTACCTGGTGCACCTTGAGAAAGCCGTGGTGCTGCTGCTGTTCTTTGTGGCGTTCAAGCTGGGTCTGAATGCCACCGATCACTTCTGGCATCACGGTTACAGCATTGGCGCGACGGCCAGTCTGTTTGTGGTATTGGGCGTGCTGGTGCTGGGGATTATTGCGAGCGTGATGTTCCCGGGGAAACGTGAGGCCTGATGTAACGCCCGGTGGCGCTTCGCTTACCGGGCCTACGGTTCGAAAGTAGGCCGGGTAAGGCGCAGCCGCCACCCGGCAAAAAGTTACTTAATCGGTGAATTCCGACGCTTGCGCGGATGATGGAAGTGCCGCCAGTGTGGATCCTGCGCTGCCGCCAGCAGTTCGTGGTCACCACGGGTGTCACCCCAGGCGCGCAGGTGGTAGGTGTTGAGATCGCCGTAGACCTTTTCCAGCCTCGCGACTTTCTGTGCACAGCGGCAGTTATTGCCGGTGATACGCCCGGTCAGCTTGCCGTTTTTCACTTCCAGCTGCGTACCAATCAGCTTAATGCCGAGCTTATCCGCCCACGGCTGAAGCACCAGTGCCGGGGAGGCGGAGCAGATAGTCACTTCCGCACCGGAATTCACCTCCGCCGCCACGGCTAAAACCCCTTCAGGGCGCATCAGCTTGTTCCAGTATTTTTCACAAAAGGCTTCCGCCTGCTGACGTAACCAGTGCTCGTCCACCCCTGTCAGGAACGTTTTGATCAACACCTCTTTGAGCTCATCACGCGTTAGCTTGCGGCGCACGCAGTGGAGCGTCGGTAACGCCATCCGCACCAGCCGTCCCGCAAAGTAACGCTTGCCAAAGGCAAAGCGCAGGAAAGGAATAAAGCTGTCGTGATGCGTCAATGTTCCATCAAAGTCAAAGACAGAGAGCACGTGGGATTTGGCCACGGCGTCGTCGGCAATCATATTGGTCATAAATACGTCTTAGCTGAAATACACATTCTGCTCATTAGTTTACCTGCTTTAGCTCCACAGTCCTTATACCACGCGCGTTTTTTTCTCATTCTTGCGACAGGGCCGAAGAGTCCAAAATCAGACCCGATAAAAATTGGATGAAAAACGAACAGTCTATATTATCGCCACATTGCACGATTTTTGGGGAAACATTGGCCCCACCCGTAAGGAAAAACTCACTCACTGCTTCTTTTTGATATGACTCTTAGATCGCTTATTTCAATACTCTCGTTAAGTTTTGCCTCGTTTTCAGCATTTAGTTTTCAACTGCCTGCTTCCATGTTGTCAATGAACAGCGAGCTGTCGGCATCCCCGGCAAAGGCCGGGCTGATGCATCAGCAAACGGGTCCGCTACGTTCCCGCATTCTCGATCAATACCAGAAATGGAAAGGGACCCACTACCGGTGGGGAGGAACCACGCACCGCGGGGTAGATTGCTCTGCGCTGATGCAGCACCTCTTCAGTGATGCCGCACACCTGAAACTGCCGCGCACCACGAGCGAGCAAATCCATCGCGGTGTGCAGGTGGCACAATACCGTTTGAAGGCCGGAGATTTGGTGTTTTTCCAGACGGGCCCGAACCGAAAGCATGTGGGCGTTTACATTGGTGATAGCCAGTTCATTCACGCTTCGAGCAGCCAGGGCGTAACGGTTTCAACCCTGACGGACAACTACTGGCAGGAACATTTCATCACCGCCCGCCGGGTGGCGGGCGCTGCAGCCTGACGGCTCAGATGATGTCATCCACTACGCCACCATCGACGCGCAGTGCCGCACCGGAGGTGGCGGAGGCCTGCGTCGAACAGACATACACCACCATATTCGCCACTTCTTCCACCGTCGCGGCGCGCTGAATCACCGAGCTGGGGCGATTAGCCATCACAAACTCTTTCGCCAGTTGCTCCAGTGATTTCCCTGTTTTCTCGATCTCGTCCTTCATCATCTCGGCAAAACCGTCAGACATCGTCGGTCCTGGCAGGACGCTGTTAACCGTGACGCCGCTTCCGGCTACAAATTTCGCCAGCCCGCGCGCCAGCGAGAGCTGCGCCGTTTTGGTCACGCCATAGTGGATCATATCCGCTGGAATATTGCAGGCCGATTCGGACGAAATAAACACCACGCGCCCCCAGCCTTTCTGCACCATGCCGGGTAGCAGGGCGCGGGAGAGGCGCACGCCGGACATGACGTTGGTCTGCCAGTAACGCTCCCAGGTGTCATCGTCGGTGGAGTAGAAATCCTGCGGGCCATAAATCCCCGCGTTGTTGACCAGAATGTCGACGTTCGTTGCCACGTTCAGCAGCGCGTCCACCCCGTCCGGTGTACTGAGATCGGCAATGGCCGCCCGCACCTGCACGCCGGGCACGACCTGCTGGAGCTGCTGAATACCCTTGTTCACCGAGTCCGTGCTGCGGCCATTCACAATCACTTCCGCACCACTTTCAGCCAGCCCCCGGGCGATAGCGAACCCAATCCCGCCGGTTGAGGCGGTCACCAGCGCCACTTTCCCCGTAAAATCGATTTTCATGCTCCGCTCCTTGTGGTTTTAACGTTCAGACCTTAAAGCGTAGCAGGTGAGGATGACGGCTCCTGTTTAAAAAGGTGCAGCAGGGTGTCCACCTGTTCATCCAGCGGGCTGAGCGAGCGCTTAACGATGAGGTGCAGCGGCGTCGCGCGGCGCACGCCGTGGCTGAGCGGCAGCGCTTTCAGAACGCCTTGTTCCAGCTGCGTTTGAATACGCTCTTCCGGCAGCCAGCCGTATCCAACCTGGTTCATCACCGCTTCGATGGCGGCATCAATGGTGGAAAATGTCCAGGACCCGCCAGCAGGACGGGCAGCAGGCTGGCTGTCCGCAATTTGGATCAGCGGCCACGGGCGCAGCAGTTCATCGTTCAGCGGTGCATCAAGTGCAAACAGAGGGTGCTCGTGATGGGCAACGGCAACAAAATCGATATTCATCAGCCATTCACCCAGTCCGGTAATGTCCTGGCGGCGGGTGAGGATCATCACGTCGGCTTCATCATTTAGCGCATCGTCGCGGCTGTTTTCCAGCACTTCGGTAAGCCGCACCTGCGTTTGCGGATAGCGTTGCTGGAACTGCCGCAAAATGGCGAACAGGCGGCGACGCGGGAAGATACTGTCAACCATGAGGTCGAGCCGGGTCCGCATGCCGCTCTGCAGCGTCGCGGCGCGCGTCTCAACGTAAGAGAACGCCTTCAGCAGCGGTTTAACCTGATTCAGTAATAATTCCCCTGCGGGGGTGAGCACGGCCCGTCTTCCCTCCGCCATCAGCAGCGGCACGCCCAGCCGCTCCTGCAGCAGCGACAGGTTATAGCTGACCGAAGACTGGCTGCGGTGGGTCTCTTCCGCTGCTTTAGCAAAGCTGCCAGCCTCCACCACTCTCTCCAGCAAGGCCCATTGTTCGAGTGTCGTCTTGTGCATAATTAATCTAAAATTTGGATGAATTTGATTCAAACATAGCGTTATTCATTCGTTTTTTGAAGGAATAAGATCGTCTCATCAAAACAAAGGAGACATCTTATGAACACTTTCGACAAACTTGATTTAAGCGGCTTCGTCGGCAAACATCTGGTTTATACCTACGATAATGGCTGGAACTATGAAATTTACGTCAAAAACGAAAACACCCTCGACTA
Organism: Enterobacter sp. JMULE2; assembly: GCF_013337145.1. Taxonomy (NCBI): domain Bacteria; kingdom Pseudomonadati; phylum Pseudomonadota; class Gammaproteobacteria; order Enterobacterales; family Enterobacteriaceae; genus Enterobacter; species Enterobacter sp. JMULE2. The sequence goes on from NZ_SGWD01000011.1 coordinate 125,545, forward strand.
CCGTATTCACAGCGGCCTGGTCGGCAATCGTTGGGTGAAAGACCAGCAGGCGTATATCGTCCGCGTTGGGGAGAGCATCTATAAAATCTCCTGGACCGAGCCCACCGGCACCGACGTGAGCCTGATTGTGAACCTGGGCGATAGCCTGTTCCACGGCACGATCTTCTTCCCGCGCTGGGTGATGAACAATCCGGAAAAAACCGTCTGCTTCCAGAACGATCATATTCCGCTGATGAATAGCTTTCGCGATGCGGGCCCGGCATATCCAACCGAAGTGATTGATGAATTTGCCACTATTACTTTTGTTCGCGACTGCGGTGCTAACGATGAAAGCGTTATTGCGTGCGCTGCCAGTGAACTTCCAAAAAACTTTCCTGATAATTTAAAATAAGCGCGACAATTAACTAAAAAGAAAAGTTCCCGGCTCATTTCATATTTATTCGAAATGGTCGGGAATTTTTTGTTTGTTGATGTTTGGTTTAGATAAAAAGCGCGTTAACGGTGAGCGTAATCACAAAATAAATAATTCATAATTTAATAACTCTTTGTTTATTAATTTATTTTAGTTGTTTGGCCATTCCTCTTTTTCGCCATCTTAATTTTTCCCTAAGAAATGAACGTTACCTTGAGATGAGTTTATGGTTCGTTGAAATAAACGCGTCGGCATTTGGTTAATATCAAAAAGTTGCCTTAAACATCTCAAGGAAATTAATAATGCGTGATTTTTTGCCGTTTTCTCGTCCTTCAATGGGCGCTGAGGAAATCGCCGCAGTGCAGGAGGTATTAACCTCCGGCTGGATCACCACCGGGCCGAAAAATCAGGCGCTGGAAGACGCGTTTTGTACGCTTACCGGAAACCGTCATGCGATTGCCGTCTCCTCCGCCACGGCGGGGATGCACGTTACCCTGATGGCGATGGATATCGGTCCCGGCGATGAGGTGATTACCCCCTCCCTCACCTGGGTGTCGACGCTGAATATGATCGTGCTGCTGGGCGCCACGCCGGTGATGATCGACGTCGACAAAGAGACGCTGATGGTGACGCCTGAGGCGGTCGAGGCCGCCATTACGCCCCGCACGAAAGCCATAGTACCGGTGCATTATGCGGGCGCGCCGTGCGATATCGACGCCATTCGCGCTGTCGGTGAACGCCACGGTATTCCCGTCATTGAAGATGCCGCCCATGCCGCCGGAACCTACTACAACGACCGTCACGTGGGCTGGCAGGGGACGGCAATTTTCTCTTTCCACGCCATCAAAAACATGACCTGCGCCGAAGGGGGCCTGGTGGTGACGGATGACGCACAGCTGGCGCAAAAAATCCGCAGCCTGAAGTTCCACGGTCTGGGCGTAGATGCCTATGACCGCCAGACCCACGGCCGCGCGCCGCAGGCGGAGGTCATCACCCCCGGCTTCAAATACAACCTTGCGGATATCAACGCCGCGCTGGCGCTGGTCCAGCTCGGCAAGCTGGGCGAGGCCAATAAGCGCCGTCGCGACATTGCCGACCGCTATCGGCTTGAACTTGCGGATACCCCTTTCCAGCCGCTGCGCACCCCGGTGTGGCCGCATCTGCACGCCTGGCACCTGTTTATTATTCGCGTGGATGAAGCCCGGTGCGGCATCTCGCGCGATGCCCTGATGGCCGCGCTGAAAGAGCAGGGCATCGGTACGGGGCTGCATTTCCGCGCGGCCCACACGCAAAAATACTATCGCGAGCGTTTCCCGGAGGTGTCCCTGCCGAACACCGAATGGAACAGCGCGCGCATTTGTTCTCTCCCCCTTTTCCCGGACATGACCCATGACGACACAACCCGCGTCATTACCGCGCTCCATCAGCTTGCAGGACATTGATATGTTCAGCGCGCCGCCCGTTCAAAAAGTCTCCGTGGTGATCCCGGTCTACAACGAGCAGGAGAGCCTGCCGGAGCTGATCCGCCGCACAACCGCAGCCTGTGACACCCTGGGTAAGGCTTACGAAATTCTGTTGGTGGATGATGGCAGCAGCGATGACTCCGCGATGATGCTGACCGACGCCGCGCAGGCGGAGGGCAGCCATATCGTTGCCGTGCTGCTTAACCGTAACTACGGCCAGCACTCGGCAATCATGGCCGGGTTCAGCCACGTGACGGGCGATCTGGTGATAACGCTGGACGCTGATCTGCAAAACCCGCCGGAAGAGATCCCACGCCTGGTTGCCAAAGCCGACGAGGGCTACGACGTGGTCGGCACCGTGCGGCAAAACCGTCAGGACAGCCTGTTCCGCAAGCTGGCGTCACGCACCATTAACCGGCTGATCCAGCGCACCACCGGCAAAGCGATGGGCGATTACGGCTGCATGCTGCGCGCCTATCGCCGCCACATCATCGACGCCATGCTGCACTGCCACGAACGCAGTACCTTCATTCCGATTCTGGCGAACACCTTTGCCCGCAAAGCGACGGAGATCCCGGTGCTGCACGCCGAGCGCGAGCACGGGGAGTCAAAGTACAGCTTTATGCGTCTGATCAACCTGATGTACGACCTCATCACCTGCCTGACCACCACGCCGCTGCGCCTGCTGAGCGTTTTCGGCAGCGTTATCGCGCTGGCCGGGTTTGCGCTTTCCGTTCTGCTGGTCGTGCTGCGGCTGGCCTTTGGCCCACAGTGGGCGGCGGAAGGGGTCTTTATGCTGTTTGCCGTGCTGTTCATGTTCATCGGTGCCCAGTTCATTGGTATGGGCCTGCTCGGTGAATACATTGGCCGTATTTACAACGATGTTCGCGCGCGTCCGCGCTACTTTATTCAACGGGTTGTCCGTCAGGAACACACCGCATCTCAAGAGGAAAAACACCCATGAAAGCTGTCGTCTTCGCCTATCACGATATGGGGTGCTCGGGCACGCAAGCCTTGCTGGACGCGGGCTTCGACATTACGGCCATCTTCACGCATCCGGACGTTGCCGGAGAAAACCATTTCTTTGGCTCGGTGGCGCGTATTGCGGCTGAACACGGGATCCCGGTGTACGCCCCGGACGACGTGAACCACCCGCTGTGGGTGGATCGCATTCAGAAACTCGCGCCGGACGTGATTTTCTCGTTCTATTACCGCAACCTGCTCTGCGATGCGATCCTGAGCGTGGCAGACAAAGGGGCGTTCAACCTGCACGGCTCCCTGCTGCCAGCCTACCGTGGCCGCGCCCCGCTGAACTGGGCGCTGGTTAACGGTGAAACGGAAACCGGCGTAACGCTGCACAAAATGGTGCGACGTGCCGATGCGGGCGGTATCGTGGCGCAGCAGAAAGTGAGCATTGACGCCGATGAGACGGCGCTGGAGCTGCACCGCAAGCTCTGCACCGCCGCGCAAAGCCTGCTTCGCGACGCGCTGCCGACGATCCTTCAGGGAACCTTTACCGAAACCGCGCAGGATGAAAGCAAGGCCAGCTGCTTCGGTCGCCGCACGCCGGAAGATGGCCGTCTGGACTGGAACCAACCGGCCCGCCAGCTGCACAACCTGGTACGCGCCGTGACCGACCCGTGGCCGGGCGCATACAGCTTTGCGGGCGTGAGTAAATTTATCGTCTGGAAATCCCGCGTGCGTGACGACATTCCTGCCGCCAAACCGGGCACCGTCGTCTCGGTCTCCCCGCTGATTGTGAGCTGCGGCGAGCAGGCGCTGGAGATCGTCACCGGACAAACCGACAGCGGCTTGTACGTTCAGGGGGCGCAGCTGGCGCAGTCTCTGGGGCTGGTGGCGGGGGCGCTGATCACCAGCGCGCCGGTGGTGGCGCTCAAACGGCGCACGCGCGTGTTGATCCTCGGGGTGAACGGGTTTATCGGTAACCACCTCACCGAGCGCCTGCTGAAAGACGACAACTACGAGATCTACGGTCTGGACATTGGATCCGATGCGATCGGCCGTTTCCTCGGTAATCCGCGCTTCCACTTCGTTGAAGGGGACATCAGCATCCACTCCGAATGGATCGAGTACCACATCAAGAAATGCGACGTGGTGCTGCCGCTGGTGGCGATTGCCACACCGATTGAGTACACCCGTAACCCGCTGCGCGTGTTCGAGCTGGATTTCGAAGAGAACCTGAAGATTATCCGCGACTGCGTGAAATACGATAAGCGCATCATCTTCCCGTCCACTTCTGAGGTGTACGGCATGTGTACCGATAAGAACTTCGACGAGGACACCTCCAGCCTGGTGGTTGGGCCGATCAACAAGCAGCGCTGGATCTACTCCGTCTCCAAGCAGCTGCTGGACCGCGTGATTTGGGCCTACGGCGAGAAAGAGGGGCTACGCTTTACCCTGTTCCGTCCGTTTAACTGGATGGGGCCGCGTCTGGATAACCTGAACGCCGCGCGTATCGGCAGCTCCCGCGCCATCACCCAGTTGATCCTGAACCTGGTGGAAGGGTCGCCCATCAAGCTTATCGAAGGCGGCAAACAGAAACGCTGCTTCACCGATATCAGCGACGGCATCGAAGCGCTGTTCCGCATCATCGAAAACAAAGACGGCCGCTGCAACGGGGAGATCATCAACATCGGCAACCCGGACAATGAAGCGAGCATCCGCGAGCTGGCTGAAATGCTGCTGGCAAGCTTTGAGCGCCATCCGCTGCGCAGCCAGTTCCCGCCGTTTGCCGGGTTCCGCGAAGTGGAGAGCAGCAGCTACTACGGCAAAGGGTATCAGGACGTAGAGCACCGCAAGCCGAGCATCCGCAACGCGAAGCGCTGCCTGAACTGGACGCCAACCGTGAAGATGGAGCAGACCATTGATGAAACGCTCGACTTCTTCCTGCGCACCGTGGAGCTGTCGGAACAGGCATCATGAAAAAGGTCGGTTTACGCATTGATGTCGACACCTTTCGCGGCACCCGCGACGGCGTCCCGCGGCTGCTGGAACTGCTGAGCAAGCACGACGTGCGTGCCAGCATTTTCTTCAGCGTCGGGCCAGACAACATGGGGCGTCATCTGTGGCGCCTGGTTAAACCGGCATTTCTGTTCAAAATGCTGCGCGCGCGCGCGGCATCCCTCTACGGCTGGGATATTTTGCTGGCGGGGACCGCCTGGCCCGGCCGGCGCATCGGGGCGGGGAATGAAGCGATTATCTGCGAAGCGGCGCATCAGCACGAGGTGGGGCTTCACGCCTGGGATCACCATGCCTGGCAGGCCTGGGCGGGCGTCTGGGATATTCCGCGCCTTGAACAAGACGTTGAGCGCGGCGTGCAGGAGCTGGAGGCGATTACCGGCCAGCCCGTGCGCTGTTCCGCCGCGGCGGGATGGCGTGCCGACCAGCGCGTGGTGAAAGCCAAGGAGACCTTTGCGTTTCGCTATAACAGCGATTGCCGCGGTACCACCCCTTTTTTACCGCTGTTAGGGAACGATCGCACCGGTACGGTTCAAATTCCGGTCACGCTCCCGACATGGGATGAAGTGGTCGGGCGCGACGTCTGCGCTGAAGGGTTTAACCGCTACATACTGGACTGCATGCATCGCGATGAGGGTACGCCGGTCTACACCATTCACGCTGAGGTGGAAGGGATCGCGTATCAGCATGATTTTGATGCGCTGTTGACGATGGCTGCCGCCGAGGGCATTCACTTCTGCCCGCTCGGCGATATGCTGCCAGACGATCTCAGCACCTTGCCGGTCGGCAAAATTGTGCGCAATGAAATGGCCGGTCGGGAAGGCTGGCTTGGCTATCAACAAACCGTGAGCCCGGTATCATGAAAGCAGCCCGTTATGGCGTAGCGCTTCTCGCACTGTTTATTGTTTACTACGTGATCCCGGTCGATCTCCGCCTGTTGTGGCAGCCGGACGAGACGCGCTACGCGGAAATCAGCCGTGAAATGCTCGTCTCAGGCGACTGGATTGTGCCGCATTTTCTCGGCCTGCGTTACTTTGAAAAGCCGATTGCCGGTTACTGGGTTAACAGCATCGGGCAGCTGATCTTTGGTCACTCCAACTTTGCCGTGCGCGCCGGAGCGATCTTCTCCACCGGGCTGACGGCGCTGCTGGTCATCTGGCTCGCCTGGCGCCTCTGGCAGGATAAGCGGGTGGCGATTTTCTCCGGTCTTATCTTCTTAACGCTGTTCCTGGTCTATGGCATCGGCACCTACGCCGTGCTGGATCCGATTATCGCCCTGTGGCTGGCGTTAGCGATGTGCAGCTTCTGGCTGGCTGCCCAATCGAAAACCGTGGCCGGAAAAGCGGGGGGCTACATTCTGCTGGGGCTGGCCTGCGGCATGGGCGTCATGACCAAAGGCTTCCTGGCGCTGGCGGTTCCGGTGATGGGCGTGCTGCCGTGGGTGATTGCGCAGAAACGCTGGAAAGAGGTGCTTGTTTTCGGCTGGCTGGCGATCCTGAGCTGCATGCTTATCGTTCTGCCCTGGGGGCTGGCGATCGCCCAGCGCGAACCGGATTTCTGGCGTTACTTCTTCTGGGTGGAGCATATCCAGCGTTTTGCGCAGAGCGATGCCCAGCATAAAGCGCCGTTCTGGTACTACCTGCCGTTCCTCGTCGCGGGGAGTCTGCCGTGGCTGGCGCTGCTGCCGGGCGCGCTGCGCCTCGGCTGGCGTGAGAGGCAAAATGAGGGGGCAGGGTTTTACCTGCTGGGCTGGGTGGTGATGCCGCTGCTGTTCTTCAGCATCGCCAAAGGCAAGCTGCCCACCTATATCCTGCCGTGCTTCGCGCCGCTGGCTATCCTGATGGCGCGCTACGCCTGCACGATGGCGGAAAAGGGGGCCCGCGTGCTGCGCGTCAACGGCGGCATCAACCTCGCGTTTGGCGTTATCGGCGTGGTGGCGGCGCTGGTGGTGTCGCCGTGGGGACTCGCGAAACATCCGGTCTGGACATCGGTTGAACTGTACAAAGTCTTCTGCGCCGCGATCGCCTTTCTTTTCTGGGCCGCGGTGGGCTGGTTTACGCTCAAGCAGAGCGCGCGGCGCTGGTGGCTCGCGGCACTCTGTCCTGCCGGTCTTGCGCTGCTCATTGGGTTTGCCATCCCTAACCTGGTGGTGGATTCCAAACAGCCGCAGTCGCTGGTGGATACCGTGCGTATGCCGCTGGAGGAGAGCCGGTTTGTGCTGGCAAACAACGTTGGCGTGGCGTCGGGGCTGGCGTGGGAACTGAATCGTCATGACATCATTCTTTTTGGCCAGACCGGGGAGCTGAAATATGGCCTCGGTTACCCGGATGTGAAAGGACGGTTTGTGAGCAACGGTGACATCGCACAATGGCTCGAAACGCATCGTCAGCAGGGGCCGGTATCACTGGTGATCCTGCTTTCAAAAAACGATGACATTGCCCGCGCCGGGTTGCCGAAACCGGACAGCCTGACGATTCAGGGGCGTCTGGCCTACCTGCAATATCTGCCGCAATGATGGCCTGGATCTGGCTGGTACTGGCAAGCCTGCTGAGCTGCGCAGGGCAGCTGTGTCAGAAACAGGCAACCGGGGCGAAGGGCGGTCAGCGAACTGCCCTGTGGCTTGGGCTGGCCTTGCTGACGCTTGGCTGCGGGATGCTTGCCTGGCTGGTGGTGTTGCAGCTTCTGCCCGTCGGCGTGGCTTACCCCATGCTGAGCCTGAACGTTGTCTGGGTCACGCTGGCGGCGAAAATCGTCTGGCATGAGTCCGTCCCGTCACGCCACTGGCTGGGCGTCGGGTTGATTATCGTCGGGATTATCCTGCTGGGAGGAAGCCTGTGAAAGGGGCATGTTGGGCGTTATGCAGCGTGGTGTTGGTCAGCGTGGCGCAGCTGGTGCTGCGCCACGCCATGGTGACGCTGCCGCCGGTGAGTGACGCCTTTTTTGCTGCCCTCCGGCACGCCGCGCCCGGCACGGGAACCTTGATGCTGGGTCTAACTGGCTATGTGGCCTCGATGGGCTGCTGGTATCTGGCCCTGCAGCGCATGGCGCTCAGTCGAGCCTATGCCCTGCTGAGCCTCAGCTACATTCTGGTGTGGGGTGCCGCCGTTGTGCTGCCCGGCTGGGGAGAACACTTTTCCTGGCGCGGGCTGGCGGGCGTTGGCCTGATTATTCTCGGCGTGCTGACGATCTTTATGCCGCAGACGTATTGGGGTAAGAAATCGACTCGGCGGTCAAGGTAAAGGGCGTAGGGGTACACACCGCCAGGCTCAGCGTGCCGAAGCGCAGCTGGCTCACCGAATGCGTCTGCGCGGTGCTGTCGATGCTGACAATCTGCCAGGCGCTGCCGCCGCGCTGTTTTACAATCGCCTCTTTCCGCGTCCAGATACGCCAGAAGGCAGAAAGCTGTTCCTCGGGCGCTTCGCGCTCAAGCTCTTCATGCTCGGTGATGCTAAAGACGGCATTCGCCAGCGCCTGCCAGTTCTGCCGCGGGCGGATCACTTCGATATCGCAGCCGACTTCACCTTCGTCGCTCATCAATAAGGCAATGTCGTCGCCGCTATGGCTCAGGTTGAACCACAACGGGTGCCCCTTCGCAAAAGCCGGTTTTCCCTGTTCACCGTAAATGATATCGGGCAGCGGCGAGGGGGATAATGTTCTGGCGAGCAGCGTCCGGCCTGCAAGCCAGGAGGCGTTTCGTGCACCCTGAGGTGCCCTGTCTGCGAGCGTTGACGCCAGCGGGTCCGCGCTAAGGGTGGAGATTTTTCCCAGTACAAACTGGTACATAGTTACGCCCAGCGTTTAATGATTATCGAAGTATTGATGCCGCCGAATGCGAAGTTATTGCTTTGCAGATACTCACAGTCAATCTGACGGGCTTCCCCCATAATATAATCTAAAGCGCCGCATTGCTCATCCGGTTGTCTTAAATTGAGCGTTGGAATGAACCAGCCTTCGCGCATCATCTCCAGGCTCAGCCAGGCTTCCAGCGCCCCGCACGCGCCCAGCGTGTGGCCAAAATAGCTTTTCAGGGATGAAATGGGCACGCTGTCGCCGAAAATGGCGGCGGTGGCCTGACTCTCGGCGATATCCCCGCGATCGGTCGCCGTTCCGTGGGCGGAAATGTAGCCAATATCCTGAGGGCTCAGACCCGCCATCGCCAGCGACTGTTCCATACAAATCTGCATGGTTTCACGCTGGGGCTGGGTGATATGGGCCGCATCGCAGTTGGTGGCAAAGCCCACAATCTCGCCGTAAATTGTCGCACCGCGCGCTCTGGCGTGCTCCAGCTCTTCCAGAATGACGGTGCCTGCACCTTCGCCAATCACCAGGCCGTCGCGCTGGCTGTCGAAAGGCGACGGCGTGGTTTTGGGCGCGTCGTTACGCTGGCTGGTGGCGAAGAGGGTATCAAAAACGGCGGCTTCCGAGGGGCAAAGCTCTTCCGCACCGCCCGCCACCATCACGGTTTGATAACCATGACGAATGGCCTCCCACGCATAGCCAATCGCCTGGCTCCCGGAGGTACAGGCGCTCGAGGTGGGGATCACCCGTCCGCGCAGGCCAAAGAACAGTCCGGTGTTGACGGCGGTGGTGTGCGGCATCATCTGCACATAGGTCGTGCCGGTGATGTTATGGGTGTGCTTTTCCATAAGCATGGACGCGAATTCGCTCACCGGCCCGGTGCTGCCCGTCGACGAGCCGTAGGCGATGCCGGTTTGACCGCTGGTCAGCACGGCGTCGTCGATCAGGCCCGCCTGCTCCAGCGCCAGCTCGGTGGCGCGGGTAGAGAGCAGCGACACGCGACCCATGGCCCGAATCCGCTTGCGGGTGTAGTGATCCGGCAGGGTGAAGTCCTCAATGGGCGCGGCCAGCAGGGTTTGCAGACCGTCATACGCCTGCCATTCAGACATGGTGCGCACCGCATTTTCATACCCGCGCAGGCGGCGTGAAATGGTCGGCCACGCTTCGCCAAACGCGGTGATGCCACCCATGCCGGTAATCACGACGCGGCGCGTCATAGCATACCTCCGTTAATTGAGATCACCTGGCGCGTCACATAGCCCGCCTTGTCTGACATCAGGTAGCTCGCCAGCCCGGCCACTTCGTCAGCGTGGCCCATACGCTGCATCGGGATCATCGACATTGCCGCGTTCAGCGCGGCCTCGTCCATCTCGATCATGCCGGTATCAATCAGCCCCGGCGCGATGCAGTTCACGGTGATTTTGCGCTTCGCCAGCTCAACGGCCAGCGCCTTGGTGGCCCCGATAATCCCGGCTTTGGCGGCGCTGTAGTTCACCTGCCCGCGGTTGCCCATCAGGCCAGAAACCGACGACAGGGTGATAATCCGCCCGCCCTTGCGGGTGCCGATCATCGGCATAATGCAGGGATGGATAACGTTATAGAAACTGTCGAGATTGGTGTGGATCACGCTGTCCCAGTCATCCTCGCTGAGTGCCGGAAACGCGCCGTCGCGGGTGATGCCTGCGTTACTGACCACGCCATACCATGCGCCGTGGTCAGCCATTTCCTGTTCCAGCACCGCGCGGCACTGCTCGCGGTTGCCCACGTCGAAGGCAAGTAAACGGCCCGTGCCGCCTGCCTGAACAATCGCGTCGAGTGTCTCCTGTGCGCCAGCGGCATCGCGGTGGTAATGCACGCCCACGGTGAAACCGTCAGCCGCAAGCTGAAGGGCAATAGCGCGGCCAATGCCTTTGCTGGCACCGGTGACCAGTACGGATCTCATGATGGCGTTCCCTGATTGAAAAGTGATGTTAATTCTTCTTCGCTCGGCTGGAAGGTGTTCACCCGGCCCGTGGCGAGGGAGGCGTTATCCGCGTGGATGACGCACTCGAAGCTGCCAAAGCGTTCATCCTGCATCAGCCGTTCGATGGTGATAGTCAGCGTGGTGCCTGCGGTAAACAGCCCTGCGGCGCATACCAGTTCACGCGCGCCCAGTACCATGCCCAGCGGGCTGTGCGGCAGCCCTTTTTGCAGGCGATGCCACTCAGACCAGACGCCGACGGTCTGCGCCATCAGCTCCAGCGCAAACCAGCCCGGCAGGTCGCCGTCGGCGTTCAGAAACGGGGCGAGCACGCCGTGCCCGCTCACCGTGACGCTGCACGCTGCGCCATTGTCGGTGACGCTCTCGACGGTCTCCAGCAGCATCATGGGCGCGTCGTGAGGAAGGTACTCGGCGGGGGATAAATATTTCATCACACTCTCCCCAGCAGAAGGCTGGCGTTGTTGCCGCCAAACGCGAACGAGTTCGACAGGATCGCCGGTTTTTTCAGCGGGGCAGGCGCGTGCAGCAGTCCGCAGGCGGGCAGCGTGTCGTCCTGCGCGTAGCGGGAAAAATCCTGCGGCGGCAGCGGCAGGTTGCGGGTCAGGATCAGCCAGCTTAGCGCGGCCTCGGTGATCCCGGCGGCGCCCAGCGTGTGGCCGGTCAGATGTTTGGTGGAACTGCACGGCACGCGTTCGCCAAACAGATCGTGGATAACCTGCGCCTCAATGCGATCGTTAAGCGGCGTGGCGGTGCCGTGCAGGTTGATATAGCCGATATCATCCGCCGTCATGCCCGCCTCGTTCAGCGCCTGCGTGATGGCGCGGATGGCCCCTTCACCCTGCGGGTGCGGCGCGGAAATATGATACGCATCGCTGGATTCACCCGCGCCCAGCAGCGCGATCTCTCCCGGCTCGCGGGTTAGCACCATCAGCGCCGCCGCTTCACCAATGGTGATCCCCCGACGGTCACGGCCAAAGGGTTCACACTGGGTTGGCGAGAGGGACTCCAGGCTGTTAAACCCGTTAACCGGCATGCGGCTCAGGCTGTCGGCGCCGCCCACAATGGCGACATCCACCAGCCCGGCGTTGATCAAACGACAACCGCTGATGATTGCCCGCGCGCTGGAGGAGCAGGCGGTCGAAATGGTATACGCCGGGCCGTCCAGCTCAAGCCAGCTGGCGAGAAAGCGCGACGGATCGCCCAGCTCCTGCTGCGGGTATTGCCACTGCGGGCTCTCCTCGCCGCTCTGAGAGAGGCGCACGTACGCGTCACCTTCGTCCAGCCCGGACGTGCTGGTGCCAAGCACCACCGCCACGCGGTCGCGTCCCACGCGCGCGATGGCCGCATCGACGGCAGGCTGGATCTGCGCCAGCGCCGCCAGCAACAGCTGGTTGTTACGGCTGCGATGCGCCGACAGGTGGTCCGGTATTGACGGCAGCTCGCCTTCCACGCCGCCCAGCACCGCATCCGGCACGCCCTGCAGCCAGCCTGCGCGGTGACGCATCCCCGGCGCAACGCCTGCGGTCAGGTTTGCCGCAATCTCATCAGCCGAGTTGCCCAGGGCGTTGACCATGCCAACGGCAGAAAGGTAGATCATCTCAGTCACCCAGATATTGAATGGTGATGTGGTAGTTAAAAACATGCTGCTCGATGCTAATCGGCTCACGTTTGCCTTTGCGTTGCAGGTAGACAATCTCCGTGACCAGCTTGCCGTCGGGGTTGCGCAGCTCGCGTCTGCTGTCAGTATCGTTCAGCGTCCAGCCTTTCGGCAACTGCGGCTGCCAGGCGCTGAGCGGCCAATGGCTAAGCATCACGTCCGCCAGTACCTGGCTGGCGGGCGGCAGCTCCGGTGCCACAACCGACTGTTCGGTATGGATACCGGTATTGTCATACGTCGCGAGGAACAGACGGATCCCCACGGAGGAGAGGCCGGCCAGCGTCACCTTATGCTCGTCAGCATTCAGCATCACCAGCAGCGACTGGGTGTGTCCGTTGAACCTGCCGGTCAGCAGCTGTTGCGAGCTCATTGCCGGGGTGATATCCGGCGGCGGCAGCGTCACGCGGGTGCCCGGCTGGAGCCAGGCCTCGGGCCGCGCGTCATCGCGGTTCGGCGAATGGCTACACCCTGCCAGCAGCAGCGCCAGAAGACATATCGCCAGGCGGTAAAATCGGATCATCGTATTCTCTCTTTCGTCGTCGGCATCGCCAGCGGGGCGAGCAGGAAGGCGGTGAAAATACCGCTCACCAGCACAATGCCAAAGCTGCTGATGGCCTGGGTGGTGCTGAACACCAGCATGCCCAGCGTCAGCAGCGTGGTCATCATGGCAAGCGTAATCGCCAGCATCGCGGTCAGGGGCGTTCCGCGCGGGTTGCTGAAAAACAGCGTGTAGTTGATGCCAATTCCGAGCACCAGCACCAGCGCCAGCAGCGAAAACAGGTTCACCGGATGGCCCGCGACGGCCAGCGCCGCCAGCCCGCAGCTGAGCGAGAGCAGGGAGGGAACCAGGCTGATCGCCCCTTTGCGCCAGCCGAGGCGCACCATCGCGCCGCAGGCAATCACCGCCAGCGCCACGAACAGTAAGCCCGTCAGCAGCGAACGGTAGAGCGCAAACAGGCTGTCGAAGCTGGCTTTGCGGTCGACCCAGGCAACGCCCTCATGGCTGGCCGCCAGTTTGCCGAGCGCCGCGCTGTTTTTCACGCCATCCACCGGGACCAGTACGCCGCTTTCGCCGTTGGGCAACGTCAGCCACAGCAGCCGCCAGCCTTCGCTGACCGGGCTGGCGAGCCAGGCCTCAACGCTAACCGGCATCGCGTCCAGATTGGGTGTGACGCTGTTCAGCCCCGCGCTTTTCAACATTGTTGTCACCGCAGGCGCGGCGTTGTGCAGAAGCTGCAGATCGCTTTTCTGACGCGCCAGCGAGTTCAGCGGCAGGGTGCGCCAGTGGGCCATATCGCCCGCCTTTTGCGCCTGCGCCAGCGCCGGGGTAAAGGCCTCCAGCCGCTCCAGCGTTTGCTGAGCCGACGCGCCGTACACCACAAACCACTTTTGGTCGACGCCCTGCCCGGTCAGGGCGGTGATGGTCTTTTCCTGGGCCAGAATGTCTTTCGGCAGCGCCTGAAGCTGGGCGATATCGTCGTCGACCCGTAAGCTGCCTATCCCGATGGCGGAAATCAGCGTCAGCGCCAGCGGCAGCCCCACGGACAGGGTTTTGCTGCTACGCCAGGCGTTCAGCCAGCGCAGCATAAAACCTTTCGCGGGGATCGGGCGAACCGGCATTCTGTGGCACAACCATGGATGCCAGAAAATCACCGTCAGGCACGAGGCGCTCAGCCCCGCCGCGGCAAACACCGCCATCTGGCGGATGCCGGGGAAGGGGGCCAGCATCATCATCAGGTAGGCGACGACGGTGGTGAGCAACGCCAGCAGCAGCGCGTTACGTACCTTCGACAGGCTTTGCCAGGGCGAGTCGTCAGCGCCGTGCACCATCCGCTCCGTGAGGTAGTAAAGCGTATAGTCTGCCGAAATACCGATGATGCTCATGCTCATCACCACCGTCATCAGGTGCAGCTCGCCAAACAGCAGCAGCGTAAATACCGTGCCCGCCAGCGCGCCGATGGCAATGGAGAGCATGCTCAACAGCAGCGGGCGCACGGAACGGAACACCGCCACAATCAGCAGGATCACCCCGAGCACCGTGGCGACGCCGAGCGTGGAAATATCCCGCCTGGCCTGCTGGCTGGCGTAATCGCTGTAAAACACCGTGCCGCGAGAGAGCAGCTGCGCCTGCGGGGAGTGCGTTTTCAGCGTCTCTTCCAGCGCCTTAAGGGTGGTGACCAGCCGGTGGGTTTGCTGCATATCGAACGACGACCCCGCCAGTTCGCCGTGCAGCAGATACCAGTAGTTTCCGGCGTCATCTTTGGTGACCAGCCAGCCGTCCATCAGCTGCATTTTCTGGCCGTTTTGAGCGAGGGCGAGCTGTGAGCCGCGCATCAGCATCAGCGGATCGTTTTGCAGCTCCTTGCCGCTCACGCCGGAAAAGGCGGAATAGAGCTGGGACAGGATCCACTGGGCCTGCATTTCCCCGCCGTGTTGCAGGCGCGCCCGGGTGGCGGGATCGATCAGGCCGTTACGGTGCTGCCAGAAGAAGTCACCCCAGGCTTTTTGCCCGGCGGCGTCCATTGGCCCTTTGACCACATTCAGCGCCTGACTGCGCTGCAGCAGTTCCAGCCATTGCTGCGCCACGCGCGGGTCTGGCTTTTTGCCGGGGCTGACCAGCCAGACGAGCTGGCGGTCGAGACGCTGCATAAATCCGTCATTGAGCGCCGGGGGGATCGCCCCGAGCGTCTGTTTCGGCAACATCGCCAGCACGCTGCTGTTCAGCCGCGCGCCGGGCAGCAGAGCGAGCAGTACACCCAACAGGATCAGGCATACCGTGGCCCACAGCAGCGCCGGGCGCAGGGATTTACGGTGCGGCAAAGCGTTGGCGTTCGGCATCGGTCAGGCTGGCGGGCGTCAGTTGGTGGCGGGACAGGGCGATATCGGTTGTGTCGCCCTGCTTATCGTTCAGTCGAATCGATTCCAGGTACGCGGCACCGCGCAAATCGAGGGTGGCGAAAATCTTGTCCAGCGGCGTGGTCACAGGCGTCAGCACCAGCGACCAGCGGCCTTCCCCCTGGTCTTTAAAATCGATGCGGAAGTTCTCTTCGAGCACCTTGCGGTCGGCCTGAAACAGCGCCCGCAGCAGGTGGTTGAACTGGAACATCTGCGGGTTAGTGTCGGCGGTAATGGTCTGCGGCGGTTGGCCGTTAACGATCTGCACCATCCGTTTGTCGTCCAGCAGCAGCGTCATCGGAAACGGCGCTTTTTGATCCCACAGCAGGCCGCTGTCGCGGGCGATCAGCATCTCCCCCTGCGAGCGCAGCGGCTGTGGCATGTCCTTGATGGTGCGGGTTTGCTCGAAGTGCGCGCGCACCACCGGCTGTTCCGCAAAGCGCTGTTGCAGTTCGTCCAGCGTGATCGCGCTGACCAGCGGGCTCATCAGCAGGGCGAGAAGCGGTATCCATTTCATGGCGCGATCCCCATACGTTCAAACAGAATGGCCGGGCTGACAAAGCACATCTCCCGGCTGGCTTCATCCACCGCCACCTGAATGGT
This sequence comes from Enterobacter sp. JMULE2, assembly GCF_013337145.1. Lineage (NCBI taxonomy): Bacteria > Pseudomonadati > Pseudomonadota > Gammaproteobacteria > Enterobacterales > Enterobacteriaceae > Enterobacter > Enterobacter sp. JMULE2. The sequence continues at coordinate 141,333 of NZ_SGWD01000011.1, forward strand.
GTAGCCGGAGGTGGTGCGTTTTCCGGTTTGCGCGTCGAAGATTTGATAGGCGATGCGCAGGCGGTTTTCATATTCTTCAATGTGGGCGCGCACGCGGATGCGCTGCTCGAAGGTCACCGCGTCGCGGTATTTCACGCGGGTGTCCACCACCGGCCAGACGTAGCCGGAGGCCTTCATCTGGCGGTAGCCGTAATTAAACTGGTTGAGCAGCGCCTCGCGGGCGATCTCAAAGTAGCGGAAATAGTTACCGTGCCAGACCACGCCCATCATATCGACGTCGTGGAACGGAACGGCGATCTCGACTTCAGCCGTAAAGCGGGGATCGGTCAGCACCCTTTACTCCTTCTCGTTGACCTCTGGCAGCTGCCAGAAATCGAAAAAATTAAACCAGTCGAGCGGCGACATGAGGGCGTAATGTTCCAGCCGCTGCGCATAGCGATCGACGGTCTGCTGCAGCGCCTGCTGGCGTTCGCCGCGCGGCAGCAGCAGCGGGTCGGCAAAGGGCTCGCAGTGCAGGGTCAGTTTCCCCTGCTGGCAGAGGGCAAAAATCAGCACCACCGGGCAGCGTAAAATAGACGCCAGGATAAACGGCCCCTGCGGGAACGGCGCGGGCTGGCCCATAAAGTCGCTCCATATCACGCGCCAGCTGCCGCCGCGCTGCGGCGTGACGGCGATGCGGTCGCCCACAATGGCGACCCATTCGCCGCGATCCAGCTTCTCTTTGATGAGGATGGCGGTATCCGGGCCGATGTCGGTCACGGGCATCAGGTGAATGCCCGCCTGCGGGGCCATCTCCTCCATCACCTGTTTGAAACGTTTGGCGTTATCGCTGAAGACCAGCGCGTTGATGGTTTTCCCGCCTTCGCGCTGCGCCAGCGCCCGGCAGGCTTCCACGTCGCCAAGATGCGAGGCGAGCAGCAGTTTGCCCTGCGGATCGTTCAGACCCAGCGCCGCCTGCGCACCCGGTGCAAAGACCAGATCGCGATGGAGCTTCATTTCGCCGCGCCAGCTGGCCACTTTGTTGAGCATGGCCTGACCAAAACGCAGGAAGTGGAAAAAGCTGTGCAGGCGGGGAGGCTGAGGCATCTGCCGCTGCGCCATCACCTGCTTTACGCGCGTCAGCCATTGCCGTGACGCCTGGCGCGCAGAGCGGGCGGTCAGCCAGTATACGGCGGTGACCGGCCACAGCAGGACGGTAAAGGCGTTACGCCCCAGCAGCTGCCAGACGCGCAGCATCAGACGCATTCCCCACAGCCCTTTCACCTCCTGCTGCTGCGCCCAGTGCCGCGTGCGGCGGCGCATTAGCAGAGCGGGAATGCGCGGCAGCATGCCGAAGAACAGGCGGGTATGCATCAGCGAGATGCGCAGGTTGTCTTTTAGCGCATCGAAATGGGATAGCCCGTCCGGCGGATAGGTCACGCGGGTGGGCAGAAAATAGCTGGTGTTGCCCTGCCAGTAGAGCCGCACCATCACTTCGGTATCAAAATCCATCCGTTTACCGAGCGGCGTGCGCGCGGCAAGCCGCAGCACCGGCGCGATGGGGTAGACCCGAAAACCGCACATGCTGTCTTTTAGCTGCAGCGACAGGGTTTCAATCCACACCCAGACGTGCGTTATCCAGCGTCCGTACAGGCGCGAACGGGGAATGGAGTCATCGTAAACGGGCCTGCCGGAAATTAACGCCTCAGGGTGGTGCTCCGCCAGCGCAAGCAGTTTGGGAATGTCTTCGATAGCGTGCTGACCGTCGGCGTCCACCTGAATCGCGTGGGTGAAGCCGCGCCCTGCGCAGGCTTGCAGACCCTGCATGACTGCCGCCCCTTTCCCGCTGTTTTCTGCCAGCCGCAGCAGCGTGACCTGCGGATGGCTTGCCGCCAGCGCTTCAAGCGTGCGGCGTGTGGCGTCATCGCTGCCGTCGTCCACCACCAGACAGGGGAGTTCGAAGGGCGCGAGGCGCGCCAGCACCGAGGCCATCATCGCCCCGTGGTTGTAGCACGGGATCAGCACGCAGGGGCGGAAGGTTACTGACATAGGCGAATCTTCCCGCTGCTGGCAGTATGGCGTTCGTCACCGGCATGGCGCTGGTAGCTGAAGGTCAGCATCTGGCGTTCGGGCTGCCAGGCCAGGAGCAGCGTCACCCTGTTCTCCGGCAGCAGCGGGGCCGCGAACTTCACGTTCTGAATGCTGTGAAAACGGTAGCCCGGTGCCAGCAGCGTGGTGGCGTAGTCCATGATCCAGTCGAGCTGCGCCACGCCGGGGAGCAAGGGCTGTACGGCGAAATGCCCCTTAAACCAGAGCAGGGCCGGATCCAGATAGAGGTCGATCTCCAGATGCGTCGCATCGGGCTGGCGGCGTTCGATTTCATGGATCTTCATGAAATAACTCCTGTAGCTGCGCAGTCACACGCTTGTTCATGCTGTTGACCGGAATTTCATCGACAATCCGCCAGTAGCGGGGCACGGCAACCGGTTCAAGGCAGGGGCGAAGGGCGCTGCGCCAGGCGGATTCCTGGGCATTTTTCCCCACGCTTTCTCTGTGCATTCGCGCGTCGTCACTGAGCACCAGCAGCACGCCAATGCCCTGACGTCCCCCGCGCGTCACCGCCAGCGCGGCGGCGTCGCAAATGCCGTCCAGCGCCAGCAGCCGCTGCTCAATTTCATCGAGCGAAATGCGTTTGTCTTCGATTTTGACCACCCGCCCACGGCGGCCAACGATGCTGAACTGCCCGTCGGCCGTGAAGTGTAAATTATCATCCAGCACGACGCCTTCCGGCTCGTGGATCAGCGGCGACGTGACGCGACCGTCGTGAAACGTCACGCCGGGAAACGGCTGCCAGCGCGTTGTCTCATCCTGACGGTGACGCCAGGCCATGACCCCCGTTTCGGTACTGCCGTAGATTTCATCGGGCCAGAGGTTGAGCCAACCCTGAAACGCGGTGATATCCCGCCAGGGCAATACGCCACCTGCGGAAATGAGCAGGGCAACGGGGGGCGGCGTCAGTGCTGTATCCAGGCGCTTGAGGAAGGCCGGGCTGCTGATAAAAAGATAGCGTTTGTCGTGGGGCAGGGCTGAGAGCTGCTCGGCATAGTTGAGCAGGTTGGTCCGTGACGGCAGGCCGAGCGCCATGGGTAAGACGACACGAAACGTCAGGCCATACAGGTGGTGCAGCACCACGGAGGCGACAACATGGCAGCCCGCAAGACGATCGCCAAACTGATCCGCCAGCAAGCGGGCTTCGCGATCCAGACTGATAATCGGCTTAACCACCCGCTGCGGCGCGCCGGTGGAGCCGGAGGTGAAAAGCTCGATGGCGCGCGTATCGTCTATGGCTGGCAGCGGGGAAAAGCCGTTGTCTGTGCGCGGGGTGGAGGCCACCAACCGCTGTCGCCCTGCAAAGGCAAGCGCTGTGTCACTCAGGACGCCGCTGAACAAGTCCCGCTGTTCGTTAAGCTGCGCGGCCCGGCTGTGCCCGGGTAGCACGGGCGTTTTACCCGCGTGCAGCGTCGCCAGCAGGGCGACCGTAAACAGATAGCCGTTTTCAACGCACAGCGCCCAGCGCTCGCCCTCTTCCTGACGCAGCGTGTTAACCAGCTGCGTCACGTCGTGACGCAGATCGCCGAGCGTCCAGACACCATCGTCGCGCCAGGCTATCGGCGTATCGTCAGGGCGGGGCGCACTGAGCCACTGGCTGAGCGGAAGCGGTTTATGCATCTTTTTTCATTACCCGTTGTCGCACCAGCCACTCGCAGGCCATCAGCGTGCCCATCAGGATGTAGGCAATCATGCCGTTCCACAGCGTCCACAGGTGTATGTCGGCGTGCAACACGGTAAACAGCGCCATCGTGCCGTTGCCGATAAAAAAGCCGCACCACACCCGGGTAACGATGCGAGTGTAGCGGATGCCGGTGGGCGAGAGAGTGGGCTCACGCAGCCGCGCAAATCGTTCTACCATCGGCATGGTTGTCCACAGCGACCCGCCAAACACCACCAGCATCACCAGATTAACGACTACCGGATAAAACAACACCCACTGGTGAGCGTGAAGCACATAGCTCGCCGCGCACAGCGCCACGCCTGTGAGGGCAACGCCCAGGATCATGTTGCGCAGAGGGCCGCTCTGACGGCGCACCTGCCAGACCCGCAACAGCAGCACAAGCGCTATCACGGGCAGTATCCCGTGCAAATTGTTGTTTGCCAGCCCGAAGCCAATCAAAAAAGGCCATGCCAGCAGCATCAACCCCGTCAGTATCGGGATGAATGGAATCGCAGGCACGTTACGCTTCGCGCTGAAGCTGTTCCACAACGTCGACCACGTCCTGGACGGTACGCACCGCTTTGAAGGTGTCAGGCTTGATTTTATGGCCGGTCTTCTTCTGCAGGTGAACCACCATGTCAACGGCATCAATGCTGTCGAGATCCAGATCGTCGTACAGGCGCGCTTCCGGGGTGATGTCCTCGGGGGCGACTTCAAACAGCGTAATAAGAAGCGCAGAGACTTCCTGATAAATCGTTTCCTGGTTAGTCATAGCGGGTAAATTCTCAGGCGCGTTGTTGATGGATAAAAGCCGCGAGCGTGGCAACGGAATAGAAGTGCTGACGCATCTCGTCGCTTTCGGCAGAAAGCACTACGCCATACTGATTTTTCACAGCCAGCCCCAGCTCCAGGGCATCTATCGAGTCCAGACCCAGCCCGTCGCCAAACAGCGGGGCGTCAGTATCGATATCCTCTGGCGTAAGTTCTTCCAGATTCAGCGTAGAGATAATGAGATTCTTAATTTCAAGATAGAGCGCTTGCATCTTTCGTTCCTGACAAAGATTGAAGACCGGTTGTTAACTGATGCTGCATATGCCGGTTTAACTGCCTTGCCGCCAGCGCAGGTTCGTGCTGGCTCGCATCGTAAAAATCATGAATGTTGATGCGTTCGCGAACATCCACGGTAAAAAAAGGTTTGTTGGGCGGAACGTTGTACCAGCTGCTTTGCTTATCCAGCATGCGTTCGCTGCAGTGGATCACCACCACACGCACAGCGCTATTGCAGCGAACGGCGATGTTAGCCGCCCCGCGCTGCAGCGTTATGGCTTCGCCAACGCGCGTGCGGGTCCCTTCCGGGAAGATGAGCAGCGTATCGCCCTGTGCCAGACGCTGCTGGCTGGCGGAGAGCAGGGTTTCAGCTTCGCTGTTGATCAGATAATCCGCGGCGCGGATCACCCCGCTGACAAACGGGTTACGCAGTAGGGCGCTTTTCACCAGGCAGTCGGTTTCGTTCATGACCGACGCCAGGAACACGTAGTCCAGCAGCGAAGGGTGGTTAGCTATCACCAGACAGCCGTGCTCCGCGCGCAGCACGTCGAGGTTGTTGAAGCGGTAATCCAGTACACCCACTCCCCGTACCACCGCGAGAAACAGGCGAAAACTTGCGGAAATGCTGCGGCGGGCCAGCTGGCGGCGCTTCGCGCGATCGCGCTGGACAAGCAGCAGCAGGTTAAACCACACCAGCGACAGCAGCAGCCCGCCGAGGCCGAACAGCGCGAAGCAGAATCCGGTCATCGTCATGCGCCATAACCGGTCGAGACGCGACGTCAGCCCGCTCATTTGCGCGTCCATTGCCACTGGAGGCGTTCGCCAGAGAGGGTAAATTGCGGCGCGTCGTTCAGGTAATGGCGCAGAAACTGGAGGCTTTGCGGCAGCGCGGGCTCTTCACCTTCACTTCCGCCACGCGTTTCGCAGCAGAGCAGATCGCCGGCTTCAATCACCAGCGCCAGAGCATACGGCCAGACGGGCATTTGCGGCGGCAGTCCAGCGTGATAAAACGCAGGCAGGACGCCGTCAAAATCGACCAGCAGCACGCGGGAATAGCCCGCATGGAGCAGGCTTAACACTTCGCACAAACCTTGCTGGAAGGTATCCATACCGGCGGAGACGGACGAGGAGACAATCGGCTGACGCGCGGCGATCGTGAGATTGCCGACGGCCGCATTGTGAACCGACATGGCAAAATCCGTGGGGGAAACAGGTTCTTCCGCCGCCAGCGCCTGCAGAATGCGGTAATTGCGCTCCAGTTCACCATGGCGACTGCTGTAGACGACGGCGTCAATCTGGTGCTGTCGCAGCATCGCGAGGCCGATATCCACGGCCAGCCTGCTGCCAGAGTTGAGGCGGCGCGCGGTCATCATCGGCAGGTCGGTCAGTTTTGCCAGCGGCGCGGCGGGGTCGATTGCGTCAGACTGGCGTGACCAGTCCTGCCACGCAGCGGCATCGCCCAGTCCTGGCGCTCGTGCCTGCCAGTCGATAATCGAGAGTGTAAATTTCATCTACGCGCGTCCGCGATAAACCTGTTTCTGTGACTTATTCTTCGCAAGCGCGATGAGCTGCGCACATCGTACAATGTTGTTGGCGCGCATGCGAATAAACGTCTCTTTTAGCCCTTTCCCTGCGATTAGCCCGGCAACCGGCTTTTTGGTCGACCTGGACCCAGCAGAATGGCGAGTTTACTGCCGCCTTTGGTGGTCTCCATCCAAATTTTACAGACGCTGGTGAGCGGTACCGACAGCAACATTCCGACGGGACCCAGCAGCCAGCCCCAGATCAGTAAGGATAAAAACACCACCAGCGTCGACATGCCCAGCCGGTGGCCCATCATGCGCGGCTCGAGAATATTCCCCAGCACCATATGCACGACAAGGAAAAGCGCCCCGACCAGCATGCATTCGTAAAATCCGTTAAACAGGAAGGCCTGGATCATGGGCGGGACGGCGGAGAGCACCGCGCCAATGTTGGGCACGTAGTTTAACAGAAACGCCAGCACGCCCCACATCAGCGCGAACTGCACGCCCATTAGCATCAGCCCCAGCCAGACGATGATCCCGGTCCACAGGCTTAATAACGTTTTCAGCGCCAGATACTTGGTGACGCCCTTTAATGCGCGGTGCAAACCGGCAATGTGAATTTGCGGATTGTTCAGCGCAAAGCGCAGTTTGTAGGGCACGTGGCGGACTTCGAACAGCATAAACACCACCGTCATCACCAGCAGCAGAATGCTGGCCATCGCGCCGGAAAGGCCGGTCATCAGCGTGGTAGCGTAGGTCATCACCTTCTCTGAATCCATCCGGCGCAGCATCCGTTCTGGCGAAATATGCAGGTTGATAAACGGCATCATCTCCTGCAAATCAACCAGCTTGCGGGTGAGGGCTTTGTTGTATTGCGGCAGCATGGTCGAGAATTCACTCAGGGAGGCAGCCAGCACGCCAAACAGCGCCGTCAGAACGATCAGCATGACGATGACGACGATAGTAATCGCCACCGGGCGGCTGACGCCGCGGCGTAAAAACCAGGTCACCAGCGGGTTGAGCACAATGGCAAAAAAGAGCGCCAGTAACAGCTGAACGATGATATCAGCCGCAGCGTGGATACCTGCCAGGATCACGACCAGACAGGCGAGTTTTAACAAAATGTGAAGTCCTGCTTTATCGGGCGGGCTGGCTGTCATACGAATTCCTTTTTCGGGGGGCTTGTTTATTGTAGTGCGCCGGATCCCCTTCGTCTGGGGTGTTACTCTGAAAGTCACTGCTGATTTTCATCTCTCTTCATGGTAATAGTGAAACACTGTTGCAAAAATCCAGGTTAAACCCATGCCCGAACCTTCCGCCGAACCGGCACTGAGCGGAGTGCGCCTCAATCTGCGCATTGTTTCTGTTGTGATTTTTAACTTCGCCAGCTATCTGACGATTGGCCTGCCGCTGGCGATCCTGCCGGGCTACGTTCACGACGTGATGGGCTTTAGCGCCTTCTGGGCGGGGCTGGTCATTAGCCTGCAATACTTCGCGACGCTGATAAGCCGTCCGCACGCGGGACGCTACGCCGATCTTTTTGGGCCGAAGAGCATTGTCGTCGTGGGGCTGTGTGGCTGCTTTCTGAGCGGGCTGGGGTACTTTCTGGCGGCCACCGCCAGCCAGTGGCCGCTGGTCAGTCTGGTGCTGCTGTGCCTGGGCCGCGTGATTCTGGGCATTGGGCAAAGCCTGGCAGGTACGGGTTCCACGCTTTGGGGCGTGGGCGTCGTCGGCGCATCGCACATCGGGCGGGTGATCTCCTGGAACGGGATTGTCACCTACGGCGCCATGGCGATTGGCGCGCCGCTTGGGGTGGTGTGTTACGCCTGGGGCGGTCTGTACGGCCTGTCCCTCACCATTATGGCGGTTGCGCTGCTGGCGATCCTGCTGGCGCTGCCGCGCCCGAAAGTGAAGGCCAGCAAGGGCAAGCCGCTGCCGTTTCGCGCGGTGCTGGGGCGCGTCTGGCCATACGGGATGGCACTGGCGCTGGCGACCACCGGCTTTGGGGTGATCGCCACCTTCATCACCCTGTTTTACGACGCCAAAGGCTGGGACGGCGCGGCCTTTGCCTTAACCCTGTTTAGCTGTGCGTTTGTCGGCGCGCGTCTGCTCTTCCCGAACGGCATTAACCGTCTGGGCGGGCTGAACGTGGCGATGATCTGCTTTGCGGTCGAAATCGTCGGGCTGCTGCTGACCGGGATCGCCACTGCGCCGTGGATGGCGAAAATCGGCGTCTTTCTTGCGGGGGCGGGCTTCTCGCTGGTCTTCCCGGCGCTGGGCGTGGTGGCGGTGAAGGCCGTGCCGCAGCAAAATCAGGGGGCCGCGCTCGCCACCTATACGGTATTTATGGATATGTCGCTGGGGATCACCGGGCCGCTGGCAGGGCTGGTGATGGCCTGGGCTGGCGTGCCCGTTATCTATCTGGCGGCGGCAGGTTTAGTGGTGTTGGCGCTGATGCTGACGTGGCGGCTAAAAAAATGGCCCCCGGTGCACGCACCGGAGGCCACGTCATCCTCGTGAAAGATTACTGAATCACGAGGGTGTTAATGATGTTTTCTGCGGTAGTCTGCGCTTTCTGCTGGTCTTCCGCAGGCAGCGTGATTTGCAGGGTCAGCAGTTTGTTATCAACTTTACCCAGTACCACGGAAGAGTAAGCGGTCTGGCCTTTCGCAGAGATAATGCTGTCCAGCTGTTGCAGCGTGTGGCCTTTGAGTTCGATAGACTTATTGGTCACCACCTGCAGCTGCGGGTCGCGGCTGCGCTGCTGATCTTCCAGACGTTTGGACAACACGCTCAGCGCTTCAGTGGTGTCGTCACCCACAATCACAATGACCGCTTTCTGACCGGTTGCGTCGGAATACACGTGCATGTTGTTCGCCTGGGTACCCAGCTTGCCGCTCTGATCGGTCATATCCGCTGGCAGAGAGAAACTGAGTTTACCGTCCAGCAGGCTTACCGGCTGCCCGGTCGCGTTGCTCTCTGCGGACGCGCCCTGTGCAGGCGTTTTGGTGTCGCTGTTATCACAGGCTGCAAGGCCAACAACCAGCAGGCCAATCCCGACATATTTAACCAGATTGCGCATTGACTTCTTCCTTTCGATAAACGGCCATAGCGGCTCATTCGCTCATCTTATCACAACTGATAAAGCGAACCTTTAACCTGCCTGCAATGCGGTGATTTCAGATTTATCTGCCAGCCTTTTCAGCAGCATATTCAGCAGCACGCCGTACATCGGCAGGAAGAATACAATACTGATAAGCACCTTGAAGCAGTAGTCCACCAGGGCGATTTCCATCCAGTGTTCGGCCATGAACGCATCCGGGCTACGCCAGAAGGCGATGAAGAAGAAGGCCAGCGTATCGCTCACGTTTCCGAACAGCGTGGAGGCCGTTGGCGCCATCCACCAGCGGTGATTTTGACGCAGGCGGTTAAACACGTGAACGTCGAGGATCTGCCCCAGCGCGTAGGCCATAAAGCTGGCGACGGCGATACGGGCGACAAAGAGGTTGAAGTGCGTCAGCGCCTCAAAGCCCTGCCAGCTTCCCATGTAGAACAGGGAAGAGATCACATACGACACGAACAGCGCCGGGAGCATCACCGCGAAAATAATGCGACGCGCCAGCGGTGCGCCAAAGATTCGCACGGTCAGATCGGTGGCGAGGAAAATAAACGGAAAACTGAACGCGCCCCAGGTGGTATGGAAACCAAAAATGGAGATCGGGAGCTGCACCAGATAGTTGCTGGAAGTGATCACCAGCAGATGAAAAAGCGAAAGCCAGAACAACGCTTTTACGCGCTGCGATTGAGAAAACTGCGTCATATTGTGACCTTTTTATACGTTGGGGTGAGGGAACCCAATAAAAACCGCCGCATGATACTGCTTTGACGGGACTTTGCAATGGCTAATTTTCACGCAACCGTTAACCTGGTTTGCATTGGCGGCAACCGGGCGTAAACTACAGCCGTTTTATTTTGATCGAGAAGACCATGACCGACCTGTTTTCCAGCCCCGACCACACCCTTGACGCCCAGGGCCTCCGCTGCCCGGAGCCGGTAATGATGGTGCGCAAAACTGTGCGCACTATGCAGACCGGTGAAACGCTGCTGATCATCGCAGACGATCCGGCCACCACCCGCGACATTCCCGGCTTTTGTACCTTTATGGAGCATGAGCTGGTGGCGCAGCAGACCGAAACGCTGCCGTACCGGTATGTGATTCGTAAGGGGTAAGTGCAGCAAGATGCCCTCACCCTGACCCTCTCCCACGGGGAGAGGGGGAAAACCTTTCTAAACCATCGTTTCAAATTTTCGCGCTTTTGTGAGGCGCTTCACCTCCGCTTTTCCAGCCGTAGTCTAATTTTTAAGCGTATAAAAATAAAACGCTGTTTTAACGCTTATCTCACTACCCTGGAGTTGACCCGATGAAAACGACCCTCAAGCCGTTACTGGCCGCGCTGTGTCTGTCTGCTTTTGCCTGCACCGTTTCTGCTCAAACCATCAAAGCTGCCGATGTACACCCCGAAGGCTACCCGAACGTGGTGGCGGTTCAGCACATGGGTGAAAAACTCAAGCAGCAAACCGACGGCAAGCTGGAGATCAAAGTCTTCCCCGGCGGCGTGCTCGGGGATGAAAAGCAGATGATTGAGCAGGCGCAGATGGGGGCTATCGACATGATCCGCGTCTCGATGGCGCCGGTTGCCGCCATCCTGCCGGATATCGAAGTCTTCACGCTGCCGTACGTCTTCCGCGATGAGGACCACATGCACAAGGTGATCGACGGCGATATCGGCAAGCAGATTGGCGACAAGCTGACCGCGAACCCGAAATCGAAGCTGGTCTTCCTCGGCTGGATGGATTCCGGCACCCGTAACCTGATCACCAAAGAGCCGATCGTTAAACCGGAAGATCTGAAAGGGAAAAAAATCCGCGTGCAGGGTAGCCCGGTGGCGCTCGCCACGCTGAAGGATATGGGGGCAAACTCGGTCGCGATGGGCGTGAGCGAAGTCTACAGCGGCATGCAGACCGGGGTAATCGACGGCGCGGAGAACAACCCGCCAACCTTTATCGCCCACAACTACATGCCGGTCGCCAAAAACTACACCCTCAGCGGCCACTTTATCACCCCGGAAATGCTCCTCTACTCAAAAGTGAAATGGGACAAGCTCAGCGCCGACGAGCAGCAAAAAGTCCTGACGCTGGCCCGCGAAGCGCAGTTCGAGCAGCGCAAGCTCTGGCAGGCCTATAACGACCAGGCGCTGGCGAAAATGAAGGCGGGTGGGGTGCAGTTCCACGACATCGACAAAACGGTGTTTATCAAAGCCACAGAGCCGGTGCGCGCCCAGTATGGCGACAAGCATCAGGATCTGATGAAAGCCATCGCTGACGTCCAGTAAAACGGAGTACGTATGTCCGAACTCTACCTGAAGTGGATGGACCGTCTGTACCTGCTCGCCATGACCGTGGCGGGCATCTCGCTGCTGGTGATGACGATCGTGATCCCGATTGGCATCTTCTCGCGCTACGTGCTTAACCGCGGAGAATCCTGGCCGGAGCCGATCGCCATTATCTGCATGGTGACCTTTACCTTTATTGGCGCAGCGGTAGGGTATCGCGCTGGGTCGCACATCGCGGTCAACATGCTCACCGACCGTCTGCCCGACATGCTGAAAAACCTCTGCGCCCGCGTGGTCGACCTGCTGATGCTGCTGATCTCCGCCCTGATGTTCTGGTACAGCCTCTGGCTGTGCGTCGACCTCTGGGAACAGCCCGTCGCGGAGTTCCCGCTCCTGACCTCTGGCGAAAGCTATCTGCCGCTGCCCGTCGGGTCGGCCATTCTGATCCTGTTTGTGATTGAACGCCTGCTGTTTGGCTCGCAGGAAAACCGTCCCGTCGTGCTTATCGGCAACCACAGTTAAGGGGTGAACAATGGATGCATTCGTTTTGTTATTCACCCTCGCCATTCTGCTGGCGCTGGGAATGCCGGTGGCTTTCGCCGTCGGGTTAAGCGCCGTGGCGGGGGCGTTGTGGATCGATCTGCCGCTGGAGGCGCTGATGATCCAAATCACCAGCGGGGTGAACAAGTTTACCCTGCTGGCGATCCCGTTCTTTATCCTTGCCGGGGCGATCATGGCGGAAGGGGGCATTGCCCGACGGCTGGTGAATTTCGCCTACGTGTTTGTCGGCTTTATTCGCGGCGGGCTGTCGCTGGTGAACATTGTCGCCTCAACGTTCTTCGGCGCAATTTCCGGCTCGTCGGTGGCGGATACGGCCTCTATCGGCAGCGTGATGATCCCGGAGATGGAGAAGAAGGGCTACCCGCGGGAATATGCGGCGGCGGTAACGGCCAGCGGTTCCGTTCAGGCGATTCTGATCCCGCCCAGCCACAACTCGGTCATTTACTCGCTGGCCGCGGGCGGGACGGTTTCTATTGCCACGCTGTTTATCGCGGGCGTGCTGCCGGGGCTGCTGTTAGGGTTATGTCTGATGATCCTCTGCCTCGGCTTCGCCCATAAGCGCGGCTACCCGAAAGGCGAGAAAATCCCGTTTAAGCAGGCGCTGAAGATATTGCTCGATGCCCTGTGGGGGCTGATGACGGTCGTGATCATCCTCGGCGGGATATTGTCCGGGATCTTCACGGCAACCGAATCCGCCGCCGTGGCCTGCCTGTGGGCGTTCTTCGTCACCATGTTCATCTACCGCGATTATAAGTGGAGCGAACTGCCGAAGCTGCTGTGCCGGACGGTGAAAACCGTCACCATCGTGATGATTTTGATTGGTTTTGCGGCGGCCTTTGGCGCGGTGATGACCTACATGCAGCTCCCGACCCGCATCACCGAGTTCTTCACCTCGCTCTCCGATAATAAATACGTCATCCTGATGTACCTCAACGTCATGCTGCTGCTGATTGGCACGCTGATGGATATGGCGCCGATCATCCTGATCCTGACCCCGGTGCTGCTGCCGGTGACCAATTCGCTGGGGATCGACCCGGTGCATTTCGGGATGATCATGATGGTGAACCTGGGGATCGGGCTGATCACCCCGCCGGTTGGGTCGGTGCTGTTCGTGGCGAGTGCGGTGAGCAAGCAGAAGATCGAGCACGTTGTGCGGGCGATGCTGCCGTTTTACGGCATGCTGCTGGTGGTGCTGGGGATGGTGACGTACATCCCGGCGATTTCGTTATGGCTGCCGAGGATGTTAGGGATGCAGTGACGCCGTTTTATGCCGGGTGGCGGCTGCGCCTTACCCGGCCTACGGTTCGGAGATGTTGTAGGCCCGGTAAGGCTCAGCCGCCACCGGGCGTTTTTACCGACGGCGCAGAAGCCGCAGCGCGTTTGCCGTCACCAGCACCGTTGCACCCGTATCCGCCAGCACCGCCAGCCACAGGCCGGTCATGCCGAGCAGGGTGGTGACGAGGAATATCCCCTTCAGCCCCAGCGCAATCCCAATGTTCTGGCGGATGTTGGCGCGCGTCGCCCGCGCCAGGCTAATCATCTGCGCCAGCCCGGTCAGGCGGTTGTGGGTCAGCGCCGCATCCGCCGTCTCCAGCGCCACGTCGGTGCCGCTGCCCATCGCAATGCCGATGGTTGCCGCCTTCATCGCAGGCGCATCGTTAATGCCGTCACCGACCATCGCCAGCGGCGCGTGAGCGTTCAGTTCCGTGACCGCGCGGACTTTATCCGCGGGCAGCAATCCGGCCTTGAATTCCAGCCCCAGCTCACCGGCAATTGCCGCCGCCGCGCGCGGATTATCGCCGGTCAGGATCACGCCCTGTACGCCAAGCTGATGCAGCGCCGTCACGGCCTCTTTGGCGTCATCGCGCAGGGTGTCGCGCAGCGCCAGCATCCCTTTCGCGACGCCGTCCTGCATGAGGGTCACGACAGTTTGTCCGGTCTGTTCTAACGCCTCAACCTCTGGATGAGAAGACTTGCCCGCCGCGACAATCAGCACCTTTTTACCGTCAACGGTGGCCTCAATCCCCGACCCGACCAGCGCCCGCTGTGCCGTTGCCGTCGGAATTGCCAGCCCGCGCGACTGCGCTTCACGCACAATCGCCTGCGCCAGCGGGTGAGTGGAACCCTGCTCAACGGCGGCAGCCAGCGTAAGCAGTTCATCTTCACCGATATCCTGCGGATACACGCCGGTGACCTGCGGCTTGCCGACGGTCAGCGTGCCGGTTTTATCGAACGCGATATGCTGAACCTGGCTCAGCTGCTCCAGCGCCGCGCCGCCCTTAATCAGCGCCCCGCGACGTGCCGCCGCTGCCAGCCCGGAGGTAATCGCCGCAGGCGTGGAGATCACCAGCGCGCACGGGCAGCCGATCAGCAGCAGCGTCAGCCCTTTATAGATCCAGCCCTCCCACGGTGCGCCGAAGAACATCGGTGGCACGATAGTGACCAGCAGGGCAACCAGCATGATGGCAGGGGTGTAAATCCGGCTAAAATAGTCGATGAAACGCTCGACGGGCGCGCGGCGCTCCTCGGCTTCTTCTATCAGCCTGAGGATGCGGTCGATGGCGCTGTCGCCCGGTTCGGAAAGGACCGTCAGCTGCACCAGACGGTCGACGCTGGTAGCGCCAGCAGGCACTTTTTCACCTGCCGCGCGTTCTACCGGAATGGATTCCCCGGTCAGGGCGCTCTCGTCGAAGCTGGCGGTGGCGGTAACCAGCGCGCCGTCGGCGGGTAAACGACCGCCCGCGGCGACTTCAATCACGTCTCCGGGACGCAGGGTATTAATCGCCACCGTTTCACGATTGCCGTTATTTACCCGTGTGGCGGTTTCAGGCTTCAGCGCCATCAGCGCGCTGACCCCTTTACGCGCCCGGCTCGCCGCCCAGCCTTCAAGCCGTTCGCCGATTAAGAACAGCAGCAGCACCATCGCCGCTTCCGCCGTCGCGCCGATGAACAGCGCGCCGATGGCCGCCACGCTCATCAGCGTTTCGATGGCAAACCAGCTGCCGCTTTTCATCAGGCGCAGCGCCTGGCGGGCAATCGGGAACAGCCCGACCAGCGTGGTGGCGATAAACGCCAGATTGCCGAACGGGTGGTTAATCTGCTCCAGCCCCCAGCTCAGGGCCATCATGATGATGAGCGTAATGAGCGGCAGGTTTTCTTTCAGGGAGGAAGTTTTTTCGACGGGGGCCGTTTCGCTACGCAGGGTATAGCCCGCCTTGCTGACGGCGGCTTCAACCTGTTTGCTGACGTCGCTTTCGGCGCTGACCAGCAGTTTTTCGGTGGCGAACAGCACCTGAACGTGACTCACGCCCGGCACTTGCATCACCGCGTTTTCCACTTTGCGCGCGCAGGCCGCGCAGTCCATGCCGTTGACGACCCAGCTGTAGCGGTTGCCGCTTTCAGGCAGCATTTCAGTTTGCGTTTCGCACGCGCCTTCGCAGCAGCAGTCGTCTTTCGGCGGAACCGGGCTGAGCTTAAGTGCCGAGAATTGTGGAACTTTTTTAGATGTTTCTGGAGTCGACATGGCAGTCTCCGGTAATGATAATTTTCTCATTAACCGCAGCATACACTCTGGAGTCGACTCCAGAGTCAAGACTTATTTAAATATACAGCGAACGCACGATCAGGAAGTGCCCGGCAAAGTAGCAGGCGGCGGCAATCGCGTTATCCGCGCGGAAGCGACGGCGATAGTGGCTGCCCAGCCAGACGATATTCCCGATCAGCAACAGCGCCGCGCCAAAGAACGCTGACATCGCCTGAGACGTCGGACGGAAGAACCACAGCTCGCCTGCAAGCCACACCATCACCAGCGTCATGGCGATAAAGGTACAGACCGGCAAACGCATCTCTTCCAGACGCGACCAAATCACCGCAATCAGCAGCGCGCCAATCACCAGCAGCACCAGCGGCAGCGGCCAGAAGAAGGAGAGCGTCATCTGGCTGGCAAAGTAGATGGTATACAGCAGATGGGAGAGGAAGAACGCGCCGACGGCATAGAGCAGGCGCTGACGGGGGAGCAGAGTCAGCGCATCGCCTATCAGGGACGCACACAGCCCGGCGAGGACCAGATAGCTGACGGCGTTAAACATCGGCGCTTGCCAGGCCAGCAGCAGCAGGAGCAGCAGCGTGACGGGTTTGAACAGCCAGCGCTGCCAGGCAGGGCCACGATACGACGCATCGACAAAAAGCCATGCGGACAAACAGACGGCGATAAATGACCAAAGCATATTAACTCCCTGTATCTGTTGAGGCTGAATAATCAGTTTCTGATCCAGTGTAGTGACGCGGGCGGGCGTTTGGCAATGACGGGGAAGGCAAGGTATCCTGAATTCCGCAAAATCTGATGGGATTTATCAATGAGCAAGATGCCGCTTTTTTTCATTATCGTGGTGGCGATTATCGTCATTGCCGCCTCGTTCCGTTTCGTGCAGCAGCGCCGCGAGAAGGCGGATAACGACGCCGCGCCGCTGATGCAAAAGCGCGTGGTGGTGACGAACAAGCGTGAGAAACCGCTCAACGACCGCCGCTCGCGCCAGCAGCAGGTGACGCCCGCTGGAACCAGCATGCGCTATGAAGCGAGCTTTAAGCCGGAAACCGGCGGGCTGGAGGTGACCTTCCGCCTGGAGGCGCAGCAGTACCATCAGCTGACGGTGGGGGATCAAGGAACGTTGAGCTATAAAGGATCGCGGTTTGAAGGGTTTGAACCGGAGCGGTAATGCCGGGCGGCACTGCGTTTGCCCGGCCTACGGGGTTTGGTAGGCCCGGTAAGCGAAGCGCCACCGGGCGACTAAACGCACCTTACTTCTTCACCTGCGCCTTAAACTTCTTCATCCACACCAGCAGTTCAAACACGCCGAAAATAAACACGCGCAGCTGCTGCCAGCCCGTCATCTGCGGGCCGTCTTTCGGCAGACCGTTTTTCAGCATCACCATCTGCAGGGCGTGCATAAACGACGTGAAAATCAGCGCCACGTTAACAAAAATGTTCATCGGGCGCGGGAAAGGATGCACCAGATTCAGAATCAAAAACGCCCAGATGCCCAGCATCAGCAAACGTCCCAGGTTAATCAGTACCGGCATCGGATCCTCCTTGTGCCTGACGGTGATACAGACGATAAGCAACCTGACCGGCGACCTTTTCGCGGTGCAGATCCCAGTGCGCGGGCACCGGCGGCAAACCGTTCTCCACTTCGCTTTCTACATAGATTAGCGCGTCATCCGCCAGCCAGCCGTTTTGCTCCAGCAGGGATAACGTCTCTTCCAGCAGCCCCTTGCGGAACGGCGGGTCGACGAACACCACGTTGTGCGGTGTGCCCTGTTGCGCGAGGAAGCTCAGCGTGTTGGTGTTGACCACTTTGGCGTTGCTCGCCTTCAGCGTCGCCAGATTTTGCTGCAGCGTCTGCGCCACGCCGCGCTCCATCTCCAGCAGCGTGGCGCTGGCGGCATAGCGCGACAGCGCTTCCAGCCCGAGCGCGCCGCTTCCGGCGAAGCAGTCCAGGCAGCGGGCGTCTACCATTGACGGGGCGAGCCAGTTAAACAGCGTCTCGCGCACGCGGTCGGTAGTGGGGCGTAAACCGGGGCTGTCCGGCACCGGTAATTTCCGGCCTCGCCACTGACCGCCGATAATACGAATTTGACCGGCCGGGGCGCGGTTGGGTTTCTTCATCTCAGGAAAGCTCTGTTAACAATTGGCCTGCGATTGCGGGCGGTGATGTCAATTAAGTAAAGTGTTAGACTATTTCATCATTTTTTTAGCTTACATGTATATAGCGCCGCGAGGAGTGTAGTCGCAGATGGCAAAACAAAAAAAACGTGGCTTCTTTTCCTGGCTGGGCTTCGGTGAAAAAGAGCAAGAAACAGAACAGAAAACCGAAGAACAACAAGCCGTTGAAGAGCAGTCGCAGCCTGAAACGCCTGTAGAAACCGCCGCGGCTGTCGACGCGGAAGAAACGGCGCACAGCAAAGAAGAGATTGAATCCTTTGCTGAAGAGGTGGTTGAGGTCACTGAACAGGTTCAGGAAAGCGAGAAGCCAGAGCCGGCTGTCGTCGAAGACATTACCCACGCGCCGCAGGCCGTTATTGAGCACGAAGAGCTGCCGCTGCCTGAAGAGGTGAAAGCCGAAGAGGTTTCACCGGAAGAGTGGCAGGCCGAAGCGGAAACCGTTGAAATTGTTGAAGCGGTGGAAGAAGAAGCGGCGCTCGAGCCAGAGCTGACCGACGAAGAGCTGGAAGCCCAGGCGTTGGCGGCGGAAGCCGCAGAAGAAGCGGTCATCGTTGTGCCGGTAGAAGAGCAAGCCGAAGAAGAGATCGTTCAGGAGCAGGAAAAACCGACCAAAGAAGGTTTCTTCGCGCGCCTGAAGCGTAGCCTGCTCAAAACCAAAGAAAACTTAGGTTCCGGATTTATCAGTCTGTTCCGCGGCAAGAAGATCGACGACGATCTCTTTGAAGAGCTGGAAGAACAACTGCTGATTGCGGACGTCGGCGTGGAAACCACCCGTAAGATCATCGCCAACCTGACCGAAGGGGCGAGCCGCAAACAGCTGCGTGATGCCGAAGCGCTGTACGGCCTGCTGAAAGACGAGATGGGCGAAATTCTCGCAAAAGTTGACGAACCGCTTAATATTGAAGGCAAAACGCCATTTGTTATTCTGATGGTGGGCGTGAACGGCGTAGGTAAAACCACCACCATCGGCAAGCTGGCGCGTCAGTTCGAGCAGCAGGGCAAATCGGTGATGCTGGCGGCGGGCGATACCTTCCGTGCAGCGGCGGTTGAGCAGCTGCAGGTGTGGGGCCAGCGCAACAACATTCCGGTGATTGCCCAGCATACCGGCGCGGATTCCGCATCCGTGATCTTCGACGCCATCCAGGCGGCGAAGGCGCGTAACGTGGACGTGCTGATTGCCGATACCGCAGGGCGTTTGCAGAACAAATCGCACCTGATGGAAGAGTTGAAGAAAATCGTCCGCGTCATGAAGAAGCTGGACGAAGACGCACCGCATGAAATTATGCTGACCATTGACGCCAGCACCGGGCAGAACGCCATCAGTCAGGCGAAGCTGTTCCATGAAGCGGTAGGACTGACGGGGATCGCGCTGACCAAGCTGGACGGCACCGCCAAAGGCGGGGTGATCTTCTCCGTGGCCGACCAGTTCGGCATTCCTATCCGTTACATCGGTGTGGGCGAGCGTATTGAGGATTTGCGTCCGTTTAAGGCGGACGACTTTATTGAGGCATTATTTGCCCGAGAGGACTAACAATGATTCGCTTTGAACACGTCAGCAAGGCCTATCTCGGTGGGAGACAAGCGCTGCAGGGGGTAACGTTCCATCTGCAGCCAGGCGAGATGGCATTCCTGACCGGCCATTCCGGCGCGGGGAAAAGTACCCTGCTCAAGCTTATCTGTGGGATCGAACGGCCCAGCGCCGGGAAAATCTTTTTCAGCGGCCACGAAATTAGCCGCCTGAAAAACCGCGAAGTGCCGTTCCTGCGTCGTCAGATCGGCATGATTTTCCAGGATCACCACCTGCTGATGGATCGCACCGTTTTTGATAACGTCGCTATCCCGCTGATTATTGCCGGCGCCAGCTATGACGATATCCGCCGTCGCGTCTCTGCGGCGCTGGATAAGGTCGGGCTGCTGGACAAAGCGAAGAACTTCCCGATCCAACTGTCCGGCGGTGAGCAGCAGCGCGTGGGCATCGCCCGTGCGGTGGTGAACAAGCCTGCCGTACTGCTGGCGGATGAACCAACCGGTAACCTGGACGATGCCCTGTCCGAAGGGATTTTGCGTCTGTTTGAGGAATTCAACCGCGTAGGGGTCACGGTATTGATGGCGACGCACGACATTGGGCTCATTTCCCGTCGTTCGTACCGTATGCTGACCCTGAGCGACGGGCATTTGCACGGAGGCCACGGTGAACAAGCGTGATGCAATGAACCAGATTCGGCAGTTCGGAAACCGGTTTGACCGTTTCCGTAAGCCGCAGGGCGGCGGTGACGGCAATCGTAATACGCCAAAGCGCCAGAAAGCGGCGCCAAAACCGGCTTCCCGCAAGACCAACGTGTTCAACGAGCAGGTGCGTTATGCCTTCCAGGGGGCATTGCAGGATCTGAAAAGCAAGCCGCTGGCGACGTTCCTGACGGTGATGGTGATCGCCATCTCCCTGACGCTGCCAAGCGTCTGCTACATGGTCTATAAGAACGTTAACCAGGCAGCGTCGCAGTATTATCCGTCGCCGCAGATCACCGTTTATCTGGATAAAGCGCTCGACGATAACGCGGCGGCGCAGGTGGTCGGGCAAATCCAGGCCGAACAGGGCGTGGAGAAGGTTAACTATCTCTCGCGCGATGAAGCGCTGGGCGAGTTCCGCAACTGGTCAGGCTTTGGCGGCGCGCTGGATATGCTGGAAGAGAACCCGCTGCCCGCCGTGGCGGTGGTGATCCCGAAACTCGATTTCCAGGGTACCGATTCGCTTAACACCCTGCGCGACCGCATCACCCGTATCAACGGGATTGATGAAGTGCGCATGGACGACAGCTGGTTCGCCCGTCTTGCTGCCCTGACCGGGCTGGTGGGGCGCGTGTCGGCGATGATAGGCGTGCTGATGGTGGCGGCGGTGTTCCTCGTCATCGGTAACAGCGTGCGCCTGAGCATCTTCGCCCGCCGCGATACCATCAACGTGCAGAAACTGATTGGCGCAACGGATGGTTTCATCCTCCGTCCGTTCCTCTACGGCGGCGCGCTGCTCGGTTTTTCCGGCGCATTTCTTTCACTGATATTGTCAGAAATTTTGGTGATGCGGCTTTCGTCTGCCGTGACTGAAGTGGCGCAGGTTTTCGGAACTAAGTTTGATATCAGTGGCTTAGGGTTCGATGAGTGCCTGCTGTTGCTGCTGGTGTGTTCCATGATCGGCTGGGTAGCCGCATGGCTGGCGACGGTTCAACATTTACGCCACTTTACTCCCGACTAATAAAAGCGTGATATAATCTTTCCCTGCACCGAGATGTTCGCTCTGCAGGGAAAGCGTCCCTGTTGTCTCTTCCCCTGTTATCATCTTCATGTCACATTTTGTGCGTAATTTATTCACTGTTGCACCTGGAACTTGTGGATAAAATCACGGTCTGATAAAAGTGTGAATGCTAATCTCGCTGCTCAAACGCTTTGGCATGGTTGTTGCCTGATGGGGACAGCCTGGACCAGAAGAAACATTGAGAGGAATGAATGACCAAAGAAATGCAAACTTTAGCTTTAGCCCCTGTTGGTAACCTGGAATCTTACATCCGGGCTGCGAACACCTGGCCGATGTTAACGGCCGAGGAAGAAAAGGAGCTTGCTGAAAAGCTGCATTACCAGGGCGATCTGGAAGCAGCTAAGACGCTGATCCTGTCTCACCTGCGCTTTGTTGTTCACGTTGCTCGTAACTACTCGGGCTACGGCCTGCCGCAGGCGGACTTGATTCAGGAAGGTAACATCGGCCTGATGAAGGCTGTACGTCGCTTCAACCCGGAAGTGGGTGTGCGACTGGTCTCCTTCGCCGTGCACTGGATCAAAGCAGAAATTCACGAATACGTCCTGCGTAACTGGCGTATTGTGAAGGTCGCCACGACAAAAGCGCAGCGCAAACTGTTCTTCAATCTGCGTAAAACCAAGCAGCGTCTGGGCTGGTTTAACCAGGATGAAGTCGAAATGGTGGCGCGCGAGCTGGGCGTATCCAGCAAAGACGTCCGTGAGATGGAATCCCGCATGGCCGCGCAGGACATGACCTTTGATATGTCCTCCGACGACGACGCCTCTGACAGCCAGCCGATGGCCCCGGTCCTGTACCTGCAGGATAAAACTTCTAACTTTGCCGACGGCATTGAAGAGGACAACTGGGAAGACCAGGCGGCGAACAAGCTGACCTTCGCGATGGAAGGCCTCGACGAGCGTAGCCAGGATATCATCCGCGCCCGCTGGCTGGACGAAGACAACAAGTCCACGCTGCAGGAGCTGGCCGACCGCTACGGCGTTTCCGCGGAACGTGTCCGTCAGCTTGAAAAGAACGCCATGAAAAAACTTCGCGCTGCTATCGAAGCGTAATCTAAGCGAAGTACACCGATAACCCCTGGATGCGAGTCCGGGGGTTTTGTTTTTTTAGCGCCCGCTCTGGCGAATTCCCTCCCCCTGGCAAACACTTACTGATGCGCTAAGCAGGCGACTTTCTCAGGGGGACAGGGTGAAAAATAACGAACTGAACGACCGGCGTTTACAGGCGACGCCGCGCGGCATCGGCGTGATGTGTAACTTCTATGCCGATAAAGCTGAAAACGCCACGGTGTGGGACGTGGAAGGCAATGAGTACATCGACTTCGCCGCCGGGATCGCGGTGCTGAATACCGGCCATCGCCATCCAAAAGTCATTGCCGCCATCGAAAAACAACTCCACGCTTTCACCCACACGGCCTACCAGATTGTGCCGTATGAGGGCTATGTGGCGCTTGCCGAACGCATCAACCAGCGCGTGCCGATTGACGGTCCCGCCAAGACCGCCTTCTTCTCGACGGGCGCAGAAGCGGTTGAAAACGCGGTCAAAATTGCCCGCGCGTACACCAAACGCCCCGGCCTTATCACCTTTGGCGGCGCCTTCCATGGCCGCACCTTTATGACCATGGCGCTGACCGGCAAGGTCGCACCCTACAAGCTGGGCTTCGGCCCGTTCCCCGGTTCGGTGTACCACGCACAGTTCCCTAACGATCTGCACGGCATCAGCACGGCGGAAGCGTTAAAAAGCCTGGAGCGCATTTTCAAAGCGGATATCGCGCCAGACCAGGTGGCGGCCATTATCCTTGAACCGGTTCAGGGTGAGGGCGGGTTCAATGTCGCACCCGCCGATTTTATGCAGGCGCTGCGTGCCCTGTGCGATACCCACGGGATTTTGCTGATTGCCGACGAAGTCCAGACCGGCTTCGCCCGCACCGGCAAGCTGTTCTCGATGGAAAACCACTGCGTGAAGCCGGACCTTATCACCATGGCAAAAAGCCTGGCGGGCGGGATGCCGCTTTCGGCGGTCTCTGGTCGGGCGGAGGTGATGGACGCCCCCGCGCCCGGCGGGCTGGGCGGCACCTACGCGGGTAACCCTCTGGCGATTGCCGCGGCCCATGCGGTGCTGGACGTGATTGACGAAGAAGATCTCTGTACCCGCGCGGCGCACCTTGGCCACCATCTTGTAGAGGTGCTAAATAAAGCGAAGGATGGCTGCCCGTATATTGCCGACATTCGTGCGCAAGGCTCTATGGTGGCAGTGGAGTTCAACGATCCGCAATCCGGGCAACCCTCGCCGGAATTCACCCGACAGGTGCAAGAACGCGCGTTGAACGAAGGGCTGCTGCTCCTGAGCTGCGGCGTGTACGGCAACGTGATTCGCTTCCTCTATCCGCTCACGATCCCCGAAGCGCAGTTCCGACAGGCGCTGGATATTATTTCCGCCTCGCTGACACGATAAAGCCAAATGCCCGGCGCAAAACGGTGCCGGGCATAGCATAGATACATTTCAAATTAGCTATTCCAAAATCATAAAAATCGGGTATGTTTTAGCAGAGTATGCTGAAAAAGCGCGAACAGCACACCTATAACTGACATAAAGCGCTGCACAACAACATCACAACAATCGTAATAACCATAATAATGGGGAATCTCAGGATGAACATGAAGGGTAAAGCGTTACTGGCAGGATGTATCGCGTTGGCATTCAGCACCATGGCACAGGCAGATATCAAAGTTGCTGTGGTTGGCGCGATGTCCGGTCCGGTAGCTCAGTACGGCGACCAGGAATTTACGGGCGCAGAACAGGCGGTTGCAGACATTAATGCTAAGGGCGGCATCAAGGGCGAAAAACTGCAGATCGTAAAATATGATGATGCCTGTGACCCGAAACAAGCGGTCGCGGTGGCGAACAAAGTGGTGAACGACGGGATCAAATACGTTATCGGTCACCTGTGCTCCTCCTCTACGCAGCCCGCGTCTGACATCTACGAAGACGAAGGAATTCTGATGATCACCCCGGCTGCAACCGCGCCGGAACTGACCTCGCGCGGCTACAAGCTGACCCTGCGCACCACCGGCCTGGACTCTGACCAGGGCCCAACCGCAGCGAAATACATCGTTGAAAAAGTGAAGCCGAAGCGCATCGCTATCGTTCACGACAAGCAGCAGTACGGTGAAGGTCTGGCGCGTTCCGTCCAGGACAACCTGAAGAAAGCCAATGCTGACGTGGTGTTCTTCGACGGTATTACCGCCGGTGAGAAAGACTTCTCCACGCTGGTGGCGCGTCTGAAGAAAGAGAATATTGATTTCGTTTACTACGGTGGCTACCACCCGGAAATGGGCCAGATCCTGCGCCAGGCGCGCGCTGCCGGTCTGAAAACCCAGTTCATGGGGCCGGAAGGCGTGGCAAACGTCTCTCTGTCTAACATCGCGGGTGAATCAGCCGAAGGCCTGCTGGTGACCAAGCCGAAGAACTACGACCAGGTCCCTGCCAACAAACCTATCGTGGATGCGATCAAGGCGAAGAAACAGGATCCAAGCGGCGCGTTCGTCTGGACCACCTACGCGGCGCTGCAGTCGCTGCACGCGGGCCTGAACCAGTCAGCCGATCCGGCTGAGATTGCCACCTGGCTGAAAGCGAACTCCGTGGAAACCGTCATGGGGCCGCTGTCATGGGATGAGAAGGGCGATCTGAAGGGCTTCGAGTTCGGCGTGTTTGACTGGCATGCGAACGGGACTGCTACTGACGCAAAATAAAAGCAAAAGGCAACGTAAGTTGCCTTTTTTATGTTTTCTCCCTCTCCCCGTGGGAGAGGGCCGGGGTGAGGGCATCAGGCCGCACACATCAACCCTGGCGCTTCTCCCACCCGTTCGCCTGCGCCGTAAACCCTAACGCCTGCATAAACGCCGCCATCACGCTGCGGTCTTCCACGCCCACGTCGGCCATCCACCAGGAGGTCACGCTCGGGTTTTCACGAATGACTTCTTCAATTAAATACTGTCCGACCCCGCGACGGCGGGTGACGTCGCGCACGCGCAGGGAATCCAGCGCCCCTTCCGTGCCGCTCAGCGTCACGCGAACGGCGGCCAGCAGACGCTCGTTAAAGCGCGCGGCATAGATACGGTGATTGTCGTCGACAGCCAGCGACGAAGGGGAATATTCCGGCCAGATCTTGCCCAGGTCGATATGATCCTGGTCGCTAAAGGTCACCAGACGCACGATAGTCAGTTTCATTAGCTACTTGTCCAAATCAGATTGAGTAGGGCCAGTGTACTCAATTTATTTGCTCGGGTGCTTTCTCTTTTTATTCCCATTTACCAGGTGATTAGTTTTTTGGCAACGCATTGCGCAGTTCGAAAACACATGGATCGAAAATTAAGCAGAATTTTAACCTGACAGGCAGTGATTTATTCGGCGCTTTGTACCGTTATTTTATGCTGCAAACTGCACTTTTATTTGTTTATCTCTGCCTGATTTCAGAATATTATCTTTGCTTAATCGCCTGAAAAATAGAGATATTAGTCTGGTTTTTGATAAAAAACCGCGCTAAACCATTAAAGGCACTGGTAAAAATAGCGTTGTTCATTAAAAGTACAGAATGCTTTTTAACCATAATAAAACAAATATATACACGACATCACGAATGGGGATTCAGAGATGAAAAGGAACGCGAAAGCAATAATCGCGGGAATGGTCGCACTGGCAATTTCGCAGGCGGCTATGGCGGACGACATAAAAGTGGCTGTGGTCGGCGCGATGTCCGGTCCTGTTGCCCAGTGGGGTGATATGGAGTTCAACGGCGCCCGTCAGGCCATTAAAGACATCAACGCCAAAGGCGGCATCAAAGGCGACAAGCTGGTGGGCGTAGAATATGACGACGCCTGCGATCCAAAACAGGCCGTCGCGGTCGCCAACAAAATCGTCAACGACGGTATCCAGTACGTCATCGGCCACCTGTGCTCATCGTCCACGCAGCCCGCGTCTGATATTTACGAAGACGAAGGCATTCTGATGATCACCCCGGGCGCAACTAACCCGGAGCTGACCCAGCGCGGCTACCAGCACATTATGCGTACCGCCGGTCTGGACTCCTCGCAGGGACCCACCGCCGCCAAATACATCCTCGACACCGTTAAGCCAACGCGTATTGCCATCATTCATGACAAACAGCAGTACGGCGAAGGCCTGGCGCGCTCTGTGCAGGACGGCCTGAAAAAAGGCGGCGCGAACATCGTCTTCTTCGACGGCATTACCGCAGGCGAGAAAGACTTCTCCGCGCTGATCGCCCGTCTGCAAAAAGAGAATATCGACTTCGTTTACTACGGCGGCTACTACCCGGAAATGGGCCAGATGCTGCGCCAGGCGCGCGCTACCGGCCTGAAAACCCAGTTTATGGGGCCAGAGGGCGTGGGCAACGCCTCCCTGTCGAACATCGCGGGGGATTCTGCCGAAGGCATGCTGGTCACGATGCCAAAACGCTATGACCAGGATCCGGCCAACAAGGCTATCGTAGAGGCGCTCAAGGCGCAGAAGAAAGATCCGAGCGGTCCGTACGTCTGGATCACCTACGCGGCCGTGCAGTCTCTGGCGACCGCGCTGGAGCGTACCGGCAGCAAAGAGCCGCTGGATCTGGTGAAAGATTTAAAAGCACACGGGGCGAACACCGTGATTGGGCCGCTGAACTGGGATGAGAAAGGCGATCTGAAGGGATTTGAATTTGGTGTCTTTAAGTGGCACGCCGACGGTTCGTCCTCGGCCGCCAAATAACTATCCCACCGCCCGGCTCGCCGGGCGGGTATAAAAAGGTTTGCATATGTCCGAGCAGTTTCTCTATTTCCTGCAGCAGATGTTTAACGGCGTTACGCTGGGAAGCACCTACGCGCTGATCGCCATCGGCTACACGATGGTTTACGGCATTATCGGCATGATCAACTTCGCCCACGGCGAGGTGTACATGATCGGTAGCTACGTCTCCTTTATGATCATTGCCGCCCTGATGATGATGGGCATCGACAGCAGCTGGCTGCTGGTCGCCGCCGGGTTTGTCGGCGCGATTGTGATTGCCAGCGCCTACGGCTGGAGCATCGAACGCGTGGCTTACCGGCCCGTGCGCAGTTCAAAACGCCTGATTGCGCTGATTTCCGCCATCGGGATGTCCATCTTCCTGCAAAACTACGTCAGCCTGACCGAAGGCTCGCGCGACGTGGCGCTGCCAAGCCTGTTTAACGGCCAGTGGATTGTGGGGGCCAGCGAAAACTTCTCTGCCTCTATCACCACCATGCAGCTGGTTATCTGGGTTGTAACCTTCCTGGCAATGCTGGCTCTGACTATTTTCATCCGTTACTCCCGCATGGGACGCGCCTGCCGCGCCTGCGCGGAAGACCTGAAGATGGCGAGCCTGCTCGGCATCAACACCGACCGCGTGATTGCCCTGACCTTCGTGATTGGCGCAGCGATGGCGGCGGTGGCGGGCGTCCTGCTCGGCCAGTTCTACGGCGTGATCAACCCGTACATCGGCTTTATGGCCGGGATGAAAGCCTTCACCGCCGCGGTACTGGGCGGTATCGGCAGTATTCCGGGCGCGATGATCGGCGGCCTGATCCTGGGCGTGGCAGAGGCGCTCTCCTCGGCGTACCTGAGCACAGAATATAAAGACGTGGTGTCGTTTGCCCTGCTGATTCTGGTTCTGCTGGTGATGCCTACCGGTATTCTGGGCCGTCCGGAGGTAGAGAAAGTATGAAACCGATGCATTTTGCAATGGCGCTGCTCTCTGCCGCCATGTTCTTCGTGCTGGCGGGCGTCTTTATGGGCGTCCAGTTAGAGCTGGACGGCACTAAGCTGGTGGTCGACACCGCCGCTGATATTCGCTGGCAGTGGGTGTTTATCGGCACGGCCGTAGTGTTCCTGTTCCAGCTGCTGCGCCCGGTCTTCCAGAAGACGCTGAAAAACGTCTCCGGGCCGAAATTCGTGCTGCCCGCTATCGACGGTACGACCGTGAAGCAGAAGCTGTTCCTCGTGGCGCTGCTGGTCGCTGCCGTGGCGTGGCCGTTTGTGGTATCGCGCGGGACCGTGGATATCGCCACCCTGACCATGATCTACGTGATTCTGGGTCTCGGTCTGAACGTGGTGGTGGGGCTCTCCGGCCTGCTGGTGCTGGGCTACGGCGGCTTCTACGCCATCGGTGCCTACACCTTCGCGCTGCTGAACCACTATTACGGCCTCGGCTTCTGGACCTGCCTGCCGCTGGCGGGGCTGGTCTCTGCCGCCGCGGGCTTCCTGCTCGGCTTCCCGGTGCTGCGCCTGCGCGGTGACTATCTGGCGATTGTGACCCTGGGCTTCGGCGAAATCGTCCGTATCCTGCTGCTCAACAATACCGAAGTGACCGGCGGCCCGAACGGCATCAGCCAGATCCCGAAACCGACCTTCTTCGGCCTGGAGTTCAGCCGCACCGCCCGCGAAGGCGGCTGGGATACCTTCAGCAACTTCTTTGGCATCAAGTACGATCCGTCCGACCGCGTGATCTGGCTCTATCTGGTGGCGCTGCTGCTGGTGGTGATTACCCTGTTCGTGATCAACCGTCTGCTGCGCATGCCGCTGGGCCGCGCGTGGGAAGCGCTGCGCGAAGATGAAATCGCCTGCCGCTCGCTGGGCCTGAACCCGACCCGCATCAAGCTGACCGCGTTCACCATCAGCGCCGCGTTTGCCGGTTTCGCCGGAACGCTGTTTGCCGCACGTCAGGGCTTCGTTAGCCCGGAATCCTTCACCTTTGCCGAATCGGCCTTCGTGCTGGCGATTGTGGTACTCGGCGGGATGGGCTCGCAGTTTGCCGTTATCCTCGCGGCCATCCTGCTGGTGGTCTCGCGCGAGCTGATGCGCGACTTTAACGAATACAGCATGCTGATGCTGGGTGGTTTGATGGTGCTGATGATGATCTGGCGTCCGCAGGGTCTGCTGCCGATGACCCGTCCACAGCTGAAGCTGAAGAACGGGCAAGCGAAAGGAGAGCAG
The DNA here is from genome assembly GCF_013337145.1 of Enterobacter sp. JMULE2. Taxonomy (NCBI): domain Bacteria; kingdom Pseudomonadati; phylum Pseudomonadota; class Gammaproteobacteria; order Enterobacterales; family Enterobacteriaceae; genus Enterobacter; species Enterobacter sp. JMULE2. The sequence goes on from NZ_SGWD01000011.1 coordinate 170,641, forward strand.
GCATGAGCCAGCCATTATTATCCGTTAACGGTCTGATGATGCGTTTTGGCGGCCTGCTGGCGGTCAACAACGTGAATCTGGATCTGCACAATAAAGAGATTGTCTCCCTGATTGGCCCGAACGGCGCGGGGAAAACTACGGTCTTCAACTGCCTGACCGGCTTCTACAAGCCGACGGGCGGCACCATCATGCTGCGCGACCAGCACCTGGAAGGTCTGCCGGGCCAGCAGATTGCCCGCATGGGCGTGGTGCGTACCTTCCAGCACGTGCGTCTGTTCCGCGAGATGACGGTAATTGAGAACCTGCTGGTGGCACAGCATCAGCAGCTGAAAACCGGGCTGTTCTCCGGCCTGCTTAAAACCCCGGCCTTCCGCCGCGCACAGGATGAAGCGCTTGACCGCGCCGCCACCTGGCTTGACCGAATTGGCCTGCTGCAGCACGCCAACCGTCAGGCGAGCAACCTGGCCTACGGCGATCAGCGTCGCCTGGAGATTGTGCGCTGCATGGTGACGCAGCCGGAAATCCTGATGCTCGACGAACCGGCGGCAGGCCTCAACCCGAAAGAGACCAAAGAGCTGGACGAGCTGATTGCCGAGCTGCGCGATCATCACGACACCACCATTCTGCTGATTGAGCATGACATGAAGCTGGTGATGGGCATTTCGGACCGTATCTACGTGGTAAACCAGGGCACGCCGCTGGCGAACGGCACGCCGGAAGAGATCCGCAACAACCCGGACGTGATCCGCGCATACCTTGGTGAGGCATAAGATGGAAAAAGCGATGTTAACGTTCGACAAGGTCAACGCGCACTACGGCAAGATCCAGGCGCTGCACGACGTCAGCCTGCACATCAATCAGGGCGAAATCGTCACCCTGATCGGGGCCAACGGCGCGGGTAAGACCACGCTGCTCGGCACCCTGTGCGGCGACCCGCGCGCCACCAGCGGGCGGATTGTGTTCGATGGTAAAGACATTACCGACTGGCAGACCGCCAAAATCATGCGTGAAGCGGTGGCGATTGTCCCGGAAGGGCGTCGCGTGTTTTCCCGCATGACGGTGGAAGAGAACCTGGCGATGGGCGGCTTCTTTGCTCACCGCGATGAATACCAGACCCGCATCAAGTGGGTGTACGAACTCTTCCCACGCCTGTGGGAGCGCCGCATCCAGCGTGCGGGCACTATGTCCGGCGGCGAGCAGCAGATGCTGGCGATTGGCCGCGCGCTGATGAGCCAGCCGCGTCTGCTGCTGCTGGATGAACCGTCGCTCGGTCTTGCGCCGATCATCATTCAGCAGATCTTCGACACCATTGAGCAGCTGCGCAAAGAGGGGATGACCATCTTCCTCGTCGAGCAGAACGCCAACCAGGCGCTGAAGCTCGCCGACCGTGGCTACGTGCTGGAGAACGGCCGCGTCGTGCTGGAGGATACTGGCGACGCGCTGCTGGCAAACGAGGCGGTTCGGAGCGCGTATTTGGGCGGTTAATTGCATTTCCCCCTCACCCTAACCCTCTCCCTCAAGGGAGAGGGAACCGATCGCTTTTCTCCCTCTCCCACAGGGAGAGGGTCGGGGTGAGGGCACCAGACCGCACCCAACCACACCCCAACCCCCTTCACACAACCATCATCCCCCTGACGCCTGGCTGTCATTTATCTGTAAACAAACAGTTATTTTTCTGTAATTCGAGCATGTCATGTTACCTCGCGAGCATAAAACGCGTGATATCGCGCATCCGGCACAATAAGAGAGATGACAATGACATCGTTACGACACACAGCTTTGGGTCTGGCAATCGGTCTGGCTTTTGCGACGAACGCAATGGCTGTGACCACCATTCCGTTCTGGCATTCCATGGAAGGGGAGTTGGGTAAAGAGGTTGACTCCCTGGCGCAGCGTTTCAACGACACCCACCCGGATTACAAAATTGTGCCGGTGTACAAAGGCAACTACGAGCAGAGCCTGAGCGCGGGCATCGCCGCCTTCCGTACCGGCAATGCGCCAGCCTTGTTACAGGTTTATGAAGTGGGCACCGCCACCATGATGGCCTCTAAAGCCATCAAGCCGGTGTATGAAGTGTTCAAAGAGGCGGGTATCAACTTTGACGAATCACAGTTCGTGCCGACCGTTTCCGGTTATTACACCGATTCCAAAACCGGCCACCTGCTGTCTCAGCCGTTCAACAGCTCCACGCCGGTGCTGTACTACAACAAAGACGCCTTCAGGAAAGCCGGTTTAGACCCGGAGCAGCCGCCAAAAACCTGGCAGGATCTGGCCGAGTACACCGCGAAGCTGAAAGCGGCGGGGATGAAGTGCGGCTACGCCAGCGGCTGGCAGGGCTGGATCCAGATTGAAAACTTCAGCGCCTGGCACGGCCTGCCGGTTGCCACCAAAAACAACGGCTTCGACGGCACCGACGCGGTGCTGGAGTTCAACAAGCCGGAGCAGGTGAAGCACATCGCGCTGCTGGAAGAACTCAACAAGAAGGGCGACTTCAGCTACTTCGGGCGTAAAGACGAATCCACCGAGAAGTTCTACAACGGCGACTGCGCCATTACCACCGCATCGTCCGGCTCGCTGGCGGATATCCGTCACTACGCCAAATTTAACTACGGCGTGGGCATGATGCCGTACGACGCCGACGTGAAGGGCGCGCCGCAGAACGCCATCATCGGCGGAGCGAGCCTGTGGGTCATGCAGGGCAAAGACAACGGCACCTACAAAGGCGTGGCCGAGTTCCTCGACTTCCTGGCGAAGCCTGAAAATGCTGCCGAGTGGCACCAGAAGACCGGCTACCTGCCGATCACCAAAGCCGCGTATGACCTGACCCGCGAGCAGGGCTTCTACAGCAAGAACCCAGGGGCGGACATTGCGACGCGTCAGATGCTGAACAAGCCGCCATTGCCGTTCACCAAGGGTCTGCGTCTGGGCAACATGCCGCAGATCCGCACCATCGTTGATGAAGAGCTGGAAAGCGTGTGGACCGGGAAGAAAACGCCACAGCAGGCGCTGGATTCAGCGGTAGAGCGCGGGAATCAGCTGCTGCGCCGCTTTGAGCAGTCGACCAAATCGTAAAAAAATGCCCGGTGGCGCGTAGCGATCCGGGCCTACGAATTAATGCGGTCTGATGCCCTCACCCCAACCCTCTCCCACAGGGAGAGGGAGAAAACCGAAATCGCCACCCGGCATTGTTCAGGAACCAAATCTCCATGTCATCATCCCGTCCGGTGTTCCGTTCCCGCTGGCTGCCGTACCTGCTGGTCGCGCCGCAGCTGGTCATCACCGTTATTTTCTTTATCTGGCCTGCGGGCGAAGCGCTGTGGTACTCGGTACAAAGCGTCGATCCGTTCGGGCTTTCCAGCCAGTTTGTCGGGCTGGACAACTTCACCGCGCTGTTCCATGACAGCTACTACCTGGACTCCTTCTGGACGACGATCAAGTTCAGCGCCCTGGTGACCGTCAGCGGCCTTTTAGCCTCGCTGTTCTTCGCCGCGCTGGTGGACTACGTGGTGCGCGGCAGTCGTATTTATCAAACGCTGATGCTGCTGCCGTACGCCGTGGCTCCCGCCGTCGCCGCCGTATTGTGGATCTTCCTGTTTAACCCGGGGCGCGGGCTGATTACCCACTTCCTGGCCGAACTGGGCTACGACTGGAACCACGCCCAGAACAGCGGCCAGGCGATGTTCCTGGTAGTGTTTGCCTCGGTGTGGAAGCAGATCAGCTACAACTTCCTGTTCTTCTTTGCCGCGCTGCAGTCCATCCCGCGCTCGCTGGTGGAAGCGGCGGCGATTGACGGCGCAGGGCCGGTTCGCCGCTTCTTCAGGCTGTCGCTGCCGCTGATCGCCCCGGTGAGTTTCTTCCTGCTGGTAGTTAACCTCGTGTACGCCTTCTTCGACACCTTCCCGGTGATCGACGCGGCGACCGCAGGCGGACCGGTGCAGGCGACAACGACGCTGATCTACAAGATCTACCGCGAAGGCTTTGCGGGGTTGGATCTCTCCGCTTCTGCCGCGCAGTCGGTGGTGCTGATGTTCCTCGTCATCATCCTCACGGTGGTGCAGTTCCGCTATGTCGAAAGTAAGGTGCGCTACCAATGATTGAGAACCGTCGCGGGCTGACGATTTTCAGCCATACCATGCTGATTTTAGGGATTATCGTCATCCTCTTCCCGCTGTACGTGGCGTTTGTCGCCGCCACGCTGGACACCAAAGCGGTGTTCGACACGCCGATGACGCTGATCCCAGGCACACATCTTTTCGAGAACATGAAGACCATCTGGACACAGGGCGTGGGCGCCAACAGCGCGCCGTTCTGGCTGATGATGCTCAACAGCTTCATCATGGCGTTTGGCATCACCGTCGGCAAAATTACGGTGTCGATGCTCTCGGCCTTCGCCATCGTCTGGTTCCGCTTTCCGCTGCGTAACCTCTTCTTCTGGATGATCTTCATTACCCTGATGCTGCCGGTGGAGGTGCGTATCTTCCCGACAGTGGAGGTGATCGCCAACCTGAAGATGCTCGACAGCTACGCGGGCTTGACCCTGCCGCTGATGGCCTCGGCGACCGCGACCTTCCTGTTCCGCCAGTTCTTTATGACCCTGCCGGACGAGCTGATTGAAGCAGCGCGCATCGACGGCGCGTCGCCAATGCGCTTTTTCCGCGACATCGTGCTGCCGCTGTCGAAAACCAACCTCGCGGCGCTGTTTGTGATCACCTTTATCTACGGCTGGAACCAGTACCTGTGGCCGCTGCTGATTATTCAGGACGTCAACCTCGGCACCGCCGTGGCGGGCATCAAAGGCATGATTGCCACCGGTGAAGGCACCACCCTCTGGAACCAGGTGATGGCGGCGATGCTGCTCACCCTTATCCCACCCGTAGTCATTGTTTTAGCCATGCAGCGTGCGTTTGTCCGTGGCCTGGTCGATAGCGAGAAATAAGATGGCAGGTTTAAAACTTCAGGCAGTAACCAAAAGCTGGGATGGTAAAACCCAGGTGATTCAGCCGCTGACGCTCGACGTGGCGGACGGGGAATTTATCGTGATGGTCGGCCCGTCCGGCTGCGGCAAATCCACGCTGCTGCGCATGGTGGCGGGGCTGGAGCGCGTGACGTCCGGGGATATCTGGATTGACCGCCAGCGCGTCACCGAAATGGAGCCGAAAGACAGAGGCATCGCGATGGTGTTCCAGAACTACGCCCTCTACCCGCACATGAGCGTGGAAGAGAACATGGCCTGGGGGCTGAAAATCCGCGGCATGGGCAAAGGCCATATCGACGAGCGCGTGAAAGAGGCGGCGCGCATTCTCGAGCTGGACGGCCTGCTGAAGCGCCGCCCGCGCGAGCTCTCCGGCGGTCAGCGCCAGCGCGTGGCGATGGGGCGCGCCATCGTGCGCGATCCGGCGGTATTCCTGTTCGACGAACCGCTTTCTAACCTCGACGCCAAGCTGCGCGTGCAGATGCGTCTTGAGCTGCAGCAACTGCACCGTCGTCTGAAAACCACCTCCCTGTACGTGACCCACGATCAGGTCGAAGCCATGACCCTCGCCCAGCGCGTGATGGTGATGAACAAAGGCATCGCCGAGCAGATTGGCACCCCGGTGGAAGTGTACGAGAAACCGGCTACCCGCTTTGTGGCGAGCTTTATCGGCAGCCCGGCAATGAACCTGCTGGAAGGACGGATCAGCAGCGCGGGCACCCACTTTGAACTGGAAAGCGGGATGGCATTGCCGATCAACTGGTACTATCGTGGCTACGCCGGGCGTAAGATGACGCTCGGTATCCGCCCGGAGCATATTGGTTTAACCTCTCAGGCGGACGGCGGCGTGCCGCTGGTGATGGACACGCTGGAGATGTTGGGTGCAGATAACCTGGCGCACGGGCGCTGGGGCGAACAAAAAATGGTGGTGCGTCTGGCGCATCAGGAGCGCCCGAAGGCTGGCAGCACGCTGTGGCTGCACCTGCCGGAAAACCATCTGCACCTGTTTGACGGTGAAACAGGACAACGAGTATGAGCAACTGGCCTTATCCCCATGTCGTCGCCCACCGCGGCGGCGGTAAGCTGGCGCCGGAAAACACGCTGGCGGCGATTGACGTTGGCGCGCGCTACGGCCACACGATGATCGAGTTCGACGCCAAGCTGTCGAAAGACGGCGAAATTTTCCTGCTGCATGACGATAACCTCGAACGCACCAGCAACGGCTGGGGCGTGGCGGGCGAACTGCCGTGGCGCGATCTGCTGAAGGTAGATGCTGGAAGCTGGTACAGCGGCGAGTTCAAAGGCGAACCGCTGCCGCTGCTGGCGGAGGTGGCGGATCGCTGCCGCCAGCACGGCATGATGGCCAATATCGAAATCAAACCGACCACCGGCACCGGCCCGCTGACGGGCAAAGTCATTGCGCTGGCCGCGCGCGAGCTGTGGGAAGGGATGACGGCACCGCTGCTGTCGTCGTTTGAGATCGACGCGCTGGAAGCGGCACAGGCGGCCGTGCCGGCGCTGCCGCGCGGGCTGCTGCTGGACGAGTGGCGCGAGGACTGGCACGAGCTGACGACACGCTTAGCGTGCGTCTCTATCCATCTCAATCATAAGCTGCTGGATGAGGCGCGGGTGAAGATGTTGAAAGCGGCGGGTCTGCATATTCTGGTTTATACCGTTAACAAACCCCAGCGTGCAGCTGAACTGCTGCGCTGGGGCGTTGACAGCATTTGTACCGATGCGATTGACCGGATCGGCCCGAACTTTAGTTCTGCGGATTAAGCATACTGCCGTTCGACTGCGGCGGCAGCATATGCTGCTGGCCGCTGTTCAGGGTTGACCCCCCGCCTAACATTCCGCCGTTTTTATTCGGCAGCGGCTGCTCGCGCACCTGACCCTGCTGGATGCGCTGGGTGTTGGCGTTCATCTGGTTTTGCAGGCTCTGCTGCTGCATCTGGGTTTGCGTTTTCAACTGTTGATTAAGCATCCCTTTCTGCTGCTGTTGCTGGCTCATCATCTCCGTTTGCATCCGCTGCTGGCTGGGAATGACGTAACCCTGTTGGTTAGGGTTGTTCATCGTATTGAGTGGCTGTGCGAGCGCGGCAAAGGGAAGCAGTGCCGTAAGAATCATCAAGCGTTTCATTGTCATCTCCTCCTTTTGAGGTTTCTCTTAAGTTTACCCCGATTTCACCATGACGATGATTTTTTAGGAGTTGTGAACCAGGCTTAAGCGGGGAGTATGGACCCCATCACCTGGAGAACAATAATGATGAAACCAACGTTTTTGCGCTGGGTAGCGATCGCCGCGCTGATGGCAGGCGGCACATTTAGCGTGGCGGCCAACCCGCCCGCGGCGCCTCCCGTCTCCTACGGCGTGGAGGAAGACGTTTTCCATCCCGTGCGGGCGACGCATGGCATGGTGGCCTCGGTTGACGCGCTGGCAACCCAGGTGGGCGTCGATATTCTGAAGCAGGGCGGTAACGCGGTGGATGCGGCGGTTGCGGTTGGGTACGCGCTGGCGGTCACGCACCCGCAGGCGGGTAACCTCGGCGGCGGCGGGTTTATGATGCTGCGTACCAAAGACGGGAAAACCACCGCCATCGACTTCCGTGAGATGGCACCCAATCAGGCCTCCCGCGATATGTTCCTTGACGAGCAGGGCAACCCGGACAGCAAGAAATCCCTGACCTCGCACCTCGCCTCCGGCACGCCGGGCACCGTTGCGGGCTTCTCGCTGGCGCTGGAAAAATACGGCACGCTGCCGCTGAACAAAGTGGTGCAGCCTGCCATCAAGCTGGCGCGCGAGGGTTTTGTGGTGAATGACGCGCTCGCGGACGATCTCAAAACCTACGGCAGTGAAGTCATTCCGAATCACGAAAACAGTAAGGCCATCTTCTGGAAAGACGGCGAGCCGCTGAAGAAGGGCGATAAGCTGGTGCAGAAGAACCTGGCGACCAGCCTGGAGCGGATTGCGGAACACGGCCCGGATGCCTTCTATAAAGGCGCGATTGCTGACCAGATTGCCGATGAAATGCAAAAGAACGGTGGGCTAATCACGAAAGCGGATCTGGCGGAGTACAAAGCGGTGGAGCGCGAGCCGATTAGCGGCACCTATCGTGGCTACGAGGTCTTCTCCATGCCGCCGCCGTCGTCCGGCGGGATCCACATCGTGCAGATCCTCAACATTCTGGAAAACTTCGATATGCACAAGTTCGGCTTCGGCAGCGCGGACGCCATGCAGGTGATGGCGGAAGCGGAAAAACGCGCCTACGCCGACCGCTCGGAGTACCTCGGCGACCCGGACTTCGTGAAGGTACCGTGGCAGGCGCTGACCAACAAAGCCTATGCCAAATCCCTGGCCGACCAGATCGACATCAACAAGGCGAAGCCGTCGAGCGAGATCCGCCCCGGCAAGCTGGCGCCTTATGAAAGCAACCAGACCACCCACTTCTCGGTGGTGGATAAAGACGGCAACGCGGTGGCGGTGACCTATACGCTGAATACCACCTTTGGTACCGGGATTGTGGCGGGCAACAGCGGTATTCTGCTGAACAACGAGATGGATGACTTTTCCGCTAAGCCTGGCGTGCCGAACGTCTACGGGCTGGTGGGCGGTGACGCCAACGCCGTCGGGCCGAAAAAGCGTCCGCTCTCGTCCATGTCGCCCACCATCGTGGTGAAAGACGGAAAAACCTGGCTGGTAACCGGCAGCCCGGGCGGGAGTCGAATTATTACCACCGTGCTGCAGATGGTGGTGAACAGCATCGACTTTGGGATGAACGTCGCCGAAGCGACCAGCGCCCCGCGTTTCCACCACCAGTGGCTGCCGGACGAGCTGCGCGTCGAGAAGGGCTTTAGCCCGGACACCATTAAGCTGCTTGAACAGCGCGGGCAAAAAGTGGCGGTGAAAGAGGCGATGGGCAGCACCCAGAGCATTATGGTCGGGCCGGACGGGGCGCTGTTTGGCGCATCGGACCCGCGTTCGGTGGATGATTTGACGGCGGGGTATTGATGTATTGCCGGGTGGCGGCTTCGCCTTACCCGGCCTACGTGTTTCATTCCCTCTCCCCGTGGGAGAGGGTTAGGGTGAGGGCAACAAACTACTTCATCCTCGCCATATAATATGCATCCACATACTCGCCGTTGCGCAGGGCAAATTTCCTGCCGGTGCCTTCGATTTCAAAACCAAACTTCCGGTACAGCCCCAGTGCAGCAGGGTTATCGGCAAAAACCGTTAACTCGATACGTTCGATGCGCATCCAGTTATCGCACAGGTTGATCATCTCGCGCATGAGCGCGCTCCCCACGCCGCGCCCCTGGGCGTGCGCCGCAACGCTGATACCAAAGGTTGCCACATGGCTGCGTCGCGGGCTGGCTTCTACCTGCAGCGCCAGGTCACCGACGATGTTTTCATCGATGCAGGCGACCAGACGTTTTTGGCCAGGTTTTGGATGAAGCCGCTCTTGCCAGTGTTCAAGGGAAGGATGAGGTAGCTGTAGCGTGTCGTGATACACCCCCGGATGCATATAGTTCTGGCGTAAAGCTTCGGCATCTTTCGGTTCTGCGTGGCGTATCACTATCTCACTCATTCCTTGTTCCTCAGTCAGTTAAATGTCCCTTCCAACATCAATGACTTTAAAATTTGAGTCAACCGCTATTTTTTGCAAAAAGAAGTGGACAAGTGCGAATGAGAATGATTATTATTGCTCTGCATTCAGGAAGACCGCTACGGGAACCTGAAAGCACGACATTGCTCACATTGCTTCCAGTATTACTTTAGCCAGCGTTTCGCTGGCTTTTTTTTGCTTATTATTTGGCAAGCTCGCACGCTTCAGGAGCGTCAGCGGTGCTGTCCTTGATCAGGCCAACGACGTTGTTCTTTTCGATAGCGGCAGGCAGCATCTCTGCAATACCGGAAAACATCCCCCCCTTTTTTGACGGCCAGCGCCCGGTAGGAAAGCGTTCCCGTTACCTCACCGTTTTCGCAGATTTCAATGGCATCGCTGTGGCATTCGCCGATCACGGCCCCGTCAATAATCAGCTCGCGGCAGGTGATGTTTCCCTCAACCCGTCCCCCGCGCATGATTTTGATCAGACTCTGTTCAGAGGCAATATTGCCGATGAGCTCACCGTGCACATAGACGTGACCCGTCGAAACGATATTGCCTTCAACGCGGACGTCGTTGGCAATCACCGTGGTGCCGTGCTTCTCGGTGGCGGTAGGTTCTTTTTCCATGACAGGAGCCGGGGGAAGGGCAGTTGGCACCTTGATTTCATTAATTTTATTCTTTTTAAACATAACATTACCCAGGTTGATAAGCAGGGGAAGCGTGAAAGCCAATAAAGAGAATGCTGCGAAGAGCCATGCGAGTTGACGGGCGGCGAAGCACCAGGCGGCAAGCGAAAGCAACCAGAAGAGAAGCGCACTGTTTAAGGCGAGATATTTCCTTTCCATAGAAATGGGCGCGACTCCATTCGCGAGCATAGATTTGACCTTCACCTTATCGGGGTTTTTAGCCGCAGGGTCAAGGCAAGTGCCGCCATTTTAGGATTCTATTGGGCAAGTTTATCGCTATAGTGAAAACAGAAACCTGATCAAAAAGGACGGAACCATGACCCTGAACTGTGCGTTTATCGGCTTTGGTAAAAGCACCACCCGCTATCACCTACCCTATGTTCTCAACCGTAAAGACAGCTGGCACGTCGCCCATATCTACCGTCGCAGTGCGAAGCCGGAAGAGCAGTCTCCGCAGTATTCCCACATTCATTTCACCAGCGATCTGGATGAAGTGCTTCACGATCCGCAGGTGAATCTGATCATTGTCTGCACCCACGCCGACAGCCACTTCGACTACGCGAAGCGCGCGCTGGAAGCGGGCAAAAACGTGCTGGTGGAAAAGCCATTCACCCCGACCATCGCAGAAGCGAAGGAACTGTTTGCGCTGGCGAAGAGCAAAGGGCTGTCCGTGACGCCGTATCAGAACCGCCGTTTTGACAGCTGCTTCCTGACGGCGAAAAAGGCGATTGAGAGCGGCAAGCTCGGCGACATTGTGGAAATTGAAAGCCACTTCGACTACTACCGTCCGGTCGCGGAAACCCAGCCAGGCCTGCCGCAGGACGGCTCGTTCTATGGTCTGGGCGTGCACACCATGGACCAGATCATCTCCCTGTTTGGTCGCCCGGACCACGTAGCGTACGACATCCGCAGCCTGCGCAACAAAGCCAACCCGGACGACACCTTCGAAGCGCAGCTGTTCTACGGCGACCTGAAAGCCATCGTCAAAACCAGCCATCTGGTGAAAATCGACTATCCCAGGTTTATTGTTCACGGCACCCGAGGCTCGTTCATCAAGTACGGCATCGACCAGCAGGAAACCAGCCTGAAGGCCAACATCATGCCGGGCGAACCGGGCTTTGCGGCGGATGATTCCGTAGGCGTGCTGGAGTATGTGAAGGCAGATGGCACAACAGTAAAAGAAGAACTCAAGCCGGAAACAGGCGACTATGGCCGCGTTTACGATGCGCTGTATGACACGCTCACCACGGGTACGCCGAATTACGTCAAGGAATCTGACGTTCTGACCAATCTCGAAATCCTTGAACGGGCCTTTGAGCAGGCTTCTCCTGCCACGGTAACCCTCGTAAAATAAGCAAAAACGGCTCCTCTGCGCTTGTTCATAATTTTTGAACAGAGGAGTCAATTTTCACCCTCTATGATCCCAGGCGGTTTGCGTCCACACTTACTCCATCGAAACGAACTGAGGGTGAAAACAATGATCTACTTACGCAAAGCAAACGAACGTGGTCACGCGAATCATGGCTGGCTGGACTCATGGCATTCATTCTCGTTTGCCGACTACTACGACCCGAATTTCATGGGCTTCTCCGCACTGCGCGTGATTAACGACGACGTGATTGATGCAGGCCAGGGCTTCGGCACCCACCCGCACAAAGACATGGAAATCCTGACCTATGTGCTCGAAGGTGCCGTGGCGCACAAAGACAGCATGGGTAACGAAGAGCAGGTTCCGGCGGGCGAGTTCCAGATTATGAGTGCGGGCACCGGGGTGCGTCACTCTGAGTACAACCCGAGCAAAACGGAAAAACTGCACCTGTATCAAATCTGGATCATTCCAGAAGAGACCGGCATCGCACCGCGCTACGAGCAGCGCCGCTTCGACGCTAAACAGGGCAAACAGCTGGTGCTGTCCCCGGATGCGCGTGAAGGTTCCCTGAAAGTGCATCAGGATATGGAGCTGTACCGCTGGGCGCTGGCAAAAGACGAACAGTCCGTGCATCAGATTGCCGCCAACCGCCGCGTCTGGATCCAGGTGGTGAAAGGCGAAGTGTCCATCAACGGCACCAAAGCCACAACCGCCGATGGTCTGGCCATCTGGGATGAGCAGGCGCTCTCCGTGCATGCCGACAGCGAAAGCGAAATCCTGCTGTTTGACCTGCCGCCGGTATAAATAATTACTCAACCTTCCCTTTAAACGGGGAAGGTTGAGCTTTGTCCGTGATAAACTGAGAAAATCTCTCACTTCAAGATTTCTCAGGACGATGAAAAAGAAACGCCCCGTACTTCAGGATGTCGCCGATCGCGTCGGTGTGACCAAAATGACGGTCAGCCGTTTTTTACGTAACCCGGAACAGGTTTCCGTGGCGTTACGTGGCAAGATTGCCGCTGCCCTTGATGAACTGGGTTATATCCCCAACCGCGCACCCGATATTCTCTCCAATGCGACCAGCCGTGCGGTGGGCGTCCTGCTTCCTTCCTTGACCAACCAGGTTTTCGCTGAAGTATTACGTGGAATCGAAAGCGTGACCGATGCCTTTGGCTATCAGACCATGCTCGCGCACTACGGTTACAAGCCGGAACTGGAAGAGGAACGTCTTGAATCGATGCTTTCCTGGAACATCGACGGCCTGATTTTAACGGAGCGTACCCACACTGCCCGCACGCTCAAAATGATTGAAGTGGCCGGTATCCCGGTGGTGGAACTGATGGACAGCCAGTCGCCTTGCCTCGATATCGCCGTTGGGTTCGATAACTTTGAAGCGGCGCGTCAGATGACGGCGGCGATCATTGCGCGCGGTCATCGCCACATTGCCTATCTGGGTGCACGCCTTGATGAACGTACTATCATCAAACAGAAGGGATACGAGCAGGCGATGCTCGACGCCGGTTTAACCCCGTACAGCGTGATGGTGGAGCAATCCTCGTCCTACACCTCGGGTATTGAGCTGATGCGTCAGGCGCGACGCGAGTATCCGCAACTGGACGGTATTTTCTGTACCAACGATGACCTTGCGGTCGGCGCGGCGTTTGAGTGCCAGCGTCTGGGGCTGAAGATCCCCGACGATATGGCGATCGCCGGTTTCCACGGCCACGACATCGGCCAGGTGATGGAGCCGCGTCTGGCGAGCGTCCTGACCCCGCGTGAACGTATGGGCCGCATTGGCGCAGAACGCCTGCTGGCGCGCATTCGTGGTGAGGCAGTTACTCCTAAAATGTTAGATTTAGGTTTCACCTTGTCACCGGGTGGATCTATTTAATCCGACAAATTTGAAGTAGCTCACACTTATTCACTTCGCGCACGTTTGGATATTGCTTCTCTTTTGCCCCGGCAGGACAATGTTACCGATAACTGTTACCCGTAACAATTGACTGAGGGACACCCTTTGAGCACGACTAATCACGATCACCACGTTTACGTCCTGATGGGCGTGTCCGGTAGCGGTAAATCTGCCGTGGCGAGCGAAGTGGCGCATCAACTTCAGGCTGCGTTTCTTGATGGCGACTTCCTCCATCCGCGCAGCAACATCATGAAAATGGCCTCCGGCGAGCCGCTGAACGACGACGACCGCAAACCGTGGCTGCAGGCGCTGAACGATGCCGCCTTTGCGATGCAGCGTACTAACAAAGTCTCCCTGATCGTCTGCTCCGCGCTGAAAAAAACCTACCGCGACCTGCTGCGCGACGGTAACCCGAACCTCTCCTTCATCTATCTGAAGGGCGATTTCGAGGTGATTGAAAGCCGTCTGAAGGCGCGTAAAGGTCACTTCTTCAAAACCCAGATGCTGGTTACGCAGTTCGAAGCGCTGCAGGAGCCGGGTGCGGATGAGCAGGACGTCTTAGTGGTTGATATCGATCAGTCACTGGAAGGTGTTGTCGCCAGCACCATCGAGGTCATTAATAAAAGGCAGTAAGTTTTGAGTACATTAACGCTTGTTTTGACAGCAGTGGGTTCCGTTTTGCTGCTGCTGTTTCTCGTGATGAAGGCGCGTATGCATGCCTTCGTTGCTTTGATGGTGGTTTCTATTGGTGCAGGTCTCTTTTCCGGTATGCCGCTCGACAAGATCGCCGCGACGATGGAAAAAGGGATGGGTGGCACGCTGGGTTTCCTGGCGATTGTGGTCGCGCTCGGCGCGATGTTTGGCAAGATTTTGCACGAGACGGGCGCGGTCGATCAGATTGCCGTCAAGATGCTGAAATCCTTCGGCCACAGCCGCGCGCACTACGCGATTGGTCTGGCTGGCCTGATTTGCGCGCTGCCGCTGTTCTTCGAAGTGGCGGTAGTGCTGCTGATTAGCGTCGCGTTCTCGATGGCACGCCATACCGGTACGAACCTCGTGAAGCTGGTCATTCCGCTGTTTGCGGGCGTGGCGGCGGCCGCGGCGTTCCTGCTGCCGGGGCCTGCGCCGATGCTGCTGGCTTCCCAGATGCACGCTGACTTCGGCTGGATGATCCTCATTGGCCTCTGCGCCGCGATCCCGGGGATGATTATCGCCGGCCCGCTGTGGGGTAACTTCATCAGCCGCTACGTTGAGCTGCACATTCCTGATGACATCACCGAGCCGCACCTGGGCGAGGGCAAAATGCCTTCCTTCGGCTTCAGCCTGTCGCTGATCCTGCTCCCGCTGGTGCTGGTGGGTCTGAAAACCATCGCCGCGCGCTTTGTGCCGGTCGGTTCCAGCGCTTACGAGTGGTTTGAGTTCATCGGCCACCCGTTCACGGCGATTCTGGTGGCCTGTCTGGTGGCGATTTACGGCCTGGCAATGCGTCAGGGGATGCCGAAAGACCGCGTGATGGAGATTTGCGGTGCCGCGCTGCAGCCTGCGGGTATTATCCTGCTGGTGATCGGTGCCGGCGGCGTGTTCAAGCAGGTTCTGGTGGATTCTGGCGTAGGTCCGGCTCTGGGCGAAGCGCTGACCGGAATGGGCCTGCCGATTGCGGTCACCTGCTTCGTGCTGGCGGCGGCGGTGCGTATCATCCAGGGTTCCGCAACCGTGGCGTGCTTAACGGCGGTGGGCCTGGTTATGCCGGTGATTGAACAGCTGAACTACTCCGGTGCGCAGATGGCGGCGCTGTCTATCTGTATCGCGGGCGGTTCGATTGTGGTATCCCACGTGAACGACGCAGGCTTTTGGCTGTTCGGTAAATTTACCGGTGCCACTGAAGCGCAAACCCTGAAAACCTGGACGCTGATGGAAACCATCCTCGGCACGACGGGTGCGATTGTCGGGATGATTGCGTTTACGTTGTTGAGCTAACTCCGGTTTTCTCCCTCTCCCAGTGGGAGAGGGTCGGGGTGAGGGCAACAGGCCGCAGAGGCCGTATGTTAGTCGGGTGGCGGCTTCGCCTTACCCGACCTACAAAAAAATCAGGTCCCGTAGGCCGGGTAAGCGCAAGCGCCACCCGGCTTTTTTACATCTTCACCCTTTCATCCACGCCCGTATCCCGTCCAGGAACATCTGCGTCGCCATCATCACCAGAATCAGCCCCATCAGGCGCTCCAGGGCGTTCACCCCTTTTTCACCGAGCAGGCGCAGGAACAGCGACGACTGCAGCAGGATGATAAACGTCCCGCCCCAGGCAATCAGCAGGGCAATCACCAGGTGGCTCATCTGATTCGGGTACTGGTGCGACAACAGCATCAGCGTCGCCAGAATCGTTGGCCCGGCAACCAGCGGGATCGCCAGCGGCACAATAAACGGCTCTTCACCCGCTGGCAAGCCGCTGCTGCTGCCTTCCGCGCTCGGGAAAATCATTTTGATGGCAATCAGGAACAGAATAATCCCGCCGGAAATGGAGACCGTTTCGGCGCGTAGGTTCAGGAACGCGAGGATCTTCTCCCCGGCAAACAGGAAGATAAACATCACCAGCAGGGCGATGAGCAGCTCGCGGATCATGATCGCCCGACGGCGCTTCGGCTCGGTGTGCTTTAACACCGACATGAAGATCGGCAGGTTTCCTAGTGGATCCATTATCAGGATCAATAAAACCGCCGCGGAAATGATTTCACTCATGTAAATTATCCCTGAAACTCTCTATGGTTATTATGATAATTAGCTGTATTTCTGATTGCCGGGCAATCATCGATTAATTTCGCTTGCGACTTTGGCAGCATTTTGTAATGTGAAGCATATCCCAGTTCAATACTGGCTTGCACAATCAGCACACACCCTCAGCAGGAAAAAAATGCTATGAAAAACGTTGGTTTTATCGGCTGGCGCGGTATGGTCGGCTCTGTACTCATGCAACGCATGGTTGAAGAGCGCGATTTCGACGCTATCCGCCCGGTCTTCTTCTCCACTTCCCAGCTCGGCCAGGCTGCTCCGTCCTTTGGTGGTACCACAGGCACGTTGCAGGATGCTTACGATCTGGAAGCGCTGAAGGCACTCGACATTATTGTGACGTGCCAGGGCGGCGATTATACCAACGAAATCTATCCAAAGCTGCGTGAAAGCGGCTGGCAGGGCTACTGGATTGACGCGGCCTCTTCGCTGCGCATGAAGGACGATGCCATCATCATTCTCGACCCGGTTAACCAGGGCGTGATCACCGACGGCCTGAACAACGGCGTGAAAACCTTTGTTGGCGGTAACTGTACTGTCAGCCTGATGCTGATGTCCCTCGGCGGCCTGTTCGCGCAGGATCTGGTGGAGTGGGTCTCCGTGGCGACCTACCAGGCCGCGTCCGGCGGCGGCGCGCGTCACATGCGCGAGCTGCTGACCCAGATGGGCCAGCTGCACCAGAGCGTCGCGACCGAGCTGGCAAACCCGGCGTCCGCGATTCTTGATATCGAGCGTAAGGTTACTCAGCTGACCCGCAGCGGCGAGCTGCCGGTGGACAACTTCGGCGTACCGCTGGCCGGTGGTCTGATCCCATGGATCGACAAACAGCTGGATAACGGCCAGACCCGAGAAGAGTGGAAGGGCCAGGCTGAGACCAACAAAATCCTCGCGACCGCGAACACCATTCCGGTTGACGGCCTCTGCGTGCGTATCGGCGCGCTGCGCTGCCACAGCCAGGCTTTCACCATTAAACTGAAAAAAGATGTGTCTATTCCGACCGTGGAAGAGCTGCTGGCCGCACACAACCCGTGGGCGAAAGTGGTGCCAAACGATCGCGATATCACCATGCGCGAACTGACCCCGGCAGCCGTCACCGGCACGCTGACCACGCCGGTTGGCCGTCTGCGCAAGCTGAACATGGGGCCGGAGTACCTTTCCGCGTTCACCGTCGGCGACCAGCTCCTGTGGGGTGCCGCCGAACCGCTGCGCCGCATGCTGCGCCAGCTGGCGTAATAATTTGTTAAATACCGGGGGTGATTTTCACCCCTTTTTTTTGCGTACTACATGGAGTAACACGCGGATGTCTTATTTTTTATCAGGAGTCATTTAGAGCGTTGGCTATGCTTTAAGGAAGAGTCATTTCTTACCTGAGGTTCGAACGGAGCAGAAAGGATGCACATATTTGTGCTGTCCCGTTCAGGTCACATTAAAAGTCGTCCCGGAGCGCGTAAAAAGGACGACATAAAAAACAGGATGAATACCATGTCCGATCGTGTGGATAGAGACGTGATTAATGCGCTTATTGCGGGTCATTTTGCTGACCCCTTTTCTGTGCTTGGGATGCACCGAACGGAGGCTGGACTGGAAGTTCGGGCGCTGTTGCCGGATGCCACAGAAGTTTGGGTGATAGAACCCAAAACCGGCCGCAAGGTCGGCAATCTGGAATGCCTCGATTCTCGTGGCTTCTTCTCGGGCGTGATGCCCCGTCGTAAAAACCCTTTTCGCTATCAGCTTGCCGTCATCTGGCACGGTCAGCAGAACCTGATTGACGACCCTTACAGCTTCGGCCCGCTCCTGAAAGAGATGGACGCCTGGCTGCTGTCCGAAGGGACTCACCTGCGGCCCTATGAAACGCTGGGCGCGCATGCCGATACCATGGACGGGATCACCGGCACACGCTTTTCCGTGTGGGCACCGAATGCCCGGCGGGTTTCCGTTGTCGGGCAGTTCAACTATTGGGATGGCCGCCGTCATCCGATGCGCCTGCGCCGTGAAACCGGCATCTGGGAGCTGTTTATCCCCGGCGCGCAAAACGGCCAGCTCTATAAGTTCGAGATGATCGATACCAACGGCAAGCTGCGCATTAAAGCTGACCCGTATGCCTTTGAAGCGCAGATGCGCCCGGATACCGCGTCGCTGATTTGTGGGCTGCCGGAGAAGATCGTCCAGACGGAAGAACGCAAGCAGGCCAACCGCTTCGACGCGCCAATCTCCGTCTATGAGGTGCATCTCGGCTCCTGGCGTCGCCACACCGATAATAACTTCTGGCTCAGCTATCGTGAATTGGCCGATCAGCTGGTGCCGTACGCCAAATGGATGGGCTTTACTCACCTTGAGCTGCTGCCGATTAACGAACACCCGTTCGACGGAAGCTGGGGCTACCAGCCTACCGGGCTGTATGCGCCAACGCGCCGCTTTGGCACGCGCGATGATTTCCGCTATTTCATCAATGCCGCGCATGCCGCCGGGCTGAACGTGATCCTCGACTGGGTGCCCGGCCACTTCCCGTCTGATGATTTCAGTTTGTCGGAATTTGACGGCACGAAGCTGTACGAGCACAGCGACCCGCGCGAAGGCTATCACCAGGACTGGAACACGCTGATCTATAACTACGGTCGCCGTGAAGTGACAAACTTCCTGGTGGGCAACGCGCTGTACTGGATCGAGCGCTTCGGTATTGATGCCCTGCGCGTCGATGCGGTGGCGTCGATGATCTACCGCGACTACAGCCGTAAAGAGGGGGAGTGGATCCCGAACGAGTTTGGTGGCCGTGAAAATCTGGAAGCCATTGAGTTCCTGCGCAACACCAACCGCATTCTCGGCGAGCAGGTGGAAGGCGCGGTGACGATGGCGGAAGAGTCCACCGACTTCCCCGGCGTCTCTCGCCCTCCGTCAATGGGGGGGCTGGGCTTCTGGTACAAGTGGAACCTGGGCTGGATGCACGACACGCTCGACTACATGAAGCTCGACCCGGTTCACCGTCAGTACCACCACGACAAGCTCACCTTCGGGCTGCTCTACAACTACACCGAAAACTTCATGCTGCCGCTGTCGCATGATGAAGTGGTGCACGGTAAAAAATCCATTCTTGACCGCATGCCGGGCGACGCGTGGCAGAAGTTTGCCAACCTGCGCGCTTACTACGGCTGGATGTTCGCTTTCCCGGGCAAGAAACTGCTGTTTATGGGCAATGAATTCGCGCAGGGCCGAGAGTGGAACCACGATTCCAGCCTCGACTGGCACCTGCTGGAAGGCGGTGACAACTGGCACCACGGCGTACAGCGTCTGGTGCGTGACCTGAACCTGACCTATCGCCACCACAAAGCGCTGCACGAGCTGGATTTTGACCCGTACGGCTTCGAGTGGCTGGTGGTGGACGATCGTGAACGGTCGGTATTTGTCTTTGTGCGCCGCGATAAAGCGGGCAATGAAATTATCGTTGCCAGCAATTTCACGCCGGTGCCGCGCGAACATTACCGCTTCGGCATTAACCAGGCAGGGAAATGGCGCGAAATACTGAACACCGATTCTATGCATTATCACGGCAGCAACGCGGGTAACGGCGGTCTGGTGCAGAGCGATGCTCTCGAAAGCCACGGGCGTCCTCATTCCCTGAGCCTGACGCTGCCGCCGCTAAGCACCATCTGGCTGGTGCGGGAGGGGGAATGACGCAGCTTACGGCAGGTAATCCCGAACCGCTCGGGGCGCGCTTTGACGGGAAGGGGGTGAACTTCACGCTCTTTTCTGCGCACGCGGAGCGGGTAGAACTCTGTGTGTTTGACGGGGAAGGTAACGAGCACCGTTACGATTTACCGTCCCGCACGGGGGATATCTGGCACGGTTACCTGTCCGGCGGGCGTCCGGGAATGCACTACGGTTTTCGCGTTCACGGCGCATGGGAGCCTTCACAGGGACACTGGTTTAACCCGGCGAAGCTGTTGATTGACCCGTGTGCGCACCGTGTGGACGGCGAGTTTAAAGACGACCCGATTTTCCACGTCGGCTACGGTGAACCCGACCACCGCGACAGTGCGCCGCTCGCGCCAAAAAGCGTGGTGGTGAACGACCTCTACGACTGGGAAGACGATGCCCCGCCGCGCACGCCGTGGGGCAATACCGTCATTTACGAAGCGCATGTGAAAGGGCTGACGTATCTGCACCCGTCGATTCCCAAAGAGATGCGCGGGACCTATAAAGCGCTCGGGCATCCGACCATGGTTGCCTACCTGAAGCACTTAGGGATCACCGCGCTGGAGCTGCTGCCCGTGGCGCATTTCGCCAGCGAGCCGCGGTTACAGCGCCTTGGGCTAAGCAACTACTGGGGTTACAACCCGCTGGCGATGTTCGCCCTTGAACCCCGCTATGCCGCCCATCCTGAAAAAGCCCGGGACGAGTTCCGCGATGCGGTGAAGGCACTCCACGCGGCGGGCATTGAGGTCATTCTGGATGTGGTGCTCAACCACAGTGCCGAAAGCGATCTCGATGGCCCGACGCTCTCGCAGCGCGGAATTGATAACCGTAGCTATTATTGGATCAGGGAAGATGGCGATTATGAGAACTGGACCGGCTGCGGTAACACGCTCAATCTCAACCATCCGGCGGTGACGCATTATGCGTATGAGTGCCTGAAATATTGGGTGGAAACCTTCCATGTCGACGGTTTTCGTTTCGACCTGGCCCCCGTCATGGGGCGCACGCCGGCGTTCAGCCAGCAGGCACCGCTGTTTGAGGCAATCAAAAATTGCCCGGTGTTGTCGCAGGTGAAGCTGATTGCCGAGCCGTGGGACATAGGTGAGGGCGGCTATCAGGTGGGAAATTTCCCGCCGCTGTTTGCCGAGTGGAACGATCACTACCGCGATGCCATCCGCCGCTTCTGGCTGGCGCGCGATCTGTCGTTGGGGGAATTCGCAGGACGTTTTGCCGGCTCCAGCGATCTCTTTAAGCGCGACGGCAAACGTCCGTCGGCCACCATCAACCTGGTAACGGCGCACGACGGTTTCACGCTTCGCGACTGCGTTTGTTTCAATCAGAAACACAATGAGGCAAACGGCGAGGAGAATCGCGATGGGACTAACAATAACCATAGCTTTAACCATGGTATAGAAGGGTTAGGCGGAAGTCTGGACGTGATCGAGCGGCGACGCGCCAGCGTTCACGCGCTGCTGACGACGCTTTTGTTGTCGCAGGGCACGCCGATGCTGCTTGCGGGCGACGAGCACGGCCACAGCCAGCACGGCAACAACAACGCCTATTGCCAGGATAACACCTTAACCTGGCTCGACTGGGGAGAAGCAAACAGCGGGTTGACCCATTTCACCGCGGCGCTAATCCACCTCCGCCAGCAAATCCCGGCGCTTACCGCCGACAGCTGGTGGGAAGAGGGCGACGGCAACGTTCGCTGGCTGAATAAAGACGCGCAACCGCTGAGCGCGCAAGAGTGGCAACACGGCATAACCTGTCTGCAAATCCTGCTCTCGGATACGTGGCTGGTCACGCTGAACGCGACGGATGACGTCGCAGAGATTGTTTTACCTGACGGGGAGTGGCGAGCCGTTCCCCCCTTTGCCGGAGCGGATAATCCGGTTGTTATGGCTGTCTGGCACGGGCCTGCGCACGGAGTGTGCGTATTCCAAAGATGATAAAAAAGGAGTTAGTCATGGTTAGATTAGAGAAGAACGATCCGTTAATGTTGGCTCGCCAGCTACCATTAAAAACTGTTGCCCTGATACTCGCGGGCGGGCGTGGAACCCGTCTGAAAGATTTGACCATCAAGCGCGCCAAACCGGCCGTTCACTTTGGTGGTAAGTTCCGCATCATCGACTTTGCGCTCTCCAACTGCCTGAATTCTGGCATTCGCCGCATTGGCGTCATTACTCAGTATCAGTCGCACACGCTGGTGCAGCATATCCAGCGCGGCTGGTCGTTCTTTAGCGAAGAGATGAACGAGTTTGTCGATCTGCTCCCGGCGCAGCAGCGCGTTCACGGGGAAAACTGGTATCGCGGCACGGCGGATGCGGTGACCCAGAACCTCGATATTATTCGCCGCTACAGCGCGGAATATATTGTCATCCTCGCGGGTGACCACATCTACAAGCAAGACTACTCGCACATGCTCATCGACCACGTCGAAAAAGGGGCGCGCTGCACCGTGGCGTGTCTGCCGGTGCCCGTTGCTGAGGCGACGGCGTTTGGTGTGATGCACGTGGATGCCGACGACAAGATTATCGACTTTGTTGAAAAACCGGCGAACCCGCCGACCATGCCGGGAGATGACACCAAATCGCTCGCCAGTATGGGGATCTATATCTTTGATGCAGAATACCTTTATGAGCTTCTGGAAGAAGACGACAAAGACGAAAACTCCAGCCACGACTTCGGTAAAGACATCATCCCGAAAATCACCAAAGCTGGCATGGCGTATGCACATCCTTTCCCGCTGTCCTGCGTGCAGTCAGACCCGAATGCGGAACCTTACTGGCGCGACGTCGGTACGCTGGAAGCCTACTGGAAAGCGAACCTCGACCTGGCGTCCGTGACGCCTGAACTGGATATGTACGACCAGAACTGGCCGATTCGCACCCACATGGAATCGCTGCCGCCCGCGAAGTTCGTGCAGGACCGCTCCGGCAGCCACGGAATGACGCTGAACTCGCTGGTTTCCGGCGGGTGCATTATCTCCGGCTCTGTGGTGGTGCAGTCCGTGCTGTTCCCCCGCGTGCGTGTGAATTCATTCTGTAATATCGACTCGGCAGTCCTGCTGCCGGATGTCTGGGTAGGGCGCTCGTGTCGTCTTCGCCGTTGCGTGATCGACCGTGCCTGCGTCATCCCTGAAGGGATGGTGATTGGTGAAAACGCGGAAGAAGATGCGCGTCGCTTCTACCGTTCTGAAGAGGGGATCGTGTTAGTCACACGGGAAATGTTGCGGAAGCTGCAAATCAAACAGGAGCGATGATGCAGGTTTTACACGTATGTTCTGAGATGTTCCCGTTGCTGAAGACGGGCGGGCTGGCGGACGTTCTTGGCGCATTACCGGCGGCGCAGATCGCCGGTGGGGTGGATACCCGAGTCCTGTTGCCCGCCTTCCCGGATATCCGGCGTGGTATTCCTGATGCAAAGGTCGTTACCCGCCGTGAAACCTTCGCCGGACGCATCACCCTGCTATTTGGACATTACAATGGCGTAGGGATTTACCTGATCGACGCGCCTCACCTGTACGACCGACCGGGCAGTCCGTATCACGATACGAACCTGTTCGCCTATACCGACAACGTGCTGCGCTTTGCGCTGCTCGGCTGGGTGGGGGCGGAGATGGCCGTCGGGCTGGATCCGTTCTGGCGACCGGATGTGGTACACGCGCATGACTGGCATGCTGGCCTGGCGCCTGCGTATCTGGCGGCGAAAGGTCATCCGGCCAAATCGGTCTTTACGGTGCACAACCTGGCGTATCAGGGCATGTACTATGCCCATCATATGAATGACATCGATCTGCCATGGTCGTTCTATAACATGCACGGCCTGGAGTTTAACGGGCAGATCTCGTTCCTGAAGGCGGGGCTGTACTACGCCGATCACATCACGGCGGTGAGTCCAACCTACGCGCGTGAAATCACCCAGCCAGAGTTTGGCTACGGTCTGGAGGGGCTGTTACAACAGCGCCACCGTGAAGGCCGTCTGTCGGGCATTCTGAACGGCGTGGATGAAAAGATCTGGAGTCCGGATACCGATCTCCTTTTGGCTGCGCGCTATGGCCGCGATTCGGTGGAAGACAAAGCTGAAAACAAACGCCAGCTGCAAATTGCGATGGGGCTGAAGGTGAACGACAAAGTGCCGCTGTTCGCCGTGGTCAGCCGCCTGACCAGCCAGAAAGGGCTGGATTTGGTGCTCGAAGCGCTGCCGGGCCTACTGGAGCAGGGCGGCCAGCTGGCGCTGCTCGGCGCGGGCGATCCGGTGCTGCAGGAAGGTTTTCTTGCCGCCGCAGCAGAACATCCGGGGCAGGTGGGCGTGCAGATTGGTTATCACGAAGCGTTCTCGCACCGCATTATGGGTGGGGCAGACGTCATTCTGGTGCCGAGCCGCTTTGAACCCTGTGGCCTGACGCAGCTCTACGGCCTGAAATACGGCACGCTGCCGCTGGTACGCCGCACGGGCGGGCTGGCGGATACGGTGTCCGACAGCTCTCTGGAAAACCTGGCGGACGGTATCGCCAGCGGCTTTGTTTTTGAGGACAGTAATGCCTGGTCGCTGCTTCGCGCGATTCGGCGTGCGTTCGTCTTGTGGTCCCGTCCATCGCTGTGGCGTTACGTACAACGTCAGGCGATGTCCATGGACTTTAGCTGGCACGTTGCGGCGCAGTCCTACCGCGACCTTTATCAACGCTTGATGTAACGAGGCGAAGTTACTGATATGAACGCTCCATTTAGCTACTCTTCACCCACGCTCAGCGTTGAGGCGTTAAAGCACTCCATCGCCTACAAGCTGATGTTCACCATCGGGAAAGATCCGGTTATCGCCAACAAACACGAGTGGCTGAACGCCACCCTGTTTGCGGTGCGTGACCGTTTAGTCGAACGCTGGCTGCGCTCCAACCGCGCCCAGCTCTCGCAGGAAACGCGTCAGGTTTATTACCTGTCGATGGAATTTTTGATTGGCCGCACCCTCTCCAACGCGCTGCTGTCGCTCGGTATTTATGACGACGTCAAAACCGCGCTGGAAGAGATGGGGCTGGATTTAGAAGAGCTGATCGACGAAGAGAACGACCCCGGCCTCGGAAACGGTGGTCTGGGACGCCTTGCCGCCTGCTTCCTTGACTCGCTGGCGACGCTGGCGCTGCCGGGCCGCGGGTACGGCATCCGCTACGACTACGGCATGTTCAAGCAGAACATCGTTGATGGCCGCCAGAAAGAGTCCCCGGATTACTGGCTGGAATACGGCAACCCGTGGGAGTTCAAGCGTCACAACACGCGCTATAAAGTGCGCTTTGGCGGGCGTATTCAGCAGGAAGGCAAAAAATCCCGCTGGGTCGAAACCGAAGAGATCCTCGCCGTAGCCTATGACCAGATCATCCCCGGCTACGACACCGACGCCACCAACACGCTGCGCCTGTGGAATGCCCAGGCCAGTAGCGAGATCAACCTCGGTAAATTTAACCAGGGCGACTACTTTGCGGCAGTGGAAGATAAAAACCACTCCGAGAACGTGTCCCGCGTACTGTATCCGGACGATTCGACCTACTCGGGCCGCGAGCTGCGCCTGCGTCAGGAGTATTTCCTCGTCTCCTCGACGATTCAGGACATCCTCAGCCGCCACCATCAGCTGCACAAAACCTACGCCAATCTGGCGGAGAAAACGGCGATTCACCTCAACGACACGCATCCGGTGCTCTCCATTCCGGAACTGATGCGCCTGCTGATCGACGAACATAAGTTCAGCTGGGATGACGCCTTTGAAGTGACCTGTCAGGTGTTCTCGTATACCAACCACACGCTGATGAGCGAAGCGCTGGAAACCTGGCCGGTGGATATGCTCGGCAAAATTCTGCCGCGCCACCTGCAGATTATCTTTGAAATTAACGACTACTTCCTCAAGACCCTGCAGGAGCAGTACCCGAACGATACCGGCCTGCTGAGCCGTGCGTCGATCATCGATGAATCCAATGGTCGCCGCGTGCGCATGGCCTGGCTGGCGGTGGTGATCAGCCACAAGGTCAACGGGGTTTCCGAGCTGCACTCGAACCTGATGGTGCAGTCGCTGTTTGCGGATTTTGCGAAGATCTTCCCGACGCGTTTCTGCAACGTGACCAATGGCGTCACGCCGCGCCGCTGGCTGGCACTGGCGAACCCGCCGCTGTCTGACGTGCTGGACGAGAATATCGGCCGCACCTGGCGCACCGATTTGAGCCAGCTGAGCGAACTGGAACAGCACATCGATTTCCCGACGGTGAATAAAGCCGTGCGTGAAGCCAAGCTCCTCAACAAAAAGCGTCTGGCGGTCTGGCTGGCGATGCATCTGAACGTGGTGGCGAACCCGAAAGCGCTGTTCGACGTGCAGATCAAGCGTATTCACGAGTACAAACGTCAGCTGATGAACGTGCTGCATGTGATCACGCACTACAACCGTATCAAGGCCGCCCCTACGGCTGACTGGGTGCCGCGCGTGAAGATCTTTGCCGGTAAGGCGGCTTCCGCCTATTACATGGCGAAGCACATCATTCACCTGATTAACGACGTGGCGAAGGTGGTGAATACCGATCCGGACATCGGCGACAAGCTGAAGGTAGTTTTCATCCCTAACTACAGCGTGAGCCTGGCGCAGCTGATCATCCCGGCGGCGGATCTCTCAGAGCAGATTTCCACGGCGGGGACGGAAGCGTCCGGCACCAGTAACATGAAGTTTGCCCTGAACGGCGCGCTGACCATCGGCACGCTGGACGGCGCGAACGTCGAGATGCTGGAGCATGTGGGGGAAGAGAATATCTTTATTTTCGGTAATACCACGGAGGAGGTGGAGGAACTGCGCAGGCAGGGCTACAAACCGCGTGAGTATTATGAAGAGGATGAAGAGCTCCGTCAGGTGCTGACCCAAATCGCGACCGGGTTGTTTAATCCTGAAGAGCCCGGACGCTACCGGGACCTGGTGGATTCGCTGATTAACTTTGGCGATCACTACCAGGTGCTGGCGGATTATCGCAGCTACGTGGATTGTCAGGACCGGGTGGACGAGCTGTATCGTCAGCAGGAGAAGTGGACCATCACCGCGATGCATAACATCGCCAATATGGGGTATTTCTCGTCTGACAGGACCATCAAGGAGTATGCCGAGACGATCTGGCATATTGATCCGGTGCGGTTGTAAAAACAAAGCCGGGTGGCGGCTTCGCCTTACCCGGCCTACTCGATCCCGTAGGCCCGGTAAGCGCAGCGCCACCGGGCTTTTTTCTAATTACGACGCGAGTGACAATTCACGCTTTCCCGCATGCTGCTGCAACCACTGCGCCACGCGAGACTGCTGCTCGGCGTTGAGCCACATCCCCTCTTTGGTACGACGCCAGATGGCATCATCCAGGCGGCGAACCCACTCGTGCTCCACCAGGTAACGCAGCTCGGCTTCATACAGCTCATGACCGAAATGCTCGCCCAGATCGGCTAGCGCTTTCGCGTCACCCAGGAATAGCTCGGTGTTGCTGCCGTAGGTGCGGGCATAGTGGCGCGCCATGCCTTCGGTGATAAACGGGAAACGACGGCGTAGCTTCGCGGCGTAATCATCGCGGTTATCGCCGATATCACCGCCAGGCAGAACCGCGCCTTTGGTCCATGCCGGGCCAATGCCTTTATAGTACGGTGCCAGTTTTTCCAGCGCGTGCTCGGCCAGCTTGCGATAGGTGGTCAACTTGCCGCCAAACACCGACAGCAGCGGCGCCTGGCCGTCTACGTCGTGAATATCGAGCGTATAGTCGCGGGTGATGGCCTGCGGTGAGTCAGACTCGTCATCGCACAGCGGACGCACGCCGGAGTAGGTCCAGACCACGTCATCGCGCGCCAGCTGCTTCTTAAAGTGCGCGTTATACACTTTCAGCAGGTAGTTCACTTCGCTTTCGTCGATCTCGACGTTTTTCGGATCGCCTTTGTACTCCACGTCGGTGGTGCCGATGATCGAGAACTCGTCCATCCACGGGATGACAAACACGATGCGTTTATCTTCGTTCTGCAGAATGTAGGCCTGCTTCTGGGTATGCACGCGCGGCACCACAATGTGGCTGCCTTTGATCAGGCGGATGCCGTACGGAGAAGGCAGGTGCATGCCGTCATCGAAGAACTGCTTCACCCACGGGCCGGTGGCGTTCACCAGACCGCGCGCTTTCCAGCTGAACTTCTCGCCGGTATCCACGTCTTCCGCTTCCACAATCCACAGACCGTTTTCACGACGCGCGGCAGTGGCGCGGGTACGGGTTTTCACCTCGCCGCCTTTTTTCTCTACCATCTGCGCATTCGCTAGCACCAGACGCGCATCGTCCACCCAGCAGTCGGAATATTCGAAACCGCGCACGATTTCAGGCTTAAGGACCGATTCTGAGCCAAAACGCAAACCGCTCGAACCCGGCAGGCTGGTGCGCTTACCCAGATGATCGTACATAAACAGACCAATTCGGATCATCCACGCCGGACGCAGATGCGGGCGATGGGGCAGGCGGAAGCGCATCGGAATAGCCAGATGCGGGGCCATTTTCAGCAGCACTTCGCGTTCGGCCAGTGCTTCACTGACCAGGCGGAATTCGTAGTGTTCCAGGTAGCGCAGGCCACCGTGAATCAGTTTGGAGCTGGCGGACGAGGTCGCGCAGGCGAGATCGTTAGCTTCCAGCATCAGCACGGATAAACCGCGTCCTGCGGCATCGACCGCAATACCGGCACCGTTGATGCCACCGCCTATCACAATCAGATCTTTGGTTTCCATAACACCCTCACGCACTTTCGTTAAAGCTCAGAAATGTTCGATATCGCTCATAATAGCAAAGGAACGCGCTTTTGGTAACATCAAAAAAACAATTTAGAGTGATATGGATAACATAATGGCGTTTACCCGCCGCCAGGACGTACACTACGGGGTAACATAGTGCGGTCTGATGCCCTCACCCCAGCCCTCTCCCACGGGGAGAGGGGGATCCGTTTCCCTCTCCCTCAGGGAGAGGGTAGGGTGAGGGGAAAACGCACCACACCTGAATAAAAGATGAGAACACCATGGATCAGTTTGAATGTATTAACGTAGAAGAAGCCCACCAGAAGATGCACCAGGGAAAAGCGGTGCTGGTGGACATCCGCGATCCGCAAAGCTTTGCGATGGGCCACACGCCGGGCGCGTTCCATCTCACCAACGACACGCTGGGCGCGTTTATGCGCGATAACGACTTCGAGACGCCGGTAATGGTCATGTGCTACCACGGCAACAGCAGCAAAGGCGCGGCGCAGTATCTGCTTCAGCAGGGTTACGACGCGGTGTACAGCGTCGACGGCGGCTTCGATGCATGGCATCGTCATTTCCCGGCAGAAGTGGAATACGCTTTTGAGCGCTGATCCCGCTATACTGTCCCCTTTTGTGTGGAAATAAGCGACCGTCGCCCATGTTGATGATTACCTCCTTTACCAACCCGCGCGTCGCCCAGGCGTTTGTCGACTATATGGCGACGCAGGGCGTTATCCTGACCATTCAGCAACATAACCAGACCGACGTTTGGCTGGCCGACGAAAGCCAGGCCGCGCGCGTAAATGAAGAACTGGCGCGTTTCCTTGAGAACCCTGGCGATCCGCGCTATCTGGCGGCAAGCTGGCAATCCGGCCACACCGGCAGCGGGTTGCACTACAGTCGTTTTCCCTTCCTTGCCACCATCCGCGAACGCGCAGGGCCGTTTACGCTGCTGCTGATGGCGGCCTGCATTATCGTCTTCATCATTATGAACGTGGCGGGCGACCAGAGCGTAATGATTGCCCTGGCGTGGCCGTACGATCCGTCGCTGCAGTTTGACGTCTGGCGCTACTTTACCCACGCGCTGATGCACTTCTCGGTGATGCACATCCTCTTTAACCTGCTGTGGTGGTGGTATCTCGGCGGTATCGTGGAGAAGCGGCTCGGCAGCGGCAAGCTGATCGTTATCACCATTATTAGCGCCCTGCTGAGCGGCTATGTGCAGCATAAATTCAGCGGCCCGTGGTTTGGCGGATTGTCAGGCGTGGTGTACGCCCTGATGGGCTATGTCTGGCTCAGAGGTGAACGCGACCCTGAAAGCGGCATCTATCTGCAACGCGGTTTGATAACCTTTGCGTTAATATGGCTAATTGCCGGATGGTTTGATCTGTTTGGTATGTCTATCGCCAACGGTGCGCACGTCACCGGGCTGGCCGTGGGGCTGGCGATGGCCTTCGCCGACACGCTCCATGCGCGAAAACGAACATAATTCTCAGGGATAATTGATGAAACAAACACAACGTCATGACGCCATTATCGAACTGGTTAAAAAACAGGGATACGTCAGCACCGAAGAGCTGGTGGAGCAGTTTGCCGTCAGCCCACAAACCATCCGTCGTGACCTGAACGACCTGGCCGATCAGAACCGCATTCTGCGCCACCACGGCGGGGCGGCGCTGCCGTCCAGCTCGGTGAATACCTCCTGGCATGACCGTAAAGCCACGCAGACGGCAGAGAAAGAGCGGATTGCCCGCAAGGTCGCCAGCCAGATCCCAAACGGGGCGACGCTGTTTATTGATATCGGCACCACGCCGGAAGCGGTGGCCCATGCGCTGCTGGATCACGAGAACCTGCGCGTGGTGACGAACAACCTGAACGTGGCCAATACCCTGATGCAGAAAGACGATTTCCGCATCATCCTCGCGGGCGGCGAACTGCGCAGCCGCGACGGCGGGATTATCGGCGAAGCGACCCTCGATTTTATCTCCCAGTTCCGCCTCGACTTCGGCATTCTGGGGATCAGCGGCATCGACAGCGACGGCTCGCTGCTGGAGTTTGATTATCACGAGGTGCGCACCAAGCGCGCGATTATTGAAAACTCACGCCACGTGATGCTGGTGGTAGACCATTCCAAGTTTGGCCGTAACGCGATGGTGAACATGGGCAGCATCAGCATGGTGGATGCGGTTTATACCGACGTGATGCCGCCAGCGGGCGTGATGCAGGTGATTAAAGATAATAATTTGCAGTTAGAGTTGTGTTGAAAAGCCTTTCTCCCTCTCCCTGCGGGAGAGGGGCGGGGTGAGGGCATCAGGCCGCACAAAACCTACACGCCGTACCCCATCATCTTCAACAATTGCTGCGCATGCTGCACCGCATCCTGGCGATGCGCCACACCCAGCTTCTGATACAAATTGCGGATATGCGTTTTGATGGTGGTCGCCGCCACTGCCAGCTCGCCGGCAATCTGCTCGTTGCTGTAGCCGGAATAAATCAGCCCGAGAACCTGCCATTCACGCTGGGTGAGCGGGCTGGTGCGGATAAGTTCCGGGACTTCCGGGTGGTTAAGCAGACGTTCTACAAAGTTCTCATCGAAATGCGCGAACTTATGGCGATGGTGCTGGTTAATCTCGCGCAGAATACGCTGAGCGCGATGCTGATCCAGTTCCGGCAGCGTATTGAGCTGAATAAGCTGGCGCAGCTGCTGCGCCATGACTTCGCCTTCAATGACAAAGTGGCTGACAAACCCGGTGCGGTTAGCCAGCTGTAGCGCTTCCAGCAGCACGCGCTGGGCGTCATTTTTACGCCCGGCCTGCCAGTAGAGCTGGTTCAGCAGCAGCAGGTTGCGGTTCAGGTCGCTCATCAGCCGCAGGCTGCGCGCGTTTTCGTTTAACTCCTCCAGCACGATCTCAGCCGGTTCAAACTCACCCAGCAGGATCTGCGCGCGGGCAATGTTCCGCCACTGGCTCTGCAGGAAGTGGTTGTTAGCAAATTCCGGTTTCGGCGTTTGACGCAGCCAGTTGGCGGCGGACTTTTTATCGCCGATCATCTGCCAGTAAATCACCCGAACCTTATCGGCGTTTGACACCCAGTCGCTGTGGTACTGACCGTTGCCGAGCAGGTTCTCCAGGCGGTTAAGGTGGTTGCGGGCATTATCCAGATCTCCACGCGCCAGTGAACACTGGACCAGCAGCGCCAGACACTGCAGCTGCTGCTGCGGCTGGAAGCTGGAGAGTACGTCTACACCCTGACGGGCGCAGCTTTCGGCCTCGTCCAGACGTGACCATGCCCACAGCAGCTGAGCGCGAATACGCAACAGGAACTCATGCATCGGCAGCTGCTCCAGATGCTGTTCACGAATCAGCTGGAACGCTTTTTCCTGATTTTCCCAGGCGGCCTGCAGGAACCCCTGCGCAAATAAAATCTCGCTCTGTTGGATCAGGCTCCACAGCGCGTAGTGCCAGACGTCGTGCCGACGTGCCATCTGCTCGGTTTGCTGCATCAGTGAAAGCGAACGGGTGAGGTCGCCTTTGCAGTGCAGCACTTCGCCGTGCACCGAGGTCGCAACGATGCGGCTGTAGAAGTTAGCCAGCGGAAGTTCATCCAGCGCGACCATTGCCAGCCGTTCAGCTTCGTCCGGGTCGCCGTCGTTAATGGCCACCTGAGCGCGCAGGGCGTTGAACTCGCCGTGCAGGGTGGCATCCATTTCGCTTTCCATCTCCTGCTCGGCGCGCGCCAGCAGGGTGTTAACTTCGCTGTAGCGATGCTGGCTCTGCATCAGCCAGGCCTGAAGCAGCACCAGACGCGGGTTCTCCAGCAGGCTTTCCCACGGCAGCGCTTTTAACGACTCTTCGAGCAGCGTCAGCTCGCTGTGGTTGAACAGGCCCCATGCATGGTTGAGGAGGATATCGCGCAGCATGCTGGCATCACCGGCGGCCAGCGCGTGGTGGATGGCCTCGCTCGGGAAGCCTTGTGCCATCCAGCTTTCTGCTGCGGCGCGGTGAATTTCCGGCAGTTCAACCGCCAGTTCCCACTGACAGCGCTGGCGCAGGAAGCTGCCAAACAGCGGGTGATAGCTAAACCACTCACCGGGGTCGTCCATGCGCGTCAGGAAGAGGCCCTGACGTTCAATCTCTTCAAGCTGTAGCTGACCGTTCTCACAGCCGGTAACGCGCACGATCAGCGCATCGTTCATGGAACGCAGCAGGGAGCTTTTCAGCAGGAAATTACGGGTGGAGGGATCGACGCTGTCCAGCACCTCATCCACCAGATAATCAGAAAGGTGGCTGGCGTTGATGCCCGCCAGACGTCGCGCAGACTGATGCGCCGGACTGTTGTTTTGCCGGGCAGAGAGCGCGATCAGCTGCAGCGCCGTGGCCCAGCCCGCGACATCATCGCACAGGCGGCTGCTTTCGGCGGCCTCAATCGGTGAGGTCAGGCGGCAGTCAAAGAACTGTTTCGCTTCCTGGTGGGTGAAGGCCAGCTGCTGGCTGCCCACTTCGAGAAGCTGATCGCGCACGCGCAGGTTGGCAATACCCAGCTGCGGCAGGTTACGCGACAGGACAACTAAGGTCAGATTTTCCGGCTGATGGCGCAGGAAGAAGCGCATCGACTCGTGGATCACCGGGTTTGTGATCAGATGATAGTCATCAATCACCACATAAAGCGGACGATGCCATTCGGCCAGTTCGATAAACAGCTGTGAGAAAAGGGAAGACAGGCTGGCGTACTGGCGTTTTTGCACCATCACCTCACTGGCGACGCAGTGTCCGTTAGTGGCCTGTTGAATGGCGGCAATCAAATAGCTGGCAAAACGCTCCTGCTGGTTATCGCCCTCATCAAGGGAGTACCAGCCGAGATCGCTCTTACCTGCGGCCCATTGCGAAATGAGCGTTGTTTTTCCATAACCTGCAGGACTCGTAACCAGCGCCAGTCGGAAATTATGCGCGCCGGAAAGTTTAGCCAGCAGACGCTCGCGGACCACTGTATGGTCAAGACGAACCGGGCGACTTAATTTAGACGGAATCAACATAGGTTTCACTTCACTGTGGGGAACGAGAGATTTTATTTTTTTTGCGCTTCGTAATTAATGGATATAAGGTCGGCCAATAAGTTAACTATTGCAAGTTATGTCTGGATTTGGTGGCTGTGAATTTGCACTCTGTCACAAAACATTCAGGCAGATGATGGAACTTTCTGGAAAGGTCTTTGATGCCCCGTCAATGCTGGCTTGTATGGTTGTGTTGCGGCTGCGCTGAAACTGGTTTCAGAAAGGGATAGTGACGTTAAATTTAATATACTGCTGGTAAAGTTAAGGGGAATTAATAATCGCCTTAGTTATTACCCGATTGCAGAAATATTATTGTACGTAAGTAATCATTTCCGCGAGGAATAATTTCTTACGAAACTGCATTTCATTTTTTTGACACTCTTCCAGGATATCTTTTCTCCCGCCGTGCACACTTACAGAGTGGCCTCGATCACACTTTTATGCTCATCCCCGCTACTCCTCCCTGTCTAATCCCCCACAGGAGGAGGAAGAGGCGGAATGAGCCAGGCACACTAGCGCCAACATGTGTTTTCTTTCTACAGGATGCCAATTCCCTATGTCACAGCCTACCTTCAACAAAGCTCAATTCCAGGCTGCCCTGACGCGTCAGTGGCAGCGTTTTGGCCTTCGTGCTGCAAACGAGATGACGCCTCACCAGTGGTGGCAGGCGGTGAGCGGTGCGCTCGCAGAGCAACTGGATGCTCAACCGGTGGCGAAGCCTGTTAAGGGCCAGCGTCACGTGAACTATATCTCGATGGAATTCCTGATTGGCCGCCTGACCGGCAACAACCTGCTGAACCTCGGCTGGTATCAGGACGTCGGCGATGTGCTGAAAGAACACGACATTAACCTGACCGACCTGCTGGAAGAAGAGACCGACCCGGCGCTGGGGAATGGTGGTCTGGGTCGCCTGGCGGCCTGCTTCCTTGACTCTATGGCAACCGTTGGTCAGTCCGCGATTGGCTATGGTCTGAACTATCAGTATGGCCTGTTCCGTCAGTCGTTTGCCGACGGGCATCAGATGGAAGCGCCGGACGACTGGCATCGCAACACCTATCCGTGGTTCCGCCACAACGCGCAGCTCGATGTGCAGGTCAGCATTGGCGGGAAAGTCACTAAGCAGGGACTCTGGGAACCGGCGTTCACCCTTACCGGTGAAGCCTGGGATCTGCCGGTGCTCGGCTACCGTAACGGCGTGGCGCAGCCGCTGCGTCTGTGGCAGGCGAAGCATGCGCATCCGTTTAACCTGACCAAATTCAACGACGGCGATTTCCTGCGCGCCGAGCAGCAGGGTATCGACGCCGAGAAGCTGACCAAAGTGCTCTACCCGAACGACAACCACCTGGCGGGTAAAAAGCTGCGCCTGATGCAGCAGTACTTCCAGTGCGCCTGCTCCGTGGCGGACATTCTGCGTCGCCATCACCTGGCGGGCCGCAAGCTGGCGCAGCTGCCGGACTTCGAAGTGATTCAGCTCAACGACACGCACCCGACCATTGCCATCCCGGAACTGCTGCGCGTGCTGATCGACGAACATCAGCTGAGCTGGGACGACGCCTGGGCCATCACCAGCCGTACCTTTGCCTACACCAACCACACCCTGATGCCGGAAGCGCTGGAGTGCTGGGATGAGAAGCTGGTGAAAACGCTGCTGCCGCGTCATATGCAGATCATCAACAAGATTAACGACCAGTTTAAAACGCTGGTGGATAAAACCTGGCCGGGCAACAAAGCGGTCTGGGCGAAGCTGGCGGTGGTGCACGATAAGCAGGTGCGCATGGCGAACATGTGCGTTGTCAGCGGCTTTGCGGTGAACGGCGTGGCCGCGCTGCACTCGGATCTGGTGGTCAAAGATCTGTTCCCGGAATACCACCAGCTGTGGCCGACCAAATTCCACAACGTGACCAACGGCATCACGCCGCGTCGCTGGATCAAGCAGTGCAACCCGCTGCTGGCTGGCCTGCTGGACAGGATCCTGAAGAAAGAGTGGGCCAACGATCTGGACCAGCTCATCAACCTGGAAAAATACGCCGACGATGCGAAGTTCCGCGAGCAGTACCGCGCGATCAAGCTGGAGAACAAGGTTCGCCTGGCGGAGTTTGTGAAAGTGCGTACCGGGATTGAGATCAACCCGAATGCGATTTTCGATATCCAGATCAAACGCCTGCACGAGTACAAGCGTCAGCACCTGAACCTGCTGCACATTCTGGCGCTGTACAAAGAGATCCGCGAGAACCCGCAGGCCGACCGCGTGCCGCGCGTGTTCCTGTTCGGTGCGAAAGCGGCACCGGGCTACTACCTGGCGAAAAACATTATCCTCGCCATCAACAAAGTGGCGGCGGCGATCAACAGCGATCCGAAAGTGGGCGACAAGCTGAAGGTGGTGTTCCTGCCGGATTACTGCGTCTCGGCGGCTGAAATGCTGATCCCAGCGGCGGATATCTCCGAGCAGATCTCTACCGCCGGTAAAGAAGCGTCCGGTACCGGCAACATGAAGCTGGCGCTGAACGGCGCGCTGACCGTCGGTACGCTCGACGGAGCAAACGTCGAAATCGCCGAGAAGGTCGGTGAAGAGAATATCTTCATCTTCGGCCATACCGTGGAAGAGGTGAAAGCCATCAAGGCCAAAGGCTACGACCCGGTGAAATGGCGTAAGAAAGACAAAGTGCTGGACGCGGTGCTGAAAGAGCTGGAGAGCGGCAAATACAGCGACGGCGACAAGCACGCGTTTGACCAGATGCTGCACAGCATGGACAAACACGGCGGTGACCCGTATCTGGTGATGGCGGACTTCACGGCCTACGTTGAAGCGCAAAAACAAGTCGACGTGCTGTATCGCGACCAGGAAGCGTGGACCCGCGCGTGCATCCTGAACACCGCCCGCTGCGGCATGTTCAGCTCTGACCGTTCAATCCGTGATTATCAGGCCCGTATCTGGCAGGCAAAACGCTAAGGAAGCGCGATGGAGAGTAAACGTCTGGACAGTGCCGCGCAGGCGGCGGGGATCAGCCTCAGTTACATCAATGCGCACGGCAAACCGCAGTCTATTGGCGCCGACACCAAAAGACGTTTGCTGGATGCCATGCACAAAGCCGACGCGAAAGCGTCGGTTGCGCCGGTGCCGAACGTGAAGGTATTCACCGCAGGCAAAAAGATGCCGCTGGCGGTGGAGGGGCGCGGCGAGTTTAGCTGGCTGCTTACCACCGAAGAGGGGCATCAGCACAAAGGCCACGCCACCGGCGGCAAAACGCTCAACCTTCCGGCGAAGTTGCCGGAGGGCTATCACACCTTAACGCTCACCCAGGATGACCTGCGTTTCCACTGCCGGGTGATCGTCGCGCCAAAACGCTGCTACGAGCCGCAGGCGTTGCTCGAAGGCAAAAAGCTGTGGGGCGCCTGCGTGCAGCTCTACACCCTGCGTTCGGACAACAACTGGGGCATCGGTGATTTTGGCGACCTGAAAAAGATGCTGGTGGATGTGGGCGAGCGCGGCGGCGCGTTCATCGGCCTCAACCCGATCCATGCGCTTTATCCGGCGAACCCGGAAAGCGCCAGCCCGTATAGCCCGTCGTCCCGTCGCTGGCTGAACGTGATTTACATCGACGTTAACGCGTTAGATGACTTCAAAAACAGCAAAGAGGCGCAGGCTTGGTGGAACCTCAGTACCACGCAGCACGCGCTGAAGCAGGCGCGCGACGCAGACTGGGTGGACTACGCCACCGTCACCGCGTTGAAAATGGCGGCACTGCGTCTGGCATGGAAAGATTTTGCGAAGCGCGATGACGAGCAGATGACGGCCTTCCGTCAGTTTGTCACCCAGGAGGGCGAGAGCCTGTACTGGCAGGCGGCGTTTGATGCGCTGCACGCGTATCAGGTGAAAGAGGACGAAATGCGCTGGGGCTGGCCGGTCTGGCCGGAAGCGTATCAGACCGTCGACACGCCTGAAGTGAAAGCCTTCTGCAAAAAATACGCTGACGAGGTGGACTTCTACCTGTGGCTGCAGTGGCTGGCGTACAGCCAGTTTGCCGCCTGCTGGCAGGTGAGCCAGGGCTACAAGATGCCGATTGGCCTGTATCGTGACCTGGCCGTCGGCGTGGCGGAAGGCGGTGCGGAAACCTGGTGTGACCGCGAGCTTTACTGTCTGAAAGCCTCCGTCGGCGCGCCGCCGGATATCCTTGGCCCGCTCGGCCAGAACTGGGGCTTGCCGCCGATGGATCCGCACGTGATGGCGGCGCGCGCCTACGAGCCGTTTATCGACCTGCTGCGCGCGAACATGCAGAACTGCGGAGCGCTGCGTATCGACCACGTGATGTCCGTGCTGCGCCTGTGGTGGATCCCGTACGGTGAAACGGCCGACCACGGGGCGTACGTGCAGTACCCGGTTGACGATCTGCTGTCGATCCTGGCGCTGGAAAGTAAGCGTCACCAGTGCATGGTGATCGGTGAAGATCTCGGTACCGTGCCGGTGGAAATTGTCAGTAAGCTCCGCGACAGCGGCGTCTACTCCTACAAAGTGCTCTATTTTGAAAACGACCATGAGAAAACCTTCCGCGCGCCGCAAGCGTACCCTGAACAGTCAATGGCAGTCGCGACGACGCATGACCTTCCTACGCTTCGTGGCTATTGGGAAAGCGGCGACCTGACGCTCGGTAAAACGCTGGGACTCTATCCTGATGAAGAGGTTCTGCGCGGCCTGTATCAGGATCGCGAACTCTCCAAACAGGGGCTGCTGGATGCGCTGCACAAGCAGGGCTGTCTGCCGAAACGCGCCGGGCATAAGGCGTCGTTGATGTCGATGACCTCTACGCTTAACCGTGGTTTGCAGCGCTATATTGCCGACAGCAACAGCGCTCTGCTGGGCCTGCAGCCGGAAGACTGGATTGATATGGCGGAGCCGGTGAACATCCCGGGCACCAGCTATCAGTACAAGAACTGGCGTCGCAAGCTGTCCACAACGCTTGAGAAGATGTTTGCCGATGACGGGGTGAACAGGCTGATTAAGGATTTGGACAAGCGCAGAAGAGCAGCCGCGAAGAAGTGATAAAAAACCCGCCAGTGGCGGGTTTTTTATTATCCGGTAGCGCTCATGTAGGTCGGGTAAGGCGTAGCCGCCACCCGACTTAATACATCAGACAACCATATTCAACAGCAGCACCCCGACCAGACCGCACACCGAAATAATGGTTTCCAGCGCGGACCAGGACTTGATGGTTTCACCGATCGTCAGGTTGAAGTACTCCTTGAACAGCCAGAAGCCCGGATCGTTCACGTGAGAGAAAATCACGCTACCGGAACCGACGGCGATAACCATCAGCTCAGGGCTTACGCCCGTGGTCGCAATCAGCGGGGCAACGATACCGCCTGCGGTGATCGCCGCAACGGTTGCAGACCCCAGCGCAATACGCAGAACTGCAGCAATAGACCAGGCCATCAGGAGCGGCGACACGTTGGTTTCATGCATCATGGCAGCGATGTATTTGTCCACGCCGCTGTCGACCA
Source organism: Enterobacter sp. JMULE2 (assembly GCF_013337145.1). Classification (NCBI taxonomy): domain Bacteria; kingdom Pseudomonadati; phylum Pseudomonadota; class Gammaproteobacteria; order Enterobacterales; family Enterobacteriaceae; genus Enterobacter; species Enterobacter sp. JMULE2. Next base: position 209,967 of record NZ_SGWD01000011.1, read on the forward strand.
GAACCTGCTTGAACGCACCGCCACCGCCGATGATCAGGAGCATCATGGCAATGATTTTGATGGAAGAGGTCAGCGTGTCGTTGATCTGATCCATTGAACGACCGCGGTTCAGACCGAAGGTGAACATCGCGATCAGCACCGCAATCAGCGTTGCCATCACCGGGTCACCCAGGAATTCCGCAACCGCCAGGAACGCGTGACCTTTTGGCAGGATCATCTCCGCCACGGCGCGCATCGCCATCAGAATGACCGGCACCAGAGAGGTCCAGACGCTGACGCCAAAGCCAGGCATCTCTTCTTCGGTGAAGGTTTTGGCGCTGTACAGACCTTCCGGAATCGGCTTATCAATGCCTTTCAGGAAGCGCGCATAAACCGGGCCCGCCAGAATCACGGTTGGGATTGCCAGAATCGTACCGAACAGCAGGGTTTTACCCATATCTGCGTGGAAAATGGTGGCGATAGCGGTTGGGCCCGGGTGCGGCGGCAGGAAGCCGTGGGTCACGGACAGCGCCGCAGCCATTGGCACACCGACATACAGCAGCGGGATATTTGCCGCAGCCGCGATGGTGAACACCAGCGGCAGCATCAGCACGAAGCCCACTTCATAGAACAGCGCGAAACCGACGGTAAAACCGGTTAACACCACCGCCCACTGGATATTCTTCTTACCAAATTTGGCGATCAGCGTGGTGGCGATGCGCTGCGCACCCCCGCAGTCCGCCAGCATTTTGCCGAGCATGGCGCCGAAGCCCATGATCAACGCCAGGCTGCCGAGCGTACCGCCGACACCGGCTTTAATCGAGCTGATGACTTTCACCAGCGGCATCCCTTGCATCAGACCGACTGCAAGTGCCACCAGAACCAAAGCGATAAATCCGTTCATTTTGAAACGGATCATCAAGAGCAGTAATAACACAACACCGATAGCGACGATGACTAATGGCATGATTTACCTGGCCTTTGAATTGTTATGGGTAACGTCATTGTTTCAACGACAAATTCCGATTGTCCCAACTAGGAACAGAGCGTTAACGGCACTCATACTGATGCCTGCGAAACCATTAAGTTTAGTCGGCTGTTATAAGGGTGTTGAGTGCCCACGAGAATGATACGGGTAACATGATGTGATTGAGAATCACCCTGGGAGGCTAAATTTGAATTATGAGACGCAGGTCAACATATAGAGGGGGGGCTGCGGGAAAACAAAAGCCGGGTGGCGGCTTCGCCTTACCCGGCCTACGATTCGGATGCAGTAACTGTTTTGTAGGCCCGGTAAGCGCAGCGCCACCGGGCAAGACAGACGGGTACTGAATTAGTAGTAAGAGTGCTCGCCGCGCTGGTGCTCGGTCAGATCGCGCACGCCTTTCAGTTCCGGGAATTCGTTCAGCAGCTGCTTCTCGATCCCTTCCTTCAGGGTCACATCGACCATAGAACAGCCGTTACAGCCGCCGCCGAACTGCAGGATCGCCAGACCGTCTTCCGTGATTTCCATCAGGGTTACACGGCCACCGTGTCCTGCCAGCTGTGGGTTGATCTGCGATTGCAGCAGATACTCAACGCGCTCCATCAGCGGGGCATCGTCAGACACTTTACGCATTTTCGCGTTCGGTGCTTTCAGGGTCAGCTGAGAGCCCAGCTGGTCGGTGACAAAGTCGATTTCCGCATCGTCAAGATACGGCGCGCTCAGTTCATCGACGTACGCGGTGAGCTGTTCAAATTTAAGGGCGGTGTCAGTTGCTTCCACAGCGTCCGGAGGACAATACGAGACACCACATTCTGCATTCGGAGTGCCTGGATTGATCACAAACACGCGGATCTGCGTCCCTTCTTCCTGATTTGCCAGCAATTTGGCAAAGTGCGCTTGTGCAGAATCGGAAATACGGATCATAGCTTTGGCCTAATAGTTGACTAAATTACCTGGGTATAATCATACGCCCATTGAAGAAGGGCTACAAGGTACGGCACAGACACCATACCTGAACCGACGCGGCGCCGCTTTGCAAAAGCAGTCGGGAAAGTTCAGCAACGGTACTGCCCGTGGTGACGACATCATCCACAAGCGCGATATGGAGGCCGTGAACCGGCAATTCAAGGCGAAAGGCATTTTTCAGGTTTCTTTTGCGAAGCCGGGCGCTGAGCTGATGCTGTATTGCGGTTGCCTGCACGCGCCTGAGCGCTGAGGCAGCGTAACGGCATCCGAGCCAGCGGGCGAGCGGACGACAGAGCAGGTCGCTTTGGTTATAGCCGCGCCGCCAGTGGCGACGGTGGTGCAGGGGGACATTCATCAGCATGTCGACCCGCGGCAGCGCGCGCGTTCGTCGTGCCTGCAAAACGGCGAGAAGCAGCAAGCGGGCAAGGGGCGTCGCCAGTACGCTTTGGTGAGAAAACTTCAGCGCGTGGATAAGCGAACTGAGCGGCGGAACATAATTATCCACCGCCACAAGCGCTTGCCACGGCGGCGCTTTTTTCAGGCAGCGACCGCAGGGGATCGCCAGGCTGACCGCCGGTAACCCACACTGCGGACACCCGGCGATCCGTCCTTCCAGCGAGCGGGTACAGACGGAACACATCCCCCACGCGCTGAGCGCAAGCGGCATTCGGCATAGCCAGCACAAGCCGGGCACTGTTAGCATAGGCAACCTCCATGTAAAAAAGAGAACGATAGCTGATGAAGACGCTGTGGTGGCAGACCGTCGGGACGGGAAATTGTCATCTTGTGCTGCTGCACGGATGGGGACTGAATGCGGAAGTGTGGCGTTGCGTAAGTGAGGAACTCGCCTCGCAATTTACGCTGCATCTGGTGGATTTGCCGGGCTATGGCCGCAGCCGCGGCTTTGGCGCGATGTCGCTTGATGAGATGGCGCAGCAGGTTTTGGATGCCGCGCCGCAAAACGCCGTCTGGCTGGGCTGGAGCCTGGGTGGGCTGGTGGCAAGCAAAATTGCGCTGGATAACCCCGGGCGCGTGAGCGCGCTGGTTACCGTGGCCTCGTCCCCGAGTTTTAGCGCGCAGGATGCGTGGCCGGGTATCAAGCCTGAAGTGCTGGCCGGGTTCCAGCAGCAGCTAAGCGAAGACTTCCAGCGGACGGTGGAACGTTTTCTCGCGCTGCAGACGATGGGAACAGAAACCGCGCGTCAGGATGCGCGCACGCTGAAACAGACCGTGCTCTCGCTGCCGATGCCTGACGTTGAGGTGCTTAACGGGGGGCTTGAGATCCTGAAAACGGTCGATCTGCGTGAACCGCTGGCGTCGCTGGCGGTCCCGCATCTGCGTATTTATGGTTATCTGGACGGGCTGGTGCCGCGCAAGGTGGTTCCGCTGCTGGATGATCTGTGGCCGGAGAGCCAATCGTTGGTGGTCGCTAAAGCGGCACACGCGCCGTTTATCTCGCACCCTGGCGAGTTTTGTTCGGCGCTGTCCGGCTTTATTCGCGCAGTGCCCACCACTCCCTGAGACAGGCTTTCCCTTCCGGGCAACGTTTACAGCTGCCGGACAAACAACCGTCCGGCTCTTCCTGAATGCGCACGGCTTTTCCCATCGCTTCGAGTCTTTCCAGCATGGCATCGATCATCGGCTGGGGCGTATGCAGGCTGAGGCTTAGCTGCTTTGCCTCCATGCGCCCCTGTAACGCCAGTAAATCACGAACCTGAATCAACGATGCCATCTGTTTGCCCCTTAGTGACAGTCGCCAGCCGGGCTGTTGCAGCAGGAGGTCGGCGTTTTACGCGTCGCCAGCAGGTTGATATCAACGCGGCTCCGCGCCCGGCGCAGCAGGCCCATCACCATCACGTTAAACAGGATCACCGCCAGGATGCAGACCAGGCTGTAACGCGGGTGCTGGCTGAAGTTAACGGTCTGATAGAACACCGTCGCCAGGGAGTAAGCGATATTCAGCCCCCACAGAATGGAGAAGCCCATCCAGCCGCGGCTGGACTCACGGGCAATCGCCCCCATTACCGAGATGCACGGAATGTACAGCAACACGAAGATGAGGTAGCTGTAGGCCGCTGACGCACTGCCGAATTTCTCGCTCATCACGCCCATGGCGCCGGTCGCCATTTCGCCGTCGCCTTTGCTGGCCTCAATCGGATTCGCCAGCACGCTCAGGCTGAAGGTGTCTTTCAGGCTCTGCCAGGTTTCCTCAACGGCACCCAGCAGTTCGTCGCCGAGGTGAAACTCTGCCGGATTGAACTCTTGCTCCTGAATGTTCTCTGCGGTGTAGAGCGTGTTCAGCGTCCCGACAACCACCTCTTTCGCCATTGCGCCGGTGAACAGGCCAACGGTCGCCTGCCAGTTATCCTCCTGCACGCCAATCGGTTTGAAGACCGGCGTGATGACGCGGCTGACGGAGGCGAGGGCAGAGTCGTTGATGTTATCTGCCGCCTGACCGCTCAACGTGAAGCTGTTCAGCGCGCTCAGGAAGATACTGACGATGACAATCACTTTACCGGCGCGCAGCACGAAGCCTTTCAGGCGCTGCCAGGTCTGGATCGCCAGGCTCTTCAGATGCGGTACGTGGTAAACCGGCAGCTCCATCACGAACGGTGACGCTTCACCGCGCATAATGGTGTGCTTCAGCATCAGACCGGTCAGGATTGCCATCACGATGCCGAGCACGTACAGCGAGAAGACCGCCAGCGCGCCCTGCTGACCAAAGAAAGCGGCGGCAAAGACCGCAAAGATGGCCAGACGCGCGCCGCAGGACATAAACGGCGCCATCATGATGGTCATCAGCCGCTCGCGCGGTGCATCAAGCGTCCGTGCACCCATCACCGACGGCACGTTACAGCCGAAGCCAACGATCAGCGGCACGAAGGATTTACCCGGCAGCCCCAGCGCCTGCATCAGGCGATCCATCACGAACGCCGCGCGAGCCATATAGCCGGAGTCTTCAAGGAAGGAGAGGAACAGATACATCATGCCGATCTGCGGCACCAGCGGCAGCACGGTGTTGATACCGCCGCCAATCCCCTGGGCGAGGAAGATAGTCAGCCATTCCGGGAAGTGCAGGGTATAGCCCAGCCACTGGATACCGTGCACGAATATCGCGACGGAACCGGCATCAAAGACAGGCTGGAGCGCGCCGCCGATGTTAATGGCAAGCAGGAACATCAGGTACATCACCAGCAGGAAGATGGGCAAACCGAGGAAGCGGTTGAGCACAATCTTATCTACGGCGGCGGTAAAGCGGCTGGGTTCCGCCGTCAGGGCGTTGCTGACCACGTCGCAAATCGCGGCGATGGCCTGATAGCGCGCGTCCGCGATGTGCAGCGCCGGGTCATCCAGCTCGTCGCTCAGGCGTGCCAGCGCCACGTCGAGTTTATCTGCTGCGTCACCGGCATAGGCGCGGCTGTAGATATCGCCTTCCAGCATCTGCAGGCCGAGCCATTGACGCTGTCTGGCAGGCATGGCGGTGTCCATCTCCTGCGCCAGCTGGCTGGCTTCGCGAAGCAGCGGCTGCGCGTAGTGCACCAGTTCAACGTTGGCGTTACCTGCGTGGCGGTCAACGGCCAGCTTGAGGGCGTCAATGCCGCGCCCGCGGGTAGAGACCAGCGGAACCACCGGGCAGCCCAGGCGGGCGGAGAGGGCATCGACGTCGATGCGCAATTTCTGCTTCTCTGCGATATCGAGCATGTTAAGCGCCACGATGCAGGGAATACCCAGCTCAAGCAGCTGCAGCGTCAGATAGAGATTGCGCTCAAGGTTGGACGCATCCACCACGTTGATGAGCAGATCCGCATCGCCGCTCAGAATATAGTGGCAGGCGATCTGCTCATCGAGCGAGGTCTGGGATGAAATCGTGGTGAGCGAATAGGTGCCCGGCAGGTCAACCAGCGTGACCTGATTGTCCGTCGTCGTGAACTGGCCTTCTTTGCGTTCAACCGTCACGCCTGCCCAGTTGCCGACGCGCTGGCGCGCACCGGTTAACTGATTAAATAAGGTTGTCTTGCCGGAATTAGGATTGCCAATTAAGCCAATAGTTAATTTTTTCATTGTAATAGACTCACTGAACCGCTGGCTTGTTATTGAGATAACGCTTCGACTTCAATTAAGGCGAGGTCTTTCTTACGCAGTACCAGATTGACGCGTCGGGTTTCGATATGAACGGGGTCGCCCAGCGGGGCCACGCGTACTACCTGGAATGACGAGCCGGGTAGCATGCCAAGTGACAAGAGCTTTTGCCGATAGGCGGGGCTAATTTCACGAGTAAAACCGGTAATTTTCCATGCACTGTCTGGAGTGAATTGCATAGCGCCTGATTCCACGAGAGGTTAAATAATCTACACAATGATGATAATGAGAATAGTTTTTATCAGCAATATTAAAACTGTGACGGAATGTTGTTAATCGTATTAATTTGCGGTCTGATTGACCTTGCTCAATATTTGCAGAATTACCCGGGAGGGAATAAAAAGCTTATTTGTTAATGGAGTGATAAATAGTGGTTTAAATATGGGGTCACCATATTTATTTTAATTCCCTGCGGTCTGCTTGCCGGGCGGCACTGCGTTTGCCCGGCCTACAAAATCGTAGGCCCGGTAAGCGTAGGGTATGAACCGGAAACATGGGTAACACTTTAGACCGGATACATGGGTAACAGTTATAACTGGCATAGAAGAGGAGACTCGCTATGCCCTGGACTGAGACCCGACCTATGCAACGCCTTGATTTTATCCGTGCCTGCCATGCAGGTACGGACTCCTTCTCCGCGCTTTGCCGTCTTTTTGGCATCAGCCGTAAAACCGGCTATAAATGGCTTCAGCGTTTTGACCCCGCTGACCTGTCATCTCTCTCTGACCGGTCGCGCGCGCCACACTCCCACTCCCGGACGGTTCCTGATGATATCGCCGGACAGCTTACGGCCCTGAGGCAAAAACACCCTGACTGGGGTCCGAAAAAACTGCGGATGTGGCTGCTCAATCATCATGTCGATTTTACCGTACCTGCTGCCAGCACTATCGGCGATATCCTCAAGCGTGAAGGCCTGGTTCCGGATAAAAAGCGAAAACGCAGGACCCCGGGCAATCGCCAGCCCCTGACCACCATCAGTGAGAACAATCAGGTCTGGAGCGCTGATTTTAAAGGCAAGTTCAGGCTGCTGAGCAGAGAGTACTGCCATCCCTTCACCCTGACCGACAATCACAGCCGGTATCTTCTGAGCTGCCGGGGAACCGACCGGGAGAGTGAGCCCTTCGTCAGACAGTGCCTGACGGATGCGTTCCTGGAATACGGTCTGCCGGAAGTGCTCAGAACCGATAACGGTCAGCCCTTCGCGGGAACAGGGATAGCCGGACTAAGTCGTCTTGCCGTCTGGCTAATCAAGCTGGGCATCAGGCCTGAGCGTATCAGGAAGGGGCATCCGGAAGAAAATGGCCGTCATGAGCGAATGCACCGCTCCCTGAAAAGTGCGGTGAAACAGGGCAACACCTTCATGACGATGGAAGAACAACAGCGGTGGTTCAGTGACTACCGGGAAGAATTTAACCACGAAAGGCCGCATGAAGCTCTGGCGGGTGCAACGCCCGGAACGGTATGGCACCCCTCGAACCGACACTGGGATGGCCGTGTTCCTGAATACGCGTATCCGGAAGGCGGTACGGTCTACAGGGTGAAATCGAGGGGGACACTCTATATGGGGAAAAAGGGGACGGTGTTCCTGAGTGAAGCGCTGACTGATGAGTACATCATGCTGGAAGAACAGGATGATGGCCTTGAGGCCATCATCTTTAACGGAATAACGCTTGCGTACTACGACCGAAAAACCGAGAGTGTGCTCCGGATAGACTGAAAAGTGTTACCTATGTTCCCGGTCTGATCTGTCACCTATGTATCCGGTCATACAGTAGCGCCACCGGGCATTGACAACCTTAGCGTTTCTTACCCATTGCCGCTGCCAGCGCATCCATCATCGCGCTGTTGCCCGCAGGCTGCGCGTCACGCCCGCGCGGTTTCGCGGCCTTCGCTGCCGGACGCTGCTGCTCGCGACCGCCGCCGTTGCCGCCGCGGCGCGCGTTGGTTTCGCCCGGCTGCTCGTCCAGACGCATGGTCAGGGCGATACGCTTGCGCTGCAGATCCACTTCCAGCACTTTCACCTTCACGATATCGCCCGCTTTGACCACGGTATGCGGGTCTTCAACGAACTTGTCGGCGAGGGAAGAGATATGGACCAGACCGTCCTGATGCACGCCGATATCCACAAACGCGCCAAAGTTGGTGACGTTAGTGACCGCACCTTCCAGCACCATGCCCGGCAGCAGGTCGTTCATGGTCTCCACGCCGTCGGCAAAGGTCGCGGTTTTAAACTCAGGGCGCGGATCGCGGCCCGGTTTTTCCAGCTCTTTGATGATGTCGCTAACCGTCGGCACGCCAAACTGCTCGTCGGTGAAATCCGATGCTTTCAGGTTACGCAGCGCGCTACTGTCGCCCATCAGGTCTTTCAGCGCCTGCTGGGTCGCGGCCAGAATGCGCTCCACCACAGGATAGGCTTCCGGGTGAACGGTAGAGGCATCGAGCGGGTTATCGCCGTGGTTGATACGCAGGAAGCCCGCGCACTGCTCAAAGGCTTTCGGCCCCAGACGGCTCACCTTCAGCAACTGCTGACGGTTCTGGAACTGGCCGTTCTCATCACGCCAGGCGACGATGTTCTGCGCCATCATGCGGGTTAAGCCCGCCACGCGGGTCAGCAGGGGAACGGAGGCGGTGTTCAGGTCAACGCCGACGGCGTTTACGCAGTCTTCCACCACTGCATCCAGCTTGCGCGCCAGCTGCGTCTGACTCACGTCGTGCTGATACTGGCCCACGCCGATGGATTTCGGATCGATCTTAACGAGTTCGGCCAGCGGATCCTGTAAACGGCGTGCGATAGAGACCGCGCCGCGCAGGGAAACGTCCAGGTCCGGGAACTCCAGCGCTGCCAGTTCAGACGCGGAATAGACGGATGCGCCCGCTTCGCTGACGATCACTTTCTGCGCCGTCACTTTCGGGAACTGTTTCTGCACGTCGAGGTAGAAACGCTCGGTTTCGCGTGAGGCCGTACCGTTGCCGATGGCGACCAGTTCCACGTTGTACTTCTCGCACAGCGCCGCCACCACGACGGCCGCTTTCGCTGCCTGACCGGTGTGCGGGTAAATAGTGTCGGTGGCGACAAGCTTGCCGGTGCCGTCAACGACGGCAACCTTCACGCCGGTACGCAGGCCCGGATCGAGGCCCATGGTCGCGCGCAGGCCAGCAGGGGCGGCCATCAGCAGGTCGTGCAGGTTGCGGGCGAAAACGTTAATGGCTTCGTCTTCGGCGCGCTCGCGTACGGTGCCCATCAGCTCGGTTTCGAGGTGCATCAGCACCTTAATACGCCAGGTCCAGCTCACCACGCCTTTACGCCAGCTGTCCGCCGGGGCGTTGTTCAGGCGCAGGCCGAGGTGATCGATAATGATCTGCTCGCAGTGGCTCTCTTTCGGCGGCTCGTCAAACTGCGGGTCGGCGTTCAGGGAGAGCTGGAGCACGCCTTCGTTGCGGCCGCGGAACATCGCCAGCGCGCGGTGTGAAGGGGCGGTTGAGATCGGTTCGTGGTGATCGAAGTAGTCGCGGAATTTCGCGCCTTCTTCCTCTTTGCCCGTGACGACGGTAGAGACGATGTGGGCATTCTTCCACAGGTAATCACGCACTTTAGCGAGCAGGGCGGCGTCTTCAGAGAAACGCTCCATCAGAATGTAGCGCGCGCCGTCGAGGGCGGCTTTGGTGTCCGCTACGCCTTTGTCAGCGTCGATAAATTTCGCCGCTTCGGTATCGGGATCGTGGGACGGCTCGTTCCACAGCAGGTCGGCCAGCGGCTCAAGGCCCGCTTCAATCGCAATCTGCCCGCGCGTGCGGCGCTTCGGTTTATACGGCAGATAGAGATCTTCAAGTTCGGTTTTGCTCAGGGTACCGTTAATGGCGCTTTCCAGCTCGCTGGTCAGTTTGCCCTGTTCGCCGATGGATTTGAGGATCGCCTGACGACGTTCTTCCAGCTCGCGCAAATAGCCCAGACGGGTCTCCAGGTTACGCAGCTGCGTGTCATCCAGACCGCCGGTGACTTCCTTACGATAGCGTGCAATAAACGGCACGGTGTTCCCTTCATCAAGCAGGCGAACGGCAGCTTCTACCTGTTCGGCTCTGGCCTGAATATCACCCGCAATAATGCGGCAGAGCGAATCTTTCATCATGGCTTTATCATCTGTTGAGTCGAAAAATCAGGGGATAGTTATACGGGCTGACACGGCAAAATGCCAGCCGGGGAGGGCGCTCTCGGACTATTTAACGTACTCGATTTCGTTCACGTACCAGCTGGCTTCACCGGAAGGGGTCTGAACGACGGCCAGATCGCCCACCTCCTTTTTCAGCAGCGCACGCGCCATGGGTGAGTCGATGGAGATGTAATCCTTACGACCAAAAATTTCATCGTAGCCAACAATGCGAAACCGCAGGGTGTTGCCGTCATCGTTTTCAATTTCAACCCACGCGCCGAAGAACACTTTGCCCTCCTGCTGCGGGGAGTAATCGACAATTTTCAGGTTCTCAAGGCACTTCGTCAGGTAGCGAACCCGGCGGTCGATCTCACGCAGTCGCTTTTTGTTGTACTGGTAATCCGCATTTTCGCTGCGATCGCCCAGGCTTGCGGCCCAGGTGACTTTTTTGGTCACCTCGGGACGCTCTTCGCGCCACAGGTAATCCATCTCTTTTTTGAGTTTCTCGTACCCTTCGCGGGTGATCAGGGGCGTTTTCATGGTGAAGCCTTTGCTGCCGGTTTACTGTCTTGCGCACAATACGTACCACACAGTGTAACAGACAGGATTAATAATGATTTATGTGATGAAATGAGCAGATAAGCTGCTGTTAAATATGCTTTGTAACAATTTCGACTAGAATTTATACCAGAATTAGCTGGTCGAATACGTGCACTTTTTTAGAATACGCTGTTACAAAGACTATCCGAACCTTTGGGAGTACACACAATGCAAGAAAACTACAAAATTCTGGTCGTGGATGACGACATGCGCCTGCGCGCGCTGCTTGAGCGTTATCTGACCGAGCAGGGCTTCCAGGTTCGTAGCGTCGCGAACGCTGAGCAGATGGACCGTCTGCTGACCCGTGAATCTTTCCACCTGATGGTCCTTGACCTGATGCTACCGGGCGAAGACGGGCTTTCCATCTGCCGCCGTCTGCGCAGCCAGAGCAACCCGATGCCAATCATCATGGTGACGGCGAAGGGCGAAGAGGTTGACCGTATCGTGGGCCTCGAAATTGGCGCAGACGACTACATTCCAAAACCGTTTAACCCGCGTGAACTGCTGGCGCGTATTCGCGCCGTGCTGCGCCGTCAGGCGAACGAACTGCCGGGCGCTCCTTCCCAGGAAGAAGCGGTGATTGCCTTCGGTAAGTTCAAGCTGAACCTCGGCACCCGTGAGATGTTCCGTGAAGACGAGCCAATGCCGCTCACCAGCGGCGAGTTTGCGGTACTGAAAGCGCTGGTCAGCCACCCGCGTGAGCCGCTCTCCCGTGACAAGCTGATGAACCTGGCGCGCGGTCGCGAATACTCCGCAATGGAACGCTCCATCGACGTGCAGATTTCCCGCCTGCGCCGCATGGTGGAAGAAGATCCTGCGCATCCTCGTTATATTCAGACCGTGTGGGGTCTGGGCTACGTGTTTGTCCCGGACGGCTCTAAAGCATGAGGCGAATGCGCTTCTCGCCGCGAAGCTCGTTTGCCCGCACCCTGTTATTGATCGTCACCCTGCTGTTCGTCAGCCTGGTGACGACCTATCTGGTGGTGCTGAACTTTGCGATCCTGCCGAGCCTCCAGCAGTTTAATAAGGTCCTTGCCTACGAAGTCCGTATGCTGATGACCGATAAGCTGCAGCTGGAGGACGGCACGCAGCTGGTTGTTCCCCCGGCGTTTCGCCGTGAAATCTACCGTGAACTGGGCATTTCGCTCTACTCCAACGAAGCGGCGGAAGACGCTGGCCTGCGCTGGGCACAGCACTACGAATTCCTCAGCCAGCAGATGGCGCAGCAATTGGGCGGCCCAACGGAAGTGCGCGTTGAGGTCAACAAAAGCTCGCCCGTCGTCTGGCTGAAAACCTGGCTCTCACCCAACATCTGGGTGCGCGTCCCGCTGACCGAAATCCATCAGGGCGACTTCTCGCCGCTGTTCCGCTACACACTGGCCATCATGCTGCTGGCGATAGGTGGCGCGTGGCTGTTTATCCGTATACAGAACCGACCGCTGGTCGACCTGGAGCACGCGGCGCTGCAGGTCGGTAAAGGGATAATTCCTCCACCGCTGCGCGAGTATGGCGCCTCAGAAGTGCGTTCGGTAACGCGTGCGTTTAACCATATGGCGGCAGGCGTGAAGCAGCTGGCGGATGACCGTACGCTGCTGATGGCGGGGGTTAGCCATGACCTGCGCACGCCGCTGACGCGTATTCGTCTGGCGACGGAGATGATGGGGGAAGAGGACGGTTACCTTGCCGAGTCCATCAATAAGGACATCGAAGAGTGTAACGCCATCATTGAGCAGTTCATCGATTACCTGCGCACCGGGCAGGAGATGCCGATGGAAATGGCTGACCTGAACGCGGTGCTGGGCGAGGTGGTGGCGGCGGAGAGCGGCTACGAGCGTGAAATTGATACCGACCTGCAGGCGGGGGAGATCCAGGTACGCATGCACCCGCTCTCCATCAAACGTGCAGTGGCGAACATGGTGGTCAACGCGGCTCGCTACGGCAATGGCTGGATTAAAGTCAGCAGCGGGTCTGAACTCAACCGCGCCTGGTTCCAGGTGGAAGACGATGGCCCTGGCATTAAGCCTGAGCAGCGTAAGCATCTGTTCCAGCCGTTTGTGCGTGGCGACAGCGCGCGCAGCACCAGCGGAACCGGTTTAGGCCTGGCGATTGTGCAGCGTATTATCGATAACCATAACGGATTGCTGGAGATTGGCACCAGCGAACGGGGTGGGCTGAGCATTCGCGCCTGGCTGCCGGTACCGGTGACGCGGGGGCAGGTGAAAGAGAGTTAAAAAAAGGGTGGCACTCGCCACCCTTTTTTGTAGGTCGGGTAAGGCGAAGCCGCCACCCGACATGGACTACAGTTTTGGACCCGCACTCACCAGCGCAGCACCCGCCGGGGTATCGGTGTACTTCTCGAAGTTCTCGATAAACAGCTTCGCCAGCGATTCCGCTTTCTCACGCCACTGCTCCGGCGAACCGTACGTATTGCGCGGGTCGAGGATATGCGTATCCACACCCGGCAGCGACGTTGGGATCGCCAGGTCAAACATTGGCAGCGTGAAGGTTTCAGCGTCGTCCAGAGAACCATCCAGAATCGCGTCGATAATCGCGCGGGTATCCTTGATGGAGATACGTTTGCCGGTACCGTTCCAGCCGGTGTTCACCAGGTAAGCCTGCGCGCCGGATGCCTGCATGCGTTTCACCAGCACTTCAGCGTACTGCGTCGGGTGCAGCGACAGGAAGGCCGCGCCGAAGCAGGCGGAGAAGGTTGGGGTTGGCTCGGTCACGCCGCGCTCGGTACCCGCCAGCTTGGCGGTAAAGCCCGAGAGGAAGTGGTACTGCGTCTGGCTGGCAGTCAGGCGGGAAACCGGTGGCAGCACGCCGAACGCATCCGCCGTCAGGAAAATCACCTTCGTAGCATGACCCGCTTTTGAAACCGGCTTCACGATATTGTCGATGTGGTAGATCGGGTAAGAGACGCGGGTGTTTTCCGTTTTCGACGCATCGTCGAAGTCGATGGAGCCGTCTGCACGCACGGTGACGTTTTCCAGCAGCGCATCGCGGCGGATCGCGTGGAAGATATCCGGTTCTGCCTCTTCAGACAGGCGAATGGTCTTCGCGTAGCAGCCGCCTTCGAAGTTAAACACGCCATCGTCGTCCCAGCCGTGTTCGTCATCGCCAATGAGACGACGTTTCGGATCCGTGGACAGGGTAGTTTTACCGGTGCCGGACAGGCCGAAGAATACCGCCACGTCGCCTTTCTCGCCGACGTTCGCCGAGCAGTGCATGGAGGCGATACCGCGCAGCGGCAGCAGGTAGTTCATGACCGAGAACATCCCTTTCTTCATCTCGCCGCCGTACCAGGTACCGCCAATCAGCTGGATACGCTCGGTCAGGTTGAAGGCAACAAAGTTTTCGGAGTTCAGACCCTGCTCTTTCCACTGTGGATTCGTGCATTTCGCACCGTTCATCACGATGAAATCTGGGGTGAAGTCCTGCAGCTCTTCGTCGGTAGGACGAATAAACATGTTTTTCACGAAATGCGCCTGCCAGGCCACTTCGGTAATGAAACGCACGGAAAGTCGGGTGTCGGCGTTAGCGCCGCAGAAAGCGTCGATAATGAACAGGCGCTTGCCGGAGAGTTGGTGAGTGACGAGCCCTTTCAGATGCTGCCAGGTCTCCGGGGAGAGCGGTTTGTTGTCGTTCTTCCCTTTGCCCTTATCAGCCCACCACAGCGTATCGCGGGTGGTTTCGTCTCGGACGATATACTTATCTTTCGGCGAACGACCGGTAAAAATACCGGTATCGACGGCGATAGCACCAAGGTTTGTCAACACACCTCGCTCGTATCCTTCCAGTGCTGGATTGAGCTCTTCCTGATACAGCGTATCGTAATCGGGGTTGTAGACGATTTCCTGGACGTCGTGAATACCATAAGCCATGAGATCTTGCGGGGTTAAACCAGTAACACGCATATCACTGCTCCTTAGCCAATATGTACTGCCTGAAATTGTAGGGTTTTTCTGAGGTTGTTAACCGCGACGGGGCTCATAGATTTACGTATCTGGACAAAACCCTTACTAACGGAAAACGCTGCGACTCCAGTCACAGCGCAGGCGGATTATCGCAGGAATCGCTTTTTGGTTGTGGAAAATGTTCCTAAAAGGTTAAGGGCTGGTGAATTTAACCGAAGGAATGTGAATGTAATCGCATACACGTAAGAAAATTACGTAATGGTTACAGTATGAAAAACGATTCATGTCTCTTGCTAAAAAGATTTCGGATTTTGGGGTGGACGCCAGTGAGTCCCGTTGGTGGGAGAATAGGCTTTTCGTGAATAAGGGATGAAAGATGGAAAACAGCGAAACGTTATCCCCTTCTACGTGCGTCACTATCGTGCTGGCGGGCGCATTACAGGGAGTGATTTGCTATTTAATCACGTGGTATATCGACTACGCAAAATTGCCCTCAGATACGCTGTGGTTACTGTGCGTGATACCCGCCACCGTGATGATGACCACCACGTTCTCACTTTCAATTACCTCGATCAGAAAGCCGCTTTTGTGGCTGGCGCTGGGGATTATTGGTGTGGCTGTCGCGGGTATGGGGGGCTGGCTTAAGTGGAGCGTTGCCGGGCTGGAGAGTTGGGATATCAGAGATGCCGTGCTCTTTTTCGGCGTTCACCTTCTGCTGATGACGCTTTTCCTGCTGCCATGGCTTCAAAGGCGTCTGGAGCCCGTGTCCACGGATCCGTTTTACAGCGATTTCTACGATAAAAACTGGCATAACGCCCTGACATTACTCCTCGTTTTTGTTTCGAATGGCCTCTTCTGGCTGGTGCTTTTCCTCTGGGCTGAACTGTTCGAACTCATTGGAATACGCTTTTTTGATCGCCTTTTCTTCAATACTGACTGGTTTATTTCAGTGGCGATTGGCGTGGTTTCGGCAAGTGCAGCAGTGCTGGCCCGCGTCCAGGTACGGCTGATTCTGGCATTGCAGAAGCTGCTCACGCTTATTGCAACTGGCCTGCTTCCCCTGATGGCAGCACTGGCGCTGCTCTTTATTGTCGCATTGCCCTTTGTTGGCTTTGAGGCCATTTCAGCGCGGATATCCGCAGCGGGATTGTTAACCACGCTAGCGCTATTGCTGTTATTTCTGGTAACAATAGTCTGGCATCCGCAACGTCAAGCGCTTCCTTACTTCGCACCCCTTCGTGGAATGGTTCGACTTGCCGTCGCTATCTCGCCTGCTTATCCCGTCCTCGCAGCCTGGGCACTTTGGCTGCGTATTTCACAGTACGGCTGGTCGCCAGAGCGTCTTTACGGCGTGCTGATAACGACGGTGGCGCTGGTATGGGCCGTCGGTTTTTGCGTCAGCATTGTGTTTAACCGCCGTGAACCGCAGAAGATTCAGGCGTACGTTACACCGGCCGCTGGTTTGCTTTCTCTCGCCTTCCTGATTTTGATCCACACCCCTGTGCTTGACCCATGGCGTATCAGCGTTGCAAGCCATATGGCCCGCTATCAGGACGGCAGAATAACCGCGGATCAGGTTAGCCTGTACATGCTCAGCAACGCCGGACGAAAGGGTCGAGAGGCAATGCTCACGCTTCAAAACGATCCGCAGTTTATCGCTAACCCAAAACGCCAGCGTGAGGTAAAGGGTCTGCTCTCTGGAAGCCGTGAGGGCAGGGAAGATGACCGCCGCGATGCTGGAAAAACAGATCCAGCTTGCGCCGGGAATGGCCCGTCCTGATAAGGCATTGTGGCAAGCCATGCTCAGCAATCAGTATCGCTTTGAGAGCTGCGATAGCGCCCAGAGTAACTGTTTACTCATGCCGCTTGATCTAAACGGAGACGGCAAGCCGGAAGCCGTTCTATATCAATTTACCGATCGCACCATAATGGCCTACACACGAACCGACACAGGCTGGAGGATCGCCGGGGACGCGTGGAAAATGCCGGAGGGGTTGACCAGAGAAGAACTTGACCGCGCATTACGGCAGGGGAAGGTGAAATCTGTCGTGAAGCCCTGGGCGGATATTGAGATTTTCGGGGAACGTGTCGATATGAGTTACGACAGTTACAACAACGCGCAGTGGCGTTAGCGCTCTTTCTTGCCGGGTGGCGCTACGCTTACCCGGCCTACAATTGGCAATAATATCAAAATATTGCACAATTCATTGTAGGCCCGTGCAAGCATAGCGCCGCCGGGCGACAGGCTCAGATCTTAGTGAACCTGCGGATCCGCCGGGGAGGCGTTATTGCGGATCTCGGCGATATCCATCGAATTGAACACGTAGTGCGTACCGCAGTAGTCACAGTGCATGTCGATTTCACCGTCTTCCGCCATGATGCTGTCGATCTCTTCGTCAGGCAGCGTTTTCAGGGCGCCCGCGCAGCGCTCGCGGGAGCAGGTGCACTTGAACTCCACGGCCTGCGGGTCGTATACCGTCACTTCTTCTTCGTGGTACAGACGCCACAGCACGTCGGTCGCCGACAGGTTGAAGAGCTCTTCTGCTTTGACGGTTTCGGTCAGGGTCGCCAGGTGCTCAAAATCATTGGTCTGCGCATCCTGTGCAGGCAGAACCTGCAGCAGCATACCGCCAGCAGCAGGCTGACCGTCAACTTCACCGGTGCGGATGAACAGACGGGTTGGCAGCTGTTCAGACCGCATGAAGTAGTCTTCCAGGCAGGCTGACAGGGTATCGCCTTCCAGCCCGACCACGCCCTGATAGCGCTCGCCTTCCTCCGGGGAGATGGTGATCACCAGATAGCCATTGCCGACCAGCGTTTTCAGATCCGCATTTTCAGGGACTTCGCCCTGAACGCGTGCAACGCCGCGCATCTGCTGCTGGTTGTTGCCGTTGATCACCGCCAGCGTCATCGGGCCGTCACCCTGCAGCTGCACGGTGATATCACCAGCGAATTTTAGCGTGGCGGTCAGCAGGCTGGTGGCAACCAGCAGTTCGCCCAACAGGGTTTTCACCGGCAGCGGGTAGTTGTGGTTTTCCAGAATCTGTTTCCAGGTTTCGGATACGGTGACCAGCTCGCCGCGCACGGCGAATTGTTCAAACAGATAGCGGTGTAATTGGTCGTGTTGGGCCATTTTCATCTCTCGTGCAGGTGAGGGTTACTCGGTCTCACCGTGTTTAAATTTCATCAGATCGCGGCGCTCTTTTTTATCCGGTCGCCGGTCCGGGTGAGGCATCGTCAGCGCGTTCATTTTGCGCGCCAGCGCGGTTTTCTCACGCTTTTCAATGCTTTCAGCTGTCTCTTCATAAAGCTGTGTGGCTTCGGTTGCGGGACGTCGCTGTTCGGTAATGGCTTTAATCACTACCGTTTTTTCATCATTACCCTGGCGCAGCGTTAAGGTGGCATTCAGCTCAACCATCTTGCTCGGCTTGCTGCGCTGACCGTTGTAATGCACTTTGCCACCATCAACCATTTCGCGGGCAAGGGCGCGCGTTTTATAAAACCGGGCCGCCCATAGCCATTTATCCAGTCTTACCCCATCAGAGGCTTTTTCTTTCATGGCGTCTCCTTCACGGTGAGTGAGGGGATCATCCGGCGATAGTCGTTCAGCCCCGGATGCCGCAGGTAGCTTTTTTCAGCCAGTCCGGAATCAGGATTGGTCACGCCCAGACAATAGCGAATGCCAAACGTCGCGGCGGCATCCAGAATAGGCTCGCTGTCGTCAATAAACAGCGTACGTTCCGGCTGCAAACCGGTCTCTTCCGCCACCGCATGCCACAACCGCTGATCCTCTTTCGGATAACCAAATGTGTGGGTGGAAAGTAATAAATCAAGGTGTGACGCCAGACCGGTATGTTCCAGCTTCACGGCCAGATTATGAGGATGCGCGTTAGTCAGCAAAATGCGGCGCTTACCGCTGGCTTTCAGGGCATCCAGGAACGGCACCGTATCGTCGCGCAGTACCGCGCGTGGCCCTTGGGCGGTGGTCATGGCACAAATATCCAAACCGAGGCGCTCGCTCCAGTAGTCCAGACAGTACCAGTTTAGCGTATGCTGCACGGCGCTATATTGCGAACGAATGAATTCCTGCGCTTCTGCCGGAGAGATACCCTGCTGTTTACCGTATGTTTCGGGCACCAGTTGTTGCCAGAAAAAGTTATCAAAGGCGAGATCAAGCAGCGTGCCGTCCATATCCAGCAGGACGGTATCGACCTCCTGCCAGGCAATATCAAGATGCATTTAGGGGAACTCCAGCCAGAAGAAACGTGCGCGACAGGGTAGCACAACTTGCCGCGCAGTGACGTTATCCGATCAGGCTCTCAGAGGATGAGATGAGTTTAGGATTGAGGCAATTTTCGTAATACTGCTGAATCTCAGCAAGCCGGGTGCGCGAACGCTGATAGCGGCGCAAGGCCATAAAGCCGTTCCAGAAAATGCATGCCAGCATCGCCATCATCAGCAGAGAGGTGCCGATATAACGCCACAATCCTGCGCTATCCGGCATTCGGTGCAGGTCGACATGGCGCGTGCCATTGGCGTCTGTGAAGATACGTGTGACGATCCCTTCCGCGCTGAACGGCGTTTGCATCAGCATTTGAGCAAGGCGCTGGAACTCTCCCCACTGCTCCTGAGCCGGGTAGTCATATAACGCAACTTGCGGATAAGGCTGATCAACCAGATCGCTCCCCTCATCGCTGACAATCACAAAGCCGCCCGGAGCCGGGCTGTTTAACGCCTGGGCTGCTCGGGTGGTTTCGCGCATCACAAACGGCGCGGTGGAGGTGGCGACCAGGTTATCCAGAGATTCAGCGCTGACCGGACGCAGCAGCACGTTGACGCCGTCCAGGCGTCCTGCTTCCGCGCGTTTCACCAGTGCATCCCAGTCCTTGCTGTTCCCGAGATTCACCAGTGCATTTTTAAGCCGCACGCACTCGTCCTGAGCAGAACAGAGATCCTCTGTTTTCAGAACGATTTCACCAAAGTCATCCAGCAGTACCATGCCAGATTTCTGAATTGCCGAACGCAGGGCAGGGCTAACGCGGGAATCGTCATCCGGTTTCGGATGCAGCTGGCGGCTGACCGTCTCGGTGAGCGCCGTGGCTTTATTCACGACATCGGATTCAGGCAGCGGCAGCGGAGGCGCATCGTTCCAGATAATTTGCGAACAATCAAACGGCATAAACGGCGAATTCTGACGCGTGTTCCATGCGCCAGGCGCATGGATGTTACACATTCCGGTCCCTTGCAGACGCAGCGTATCACCCACGCGTATGCCGGCGTCTTCCAATTGCTTCACGCTGGTGGCTTCCACCGTCTGCGCCCCTTTAATCCATGACAGGGTGAACTTAATGGGCATATCCAGCGGCACGAAAAGTAGCAGCATCAAAAAGACCAGCGCTGCGCCGCCAGCAATGACCGTGCTGCGAAGCCAGTGCTGAAGCGGGAAGTTTTTCACTTCATCATGCAGAGACAGATAACGCCCCTGACGCACCACGTGGCGGTCGAGGTAGATATCGATATCGGTTTTATGCCCTAAATCCTGGGCGATCCACGGCTGCCAGTGGCGCGGATAGATAAGGTCGATAATACCGAGCGAGATATTATTGAGATGCTCCTGATCGTTCTCGCCGAAGAGACCCCAGCGCTTTGGCGTTCCACGCAGGCAGTGAATTTCACGCAGCGACGTTTTCGTCGGAGGGGCAAACAGACCCCACAATCCGGCCGCCAGGAGCAGAACTGCGCCGCCCGCCAGCCAGGGAACGAAAACATCTGGCGTGAGCAGACAGAAGAAAAAGAGCAGAAATGCCGCAACAATCAGCACCGCTTCACGAATACCATCCGGACGGCTTAAGGCGTACTCTTCATGCGTCTCCTGACGAATGTTCAGCAGTTCAATCTGCTCTGTCTCTTCACCGCGAATGCTGGCCTGCGTTGAACTTGCCCGTTCCAGAGCGAAGCGCGGCGCTTCATGCACGTACTCATTGAGGTGATGGCCGTTTAGCGAGATAACCAGCGGCAGGGAGTCGGTATGAATCAGCTCTACGCTGTTTTCATCATTAATGTACTGTTCCCAGAATGGCGGGAGATGGACCTCGACAGAATCCAGGTAATAACGCCATTTGTTAGGGTCGTCAGTCGTAATGCCGTAACGGGTGATCGAGCGCGTCACGCAGAGCACGGTGTCGCTTTGTGCGTTAAGATTGAGGGAAACCGGCGCAGTACTGGCACCCGTTGGCCCTGGCGACTGCTGAGCGCGGTTCAGGTTATCGAGGTAGTGTTCAATGGCGCTGCGTTCTTCAGGCGCGAGCTTACGTGTCGTCGCACCCGCAAAAGCGTTTAAAAAGGGCAGTCGATATCGACGCTGTACGCGACGCCTGTACGCCCACCCTGCAACCAGCGCGGCGGCCAGCATAGCAGTGAGAACAATCAAAATGGTGCTCATGCTTTCCCCATCTTACTTATCTTACAGGTGTAGTCAGTAGCACCTTTAACATGAATGAGAGTCTGTGGTTGGCTATCGGCAAGTATGGAGTCGAACTTGAGCATTCTGAAGCGCATCCCAGTGACCGATGATAATAGCAAAGCCTGTGATGGCGCGATATCAGCAAATTCCTGGAAACATTTCAACCTCTTGACATTTGTTTTGAATTAAGGATTGATTCCAGTTACGTTGCATAAATGTAAATAAAGTACAATTGACATTGCCCAAACCGTGCGGCATATCGCACAATAACGCCAGTTCACACAGCAAAGACCCGTCAAGATGAGCAAACCACTACAAAAACCCACCATTCTGAGCGTTGAAACCGTCGCTAAATCGCGCCTGTTTAATGTGGAAAGTGTGGACCTGGAGTTCAGCAACGGTGTGCGTCGCGTTTACGAACGTATGCGCCCCTCTTCGCGTGAAGCAGTGATGATTGTCCCCATCGTTGACGATCACCTGATCTTGATCCGTGAATACGCGGTAGGAACTGAATCTTACGAACTTGGATTCTCCAAGGGACTGATCGATCCTGGCGAGACGGTTTTCGAAGCCGCCAACCGTGAACTGAAAGAAGAGGTCGGTTTTGGCGCGAATGAGCTGTCGTTCCTGAAAAAACTGAGCATGGCACCGTCCTATTTTTCCAGCAAAATGAATATCGTGGTGGCGGAAGATCTCTATCCAGAATCGCTGGAAGGAGACGAGCCGGAGCCGCTGCCGCAGGTTCGCTGGCCGCTGGCGCACCTGATGGATTTACTGGAAGATCCAGACTTTAACGAAGCGCGTAACGTGAGCGCCCTGTTCCTGGTACGCGAGTGGTTGAAAGGGCAGGGGCGGCTGTAGGCCATAAAAAAGCCGGGTGGCGGCTTCGCCTTACCCGGCCTGGAATTCTTTGCCCGGTTTTTACCGGGCATTTTTATGCTTAAAACAACTCGTGCGTTTCGCCGTTATCGATAATTTCTGTTCCCACCTCATGCACCGCCTGCCTGGTTGGCTGCGTGCCTTCGATGAAATACTCTTCACGGCTATTTCCGCCATTGGCGAGCTGCCCGGTGTTGCGGTCAATGTTGACCGTCACAATGCCCGGCGGAGGCGTTAGCGGCTGCTCCGGCACGCCTTCCAGAACGGATTTCATGTATGCATCCCACGCCGGTTGCGCACTCTTCGCGCCGCCTTCGTAACCGGAGATCTGATCTTTAATCGCGCCGGAGGCGGTGGTGCGACCCAAATCGCGGCGGTGATCGTCAAAGCCGATCCAGACAGAAGTGACCACACCCGGCCCGTAACCGGAGAACCACGCATCTTTCGAGCTGTTGGTGGTCCCCGTTTTCCCACCGATGTCGCGGCGCTGCAGATCACGTCCGGCACGCCAGCCGGTGCCTTGCCAGCCCGGTTCACCAAAGATATTGGTATTCAGCGCGCTCTTAATCAGGAACGACAGCGGCGTGTTGATCACGTGCGGGGCATACTCCTGCGCACCGGTCTGGGCAACCAGCGCCTGATTAGCCTGCTCCAGCTGAGGCTGTGGTACCGCTGAGTTCTGCTGTTCCTGAGAAATGGCGACATCTTCCATGTCTTTGTTTTCAAGTACGTTAGACTTCTGCGTATCGCCGTAAATGACCGGAATATCGCACTCTGCACAGGCGATTTTTGGTTTCGCCTCGAACAGCACGCCGCCCTGGTCGTTCTCAATTTTACTGATGAAGTACGGATCGATCAGGAACCCGCCGTTCGTCATTACCGCATAACCGCGCGCGACCTGAAGCGGCGTAAAGGACGCGGAGCCCAGCGCCAGCGATTCGGTATGGACGATATTCTGCGCCGGGAAGCCGAAGCGCTGCAGATACTCTGCCGCATAGTCAACGCCCATGGCGCGCATGGCGCGAACCATCACCACGTTTTTCGACTGTCCCAGACCCTGACGAAGACGAATTGGGCCTGCATATTGCGGTGGAGAGTTCTTCGGCTGCCAGTCAGAACCCGCACCGGCATCCCAGCGGGAAATCGGTACGTCGTTGAGAATACTGGCGAGCGTCAGCCCTTTATCCATCGCGGCGGTGTAGAGGAACGGCTTGATGTTAGAGCCAACCTGACGCAGCGCCTGAGTGGCACGGTTAAATTTGCTCTGGTTGAAGTCAAACCCGCCGACCAGCGCCATCACCGCACCGTTTTGCGGATTAATGGAGACGAGCGCGGAGTTCACGTCTGGCACCTGTGCCAGCCACCACGCATCGCCCACCTGGCGAACCCAGATTTGCTGACCCGTCTGCACCGCGTCTGTCACTTTGCGCGGCGTCGGGCCTTGCAGCGTGTCAGAGCGGTACGGACGGGCCCAGCGGATCCCGTCCATTCGCAGCGAGACGGACGTGCCGTCAGCCAGCAGAGCGACGGCCTCCTGCGGATCGGCCTGTGTGACAACGGCTGGCAGCAGCGGGCCATAGGTTGGTAGTGTTTTCAGCGAGTCGGTGATTTTCTTGCTGTCCCACGCGCTTTCGCCCACTTTCCACAACACGTTCGACGGGCCGCGGTAGCCGTGGCGCATGTCGTAATCCATCACGTTGTTACGCACGGCCTGCTGTGCCGCCTGCTGAACTTTGCGGGTCACTGTGGTGTATACGCGATAGCCGTCTTCATAGGCCTTCTCGCCATAACGGCTCACCATCTCCTGACGAACCATCTCGGTGAGATACGGTGAGGAGAAGGCGATTTCCGGCGCATGGTAGTTGGCGTCGATAACATCGCTGCGTGCCTGGTCGTACTCGGTCTGGCTGATGTAGCCTTCGCTCAGCATACGCGACAGCACCACGTTACGACGCGCAGTCGCACGGTCCATGGAGTAGAGCGGGTTGAACGTGGATGGCGCTTTCGGCAGACCGGCGATGGTCGCCATTTCGCTCAGCGTGAGTTGTTCTACCGGCTTACCGAAGTACACCTGCGCAGCAGCGCCAACGCCATAGGCGCGGTAACCGAGATAGATTTTGTTGAGGTAAAGCTCAAGGATCTCGTCTTTGCTCAGCAACTGCTCGATGCGGATCGCGAGGAACACCTCTTTGATCTTACGCGTCAGCGTCTTTTCAGGGCTGAGGAAGAAGTTACGCGCCAGCTGCTGCGTAATGGTACTGGCCCCCTGAGAGGCATGACCGGAGAACAACGCTATGCTGGCGGCGCGGAAAATCCCCACCGGATCGACGCCGTGGTGCTCGTAAAAACGGCTGTCCTCGGTGGCGATAAAAGCGTTCACCATCACGGGAGGAATTTGCTTTAAGGTCAGCGGGATACGGCGTTTTTCGCCATATTGCGCCATGAGCTCGCCATCGGCGCTATAGACCTGCATTGGGATCTGGAGTCGCACATCACGAAGCGTGGCGACATCAGGTAGCTGCGGCTCAATATATTTGTACAAACCATAAATCGAGCCTGCTCCCAGCAGAATGCAACAGACTGCAAGGATCAATAAATACTTTACGAACTTCACCGGAGATTTCCCATCTGGTTTCACTTGGGCAGTTTCTAAACAATCGCGCGGTAGTATAAAGGCAAGCCTGATTCATTGATATAGCCGTCACTCTGACGGGCGATAAGGAGATCGTGAAGTATGGCTTTCAAAACCTGGCAAACGGGCATTCATATTCAACAAGATAGGGTGCTCATCGTAGCGCTGACCAAAGAGAAGTCAGGGTGGCGTTTACGGCGCTGGTGGGCTGTTTCCCTGGCAGACGGGATTATCCGCGACGGGAAAATTCTCAAGCCAGAACATCTGGTTGCCGCGTTACGCGACTGGCGGCGGGCGTTGCCCCATTACCACCGGGTATTCCTCTCATTTCCCGCTGCGCGCACGTTACAACGCTCGCTGCCGCGCCCGTCCATGGCCCTTCGTGACAGCGAGCAGGTTTCCTGGGTGGCTTCCACGCTGTCCCGGGAGCTGGAGATGTCCACAGACGGGCTGTGCTTTGACTATGTGGAGGACAC
The DNA here is from genome assembly GCF_013337145.1 of Enterobacter sp. JMULE2. Lineage (NCBI taxonomy): Bacteria > Pseudomonadati > Pseudomonadota > Gammaproteobacteria > Enterobacterales > Enterobacteriaceae > Enterobacter > Enterobacter sp. JMULE2. The sequence continues at coordinate 235,152 of NZ_SGWD01000011.1, forward strand.
GTTCAGCAACACATTTCATGTTACGGCGGCGCAAAACAACGAAGTCGATGCCCTTTTGTTGTTGGCAAAAACGCTGCGCTTGCGGTTAGCGGCTATCACGCCGGATGCAGGCGCGTTAGGGAATCTTCTGCCTGCCGTTGCCCCTGCTCAGTGCGTCGCCTGGCGGGATCGGCACCAGTGGCTGTGGGCGATGCGCCACCAGTGGGGACGGCGCTACGTCACAGACGCGAAAGATGTCATCGAGCTGGCGGCCCTGCTTGCGCTCTCTTCTGATGACATCGTTCAGTTCGATGCCACACGTGACCCCTGGAAACTGCTGGTCAGTTGCCAGCCTCCCTTACCCGAGTGCGGTGCTGATTTTACCGTCGCGCTGGCGTTGGCCATGAGTGAGGTGCCTGAATGAGCACGGCGAATTTTTTACCGTGGCGACAGCAGCGCCGGATGCGCTGCCTGCGCTTCTGGGGCGTGCTGTTTATCGCTTCATTGCTGGTGACGCTGACCGTCGGGCTTGGCCTGCGGATGAACCATGACGTGAGGCTGCGTGCGCTACAGAGTGAACTGGCGGGAATCAACGCGGTGCAGCAAATACTGAAAACACGTCAGCGCCCCTCTGCACCCCCAGCAACGGCTGGGGTGGCGTCTCGGCCCGTCGCATGGCAACCGGCACTGGAGTCACTCTCTGCCGTGATGCCAGCGCAAGCCTGGCTTTCAGCGTTACGTTATCAACCGCCTGTGCTTACGGTGAGCGGGTATGCCTCCGCCCTCCCGGCGCTTGCGGCCATGACGGATGCGCTGAAACAGGTGGCAGGGTTTAGCTTCGGGTCTGCTGGTGAACTGCAGCAGGATAGCCAGGGCCGCTGGGTGTTCACTTTTCAGCTTAAGCGCCGGGGGTAGGCCGTGGAGCAACGTCTGCAACGCTGGGTAGAAATCCGCTCTTCTGTGCGGGTGATCTGCTGGTGCGTGGTGTCCGGGGTTATTGCCGTGGCCGTATGGGGGCTTCTGGTCCGGCCCGCTGGGTTGAAGTGTGCAGAACTTGAGGCGTTATCCATTCGCGCCAGGCAATTGAATGCCGCGTTGTGGCCTGGGGCCGGACGGCAACCCGTGGCGCCAGCCCGGCGCGAGATACCGCCTGTTCAACCCTTCTCGCCGCTGGATTTTCAGGACAAGAGAACCGCACTGGTGCACTGGAAACCGCAGCAGAACGGCGGGGAACTGGTGCTGGATGCGCTATGGTCAGATGTCCCAGCGCTGTTTTCCCGTCTCGCGCAGCAGGCGGTGAGCATCAGCGCATTTAACCTTGTCCCTGAAGGCGCAACGCTACGCCTGAGCCTGCAGCTGGAGAGCGATCATGCGCAGTAAGGTGCGCTACCTGATTCTCTTTTCGCTGCTGTTTCTGACTGGAATGCGCGATCCCTTCCAGCCCCCGGAGGATAGCTGCGCGGTTGGACAGCTCGCCCGGTGGCGATATCAGGGAATGGTGAGTGGCAGCATGGAAACCGGCATTTTGCGCGACGGGCAACAGCGCTGGCACCGCGTGAAAAGGGATGAACGTTTACCGCCTGGCTGGCGGGTGAGCAAGATGGATCAACAACAGCTGACCGTGGATGTCGGGGACCTGTGTGAACCGACGCAATGGACATGGCAACGAGAAGGAACGCATAAAAGTGACGTTAAGGATACTGCTGTTACTGCTGGCGATCAGCCAGCCCCTGTGGGCCGCCGCGCCAAAACCCGTCACCCTCGTGGTGGATGATGTCCCTGTCGTACAGGTGCTGCAGGCGCTAGTGGCGCAGGAGAACCGTAATCTGGTGGTATCGCCGGATGTGACGGGCTCGCTTTCGTTGAATTTAACGCGCGTGCCCTGGCGACAGGCGCTACAGACGGTGGTGACCAGTGCCGGGCTGGTCCTTCAGGAAGATGGCGGCATCTTTTATGTCCATACTGCCGCCTGGCAGCGCGAGCAGCAGGCACGGCGGTTGCTTGAGGCACCGCTCGTCTCACAGAGCATTCCGTTCACCTGGGCGGATGCCGGAGACGTGCAAAAAAACGCTGAAAGGCTCCTGAGCCCGAAGGGCAGTTTATCCGTCGATAAGCGCACAAATCGACTGTGGGTGCGGGATAATCAGAGCGTCGTGGACGTGCTAAAGCGTTGGGCGGAGCAGATGGACCTGCCCGTTGAGCAAGTGGAGCTTTCGGCCCATATCGTCACCATTAACGAAAAAAGCCTGCGTGAACTGGGGGTGAAATGGAATCTCGCAGAGGCTACAGAGGCCGGTAAAGTGGGGCAGGTCACGACGCTCGGGGCAGATCTGTCGGTCGCCAGTGCAACCACGCACGTCGGGTTTAACATTGGGCGCATCAACGGCAGGCTGCTGGATCTGGAACTGTCGGCTCTGGAGCAAAAACAGCAGGTGGATATTATCGCCAGTCCACGGTTGCTGGCGTCCCATATGCAACCGGCCAGCATCAAGCAGGGCAGCGAAATTCCGTATCAGGTCTCCAGCGGCGAGAGCGGCGCGACCTCAGTGGAATTTAAAGAGGCCGTGCTTGGGATGGAGGTCACGCCGGTAGTGCTGCCGGGAGGGCGCGTGCGTCTGAAGCTTCACATCAGCGAAAACATGCCGGGCCAGGTGCTTCAGCAGGCCGATGGTGAAACGCTGGCAATTGATAAGCAAGAGATAGAAACGCAGGTGGAGGTAAAAAGCGGAGAAACGCTGGCGCTGGGCGGCATTTTCTCGCAAAAGAATAAAACCGGGAGTGATAGCGTGCCTGGGCTGGGGAAAATCCCCTGGATTGGGCAACTGTTCCGTCACGACGGCAAAGATAACGAGCGGCGCGAGCTGGTGGTGTTTATTACGCCACGCCTGGTCGGTATTCATTAATGGGTAACGATCCCCGCAATGATTTTGCATTCAGTTTGTTGCAGATGTTTGACGTGGGGCATGAATTAGCATACAAGGAGTACCGATTTGAGTTGGACTTACGTCTTATTACCTTATGCGTCTGGTGCGGTGATTTAATCAGTTGCCAAACAAGCCGGAGTATTGAGATAATTTTTAGTCTGACTCTCGCTCTATTGCATATGAGGTTTCAGTTCATGTCCTGCTACGCTGGGTGTCTGCGAAGCGGGGATTACCATTAACGAATAGTCTTAGTAGTACCGAAAAAATGGCAGAGAAACGCAATATCTTTCTGGTTGGGCCTATGGGTGCCGGCAAAAGCACTATTGGGCGTCAGTTAGCTCAACAACTCAATATGGAATTTTACGATTCTGATCAAGAGATTGAGAAACGAACCGGAGCGGATGTGGGCTGGGTCTTCGATGTAGAAGGCGAAGAAGGTTTCCGTGACCGAGAAGAAAAAGTGATCAACGAACTCACGGAAAAACAGGGCATTGTGCTGGCAACTGGCGGCGGCTCTGTTAAATCTCGCGAAACCCGCAACCGTCTCTCCGCCCGTGGTGTAGTGGTCTATCTTGAGACAACTATCGAAAAACAACTGGCACGTACGCAGCGCGATAAAAAGCGCCCGCTGCTGCAGGTTGAAACGCCACCACGTGAAGTTCTGGAAGCCCTGGCAGGCGAACGCAATCCTCTGTACGAAGAGATTGCTGATGTGACCATTCGTACTGACGATCAGAGCGCTAAAGTGGTTGCAAACCAGATTATTCATATGCTGGAAAGCAACTGATTCTGGCTTTATATACACTCGCCTGCGGGTAAAAGCATTTAAGGTGGATGTCGCGTCATGGAGAGGATTACAGTTACTCTCGGGGAACGTAGTTACCCTATCACCATCGCGGCTGGTTTGTTTAACGACCCAGCTTCCTTCTTACCACTGAAAGCGGGTGATCAGGCGATGCTGGTCACCAATGAGACACTGGCTCCGCTTTATCTTGACCGCGTGCGCCACCTGCTTGAGCAGGCGGGCGTGAAGGTCGACAGTGTGATTCTGCCCGATGGCGAGCAGTATAAAAGCCTGACGGTGCTTGATACCGTCTTTACCGCACTTCTGCAAAAACCGCACGGTCGCGATACGACACTGCTCGCCCTCGGCGGCGGTGTTGTAGGCGATCTTACAGGCTTTGCAGCCGCCAGCTATCAACGTGGCGTGCGCTTTATTCAGATCCCAACGACCTTGCTGTCACAGGTCGATTCTTCTGTTGGTGGCAAAACCGCCGTCAACCATCCGCTCGGTAAAAACATGATTGGCGCATTCTACCAGCCGGCATCGGTGGTGGTGGATCTCGACTGTCTGAAAACCTTACCTGAGCGTGAGCTGGCGTCTGGTCTTGCAGAAGTGATCAAATACGGCATTATTCTTGACGGTGAGTTCTTCACCTGGCTGGAAGAGAATATGGATGCCCTGCTGCGCCTTGACGGGCCAGCGTTGGCGTACTGTATTCGTCGTTGTTGTGAGCTGAAAGCAGAAGTCGTTGCAGCAGACGAGCGCGAAACGGGCTTACGTGCTTTACTGAATCTGGGGCATACGTTTGGTCACGCGATCGAAGCGGAAATGGGCTACGGCAACTGGCTTCATGGCGAAGCGGTCGCGGCCGGTATGGTCATGGCTGCGCGTGCGTCTGAGCGCCTGGGTCAGTTCAAACCGGAAGAGACAGCGCGCATTATTGCGCTGCTTGAACGTGCCGGGTTGCCAGTGACAGGGCCGCAGGAGATGTCTGCGCAGGCGTATCTACCCCACATGATGCGCGATAAAAAAGTATTGGCAGGTGAGATGCGTCTGGTACTCCCGCTTGCAATAGGGAAGAGTGAAATGCGCGGCGGAGTGCCGCACGATGTCGTTCTTGGCGCTATCGCTGATTGTCAGCAGGCGTAACAACTAGAAAGGTCAGGCCACTGTTACCGGTGGTCGTTTAGCTTCAGGTGAAATGCAAAGTCGTTGGCATAAGCCTTTGAGTGGGGTGTTAAATGGATGAATTCAAACCAGAAGACGAGCTGAAACCCGATCCCAGCGATCGTCGTACTGGTCGTTCTCGTCAATCTTCAGAACGTGATAACGAGCCGCAGATCAACTTTGACGATGTTGATCTGGATGCAGACGATCGTCGCCCTTCACGCAGCCGTAACGCGCGTGATGAGCGAGAAGAAGAGGATTATGAGTCCGAAGAAGATTCAATGGACGAAGAGCCTGTAGAGCGTCGCCCGCGTAAACGTAAAAAAGCGGTAGCGGCGAAACCGGCTTCCCGCCAGTACATCATGATGGGGCTGGGCGTTCTGGTACTGCTGCTGCTGATTGTCGGCATTGGTTCCGCGCTGAAAGCACCCTCAACGAATTCAGCCGATCAGACGGCTTCTACCGAGAAGAGCATCAACCTGTCAGGTAACGATGCGACCGACCAGGCAAACGGTGCGCAGCCTGCACCGGGTACCACGTCTGCAGAGCAGACTGCGGGTAATACAACGACTCCGCAGGATGTGTCTTTGCCGCCAGTCTCTTCTACCCCGACCGAAGGGCAGGCACCTGCTACGCCAGAGGGCCAGCAGCGTGTAGAGGTTCAGGGCGATCTGAACAACGCACTGACGCAGCCTCAGAACCAGGATCAGATGAACAACGTGGTGGTCAACTCTACGCTGCCAACTGAACCTGCAACCGTCGCGCCGATTCGCGGTAGCAATGCACAACCGCAAGCAACGGCAAACGCGCCGACAACGGAAACCAAACCGCGCCAGACGCAGACTGCACCGCGTCAGGAACGCAAACAGGCCGTGATTGAGCCGAAGCGTGAAAGCAAGCCGCAGACTGTGGCTAAAGCGCCTGAAGTGAAAGCGCCAGCGCAGACCAAACCTGCAGTGAGCGAGCCGGTGAAAGCGCCAACGGCAACAGCAGCGCCAAAAGCGACAGCAACCACAACGGCACCTGCAGCGACGGCAGCACCAACTGCAACGGCAACCACTTCCAGCGCAGCAGCAGGTAAAACGGCAGGCAACGTGGGGTCTCTGAAATCTGCGCCATCCAGCAATTACACCCTGCAGCTGAGCAGTTCGTCTAACTATGACAACCTCAACGGTTGGGCGAAGAAATCAAATCTGAAAAACTACGTTGTTTATCAGACGACCCGCAACGGGCAGCCGTGGTATGTGCTGGTGAGCGGTGTGTATGCTTCTAAAGATGAAGCGAAACGCGCCGTTGCAACATTGCCCGCTGATGTCCAGGCGAAGAACCCGTGGGCGAAGCCGATTCATCAGGTGCAGGCCGATCTGAAGTAATGTTTAAAGCGCAGGATGCTGTCGGAGCTTTCTCCACAGCCGGAGAAGGTGTAATCAGTTAGTCAGCATGAAAAAAAATCGCGCTTTTCTGAAATGGGCAGGGGGGAAATACCCCCTGCTCGACGATATTAAAAAGCACCTGCCGAAAGGCGAGTGTCTTATCGAGCCCTTCGTGGGCGCTGGATCGGTATTCCTGAATACCGATTTTTCTCGTTATATCCTGGCGGATATCAACAGCGACCTTATCAGCCTCTATAACATTGTTAAGCTGCGTACCGATGAGTATGTGGAAGAGGCGCGGAAGCTGTTTACCCCTGAGAACAACCATCCTGACGTTTACTATCAGTTCCGCACTGAGTTTAATCAGAGCCAGGATCCGTTCCGTCGCGCACTGTTGTTCCTCTACCTCAACCGCCATGGCTACAACGGCCTGTGCCGGTATAATCTGCGCGGTGAATTTAACGTGCCGTTTGGTCGCTACAAGCGTCCTTACTTCCCGCAGGATGAGTTGTACCACTTTGCTGAAAAAGCGCAGAATGCAGAATTCCACTGTCTCTCCTATGAGGAGTGCATGGAGCTGGCTGGCGTAAACTCGGTCGTCTACTGCGACCCGCCTTACGCCCCGCTCTCTGCGACGGCAAATTTTACCGCTTATCACACCAACAGCTTCAGCCCTGCCGAGCAGGCGCGTCTGGCGGAGATGGCGGAAAAGCTGGTCAGCAAAAGAATTCCGGTGTTAATTTCGAATCACGATACCCCTGATACGCGCGAATGGTACAAAGCCGCGAAGCATTTTCAGGTCAAGGTGCGGCGTAGCATTAGCAGCAACGGCGGCACACGTAAAAAGGTGGACGAACTTCTGGCTCTTTATCGCCCCTGAGCCGTTTTGCCCGCCGGTAAATACATTTCAAGGAGATGCGGATGAAACAGTTTTTGATTGCTCCCTCAATTCTGTCGGCCGATTTTGCCCGCCTGGGTGAAGACACCGCCAACGCACTGGCGGCTGGCGCGGATGTCGTCCATTTTGACGTTATGGATAACCACTACGTTCCCAATCTGACCATCGGTCCTATGGTGCTTAAAGCGCTGCGTAGCTACGGCATTACCGCACCGATTGACGTGCACCTGATGGTAAAACCGGTTGATCGCATCGTGCCTGATTTCGCCGCGGCGGGCGCCAGTATCATCACTTTTCACCCGGAAGCCTCAGAACACGTTGACCGCACGCTGCAGCTGATCAAAGAGAACGGCTGTAAAGCGGGCCTGGTCTTTAACCCGGCTACGCCGCTGAGCTATCTCGACTACGTGATGGATAAGCTGGACGTGATCCTGCTGATGTCCGTTAACCCGGGCTTTGGCGGCCAGTCGTTCATTCCTCAGACGCTCGATAAACTGCGTGAAGTGCGCCGTCGTATTGACGAGTCAGGTTACGATATTCGTCTGGAAGTGGATGGCGGCGTGAAAGTGAATAACATTGGTGAAATTGCGGCTGCGGGCGCGGATATGTTCGTTGCAGGCTCAGCGATTTTCGACCAACCGGATTACAAAAAAGTCATTGATGAAATGCGCCGTGAACTGGCGAAGGTAAGTCATGGATAAATTGCAGGCAACCCGAGGTATCGCATTTGACCTCGACGGCACGCTGGTCGACAGCGCGCCTGGCTTAACGAGCGCCGTCGATCAGGCGCTGTATGCGCTCGAATTACCCGTTGCGGGCGAAGAGCGCGTGGTGACGTGGATTGGCAACGGCGCAGATGTGCTGATGGATCGCGCCCTGACCTGGGCGCGTCAGGAACGCGCATCGCAGCGTGCTGCGCAGGGTAAACCGAGCGTCGATCACGCCGACATTCCTAAAGATGAGCAGCTGCGTATTCTGCGTAAACTGTTCGATCGTTTCTACGAAGAGACCGTTGAAGAGGGCAGCTTCCTGTTCCCGGATGTTGAACAAACGCTGAGCGCACTTCACGCCAAAGGCATCCCGCTGGGTCTGGTGACGAACAAGCCGACGCCGTTTGTCGCACCGCTTCTGGAAGCGCTGGATATCGCGAAGTATTTCTCCGTGATTGTGGGCGGCGACGACGTGCAGAACAAAAAGCCGCACCCGGAACCGCTTCTGCTGGTGGCAGGAAAATTATCCTTAACGCCTGCGGAGCTGCTCTTTGTCGGTGATTCCCGTAATGATATTCTGGCTGCCAGAGCGGCAGGCTGTCCTTCCGTGGGATTAACCTATGGCTACAACTACGGTGAGGCCATCACGCTGAGTGAGCCGGATGTCGTGTTCGACCACTTCAAAGATTTGTTGCCCGCACTCGGGCTTTCGCACAGTGAACATCAGGAATTGAATAATGACTAAGCCCATCGTTTTTAGTGGCGCACAGCCGTCAGGTGAATTGACCATTGGTAACTACATGGGTGCGTTACGTCAGTGGGTCAGCATGCAGGATGACTACCATTGCATTTACTGCATCGTGGATCTGCACGCTATTACCGCGCGTCAGGATCCTGAGAAGCTGCGCAAAGCCACGCTGGATACCCTGGCTTTATATCTGGCCTGCGGTATCGATCCAGAGAAGAGCACCATCTTCGTTCAGTCTCACGTGCCAGAGCACGCACAGCTGGGCTGGGCGCTGAACTGCTACACCTATTTCGGCGAGCTGAGCCGCATGACCCAGTTCAAGGATAAATCCGCGCGTTACTCTGAAAACATCAACGCCGGTCTGTTTGACTATCCGGTGCTGATGGCAGCTGACATCCTGCTGTATCAAACCAACCAGGTGCCGGTGGGTGAAGACCAGAAGCAGCACCTTGAGCTGAGCCGTGATATCGCCCAGCGCTTCAACGCGATTTACGGCGATGTGTTTAAAGTGCCAGAGCCGTTCATTCCGAAATCCGGTGCGCGTGTGATGTCGCTGCTGGAGCCGACCAAGAAGATGTCCAAGTCTGACGATAACCGCAACAACGTTATCGGCCTGCTGGAAGACCCGAAATCGGTGGTTAAAAAGCTCAAGCGTGCGGTCACCGATTCCGACGAGCCGCCTGTTGTGCGCTACGATGTGCAGAACAAAGCGGGCGTCTCCAACCTGCTGGATATTCTCTCCGGTGTCACCGGCCAGAGCATTCCTGAGCTGGAGCAGCACTTTGAAGGCAAAATGTATGGTCACCTGAAAGGTGAAGTGGCAGACGCCGTTTCCGGCATGCTGACCGAGCTCCAGGAGCGCTATAACCGCTATCGCAACGACGAAGCCTTCCTGCAGAAGGTCATGAAAGACGGCGCGGAAAAAGCCAGCGCGCACGCGTCCGAAACCCTGAAAGCGGTGTACGAAGCGATTGGATTTGTCGCGAAACCTTGAGTCTGCTTGCCGGGTGGCGCTGACGCTTACCCGGCCTACGGGATCGTGTAGGTCGGGTAAGCGTCAGCGCCACCCGACGAAAAACCGCCCAAACAAAAAAACCGGGAAATCCCCGGTTTTTTTACGCCTGAAAATCGCTTACTGCTGCGCCGCCGGGCCGCAACCGCCGATGATCTTCGAAATGGAGATCGCCGGGTGCAGCAGGTAATCGTAGCTGCAGTTATTTTTGGTGTTTTGCACGTGACCGGTGCAGGCGGTCAGAGTCGATAACAGGCCAACCAGAACGGCGGCTTTTGCCAGTTTGAACATACGCATTCCTTGTCTTGAAACTTAAATTGGATGTAACACGAGGGAATAAATGGAAAAGTTCCATTTCAGGGCGGTATGTTATCGACAGCGGTAACAGGGGAGTAGTCCGGTTAAGGACTACTCGAAGAAGAACGGATATGCGTTAGTGATTAGAGAACCAGTTGAGTTTTTCGCGCAGTTCAACCACGCGGCCAACAATAATCAGCGCCGGACTCTCTACCTGCTGCGCCAGTTCACCGAGCTGCGTCAGCACGCCATCCACCACGCGCTGCGTAATGGCGGTACCGTTTTCCACCAGCGCGACCGGCATATCTGCCTCCATGCCGTGTTCCAGCAGTTTCGCCTGAATAGTCGCGGCCTGATTAAGCCCCATATAGAACACCAGCGTCTGCTTTTCGGCGGCCAGGTTGTGCCAGTCCAGCTCGCTGCCGGTTTTCAGGTGCCCCGTCACCAGACGCACGCTCTGGGCATAATCGCGATGGGTCAGCGGAATGCCAGAGTAGGCTGAACACCCTGACGCCGCCGTAATGCCCGGCACGACAGAGAACGGAATGCCCGCGTTGCACAGGGTTTCCAGCTCTTCGCCGCCGCGGCCAAAGATAAACGGATCGCCGCCCTTAAGGCGCACCACACGCTTACCTTTTTGCGCTTCACGCAGCAGGATCTGGTTGATCTCCTCCTGGGGCACGCAGTGGTAGCCCGCGCGTTTGCCGACGAACACGCGGTCGGCGTCGCGGCGCACCAGGTTCATGATGTCATCGGAGACAAGGCGATCGTAAACCACGATATCGGCCTGCTGGATCTGCTGCAGCCCTTTCAGCGTCAGCAAACCTGCATCGCCGGGACCTGCGCCCACCAGCACCACTTCACCGCGGTGATCCAGCGGTTCGCTCAGCAGCTGTTCGGTCGTCTCTTCAACGGCTTTCGCGTCCTGATTCGCCAGCGACTGTGCCAGCCTGTCGTTAACAAAGAATTTTTCCCAGAAGCGACGACGCTCGCCCACGGTGGAGAAAGTTTGCTTCACGCGGGTACGAAGCTGCCCGGCGTAATGAGCTATCTGACCAAGATGCTGGGGCAGCACGGCCTCCAGCTTTTCCCGCAGCAGGCGGGCGAGAACCGGCGAGCGACCGCCGGACGACACTGCGATCATCAGCGGCGAACGGTCGATAATCGACGGCATGATGAAGCTGGCCTCTTTCGGCGCATCCACCACGTTACAGAAGATACGTCGCGCTTCGCAGGCGTCACTGACGCGCTGGTTCACTTCATCGTTATCCGTCGCAGCGATGGTCAGCCAGCAGGTATCCAGCAGGGATTCATTAAACTCACCCTGTTCCAGCGTGAGCATCCCTTCCTGAGCCCAGACCTCAAACTGTGGGGCGAAGTCGAGGGCGTTGACGGTGAGTCGGGCGCCAGCCTCTAACAGCAGGCGCGCTTTGCGTTCAGCCACGTCGCCGCCGCCCACGAGCAGGCAGTCGCGGTTGCGTAATTGACAAAAAATCGGCAGGTGATCCACGACGTTACCTCGCAGCATTCATGGAGGGGGTAATAATTGACGTCAGGATAACAGCAGGAATCGCACAGAACATACGGTTTTTCCTGCCGTTACCCATAAGGGGTCATAAGCTTTTCGTATTGAAAAGGCGGGGGATTAGCCTTTCAGCTGCACCTTACCGTCCTTCACGCGGGCGTCGTAGTGCTTCACGGAGACATTTTCATCTTCCATGCAGCGTCCGTCAGTTAAGCTGAAGCGCTGCTTTTTCAGCGGGCTGGCAACCCACAGTTCACCCTGATGCTCGGCAATCAATCCACGGGAGAGCACGCTGGCCTCGAAGAACGGGTCAATATTGCTGATGGCATAAACCTGTTCATCGTGGCGAGGGCGGAAAATCGCGACCTGCTCGCGGCCCAGCAGCGCACATACGCCGGTGGCGGGGATAATGTCGTTAATATCGCAAATGTTTATCCACTGGCTCATGCGTTTTCCTCCACCAGCGTCACTGGGATGCGTTCATACGGCGTTGCCGGGCGATGCTGTTCACGCTCCGGCACTACCTGCACGTTCGGGTCGCGCTGGGTGCTGTTGATAAAGTGTTTGAAGCGCGTCTGCGCCGCAGGCGTGTTCACGGTTTCAGTCCACTCGCAGATCACCGCCTCGCGCAGGCGAGCCATTTCGGCTTCCAGCTGTTCGTTCAGGCCCAGCTTATCGTCGATGATGACGGACTTCAGGTAGTCGATGCCGCCTTCCAGGTTATCCAGCCAGGAAGCGGTACGGGTCAGCTTATCGGCGGTGCGGATGTAGAACATCATGAAGCGGTCGAGATATTGAATCAGCGTGTCGCGGTCAAGATCCGCAGCCAGCAAGTCCGCGTGGCGTGGTTTCATCCCGCCGTTGCCGCAGACGTACAGGTTCCAGCCTTTCTCTGTGGCGATGATCCCCACGTCTTTACCCTGCGCTTCCGCACATTCACGGGTACAGCCGGAGACGCCAAACTTCATTTTGTGTGGGGTGCGGATGCCTTTGTAGCGGTTCTCCAGCTCCACGCCGAAGCCCACGCTGTCGCCCACGCCGTAGCGGCACCAGGTGCTGCCCACGCAGGTTTTCGCCATGCGCAGCGCTTTGGCATACGCGTGGCCGGTTTCAAAGCCCGCTTCAATCAGCTGACGCCAGATTTCCGGAAGGTCGTCCTTCTGCGCGCCAAACAGGCCGATACGCTGGGAGCCGGTGATTTTGGTGTACAGGTTAAATTCACGGGCGATACGGCCCACGGCCACCAGCCCTTCCGGCGTGATTTCGCCACCGGCAGAACGTGGGATAACGGAATAGGTCCCGTCTTTCTGAATGTTCGCCAGGAAGTTGTCGTTGGTGTCCTGCAGCGGCGTGTGCTCCGGCTTGAGCACGTATTCGTTCCAGCAGGAGGCCAGCAGGGAGCCGACGGTCGGTTTACACACTTCACAGCCGTAGCCCTGGCCGTGCTTCGCCAGCAGTTCGTCGAAGGACTTGATGCCTTCCACGCGGATCAGGTGGTACAGCTCCTGGCGAGAATACGCGAAGTGCTCGCACAGGTTGTTGTTCACTTCGATGCCCTGTTTCGCCAGCTCGGCGTTCAGCACCTGAGTGACCAGAGGAATACAGCCGCCGCAGCCGGTACCGGCTTTGGTTTCCGCTTTCAGCGCCGCCACGGTGTGGCAGCCTTTGTTGATGGCGGAAATCAGCATGCCTTTGGTGACGTCGAAGCAGGAGCAAATCTGCGCGCTGTCGGGCAGTTTATCCACCCCGATAGACGGCTTGCCGCTGGAGGCATGCGCCGGGAGGATCAACGCGTCCGGGTTCTCCGGCAGCTCGATGGCGTTCAGCACCAGCTGGAGCAGGTTGCCGAAGTCGCTGGTATCCCCGACCAGTACCGCACCGAGCAGGGTTTTGTTGTCCTGGCTGACGATGAGGCGTTTGTAGACTTCTTTACTTTCGTCGAGGTAGACGTAGCTGCGGGAATTCGGGGTACGACCGTGCGCATCGCCAATACCGCCTACGTCCACACCCAGCAGCTTCAGCTTGGCGCTCATGTCTGCGCCGGTAAACGCGTTTTCGGTGCCGAGAATGTGGTCAACGGCGACCTGCGCCATTTTGTAACCCGGCGCGACCAGACCGTAAACGCGGTTGTTCCAGCTAGCGCATTCGCCGATGGCGTAAATATCCGGATCGGAGGTTTGGCAGGCATCGTTAATCATGATCCCGCCGCGCTGCGCCACGGCAAGACCGCACTGGGTCGCCAGCTTGTCGCGCGGACGAATACCGGTGGAAAAGACGATAAAGTCCACTTCCAGCTCGCTGCCGTCGGCAAAGCGCATGGTTTTGCGCGCCTCTGTGCCTTCCTGCACGATCTCTTTGGTGTTCTTGCTGGTGTGAACCTTCACGCCCATGCTTTCGATTTTACGGCGTAGCTGGTCGCCACCCATATGGTCCAGCTGTTCGGCCATCAGCATCGGGGCAAATTCGATAACGTGGGTTTCAACGCCGAGGTTTTTGAGCGCGCCAGCCGCTTCCAGACCCAGCAGTCCGCCGCCGACCACCGCGCCGCGCTTGCTTCGACGGGCGCAGGATTCGATGGCGTTGAGGTCTTCAATGGTACGATAAACGAAGCAATCCTGCGTTTCCGAGCCTTTGATAGGCGGGATCCACGGATAGGAGCCTGTCGCCATGATCAGCTTGTCGTAAAAAACCGTACGCCCGGCGCTGGAGTGGATCACTTTTTCCTGACGGTTGATGGTGATAGCGCGTTCGCCCACCAGCACTTTCACGCCATGCTTCTCGTAGAAACCTTCACGCACCAGAGAGAGCTCTTCGGCGGTATGATGGGAGAAGTAGGAAGACAAGTGCACGCGGTCGTACGCCTTGCGGGGTTCTTCACAGAACACGGTAATGTCGAAACGGTCGGCGTCGGCTTTATCGAGAAGATCCTCAATAAAGCGGTGGCCGACCATGCCGTTACCGATGATAGCGAGTCTGACTTTGCTCATTTTTGCCTCGATTTCTTTTCTATTACTGCCTACCTTAACGATTCAGCAGGGGCACTTATTGATGCAAATCAAATACGTCTTCACCTACCCACAAGGTGGTATATAACTGATTTGTCAGGATTTTTATAAGTTATGGAATTTGCTGGCTTTTCGTATTCGTCGATTTTGTGTACAAAATAGAGTGCGTTTTTTGAAAATGCGTACTCCTAAATATCAGCCGTGTTTTTCGGGAGAAAGGTATGTCTACAACACCGCTTTGGCTTGTCCAGAATGTTCGCTTACCGGGTCGGGAAGGGCTGTGGCAAATCGCCATCGAGAACGGTCGTTTTGGTGATATCACACCAATGGATGATACCCATGCCGAAAGTTACGAAATCCTGAATGCGCGCGGCGGGCTGGCGATCCCGCCGTTTATCGAGCCGCATATTCATCTCGATACCACCCAGACGGCGGGGGAGCCAAACTGGAACCAGTCCGGCACCCTGTTCGAAGGTATTGAGCGCTGGGCTGAGCGCAAGGCGCTGCTCAGCCATGAGGATGTGAAAGCGCGCGCCTGGAAAACGCTGAAGTGGCAAATCGCCAACGGCATCCAGTTTGTCCGCACCCATGTGGATGTCTCTGATCCGACGCTCACCGCCCTGAAGGCGATGCTGGAGGTGAAGCAGGAGGTCGCGCCGTGGGTGACGCTGCAAATCGTCGCCTTCCCGCAGGAGGGGATCCTCTCCTATCCGAACGGCGCGGCGCTGCTGGAAGAGGCGTTAAAGCTGGGGGCCGACGTGGTGGGGGCGATCCCGCACTTCGAGTTCACCCGTGAGTATGGCGTCCAGTCGCTGCATATCGCTTTTGATCTGGCGAAGAAATATGACCGCCCGCTGGATATTCACTGCGATGAAATTGACGACGAACAGTCGCGGTTTGTCGAGACGGTGGCGACGCTGGCATATGAAGCAGGCATCGGTCCGCGCGTGACGGCCAGCCATACTACCGCCATGCACTCCTACAACGGCGCGTACACCTCGCGGCTGTTCCGCCTGCTGAAAATGTCAGGGATTAACTTCGTCGCTAACCCGCTGGTGAACATCCACCTGCAGGGGCGCTTTGATGACTACCCGAAACGCCGCGGCATCACGCGCGTGAAAGAGCTGCAGGACGCTGGCATTAACGTCTGCTTTGGTCACGATGATGTGTTTGACCCGTGGTATCCGCTCGGGACTGGCAATATGCTGCAGGTGCTGCATATGGGACTGCACGTCTGTCAGATGATGGGCTATCCGCAAATCGACAACGGCCTGAACCTGATCACCCATAACAGCGCCCGGACCTTTGGCCTGAGCGATTACGGTATTAAGACGGGGAACCCGGCAAACCTGATTATTCTGCCTGCGGAGAGCGGGTTTGAAGCGGTACGCTGCCAGGTGCCGGTACGCTGGTCGATTCGTCAGGGACGCGTGATTGCCACGACGCAGCTGGCGCAGACGTGGATCCAGATGGATGTCGGGGGAGAAGAGGTGAGCTTTGCCAGAAACAGCCCCTCTGCCGAGCGCAAAGGGGCGTAGACGTTAGTGAGACGCCGCTGCAACGTTGTGCTGGCGGTGGCGGGTCACGAAGCCCAGGATGAAGCACATGATGAACACCACGGCATACAGACCGTTAGCGGTGTGCAGCGCCGCCAGCGGACCGCTGTGGGCGACAATCGGACCCGTCACCACGAAGGTCAGCATGGTGCCGATGGTGCCGCAGGTCAGGACGAAGTTAACCAGCTTCGGCGAGGCCACTTTGGTCTGCAGGGAGCCCAGGGTGATGATCGAGGTATAAATGGCGCTGGAGAAGAAGCCCAGGGTCAGAATGAACCACGGCATATGCTCCGGCGAACCGTTGATGAACAGGTACATCAGCACGGTTGCCAGGCCCGCCAGCACGGTCAGAATGCGCTGCAGGTCGAAGAAGCGCAGGATGAAGCTAAACGCCCACATGCCGAACATGTAAGACATCCAGAAATCGCTCACCAGTTTACCCGCGTCGTTCAGGCTCATGCCCAGCCCTTTTGCGTATTCCGGTACCCAGGAGATAAAGCCCAGCTGGCCCAGGATGTAGCACAGGGCGGCAACGGAGAGGAACAGCACGCCGATGCCCCACTTTTCTTTCACAACGGGCTCTGCGGTAGTTTGCGCTTTCTTGCCCAGTACCGGGAACTCACAGCCGAAGGTCAGGATAAAGATCGCCACGTAGACCAGACCGATGCAGGCATAAACCCAGTACCACTCGATGCTGCGCGCCAGCAGAACGGCAGCCACCATCGGGAAGATCATACCGGCCATGCTGAAGAAGGAGTCGGTAAACAGCAGGCGCGCGCCGCGCTGGCGGCCTTCATACATATGGGTAATCAGGAACGTACCGATCGACATGGTGATCCCGCTGACCAGACCGAGCACGAACATGGCGGCGGAGAACAGCGCGATGCTGTGGCTCAGCATCAGGCCCGCCACGGCGGCGACCATCAGCACAAAACCAAAGCGCAGCTGGGTTTTCAGCGGCACAATTTCCATCAGCCAGGCATTCAGGAAGATAGAGATCAGGATCCCCGCGTTGAGGAAGGTAAAGGTGTTACTCATGCTGGAAACGGGCAGCTGGAAGTAGTCTGCGATATTTCCCATCACCATCCCGGTGACGATCACCAACGCGCCGGTCAGGGCGTAGGAGAAGAAGCTGATCCATGTGAGCTTGATGCGATTGCTGTTAGTCATGTCTGGCCTGTTCAGAAAAAGAAAAGCGCCGGGAAGGCGCTGAGAGCGGGCAGATTTTAGACTCGAAAGTGATCTAATTAAATCTTTTCAGAAAATATTGATCACATTTGCATATTTTTGTGTGATGCAGATCACGTAAAATGGCGCTATTACCAATCGTTTGCGCGGTAACAACTGTTTCAATTTCGTAAAATTAGGTAAAAGGCTGGTCTCCGTTCATACTGCTCTTTAGAATCAAGCCATTCGCTTTTTATACTGCGCTTTGTTAAGGAATTCTCATGCTCAAATCAACACTGGCGGCTGTTGCAGCTGTGTTTGCTCTTTCTGCCGTTTCCCCTGCTGCGCTGGCAGCCAAGGGTGACCCTCACGTCCTGCTGACCACCTCTGCCGGGAATATTGAGCTGGAACTGAACAGCCAGAAAGCCCCTGTTTCGGTGAAAAACTTCCTCGACTACGTGAACAGTGGGTTCTACAACAACACCACTTTCCACCGCGTGATCCCGGGCTTTATGGTGCAGGGCGGCGGCTTCAACGAGCAGATGCAGCAGAAGCAGCCTAACCCGCCGATTAAGAACGAAGCGGACAACGGCCTGCTGAACAAGCGCGGCACTATCTCCATGGCGCGTACCGCAGATAAAGACAGCGCGACCAGCCAGTTCTTCCTCAACGTGGCGGATAACGCCTTCCTTGACCACGGCCAGCGCGACTTTGGCTATGCCGTCTTCGGTAAAATCGTGAAAGGGATGGACGTGGCCGACAAGATTTCTCAGGTGCCTACTCACGACGTCGGCCCGTATCAGAATGTCCCGTCAAAACCGATCGTTATCCTTTCCGCAAAAGTTCTGCCGTAACTCTTCTGAACGCGGGTTTCTTCTGCCCGCGTTATGTCGCCCTCCCTGCGAAAGCGCGTTTTGCTGCTTATACTTGTGGCAAACGGACTATTCAGGGAGGCGTTAAGTGAAAAAACTCACCGACAAGCAAAAATCCCGTCTCTGGGAACAGCAGCGTAGCGTCAATTTGCAGGCCAGTTGTCTCCTTGAAAAAGGTCATGGTCCTTCAGCGCCCCACATCGAAACGCTGGAGCTTGGGCCATCCGCGCCCGGGTTGCCCCATCTGTGCCTGATTCACCGCCATCTGTATCACAGCGAGATGAAGCGGGCAGGCGAATTCCGTACCGACGATATTTTTAAGGGTGACATTCCCTTCTGCCATTTCGAGTACATCGAGAAGATGGGCAACGAGCTGATGGCGGCGCTTGAAAGCGAAAAGTATCTTGTGGGCCTTGAGAAGGCGGCTTTTGTTGACAAGGTTAGTCATTACTACTGTGAAATCAATATGCTGCATCCTTTTATGCGCGGCAACGGCATTGCCCAACGCGTCTTCTTCGAGCAGCTGGCGCTCCACGCGGGTTACGCGCTGGACTGGCGGGATATCGATCCCGAGCAGTGGGTGGCGGCTAACCGAAGCGGCGCGATGGGCGATTTGACCGCGCTGAGCGTTATCTTTGCCAAAGTAGTGAGCGAAGCGCGGGAATCTGAGTAGAATAGGGCGGCATTTTTTCGGGAGCCGCCATGATTCTGCTGATTGATAACTACGATTCCTTCACCTGGAACCTTTACCAGTATTTTTGTGAACTGGGTGCAGAGGTGGTTGTCCGCCGTAATGATGACCTCACCCTGGCCGATATCGACACGCTGGCCCCGCAGAAAATCGTGATTTCGCCGGGGCCGTGTACGCCCTCGGAATCAGGCATTTCTCTGGATGTTATCCGCCACTATGCAGGCAAACTGCCGATTCTGGGCGTCTGCCTGGGCCATCAGGCTATTGCCCAGGCGTTTGGTGCCACCATCGTGCGCGCTGCGAAAGTGATGCACGGGAAAACCTCTCCGGTCACCCACACCGGCACGGGCGTATTCGCAGGGTTAAATAATCCGTTAACCGTGACGCGCTACCATTCTCTGGTCATTGACCCGCCGACGCTACCCGCCTGCTTTGAGGTCACCGCCTGGAGCGAGACGCAGGAGATCATGGGTATCCGTCACCGCGAGTGGGATCTCGAAGGCGTGCAATTCCATCCGGAAAGCATCCTCAGCGAGCAGGGACACGCGCTGCTGGCAAATTTCCTCAATCGCTGAATATCTGTTGCCTTGCTATGATTTTTTATGCATATTTTGTGATTATATTTTCACAATCACTGTGACATAAAAATGGATGGTCATGACATGGCAACTGAACAACCAGCAATTACCCGTGCAACATTTGATGAAGTGATCCTGCCGATTTATGCACCGGCTGAGTTTATCCCTGTGAAGGGGAAAGGCAGCCGCGTCTGGGATCAGGAAGGCAAAGAGTATGTTGATTTCGCGGGCGGGATTGCGGTGACGGCGCTGGGCCATTGCCATCCCGCGCTGGTGGAGGCGCTGAAAACCCAGGGCGAAACCCTGTGGCACACCAGCAACGTGTTCACCAACGAACCGGCGCTGCGTCTGGGGCGTAAGATCATCGATGCGACCTTCGCGGAACGCGTGCTGTTTATGAACTCCGGCACCGAAGCCAACGAAACCGCCTTTAAGCTGGCGCGCTACTACGCCACCACGCGCCACAGCCCGTACAAAACCAAAATCATCGCCTTCCACAATGCCTTCCACGGACGCTCCTTCTTTACCGTCTCCGTTGGCGGCCAGCCGAAGTATTCAGACGGCTTCGGCCCGAAACCGGCAGACATTGTCCACGTGCCGTTTAACGATCTGCATGCCGTGAAAGCGGTAATGGACGACCACACCTGCGCGGTGGTGGTCGAGCCTATTCAGGGCGAAGGCGGCGTGACCGCAGCGACGCCGGAATTCCTGAAAGGGCTGCGCGAACTGTGTGACGAGCATCAGGCGCTGCTGGTCTTTGATGAAGTGCAGTGCGGCATGGGGCGCACCGGGGATCTGTTTGCCTACATGCATTACGGCGTGACGCCGGACATCCTGACCAGCGCCAAAGCGCTCGGCGGCGGTTTCCCGGTGAGTGCGGTACTGACGACGCAGGAGATTGCCTCTGCGTTCCACGTCGGCTCTCACGGCTCTACCTACGGCGGCAACCCGCTGGCGAGCGCCGTGGCGGGTGCCGCGTTTGATATTATCAATACGCCTGAAGTGCTGAACGGCGTTCGCGCGAAGCGTGAGCTGTTCGTGAAGCATCTCCAGCAGATTAACGATGAATATGATGTTTTCAGCGAGATCCGCGGCATGGGGCTGCTGATTGGCGCCGAGCTGAAGCCGCAGTTCAAAGGCCGCGCGCGTGATTTCCTGCACGCCGCCGCGCACGAAGGGGTGATGGTGCTCAATGCCGGACCTGACGTGATGCGCTTTGCGCCGTCGCTGGTGGTGGAAGATAAAGATATTGAAGACGGATTAACCCGCTTTGCCGCGGCGGTCGCGAAGATCGTTAAAGGCTAATACTCGGTTCGCTTTAACCGGCGCGTTAACCAAATCCCGTGATGCGGGCGCTGACGCCATGCCACCGATGAAATGGTGTGCATGGTGTTCAAATGCCCCAGAACGCGCTGCAGATGCTGCTCAAGGGTGCTCATCGGCCCGTGGGTCAGCGTTTCAGGCGCTTCCAGAATATTCGAATCTCCCGATTCACCCGGCGAGTCATACTCCAGACGCTGCTGACACCTCTGCAACGCAATTTCACACGACTGCAAATAGCGCTGCGCCAGATCCGGCGTCAGCATCGTGTGCTCGCGCGCCAGCGTGGTCATGGCGTTAATGTGCTCGACGATAAACTGGCTGTGTGTCACCCACAGCTTCATGTCTGCAAGATAGTGCGAGTTAAACCCCGGCTCCTGCATCGCCTGATTGAGCGAGTTAAACAGCGCATTGTGTGCCTGGTTGACCTTCATCCGCTGATACGCCAGCGGGGAGGGCTGCGGATCGTCGCTGAGGATCAGGCGAATGGCCTGCTGGTCGGCTTCCAACGCGTCATGGGCGTTCTGCCTGAGCAATCCGCTCTGCCACTGCGGCCACAGCCAGACCATACCGCCGAAGGCAATCAGGCAGCCAATCAGCGTATCGACCAGACGAGCCACGATAAACTGCTCGCCGTTGAGCGTGAGCAGCTGCAGGGTGTACACCGCCGTGACCGTAAAGCCCACCATCGCCCAGCCGTAATTTTTACGGATGATCAGATAGCTCACCATGGTGATCGCCAGCATCCCGACCAGCGTATAGCCTTCCGGCACGTGGAAGTGAAGCGTCACGCCCGCAATAATCAGCCCGGCTAGCGTTCCGCCAGCCCGGTGGAAGATACGCACTCGCGTGGCCCCGTAGCCGTTCTGCGTGACAAACAGCACGGTCATTAAGATCCAGTAGGGTTTAGGCAGGTGCAGCGCCATGCCCATCAGGCTGGCAATGCTCAGCATCACGCTTATCCGCGCCGCGTTGCGCAGGGCGGCGGATTTCAGTGACAGATAGCTTTTGAGCGCAGGCAGCAGCGGCAGACGTTTCTGCTTATCCGCCATCAGGTCGCGGGGATAAAGCGGGCGCTGCGTACGCAATACGCGGGCGATACGGCTGAAGTGCCAGGCGGCAAACTGGCCTACCGGGTTATCCGGATGCTGACGGGCGATTTTCTCCAGCGCGCCGAGCTGTTTATCCATGTTAAAACGCGTGGGGTAGCGGTGATAGAGAATATCGTCAGCCAGTACTCTAAGCCGCGCGGCGACGGTCTGGGCGTTCCAGCGGATCACCGCTTCTGCATGGCTGCGCTCTACCAGCTTTTGTACCTCCTGCGGGTGGTGAAGGCTTACGGAGATATGCTCCTGCAGGTCCAGCCCCACCTGGAAAGTGCGCAGCAGCCGTTTGTATTCGTGGTTCTTGTTGGCGGCAAGCATGTGCAGCTGCTGGTAGCACTGGCTAATCAGGTCGACAACCTTTTGCTGGCGCGTCAGCAGCGGCGGCAGGGATTTCTCCGGGTCGGTATGCTGGGTGAGCAGGGTGTATTTGGCTTCACAGTAATCCGCAAGCTGCACATAGAGCAGGCTCAGGGATTCACGCAGCGGCTGTTCCCGCCAGAGCCAAAACCAGAACCAGTTAAACACCCCGTACCAGAGCGTGCCAAGGGCGTAGATCAGCAGCGGCTCCCACACCGGCATATTCCCGGCGAGGCTCAGGGTGAAGATAGCCGCAATCAGCGAGGCGGGCAGCAGGCGCGCGTGCAGCGAACTGATTTCCGCCGTCACGCCAAGCGTCATCGCCAGCACGGTCAGGATCAGGGGCAGCGGGATATCACGGGCAAGCAGGAGCTGTACGGCGAGACTACAGCCCGCAAACAGACAGCCACCGATAATCAGGCGTTTGAAAAAGCGCTTATGCGGCGTGTCCAGACCGGCAATGTTGCAGCAGGCGGGCACGAGGGAAAACAGCAGACCTTGCTGGAGGTGTCCGAGGATCAGGCCCACGGCCACAGGAAGGCACAACACCAGCGTTTGTCGCAGTGCGTAGTTAACTTCCGGGTGATAGATCAGCCTGCGCCACATGAGGAGTAGAGACAAAAACGGCGTGACACCTTGCGATGGCACGCCGTTTGAGCGGAATTAACGCGTTCCGTAAACCACGATGGTTTTACCGTGGGCGGAGATCAGGTTCTGGTCTTCCAGCATTTTCAGGATACGACCCACTGTTTCACGGGAGCAACCGACGATCTGACCAATTTCCTGGCGGGTAATTTTAATTTGCATGCCGTCAGGGTGGGTCATGGCGTCTGGTTGTTTTGCCAGGTTCAGCAGGGTCTGCGCGATACGGCCGGTTACGTCCAGGAAGGCGAGGTTACCCACTTTCTCAGACGTCACCTGCAGACGGCGCGCCATCTGGGAAGAAAGACGCATCAGGATGTCAGGATTAACCTGAATCAGCTGACGGAATTTCTTGTAAGAAATTTCAGCCACTTCACATGCTGTCTTTGCACGAACCCAGGCGCTACGTTCCTGGCCCTCTTCAAACAGGCCCAGTTCACCGATGAAATCGCCCTGGTTCAGATAAGAAAGGATCATCTCTTTCCCTTCTTCATCTTTGATCAGCACTGCCACCGAGCCTTTAACGATGTAATACAACGTTTCCGCTTTTTCACCCTGGTGAATCAGCGTGCTCTTCGATGGGTACTTATGAATGTGGCAATGAGACAAGAACCATTCGAGAGTCGGGTCTGTTTGCGGTTTGCCAAGCACCATGCGCTGTTATCCTCTGTTATAAGCTGTCACCAGAGTCATAAGATGCATCCGGACTCTGGGGTTGCAATCGAATTCTTACCCATACCCTGGGAAGTCGGCTGTCGTAACGTTTCGCAGCCAGTAAAGTTTGATGTCCTCTGCATACATGTGTAACGTCAATGTATTACTGTAGCATCCAGAGTGTTTTAGCATAGCTTTTGCCGCGTGTCTCCTGGTGTCTCGCTTCAGCATGATGCAGGTCGCCTTCCGTTGCGAGAAATGTAATGCACGCGTAATCTGTCACCAAAAATGCAACGTTGGAGTTAATGAATATGCAAGCGCGTGTCAAATGGGTTGAAGGTTTAACGTTCCTGGGCGAATCCGCTTCTGGACATCAGATTTTGATGGACGGTAACTCCGGCGACAAAGCCCCAAGCCCGATGGAGATGGTGCTGATGGCGGCGGGCGGATGCAGCGCAATTGACGTGGTGTCGATTTTGCAAAAAGGTCGTCATGATGTGACCGATTGCGAAGTGAAGCTTACTTCCGAACGTCGCGAAGAGGCGCCACGCCTGTTCACGCACATTAATCTGCACTTTATCGTGACCGGTAAAGAACTGAAAGACGCCGCAGTATCACGCGCCGTAGACCTTTCTGCGGAGAAATACTGCTCTGTGGCGTTAATGCTGGAGAAAGCGGTAAAAATCACGCATTCGTATGAAGTGATCGAGGCTTAATCTTTTGGCGGGTGGCGCTTCGCTGACCCGCCCTACAAAAGCACGACCGTAGGCCCGGTAAGCGCAGCGCCACCGGGCAAAACAACTCACGCGATCTGCTTCCCTTCCATCAGTCGCTGGACCAGCGGCGTCATAATTAACTCCATCGCCAGCCCCATTTTTCCGCCCGGCACCACCAACGTATTCATGTGCGAAATAAACGAGCCCTGCAGCATCGCCAGCAGCCAGGGGTAATCAATGCCTTCGAGATTGCGGAAATGGATGACGACAAAGCTCTCATCCAGCGAGGGGATCGTTTTGGCCGCAAACGGGTTGGAGGTATCCACCGTCGGCACGCGCTGAAAGTTGATGTGGGTGCGGGAGAACTGCGGCGTCAGGAAGTTGATGTAATCCTCCATGGAGCGCACGACGGAATCCATCACCGCTTCGCGAGAATGCCCGCGCTCGCTCATGTCACGCGTCAGCTTCTGGATCCATTCAAGGTTAACAATCGGCACCACGCCGACCAGCAGATCCACGTGACGCGCGACGTCGTGTTGAGGCGTGACCACGCCGCCGTGTAGCCCTTCGTAAAACAGCACGTCGGTCGGCTCCGGCAGCGGCTGCCACGGGGTGAACGTCCCCGGCACCTGATTCCAGGGAACCGCTTCGTCGTAGGTGTGCAGGTATTTGCGGGACTGCCCGGTCCCGCTCTGCCCGTATTCGCGGAAGGTTTGTTCCAGCAGGCTGAAATCGTTGGCTTCCGGCCCGAAATAGCTGATGTGTTTGCCCAGATCGCGCGCCTTGCGGATGGCCATGTCCATTTCCGGGCGCGTATAGCGGTGAAAGCTATCGCCCTCCACTTCTGCCGCCCGGAGATTCAGCTGTGCGAAAATCTTGCGAAAGGCGAGGCTGGTGGTGGTGGTACCCGCACCACTTGAGCCCGTTACGGCAATAACCGGATGTCTGGCAGACATAGCAACTCCCTGACTGGAAAGGTTTACAGATCAGCCGTGAAACGCGTTGCGGTGCATGATATTGATCGTCTCATGCAGTTCGGACCACACCAGCACCACGTCGCCACTTTTCAGCTGGCGCTTAACATCGCTGACCTTTTGTTCGAGCGAACGTTCTTGTTCACCATAATCGGTGCCTTCACGTAATACAAAGCTTTCAATCAGATTATCGAGCGTTTCGGGAGCGAGATCCTGCCAGGGGATAATCATTTTTTACCGTCCAGAAAAGAGGTGAGCCAGTCAGGGATGCGGGTTTCCAGCCACATTTTCGGCCTGCGTAGCGTGCCGCCAACAAAGCCGACGTGCCCGCCGTACTCGGTGAGCTGATACTGCACGTTAGCCGGTAAATGCTCCGGTGCCGGAATGGAGTGATGATCCATAAACGGATCGTCTTTGGCGTGGATAATCAGCGTCGGCGTGGTGATTTGATTCAACAGCGGCATGGCGCTGCACTGACGATAATAGTCAATCGCATCGGCAAAACCGTGGATCTTCGAGGTAATCAGATCGTCAAACTCGCGCAGACGCTTCACGCGCTTGAGCTGCTGCAGGCTAACCGGCAGGGTATCAGGGTAGGCCTTCAGCTTGCGCGCGGCGTTGGCCTTCAGCAGGTTGAGCAGGTAGCGCTGATAGACGCGGGAAAACCCTTTCTCCATATGGTAGCTGCACTGCTCGAGCATAAAGGGAGCGGAGACAATAACAGCGGCATCCAGCGGGACGGCATCACCTTCTTTCGCCAGCAGGCAGGCCAGCATATTGCCGCCCAGCGAATAGCCCACCGCCGCCGTTGGCACCGTGCCAAAATTATCTCTCAGCCAGTGTAAGAACCAGGTGCCGTCTTCGGTTTCGCCGGAGTGGTAAATACGCTTCTGGCGATTCGGCTCGCCGCTGCAGCCGCGAAAATGCATCACCACCGCCAGCCAGCCGCGGGCTTTCGCCGCCTCGATTAAACCGTGGGCGTAGGGACTGTGCAGGCTGCCTTCCAGACCGTGAAACACCACCAGGCGAGGTTTGTGTCGGGCCTGCTCCGGCGCTTCGCTCCAGGCGAGATCTAAAAAGTCGCCGTCCGGCAAATCCAGGCGCTGCCAGTGCGGGGTGAACTGCACCTTGCGGCGGATCAGGCGCGGCAGCATGGTTTGCAGGTGGGGGTTAGCCACGCCGCGCATGGGCACGAACTCTGCGCTCTCTTCGGCTGCAATGTCGAAGTCTGATGGAATGATTTGGGTCATAAGGGCGATGCTGATTCTTGTCAGAAATTTACTATACCTTCCGAATTGTACCCCGTTTAGCCTGGATTTCCGAACCATGAACTGATCTCGATCACAAATCTTTACCTTGATTATTACTCTCAGGCTAATGATTCAGCTCTACGCTTAATTGATGCCTTTCTCGCCAGAGCGCAGACTTTACTCAACGTTAAGCAAATCAGAATGATGTGCTGAATCAGGAGGTTAATAATGTTATCTGGGCAAACACCCACCCGGCAATGGAACACACGACGCAGCGAGAAAGCGCGTCGTCTGGCGTCCGTACCGGTGCAGGGCAAAGTACTGCCAACCGGCGATCTTGTCGCCATGCTGGAAAAACTGATCGCTCCGGGCGACAAAGTTGTGCTGGAAGGCAACAACCAGAAGCAGGCGGATTTCCTTTCCCGCTCGCTGGCTGAAGTGAACCCGCAAATCGTTCACGACCTGCATATGATCATGCCGAGCGTTGGCCGCAGCGAGCATCTGGATATCTTTGAAAAAGGCATCGCCCGCAAGCTGGACTTCTCCTTCTCCGGAACACAGAGCCTGCGTATCTCGCAGCTGCTGGAAGACGGTCAGCTCGAAATCGGTGCAATTCACACCTACATCGAACTTTACTCGCGCCTCTACGTCGACCTGTCCCCCAACGTGGCGCTGATTGCCGGTTTTAAAGCCGACCGCAAAGGCAACCTCTACACCGGGGCGAGTACCGAAGATACCCCGGCGCTGGTGGAAGCCGCCGCGTTCCACGACGGCATCGTCATCGCGCAGGTGAACGAGCTGGTGGACGACGAGTGCGATCTGCCGCGCGTCGATATTCCGGGCTCCTGGATCGACTACGTGGTCGTTGCGGACAAGCCGTTCTTTATTGAACCGCTGTTCACCCGCGACCCGCGCCTGATCAAACAGGAACATATCCTGATGGCGATGATGGCGATCAAAGGCATCTATGCGGAACACCAGGTGCAGTCCCTGAACCACGGTATCGGCTTTAACACCGCGGCGATTGAGCTGCTGCTGCCCACCTACGGCGAACAGCTCGGCCTGAAGGGCAAAATCTGTAAACACTGGACGCTGAATCCGCATCCGACGCTGATCCCCGCCATTGAAAGCGGCTGGGTGGAAAGCGTGCACTGCTTCGGCGGCGAGCTGGGGATGGAAGAGTACATCCGCGCCCGTCCTGATGTCTTCTTTACCGGTGCCGATGGCTCCATGCGTTCCAACCGCGCCTTCTGCCAGCTGGCAGGCCAGTACGCGGTGGATATGTTCATCGGCTCTACGCTGCAGGTTGACGGCTACGCCAACTCTTCAACCGTGACCCGCGGTCGTCTTTCCGGCTTCGGCGGTGCGCCAAACATGGGCCATGACCCGCACGGTCGTCGTCATGCGACCCCGGCTTGGCTGAACATGATCACCGAGCCGGATCCGATGCAGCGCGGTAAAAAGCTGGTCGTGCAGATGGTGGAAACCTTCCAGGCAGGCGTGAAGCCGACCTTCGTGGAAAAACTCGATGCCGTCGACGTGGCGAAAGCCTCCGGCATGCCGCTGGCACCGGTGATGATTTACGGCGATGACGTGACGCACGTGCTGACGGAAGAGGGTATTGCCTACCTCTACCGGGCGAAAGATCTGGAAGAGCGTCGGGCCATGGTTGCCGCCGTCGCGGGGATCACCGATATCGGCCTGGGCGTTGACGCCAAACGCGTGGCGGAACTGCGCCAGAGCGGAAAAGTGGTGTATCCGGAAGATATGGGGATTCGTCGCACCGACGCCACCCGCTCTCTTCTGGCGGCGGGCAGCGTGTCAGACCTCGTTGAGTGGTCCGGCGGTCTGTATAACCCACCTGCTAAATTCCGGAGCTGGTAATGAAACTTCTGCCCCAGATTCAGGTTGAAGGCGGTGCCGAATGGCTGGCGCGAACCGCCACGCAGTGTCTGATTGACGAAGCACGTTTAAGCCCGAAACCCGGTCTGGTGGACAGTCGGGGGAACGGCGCGCACCACGATTTATCCCTTGCGCTGATGGAGCGCTCCGCGCACAGCCTGACCCTCACGTTTCAGGCGCTGGCGCAGCAGAGCTGGCAGCGTCCGGCGGACATTGCGCTTCGGCAAACCGTTGGCCGTCTTGGCCGCGAAGGCGAGCAGCAGATGATGGCAGCCACCGACGGGGTTAATACCCACCGTGGTGCGATCTGGGCGCTGGGATTGCTGGTGAGCGCGGTAGCGATGCTGGGCGGTGAGGCGACTGCGCAGGCCGTCGCGAATACCGCCGCTCAGCTGGCGAAACTCCCGGACGATGCGGCGCCGAAAGTGTTCAGCAAAGGGCTGCGCGCCACGCACCGCTACCGCGTGCCGGGCGCGCGCGAAGAGGCGCAGCAGGCGTTCCCGCACGTTATGCAGCGCGCGCTGCCGCAGCTTCGCCTCAGCCGTCTCAACGGCAGCAGCGAAACGCATGCGAGGCTCGACGCGCTGATGGCGATCATGACGTCACTCACCGACACCTGCGTGCTGTCGCGCGCCGGAATGGAGGGACTGGACACCATGCAGAACGGTGCTCGTGGGGTACTGAACGCCGGAGGATGCGCAACGCCTTCAGGGCAGCAGGCGCTGGCGAGCTTAGACCGCCAGATGCTCTCGCTCAACGCTTCACCGGGCGGCGCTGCCGACCTGCTTGCCGCCACGCTGTTTCTCGACCGCGTCGAAACGCCTTATTCAAAGCATTAAGAGGATGTTATGGAAAAAATTACATTGACCGTGCCCGCCAGCCGCGAAGTAAGCGGCAGGGCGCTGGCAGGCGTCGTCGGCTCCGGGGATATGGAGGTGTTGTTCGCCGCCGAACCGGGCCAGACCTTAACCGTTGATATCACCACTTCAGTCGACAACAGCCGTGGTCGCTGGGAGGCGCTGTTCAACCGTCTGCACACCGTCAGCAGCCTGCCCGCAGGCAAACTGACCATCCACGACTTCGGCGCGACGCCGGGCGTGGCGCGCATTCGCATCGAACAGGTCTTTGAGGGGGTGAGCCATGCGTAACGACAGCAGCTTTATCGAACTAAAAGCGCGCCAGCGCGCGCAGGCCCTGCTTGACGAGGGCAGCTACCGCGAATTGTTGGACCCGTTTGAAGGCATTATCTCTCCGTGGCTTGGGCCGCAGGGGATTGTTCCGCAGGCCGATGACGGCATGGTCGTCGCAAAAGGCACCATCAACGGTCAGCCTGCGGTCGTCGTCGCGATTGAAGGCGCGTTCCAGGGCGGCAGCATGGGTGAAGTGTCCGGCGCCAAAATGGCGGCGGCGCTGGAGCTGGCGGCAGAAGATAACCGCAACGGCATTCCGACGCAGGCGGTGCTGTGCCTCGAAACCGGCGGCGTGCGTCTGCAGGAAGCTAACCTCGGCCTGGCGGCGATTGCCGATATCCACGCCGCGATTGTTGACCTGCGCCGGTATACCCCGGTGGTCGGGATTGTTGCCGGGACCGTGGGCTGCTTCGGCGGGATGTCCATCGCCGCAGCGCTGTGCAGCTACCTGATCGTGACCCGCGAAGCGCGTCTTGGCCTCAACGGCCCGCAGGTTATCGAGCAGGAAGCGGGCATTGATGAGTACGACTCCCGCGACCGTCCGTTTATCTGGAGCATGACCGGCGGCGAAGTGCGCTATCAAAGCGGTCTGGTGGATGCGCTGGTAGGCGACGGCGTAAACGCGGTGAAAGCGGCGATGATCGAGGCGATTGCGAAAGGCGTACCGGCGAAACACCGCACCGATAACTACGACGATTACCTGAACCGTCTGACGAATTTCGACACCCGCAAACAGGCCGATGCCGAACAGATTAACGCGCTTTTTGCCCGGGAGGTGAAATGATGAGTAACGCAATGAGCCGCGGCGAGCTTTGGCTGAAAACTCTCGCCCCGAACGCCAAACGTGTGGAAGGGTTATGCCCGTCCGTGCAGGCGGCAGACGGCGAGCTTAATGGTGAAGCGGTGCGCTTTGTGGCCGTGGTGCCGGATGCCAACAACCACTTCCCGCGCGCCGCGAAAGGCGAAGTCGGTCTGCTGGAGGGCTGGACCCTGGCGAAAGTGGTCAGCGAAACCGTCGCGGCGGATGCCGATAAGGCCGTTAAGCGCCCGATTGTGGCGGTGATTGACGTCCCAAGCCAGGCCTACGGCCGTCGTGAAGAGGCGTTTGGTATTCACCAGGCGCTGGCGGGAGCCGCTGCCGCGTATGCGAACGCGCGCCTGGCCGGTCATCCGGTGATTGGGCTTATCGTCGGCAAGGCGATGTCCGGTGCGTTTCTGGCGCACGGCTACCAGGCCAACCGCCTGATTGCCTTTAACGACAAAGGTGTGCTGATCCACGCGATGGGCAAAGAGTCTGCGGCGCGCATTACGCTGCGTACCGTCGAGGCGCTGGAAAAACTGGCGGCAACCATTCCGCCAATGGCGTATGACATCAGCAACTACGCCACGCTGGGGCTGCTTTCTAACCTGCTGGACATCAGCAACCCGGATGCCCCATCCGATCACGATCTGGCGCAGGTGAAAACCACTCTGCAACAGGCCATCAGTGACGCTCGTCAGGACACCACGCTGAAAAACCGTCTGGGTGCTGACAACCGCCGCAGCTCGGCGCTCGTACGCGAACGTATGCGAGCCAGCTGGTAAGTAAAAAAAGACCTGCCAGAGATGCAAACCCTCGTGGGCGCGCCCGCTGCGCCCGCGTGGGAGCCTGCATCCTGAAAAATAATAAACATCGCACCAGTGCTAAAACTTTTTTACTACAGGTGATTTATGACTTACGTAATTGTTCATGCTCTTGCACCGATTTTCGTCATCATGCTGCTGGGATTCTGGGCCGGTAAGGCAAAGATGGTCGATAACAAAAACGTTTCCCTGCTCAATATCTTCGTGATGGATTTTGCACTGCCTGCCGCGCTGTTTAGCGCCACCGTGCAAACGCCGTGGACCGGCATCGTGGCGCAGTCGCCGCTGATCCTGGTGCTGACCCTGGCGATGTGGATCACCTATGCGGTCATCTACTTCCTTGCCACCAAAATCTTTAAGAAATCCCCGCAGGACGCGGCGGTGCTGACGCTTACCGTTGCCCTGCCAAACTACGCGGCGCTCGGTCTGCCGATTCTGGGCAGCGTGCTGGGTGAAGGATCTTCCACGTCGCTTTCCGTTGCGGTCTCTATTGCCTGCGGTTCGGTGCTGATGACCCCGTTCTGCCTGCTGATCCTGGAGCGCGAGAAAGCGCGCGCCGAGGGGAATAATTCCGGCTCAACGCTCTCCATGCTGCCGGTGCTGATGTGGCGTTCCATTAAAAAACCGATCGTGATGGGTCCGCTGCTGGGCGTGATTCTCTCCGCCATCGGCATCAAAATGCCGGAACTGGTGCTTGCCGCGATTAAACCGCTGGGGCTGTCCGCCACCGCTGCGGCGCTGTTCCTGACCGGGGTGATCCTCTCTGCCCGCAAGCTGCAGATCAACACCATGGTGATTACGTCAACCATCGCCAAGCTGCTGATTCAGCCCGCGATTGCCTGGGGTATCGTGCTGACCTTCGGTCTGCACGGCTCGGTGGCGATTACCGCTATCCTGATGATTGCGCTCTCCGCGGGCTTCTTCGGCGTGGTGTTCGGTAACCGCTTTGGCGTGCAGTCGCCGGATGCTGAAGCCGTGCTGCTGTTAAGTTCCGTACTGTGTATCCTGTCGCTGCCGCTGTTTATCTCGCTGACTTCAGGAATGTAATCATGACCACAACATTACGCCCGCACGACCTCATCTGGCTTACCGCACGCGACGCGCTGGAAGGCATCACCGAATCCTGGGTGGAGGCGGCATGGCATATCGGCCTGCCGGTAGTGGTGCGGCGTGATGTTGATAATGAAGGCCGTATTCCCGTTGGCGTGCGCGGCCTGCGTCGCGACCAGCGAGCGGCCGGATGGGTGAAGCCGGAAAACGTGCTGCGTGTGGTATCACCGGAAGACCTGTGTGCCACCGCCGATCTGCTGCGCTCGCCCTTTGTGACCCAGCCGCCGGTTCAGGTGGCGCTGCAGCTGGCTCAGCAGGCGTGGCCGTGGACGTGGGGCATTACCGGCAGCACCGGCTACGCGCTGGCGACCGGTATTCCGGTTATTCATGCCGACAGCGATCTCGATCTGCTGATCCGCGCTCCGCACCCCGTTTCCCCTGATGCGTTTGCTGGCTGGCAGTCTCAGCTTGGCCGGGCGCTGTGTCGGGCGGATACGCAGGTGGATACGCCCGAAGGGGGATTTGCGTTGGCGGAGTGGCTGCGCGACGGCAAAACGCTGCTAAAAACTCAATGCGGACCGCGCCTGGTGGCGGATCCGTGGCGCAGGGAGGAGTGATGAAAATACTGTTTACCTTTCCGGGGCAGGGCACGCAGCACGAAGGCATGCTGCAAAATTTGCCGGGAACGGAGCTGGAACAGGCGCGAGAGGTGCTTGGCGCCGAAGTGGATACGCTGGACAGTGCAGCCTCACTCGCTCACACCCGCGCGGTTCAGCTTTCGCTGCTGATTTCCGGCGTGGCCTGGGCGCGCGAGCTGGAGCGTCGCGGCGTGACGCCGGATATTGTTAGCGGGCTGTCCATCGGCGCTTATCCGGCGGCGGTTATCGCGGGCGCGCTGGATTTTTCGGACGCGCTGAGGCTGGTGGCGCTGCGCGGTGACCTGATGGAGCAGGCGTATCCGCACGGCTACGGCCTGACGGCCATCATGGGCTTGACCCTGCCGCAGGTGGAAACGCTGATTGAAGGCACCGGAACCTACGTTGCTAACCTGAACGCCGAAACGCAGATCGTCATCGCCGGAACCGATGAGGGGATGGCGCAGGTGGCAGAACGCGCGCTGGCAAAAGGGGCGAGCAAGGCCAGGCGGCTGGCGGTTAGCGTGCCGTCGCACTGCGCGCTGCTGGCGGAACCGGCGAAAAAGCTGGCGTCGGCGTTTGAGCCCGTTACGCTGGCTCGTCCACGCTGCGCCTACCTGAGCGGCAGTACCGGTCGCGTGCTCTGGCAGCCGGAAAAGATTGCCGACGATCTGGCGATGAACATGGCGCGAACCGTGCGCTGGCAGGAGGCGGTGATCTCCGCTAACGAACGCGAAGCGCGGCTGGCGATTGAAATGCCGCCTGGCGGCATATTGACCTGCCTGACGCGCCAGGCCGCGTGGGAAGGGGAAACCCTTTCACTGGAGCGCAGCGGGGTGGACGTGGCGGTGCATCTGGCGGGGCGGCTTCAGCGATGAGTTTTTTGCCCGGTGGCGGCTGCGCCTTACCGGGCCTACGGGTTCGGTTGTATTATTTTGTAGGCCGGGTAAGACGCAACGCGTCGCCACCCGGCAAGGCCTCAGGCTCCGTCCTGCAAACTTCTGGCATACATCCGCCCTTCGGCGGCTAATGCCCGCAGGCTCGGGTCCTGCTCGCGGTTGCGGGCGAAGACAATCGCGATCAGCTGCTGCATCTGGTACGGCTCCGCCAGCTTCAACAGCTGCACGGAATTCTCGTAGACCTTCTTCATCCTTCCCGGCATCAGCGTAAAGCCGACGCCCGCCTGCACCAGGCTCAGCATCGAGAAAATGTCATTTACGCGCGTGACGATTTCCGGCTCGAACCCGGCGATATGAAACGCTTCCTGGAAGCCGGCGTAGGTCGCAAAGCCTTCTGCAAGCGCGACAAATTTCTGATCTTTATAATCACGCAGATCCGCTGGCCCGTGGGTATTCAGCGTGGCGGAAGCCGGTGCGGCAAGGAAGATGTCGTCATGGAACAGTGGCAGAACTTCAAGGCTGTTGCGATCGATATCGCTTTCGGAGATGGAGATAAGAATCGCGTCCAGCGAGCCTTCATCCAGCATGTGCAGCAGGGTGTCGTTGGAGCCCATCGTCAGATCCATCTCCAGATCCGGACGGCGCAGCTTCATGCCCATAATCAGACGCGGTACGGTTTCCAGGGTGAGCGAGTAGAGCGTGCCCACGCGTAAGCGCCCCTGGCCGATACCGGCGATTTTGCGAGACTCCTCCAGCCCGCGCTCCATCACCTGCATCACCTCCTGGCAATACTCCAGCAGCGTCCACGCGGAGGGGAGCGCAATCAGGTTACGCCCCTTGTGGGTAAAGAGCGGGCAGCGCACGTTCTCTTCCAGCGTGTGCAGCGCGCGGTGCACGCTGACGCCGCTCAGGCCCAGCGTTTCGGCGGTACGTGCGATATTCCCCTTCTCCATAAACGTCATGAAGATGCTGAGCTTGCGGAATGTAATATCGCTCGTCGTATCGAAACGCATAACCCTCCCGATGGTTTAGTCGGCCTGAAGCATGGCTTCCAGCTGTTCCTGCGCGTCCAGCCACGCCATTTCGCACTCTTCGAGGCTGGATTTGGTTTTCGCCTGGGTTTGCAGACAGTCGGTCAGTTCCGCTTTGCGGCTTTGGTCGTAAAGCTCGCTGTCGCCCAGCTTCTCTTCAACGGTAGCCAGCGTGGCGTTGAGCTTTTCCATCTCTTTTTCAAGACGGGCAATCTCTTTACGCAGCGGCTGCGTCTGGGTGCGCAGCTCCGCTTCACGGCGCTTCTGGTCTTTACGCGACTGCGCGCTGTTGGCGTTGTCTTTCGCTGACTCTTCCGGCTGGTTCTCCTGCTTTTGCACGTCCGTCAGCCACTGCTGGTAGTCTTCCAGATCGCCGTCGAACGGTTCAACTTTGCCGCCGTGCACCAGGTAGAGATCGTCCGTTGTAGAGCGGATTAGGTGGCGGTCGTGCGAAACCACAACCAGCGCGCCTTCGAACTCGATCAGCGCTTCGGTCAGCGCCTGACGCATGTCGAGATCCAGGTGGTTGGTCGGTTCATCGAGCAGCAGCAGGTTCGGGCGCTGCCAGACGATCAGCGCCAGCACCAGACGGGCTTTTTCACCCCCGGAGAAGCGCTCGGTGTTTTCCGTCACCTTATCGCCCTGGAACCCGAAGCCGCCGAGATAGTCGCGTAGTTTCTGCTCCATCTCCTGCGGCGCCAGACGCGCCAGGTGTTGAATCGGCGATTCATCCGCGCGTAAAAATTCCAGCTGATGCTGGGCGAAGTAGCCCAGCTTGATGCCCTTCGCCAGGCCGATTTCACCGCTGACCGGGTAAAGCTCGCCCGCCAGCAGTTTGATCAGCGTCGATTTACCGGCGCCGTTACGCCCCAGCAGACCAATGCGCGAACCCGGCACCAGGTTGAGCTTGATGGAATCGAGAATAATGCGCTCGGCATAGCCCGCGCTGACCTTCTCCATCTTCAGCAGCGGGTTCGGCAGGCTTTCAGGCTCGCGGAAGCTGAAGTGGAACGGGTTATCCACGTGCGCCGGGGCAATCATCTCCATGCGCTCCAGCATCTTGATGCGGCTCTGGGCCTGCTTGGCTTTTGAGGCTTTGGCCTTGAAGCGATCCACAAAGCTCTGCAGGTGCGCCACGCGCTGCTGCTGGCTTTCGTACATGGACTGCTGCTGGGCAAGGCGCGTCGCGCGCTGGCGCTCGAAGGAGCTGTAGTTGCCGGTGTACTCGAACATCGTTTGCTGTTCGATGTGAATGATTTTATCCACCACCGGGTCGAGGAAGTCACGGTCGTGGGAGATCAGAATCAGAGTGCCCTGATAGCTCTTCAGCCACTTCTCCAGCCAAATAACGGCATCAAGATCGAGGTGGTTGGTCGGTTCATCGAGCAGCAGCAGGTCAGAGCGGCAGATCAGCGCCTGCGCCAGGTTGAGGCGCATGCGCCAGCCGCCCGAGAAGTCACTGACCGGGCGTTCCAGCTGTTCATTGCTGAAGCCCAGGCCGTGCAGCAGGCTGGAGGCGCGGGAGCGAATGGTCCAGGCGTCGATGGCGTCCAGCTTGCCGTGAACGGTGGCGATGGCGTGACCGTCGTTGCGCTCGTTCGCGGCGTTGAGTTCTGCCTCGAGCTTGCGGTATTCACGGTCGCCGTCGATAACATAGTCGAGCGCCGGCTCACTCAGCGCAGGCGTCTCCTGGTTTACCCAGGCAAGCTGCCAGTTCCCCGGGAAGGTAAAGTTACCGCCATCCGCGCTAATCTCGTTTTTCAGCAACGCCAGCAGGGTGGATTTACCGCAGCCGTTTTTGCCGACCAGACCCACTTTTTGGCCCGGGTTGATGGTAGCAGTGGCGTTATCCAGCAGGACGCGCACGCCGCGACGAATTTGTAACGAGGAGAAAACAATCATAGAAGCGCCGTATGTTCCGACTATGTTAATTTGTCATTATGATAATGTAAGGTGTGGGCCATTTTCCCCACCGGGCCGCCATGGTAGCCCAAAACAACGACGATACACAAAAACAGAAACAAGACCGGGAGGGGAATGATGTCTCAGACAGCAAAGGTGCTGCTGCTGTATGCCCATCCGGAATCTCAGGACTCGGTGGCGAACCGGGTGCTGCTTAAGCCGGCTACACAGCTCAGTAACGTAACGGTGCACGATCTCTACGCGCACTATCCTGATTTCTTTATTGATATTCCTTACGAGCAGGAACTGCTGCGTCAGCATGACGTCATTGTGTTCCAGCATCCGCTTTATACCTATAGCTGCCCGGCGCTGCTGAAAGAGTGGCTGGACCGCGTGCTGAGCCGGGGCTTCTCCAGCGGGGTGGGGGCAACCAGCTGGCGGGAAAGTACTGGCGTAGCGTCATCACGACCGGTGAACCAGAAAGCGCTTACCGTCACGACGGGCTGAACCGCTATCCGATGAGCGACATTCTGCGGCCCTTCGAGCTGACGGCGGCGATGTGCCGTATGCACTGGATGAGCCCGATTATTGTCTACTGGGCGCGACGCCAGCAGCCACAAGAGCTGGCGAGCCACGCCAGAGCCTACGGTGAATGGCTGGCCTCACCGATTCCGGCAGGAGGTCGTTGATGGAAGGATCGAATTTACTCCTCGCCGGGGTGTTGTTTTTATTTGCGGCGGTTGTTGCGGTGCCGCTTGCGGCACGTATCGGTATCGGTGCAGTCCTGGGGTATTTGTTGGCGGGGATCGCCATCGGCCCCTGGGGGCTGGGATTCATCAGCGATGTGGATGAGATCCTCCACTTCTCTGAACTGGGCGTCGTATTCCTGATGTTCATCATCGGCCTTGAACTGAACCCGTCCAAGCTGTGGCAGCTTCGACGCTCCATCTTCGGCGTGGGGGCGGCACAGGTGCTGTTTAGCGCCGCGATTCTGGGCGGGCTGCTCATGCTGACGCAGTTTTCCTGGCAGGCGGCGGTGATCGGCGGGATTGGCCTCGCGATGTCGTCGACGGCGATGGCGCTGCAGCTGATGCGTGATAAAGGAATGAATCGCAACGAAGCCGGTCAGCTGGGCTTTTCGGTGCTGCTGTTCCAGGATTTGGCCGTCATCCCGGCGCTGGCGCTGGTGCCGCTGCTGGCAGGATCCGGTGACGATCATTTTGACTGGGTAAAAATCTCCATGAAGGTGCTGGCCTTCGCGGGGATGCTGATTGGCGGGCGTTTCTTACTGCGTCCGGTGTTCCGCTTTATTGCCGCCTCGGGCGTTCGTGAAGTGTTTACCGCCGCGACGCTGCTGCTGGTGCTTGGCTCTGCGCTGTTTATGGATGCGCTGGGGCTGTCGATGGCGCTGGGGACGTTCATTGCCGGGGTGCTGCTGGCGGAGAGCGAATATCGTCACGAACTGGAAATTGCCATCGATCCGTTTAAGGGGCTGCTGTTAGGGCTGTTCTTTATTTCGGTCGGCATGGCGCTGAACCTTGGTGTGCTTTATACCCATCTGCTGTGGGTGGCCGTGAGCGTGGCGGTGCTGGTGGCGGTGAAAACGCTGGTGCTCTACGTACTGGCCCGTATTTACGGGCTGCGTAGCTCGGAACGCATGCAGTTTGCCAGCGTGCTAAGCCAGGGAGGAGAGTTCGCGTTTGTGCTGTTCTCTACCGCATCTTCCCAAAAACTCTTCAAAGATGACCAGATGGCGCTGCTGCTGGTGACGGTCACGCTGTCGATGATGACCACGCCGCTGCTGATGAAGCTGGTGGATAAACTGCTGTCGCGCCGGTTTAACCCAGCTGATGATGAAGATGAAGCGCCCTGGGTGGAGGATGATAAGCCACAGGTTATCGTCGTGGGTTTTGGCCGTTTCGGACAGGTGATTGGGCGTTTGCTGATGGCGAACAAAATGCGCATCACGGTACTGGAGCGCGATATTAGCGCGGTCAACCTGATGCGCAAATATGGCTATAAGGTTTACTACGGCGACGCGACCCAGCTCGAGCTGCTGCGCTCGGCGGGGGCGGAAGCGGCAGAGTCCATCGTGATTACCTGCAATGACCCGGAAGATACCATGAAGCTGGTGGAGCTGTGTCAGCAGCATTTCCCGCATCTGCATATTCTGGCGCGTGCGCGGGGACGTGTTGAAGCTCACGAATTGTTGCAGGCGGGTGTGAAACACTTCTCCCGTGAGACATTCTCCAGTGCGCTGGAGTTGGGCCGTAAGGCGCTGATCTCGCTCGGCATGCATCCGCATCAGGCACAGCGCGCCCAGATGCACTTCCGCCGGCTGGATATGCGGATGCTGCGCGAGCTGATGCCGGTCCATACCGATACGGCGCAAATCTCCCGCGTGCGGGAAGCGCGTCGCGAGCTGGAGGAGATCTTCCAGAGAGAGATGCAACAGGAACGACGCCAACTGGACGGCTGGGACGAATTTGAATAAAGGGTAACGAAAGATGGCTGTACGTAAACGCTTTATCGCGGGGGCAAAATGCCCGACCTGCCAGGCGCAAGATACTTTGGCTATGTGGCGTGAGAATAATATTGATGTAGTTGAGTGTGTTAAGTGCGGTCACCAGATGCGTGAGGCTGATAAAGAGGCCCGCGATCACGTTCGCAAAGAAGAGCAAGTGATCGGCATTTTTCATCCGGACTAGCGATATGCCCTGAGTTTTTTTAAGCTAAAGGGTACACGGGTGCAGATTTCCGCTACAATCTGCGCCAGCAATTTTCCCACGCTCAGGAGATATCATGAAAGTAGCAAAAGACCTGGTGGTCAGCCTGGCCTATCAGGTACGTACAGAAGACGGTGTGTTGGTTGATGAGTCTCCGGTGAGTGCGCCGCTTGACTACCTGCATGGTCACGGCTCCCTGATTTCTGGCCTGGAAACAGCGCTGGAAGGTCATGACGTTGGCGACAAATTTGACGTTGCTGTAGGCGCGAACGACGCTTACGGTCAGTATGACGACAACCTGGTTCAGCGCGTTCCTAAAGACGTGTTCATGGGCGTTGACGAACTGCAGGTTGGCATGCGCTTCCTGGCGGAAACCGACCAGGGCCCGGTGCCGGTTGAAATCACTGAAGTTGAAGACGACCACGTTGTGGTTGACGGCAACCACATGCTGGCTGGCCAGAACCTGAAATTCAACGTAGAAGTTGTTGCGATCCGTGAAGCAACCGAAGAAGAACTGGCTCATGGCCACGTTCACGGTGCACACGGT
This sequence comes from Enterobacter sp. JMULE2, assembly GCF_013337145.1. Classification (NCBI taxonomy): domain Bacteria; kingdom Pseudomonadati; phylum Pseudomonadota; class Gammaproteobacteria; order Enterobacterales; family Enterobacteriaceae; genus Enterobacter; species Enterobacter sp. JMULE2. The sequence goes on from NZ_SGWD01000011.1 coordinate 274,962, forward strand.
CACGACCATGACCACGATGGCTGCTGCGGTGGTCACGGCCACGATCACGACCATGGTCACGACCACGGTAAAGGTGGTTGCGGCAACGGCGGCTGCGGCTGCCACTAATACCCGTCGTCTTTCAAGCCGCTGGTGCGTTGGCTGCGCTTTCAAACCCCGGTCACATAGTTATCTATGCTCTCGGGGATTTTCAAGCTTGCCGCCTTCCTGCGACTCGAAATCCATAGGGTATTTGACATGTAGGCCCGGTAAGCTTCGGGTATGAACCGGAAACATGGGTAACACTTTAGACCGGATACATGGGTAACAGTTATAACTGGCATAGAAGAGGAGACTCGCTATGCCCTGGACTGAGACCCGACCTATGCAACGCCTTGATTTTATCCGTGCCTGCCATGCAGGTACGGACTCCTTCTCCGCGCTTTGCCGTCTTTTTGGCATCAGCCGTAAAACCGGCTATAAATGGCTTCAGCGTTTTGACCCCGCTGACCTGTCATCTCTCTCTGACCGGTCGCGCGCGCCACACTCCCACTCCCGGACGGTTCCTGATGATATCGCCGGACAGCTTACGGCCCTGAGGCAAAAACACCCTGACTGGGGTCCGAAAAAACTGCGGATGTGGCTGCTCAATCATCATGTCGATTTTACCGTACCTGCTGCCAGCACTATCGGCGATATCCTCAAGCGTGAAGGCCTGGTTCCGGATAAAAAGCGAAAACGCAGGACCCCGGGCAATCGCCAGCCCCTGACCACCATCAGTGAGAACAATCAGGTCTGGAGCGCTGATTTTAAAGGCAAGTTCAGGCTGCTGAGCAGAGAGTACTGCCATCCCTTCACCCTGACCGACAATCACAGCCGGTATCTTCTGAGCTGCCGGGGAACCGACCGGGAGAGTGAGCCCTTCGTCAGACAGTGCCTGACGGATGCGTTCCTGGAATACGGTCTGCCGGAAGTGCTCAGAACCGATAACGGTCAGCCCTTCGCGGGAACAGGGATAGCCGGACTAAGTCGTCTTGCCGTCTGGCTAATCAAGCTGGGCATCAGGCCTGAGCGTATCAGGAAGGGGCATCCGGAAGAAAATGGCCGTCATGAGCGAATGCACCGCTCCCTGAAAAGTGCGGTGAAACAGGGCAACACCTTCATGACGATGGAAGAACAACAGCGGTGGTTCAGTGACTACCGGGAAGAATTTAACCACGAAAGGCCGCATGAAGCTCTGGCGGGTGCAACGCCCGGAACGGTATGGCACCCCTCGAACCGACACTGGGATGGCCGTGTTCCTGAATACGCGTATCCGGAAGGCGGTACGGTCTACAGGGTGAAATCGAGGGGGACACTCTATATGGGGAAAAAGGGGACGGTGTTCCTGAGTGAAGCGCTGACTGATGAGTACATCATGCTGGAAGAACAGGATGATGGCCTTGAGGCCATCATCTTTAACGGAATAACGCTTGCGTACTACGACCGAAAAACCGAGAGTGTGCTCCGGATAGACTGAAAAGTGTTACCTATGTTCCCGGTCTGATCTGTCACCTATGTATCCGGTCATACATTCGCGCCACCGGGCACAAAAAAAGCGGGATAATCCCGCTTTTTTTACGCCTCAATAATGAGGTGGTGGCGTCTCTTCTGACTGAGAGGCGATGTGCGACGACTGCGTTGCCTTCACTTTTTCAGTGAGCAGGCGCATCAGATCGCGCAGCTTTGCCATTTCAAGTTCATGGGCGGTTACGGTCTGGTTAAGTTCTTCGATGGTGATGTCCTGAAAAGCCAGTCGGCTTTCCAGCTCAGCCAGTCTCGCTTCAATCAATGTGTCCTTCATGGTTCACCTCGTCAATTTCACACTCGCCATAATGGGCCTGCGGCGGCGAAGTTTAACTGAGTTTATCCTCAAGTGCAGTATCCATCCCTTTGGCAAGAAACTTATTTAAACAAAAATAGTCTGAAAAGAGACGAGAATCGGGAGAGTCTGTCTGTAGATTTCTTCCGCAACGATTTATAGTACGTCACTCATTTACGTTTAATGCTGGGGTGAAAGTCCCCAGGCCCTGGAGATATGGATGAAATCACTGTTCAAAGTAACGCTGCTGGCGACGACAATGGCTGTCGCACTGAATGCACCGCTGTCTTTCGCTGCTGACACTGCAGCGAAGCCTGCTGCAACTGCAGACAGCAAAGCGGCGTTCAAAAATGACGACCAGAAATCCGCCTACGCACTTGGCGCATCTCTGGGTCGTTACATGGAAAACTCTCTGAAAGAGCAAGAGAAACTGGGCATCAAACTGGACAAAGCTCAGCTGATCGCGGGTGTTCAGGATGCGTTTGCAGATAAGAGCAAACTGTCTGACCAGGAAATCGAACAGACTCTGCAGGCGTTTGAAGCGCGTGTGAAAGGTGCTGCTCAGACCAAAATGGAAGCAGATGCCAAAGACAACGAAGCGAAAGGCAAAGCCTACCGCGATACCTTTGCTAAAGAAAAAGGTGTAAAAACCTCCTCTACTGGCCTGGTGTACAAAGTTGAGAAAGAAGGTACCGGTGATGCGCCTAAAGACAGCGACACCGTTGTGGTTAACTACAAAGGTACTTTGATCGACGGTAAAGAGTTCGACAACTCTTACACCCGCGGTGAGCCTCTTTCCTTCCGTCTGGACGGTGTGATCCCGGGCTGGACCGAAGGCCTGAAGAACATCAAGAAAGGCGGAAAGATCAAGATGGTCATCCCACCGGATCTGGCTTACGGCAAAACCGGTGTTCCGGGTATCCCAGCGAACTCTACGCTGGTCTTTGACGTAGAGCTGCTGGACATCAAACCGGCACCTAAAGCGGATGCCAAGGCAGATGCTCCGGCTGACGATAAAGCCGCTGCTGCTAAGAAGTAATGCTGAAAAAAAACCGCCGCCTTTGAGGCGGCGGTTTTTTTATTGTAGGGCAGATATAATTAACACTGGAAAGCGCTATACACGCTGTATTAATTTAGTTGTCCGTGTAGATAATGAGCCTGCCCTGAAAACCTAACGACAGGCTCCTGAAAAGGAGTGTTTTTTTCATGTCCAGGTCGCTTTTAACCAACGAAACCAGTGAACTCGATTTGCTGGATCAACGTCCTTTTGACCAGACCGACTTCGATATTCTGAAATCCTACGAGGCGGTGGTGGACGGGTTAGCGATGCTCATTGGCTCCCACTGCGAAATCGTATTGCACTCCCTGCAAGATCTGAAGTGTTCCGCCATCCGCATTGCGAATGGTGAACATACTGGCCGTAAAATTGGTTCGCCAATCACCGACCTTGCATTGCGTATGTTGCATGACATGACCGGCGCGGACAGCAGCGTCTCCAAATGTTACTTCACCCGCGCCAAAAGCGGTGTGTTGATGAAATCAGAAACTATCGCCATTCGAAACCGTGACCATCGTGTCATCGGTTTGCTGTGCATCAACATGAACCTTGATGTACCGTTCTCGCAAATCATGAGTACCTTTATCCCACCAGAAACCCCAGATGTGGGCTCTTCTGTGAATTTTGCCTCCTCTGTTGAGGATCTGGTGACCCAGACGCTGGAGTTCACCATTGAAGAGGTGAATGCCGACCGCAACGTATCGAACAATGCCAAGAACCGTCAGATCGTACTGAACCTCTACGAGAAAGGGATTTTTGACATCAAAGACGCCATTAACCAGGTGGCCGATCGTCTGAATATCTCCAAGCACACGGTTTACCTCTACATTCGCCAGTTCAAAAGCGGCGATTTCCTGGGGCAAGACAAGTAATGCGTTTTGCGTTAATGGTGACAGGCCCGGCGTATGGCACTCAGCAGGCCAGCAGTGCGCTGCAGTTTGCTCATGCGCTACTTGAGGCTGGACACGAACTGGCGAGCGTCTTCTTCTATCGGGAAGGGGTCTATAACGCGAACCAGTTTACGTCACCGGCGAGCGATGAATTTGACCTTGTCCGCGCCTGGCAGGCATTAAACGAAAAGCAGGGCGTTGAGCTGCATATCTGCGTGGCTGCGGCATTGCGTCGCGGCGTGACGGATGCGGCCGAAGCGGAGCGTCTCGGCTTGCCAGGGGCTAACCTGCAGCCCGGGTTTTCGTTGAGTGGCCTGGGGGCACTGGCCCAGGCCGCGCTAACCTGCGACAGAGTGGTGCAGTTTTAATGAAGCGTGTTGCGTTTGTTTTTTCGTCTGCTCCCCATGGGAGTGCGTCTGGCAGAGAAGGGCTGGACGCGTTGCTTGCAACCTCCGCATTAACCGAAGATATTGGCGTATTCTTTCTGGGAGACGGCGTATTCCAGCTGCTGGCGGGCCAGCAACCGCAGGCAATTCTGGCGCGGGACTACATCGCTACCTTCAAAGTTTTACCGCTTTACGACATTGAAACCTTCTACGTGTGTGCTGACTCTTTGGCTGCGCGCGGTCTCAATGATAAGACGCCTTTCGTGTTGGATGTAACGCTCCTCCCTGCGGGTGCGCTGCGCGAACAACTCTCTCAATATGATACTGTTCTGACTTTCTGAGGCTGACATGCTGCACACCCTGAGCCATTCCCCGTGGCAATGTGATATCGACGCGTTACTGAGCATGTTGCGCGAAGGGGATGATTTGCTGCTGATTCAGGACGGTGTGCTTGCGGCGCTTGATGGTAGTCAGTTCGTTGAAATCCTCAGCAGTGCCCCCATATCCATCTCTGCGCTGAAAGACGATCTTGAAGCGCGAGGTCTTACTGGTCAAATTTCAGCCAAAATTGACGTGGTTGGCTATACTGATTTCGTCAATCTTACTGTGACACACCCCAGTCAAATGAACTGGTGATTTGAGATCGCTGTATATTTCTTGACACCTTTTCGACGTAGCCCTAAAATTTCGCGTCCTCATATTGTATGAGGTCGATTTATTACGTGTTTACGAAGCAAAAGCTAAAACCAGGAGCTATTTAATGGCAACAGTTAACCAGCTGGTACGCAAACCACGTGCACGCAAAGTTGCAAAAAGCAACGTGCCTGCACTGGAAGCCTGCCCGCAGAAACGTGGCGTATGTACTCGTGTATATACCACCACTCCTAAAAAACCAAACTCCGCACTGCGTAAAGTATGCCGTGTGCGTTTGACTAACGGTTTCGAAGTGACTTCCTACATCGGTGGTGAAGGTCACAACCTGCAGGAGCACTCCGTGATCCTGATCCGTGGCGGTCGTGTTAAAGACCTTCCGGGTGTTCGTTACCACACCGTTCGTGGTGCGCTCGACTGCTCAGGTGTTAAAGACCGTAAGCAGGCTCGCTCCAAGTACGGCGTGAAGCGTCCTAAGGCTTAATGGTTCTCCGTTAAGTAAGGCCAAACTGATTTATCTTAATGTCACACTAAACTCTTTGAGTTTTGGACAATCCTGAATTAACAACGGAGTATTCCCATGCCACGTCGTCGCGTCATTGGTCAGCGTAAAATCCTTCCAGATCCGAAATTCGGATCAGAACTGCTGGCAAAATTTGTAAATATCCTGATGGTAGATGGTAAAAAATCTACTGCAGAAGCAATCGTATACAGCGCGCTTGAGACCCTGGCTCAGCGTTCTGGTAAAAATGAACTGGAAGCTTTCGAAGTCGCTCTCGACAACGTTCGCCCAACTGTAGAAGTTAAGTCCCGCCGCGTTGGTGGTTCTACTTATCAGGTTCCAGTTGAAGTTCGTCCGGTTCGTCGTAATGCTCTGGCAATGCGTTGGATCGTTGAAGCTGCTCGTAAACGCGGTGATAAATCCATGGCTCTGCGTCTGGCGAACGAACTTTCTGATGCTGCAGAAAACAAAGGTACTGCAGTTAAGAAACGTGAAGACGTTCACCGTATGGCAGAAGCCAACAAGGCGTTCGCACACTACCGTTGGTAATCCCTTCGGAGTATTAGTCACCAGGCGGGCGCTTCAGAGAAGCCGCCCGCTCTGGGTAACTTAACTGAACGCCTAAAGAAACAAACGAGGAATCAAATGGCTCGTACAACACCCATCGCACGCTACCGTAACATCGGTATCAGTGCGCACATCGACGCCGGTAAGACCACTACTACCGAACGTATTCTGTTCTACACCGGTGTAAACCACAAAATCGGTGAAGTTCATGACGGCGCAGCCACCATGGACTGGATGGAACAGGAGCAGGAGCGTGGTATTACTATCACCTCCGCAGCGACTACTGCATTCTGGTCAGGTATGGCTAAGCAGTACGAACCGCATCGCGTAAACATCATCGACACCCCAGGCCACGTTGACTTCACCATCGAAGTAGAACGTTCCATGCGTGTTCTTGACGGCGCGGTAATGGTTTATTGCGCAGTTGGTGGTGTTCAGCCACAGTCTGAAACCGTATGGCGTCAGGCGAACAAATATAAAGTTCCACGCATCGCGTTCGTTAACAAAATGGACCGTATGGGTGCTAACTTCCTGAAAGTTGTTGGTCAGATCAAAACCCGTCTGGGCGCGAACCCTGTTCCGCTGCAGCTGGCAATTGGTGCTGAAGAAGGTTTCACCGGTGTTATCGACCTGGTGAAAATGAAAGCCATCAACTGGAACGAAGAAGACGCAGGCGTTACCTTCACTTACGAAGATATCCCAGCAGACATGCAGGACCTGGCTGACGAATGGCACCAGAACCTGATCGAGTCCGCTGCTGAAGCTTCTGAAGAGCTGATGGAGAAATACCTGGGTGGTGAAGAACTGACTGAAGAAGAGATCAAGAAAGCTCTGCGTCAGCGCGTTCTGAACAACGAAATCATCCTGGTAACCTGTGGTTCTGCGTTCAAGAACAAAGGTGTTCAGGCGATGCTGGATGCAGTAGTTGACTACCTGCCATCCCCAGTTGACGTACCTGCGATCAACGGCATCCTGGACGACGGTAAAGATACTCCGGCTGAGCGTCACGCAAGTGATGACGAGCCGTTCTCTGCACTGGCGTTCAAAATTGCTACCGACCCATTCGTGGGTAACCTGACCTTCTTCCGCGTTTACTCTGGTGTGGTTAACTCCGGTGACACCATCCTGAACTCCGTGAAAGCGGCGCGTGAGCGTTTTGGCCGTATCGTACAGATGCACGCTAACAAACGTGAAGAGATCAAAGAAGTTCGTGCGGGCGACATCGCTGCAGCGATCGGTCTGAAAGACGTGACTACTGGTGACACCCTGTGTAACCCAGATCACCCGATCATTCTGGAGCGTATGGAATTCCCTGAGCCGGTAATCTCCATCGCGGTTGAACCAAAAACCAAAGCTGACCAGGAAAAAATGGGTCTGGCTCTGGGCCGTCTGGCGAAAGAAGACCCATCATTCCGCGTATGGACTGATGAAGAATCTAACCAGACCATCATCGCTGGTATGGGTGAGCTGCACCTGGACATCATCGTTGACCGTATGAAGCGTGAATTCAACGTTGAAGCGAACGTGGGTAAACCTCAGGTTGCTTACCGCGAAGCGATTCGTGCGAAAGTTACCGATGTTGAAGGTAAACACGCTAAGCAGTCTGGTGGTCGCGGTCAGTACGGTCACGTTGTGATCGACATGTACCCACTGGAGCCGGGCTCTAACCCTAAAGGTTACGAGTTCATCAACGACATCAAAGGTGGTGTAATTCCTGGCGAATACATCCCAGCCGTTGATAAAGGCATCCAGGAGCAGCTGAAAGCGGGCCCTCTGGCTGGCTATCCAGTTGTTGACATGGGTGTTCGTCTGCACTTCGGTTCTTACCATGACGTTGACTCCTCTGAACTGGCGTTTAAACTGGCTGCGTCTATTGCCTTTAAAGAAGGCTTTAAGAAAGCAAAACCAGTTCTGCTTGAGCCGATCATGAAGGTTGAAGTAGAAACTCCTGAAGAGAACACCGGTGACGTTATCGGTGACTTGAGCCGTCGTCGCGGTATGCTGCGTGGTCAGGAATCTGAAGTAACTGGCGTTAAGATCCACGCTGAAGTTCCGCTGTCTGAAATGTTCGGATATGCAACTCAGCTGCGTTCTCTGACCAAAGGTCGTGCATCATACACTATGGAATTCCTGAAGTATGATGATGCGCCTAACAACGTTGCTCAGGCCGTTATTGAAGCCCGTGGTAAGTAATCCACAGGATTAAAACCTAAGTCCCGTGCTCTCTCCAAAGGGGAGAGCACTATAGTAAGGAATATAGCCGTGTCTAAAGAAAAATTTGAACGTACAAAACCGCACGTCAACGTTGGTACTATCGGCCACGTTGACCATGGTAAAACTACCCTGACTGCTGCAATCACTACCGTTCTGGCTAAAACCTACGGTGGTTCTGCTCGTGCATTCGACCAGATCGATAACGCACCAGAAGAAAAAGCTCGTGGTATCACCATCAACACTTCCCACGTTGAATACGACACCCCGACTCGCCACTACGCACACGTAGACTGCCCAGGCCACGCCGACTATGTTAAAAACATGATCACCGGTGCTGCGCAGATGGACGGCGCGATCCTGGTTGTTGCTGCGACTGACGGCCCAATGCCTCAGACTCGTGAGCACATCCTGCTGGGTCGTCAGGTAGGCGTTCCTTTCATCATCGTGTTCCTGAACAAATGCGACATGGTTGATGACGAAGAGCTGCTGGAACTGGTAGAGATGGAAGTTCGTGAACTGCTGTCTCAGTACGATTTCCCAGGCGACGATACCCCAATCGTTCGTGGTTCCGCGCTGAAAGCGCTGGAAGGCGAAGCAGAGTGGGAAGCAAAAATCATCGAACTGGCTGGCTTCCTGGATTCTTACATCCCAGAACCAGAGCGTGCGATTGACAAGCCGTTCCTGCTGCCAATCGAAGACGTATTCTCCATCTCCGGTCGTGGTACCGTTGTTACCGGTCGTGTAGAGCGCGGTATCATCAAAGTTGGTGAAGAAGTTGAAATCGTTGGTATCAAAGAGACTGCTAAGTCTACCTGTACTGGCGTTGAAATGTTCCGCAAACTGCTGGACGAAGGCCGTGCTGGTGAGAACGTTGGTGTTCTGCTGCGTGGTATCAAACGTGAAGAAATCGAACGTGGTCAGGTTCTGGCGAAGCCAGGCTCAATCAAGCCGCACACCAAGTTCGAATCTGAAGTGTACATCCTGTCCAAAGACGAAGGCGGCCGTCATACTCCGTTCTTCAAAGGCTACCGTCCACAGTTCTACTTCCGTACAACTGACGTGACCGGTACCATCGAACTGCCAGAAGGCGTTGAGATGGTAATGCCAGGCGACAACATCAAGATGGTTGTGACTCTGATCCACCCAATCGCGATGGACGACGGTCTGCGTTTCGCAATCCGTGAAGGCGGTCGTACCGTTGGCGCGGGCGTTGTTGCTAAAGTTCTGGGCTAATTAATTATGCCTGAATGAAAAAAGGACGCTTCGGCGTCCTTTTTTGTTTTCTGGCGGTTTGAACCTGTCACAAATTTTCGCATTTTTTGCCTGCTTCCGTCTCGCATCCCGGCGTTTGTGCTATTGTAATCATAACCATTCTCACTTACACTTTGCGCATATTTTGAACGGGAGTTTTTATGTACGTTTGTTTATGTAATGGTGTGAGTGACAAAAAAATACGTCAGGCCGTTCGCCAGTTTCAGCCACAGTCATTCCAGCAGCTTCGCAAGTTTGTTCCGGTGGGAAATCAATGCGGTAAATGCGTTCGCGCAGCGCGTGAGATTATGCAGGACGAATTGATGCAGATCCCGGAATTCAAAGAGATCGCGTAAGCCCGTATCTTTTTTTTGACATCCTTGTAGCCCGATCTACGCTTCAATGAGTGGAAGCGGAGGGACTATATAATGAAAGGTGATGTTAAAATCATAAGTTATCTCAATAAATTATTGGGAAATGAGCTTGTCGCAATCAATCAGTATTTTCTCCATGCAAGAATGTTCAAAAACTGGGGACTGACTCGCCTCAATGATGTCGAATACCATGAGTCCATCGATGAGATGAAGCACGCCGATAAATATATTGAGCGTATTTTATTCCTCGAAGGCATTCCAAACTTGCAGGATCTTGGCAAGCTGGGCATTGGTGAAGATGTTGAGGAGATGCTGCGTTCCGATCTCAGACTGGAGCTCGAAGGCGCAAGAGATCTTCGTGAAGCCATCGCCTATGCTGACAGCGTCCATGATTATGTTAGTCGTGACATGATGATCCAGATCCTCGCCGACGAAGAAGGCCATATTGACTGGCTGGAGACTGAACTGGATCTCATTACCAAAATTGGCCTACAGAATTACCTTCAGTCGCAGATCAAAGTGGAAAGCTAATCAGGTTTTCCCAGCCAACGCATAAACCCGCTGCCGCCAGAAATGGCCCAAAAGGCAGTGGGTTTTTTAATGTCTGTTTATCAGGGTGAACTAAAGATAGGATGAGAAGACACAAAAGTGCCATCAGCGCGGCGACCAACGCCAGCAGCGGTAATACGCACCAGCCATGCCAGGCGCCCAGCGCTGCCAGATATTTAACATCGCCATAGCCCATCCCTTCGCGGCGAAAGATAAACCGATAGCCCCAGTAAATAGCGGCAAAGCCGACATATCCTGCCATCGCACCCACCACCGCACTCGGCAGAAAATCAGGATGGATACAGAGCTGAAAGAGCAAGCCCACCCACAGTAGTGGGCAGAGAAATTTATCGGGGAGCAGGCCGCAGCGGATATCTGCGTATACAAGAAAGGCAGTCAGCGAAAAATAGAACAGCAGAAAGGGGAGGATAGTTAACATGGAAAAGGCCTCAACAGGGTTTGAGCGCATCCTCGTTATAATCGGCCTGTCCGACAATCTACAAAAACCACAATTGCGTAGGGGCTCCAGACAAAGATTCGAGAAGGGATACATTGCGTAAAAAGTTGCGAGTCCTTACGCATACCGCGCCTTTAGCGCTTAATTTCTAAACGGCACTTGCGTCTTTCTCTGATTTACGTATAATGCGCGGGCTTGTCGTAATTGACGGCTGGTTCGAACTGAACCGGAGTAACTCATTTTGTTACTCAACAATGCTCCCAATTGGGGAGCTACGTAAGAACGGTTACACTCTCCCATCAATCGTAATGGGTTTGAGGAGTAATCATTTTCGTTTATAAAATAATTGGAGCTCTGGTCTCATGCAGAACCAAAGAATCCGTATCCGCCTTAAAGCGTTTGATCATCGTCTGATCGATCAATCAACCGCGGAAATCGTCGAGACTGCTAAGCGCACTGGTGCGCAAGTCCGCGGTCCGATCCCGCTGCCGACCCGCAAAGAGCGCTTCACCGTTCTGATCTCCCCGCACGTCAACAAAGACGCGCGTGATCAGTACGAAATCCGCACTCACAAGCGTCTGGTTGACATCGTTGAGCCAACTGAGAAAACCGTTGATGCTCTGATGCGTCTGGATCTGGCTGCCGGTGTAGACGTGCAGATCAGCCTGGGTTGATCAGGTCATCGAGCGATTGAGAGGTTGATACAATGATTGGTTTAGTCGGTAAAAAAGTGGGTATGACCCGCATCTTCACAGAAGATGGCGTTTCTATCCCAGTAACCGTAATCGAAGTTGAAGCAAACCGCGTTACTCAGATCAAAGATCTGGCTAACGATGGCTACCGCGCTGTTCAGGTGACCACTGGTGCTAAAAAAGCTAACCGTGTAACCAAACCAGAAGCGGGTCACTTCGCTAAAGCTGGCGTTGAAGCTGGCCGTGGTCTGTGGGAATTCCGTCTTGCTGAAGGCGAAGAGTTCACCGTAGGTCAAGACATTAGCGTTGAGCTGTTTGCTGACGTTAAAAAAGTTGACGTAACCGGTACCTCTAAAGGTAAAGGTTTTGCTGGTACCGTTAAGCGCTGGAACTTCCGTACCCAGGACGCTACTCACGGTAACTCCTTGTCTCACCGCGTTCCGGGTTCTATCGGTCAGAACCAGACTCCGGGCAAAGTGTTCAAAGGCAAGAAAATGGCAGGTCAGCTGGGTAACGAACGTGTAACCGTTCAGAGCCTGGACGTAGTACGTGTTGACGCTGAGCGCAACCTGCTGCTGGTTAAAGGTGCAGTTCCGGGTGCAACCGGTAGCGACCTGATCGTTAAACCAGCTGTGAAGGCGTAAGGGGATAGCAATGGAATTAGTATTGAAAGACGCGCAGAGCGCGCTGACTGTTTCCGAAACTACCTTCGGTCGTGATTTCAACGAAGCGCTGGTTCACCAGGTTGTTGTTGCTTATGCAGCTGGTGCTCGTCAGGGTACTCGTGCTCAGAAGACTCGTGCTGAAGTAACTGGTTCTGGCAAAAAGCCATGGCGTCAGAAAGGTACCGGCCGTGCGCGTTCAGGTTCTATCAAGAGCCCGATCTGGCGTTCAGGTGGCGTGACCTTCGCTGCGCGTCCACAGGACCACAGTCAAAAAGTTAACAAAAAGATGTACCGCGGCGCGCTGAAAAGCATCCTGTCCGAACTGGTACGTCAGGATCGTCTGATCGTTGTCGAATCATTCTCTGTAGAAGCGCCTAAAACTAAGCTGCTGGCACAGAAACTGAAAGACATGGCTCTGGAAGATGTGCTGATCATCACCGGTGAGCTGGACGAGAACCTGTTCCTGGCCGCACGTAACCTGCACAAGGTTGACGTACGCGATGCGACTGGTATCGACCCGGTTAGCCTGATCGCCTTCGACAAAGTCGTAATGACTGCTGATGCTGTTAAGCAAGTTGAGGAGATGCTGGCATGATTCGTGAAGAACGTCTGCTGAAGGTGCTTCGCGCACCGCACGTTTCTGAAAAAGCGTCTACTGCGATGGAAAAAACAAACACCATCGTTCTCAAAGTTGCTAAAGACGCGACCAAAGCAGAAATCAAAGCTGCTGTGCAGAAACTGTTTGAAGTCGAAGTCGAAGTCGTTAACACCCTGGTAGTTAAAGGGAAAGTTAAACGTCACGGACAGCGTATCGGTCGTCGTAGCGACTGGAAAAAAGCTTACGTCACCCTGAAAGAAGGCCAGAATCTGGACTTCGTTGGCGGCGCTGAGTAAGTCGGAGGAGTAATACAATGGCAGTTGTTAAATGTAAACCGACATCTCCGGGTCGTCGCCACGTAGTTAAAGTGGTTAACCCTGAGCTGCACAAGGGCAAACCTTTTGCTCCGTTGCTGGAAAAAAACAGCAAATCCGGTGGTCGTAACAACAATGGCCGTATCACCACTCGTCACATCGGTGGTGGCCACAAGCAGGCTTATCGTATTGTTGACTTCAAACGCAACAAAGACGGTATCCCAGCAGTTGTTGAGCGTCTTGAGTACGATCCGAACCGTTCCGCGAACATCGCGCTGGTTCTGTACAAAGATGGCGAACGCCGTTACATCCTGGCCCCTAAAGGCCTGAAAGCTGGCGACCAGATTCAGTCTGGCGTTGATGCTGCAATCAAAGCAGGTAACACCCTGCCGATGCGCAATATCCCGGTTGGTTCTACCGTTCATAACGTAGAAATGAAACCAGGTAAAGGCGGTCAGCTGGCACGTTCCGCTGGTACTTACGTTCAGATCGTTGCGCGCGACGGTGCTTATGTCACCCTGCGTCTGCGTTCTGGTGAAATGCGTAAAGTCGAAGCAGACTGCCGCGCTACTCTGGGCGAAGTTGGCAATGCTGAGCATATGCTGCGCGTTCTGGGTAAAGCAGGTGCTGCACGCTGGCGTGGTGTTCGTCCTACCGTTCGCGGTACTGCGATGAACCCAGTCGACCACCCACATGGTGGTGGTGAAGGTCGTAACTTTGGTAAGCACCCGGTATCTCCGTGGGGCGTTCAGACCAAAGGTAAGAAGACCCGCAGCAACAAGCGTACTGATAAATTTATCGTACGTCGCCGTAGCAAATAATTTTAGAGGATAAGCCATGCCACGTTCTCTCAAGAAAGGTCCTTTTATTGACCTGCACTTGCTGAAGAAGGTAGAGAAAGCGGTGGAAAGCGGAGACAAGAAGCCCCTGCGCACTTGGTCCCGTCGTTCAACGATCTTTCCTAACATGATCGGTTTGACCATCGCTGTCCATAATGGTCGTCAGCACGTTCCAGTCTTTGTTACCGACGAAATGGTTGATCACAAACTGGGTGAATTCGCACCGACTCGTACTTATCGCGGCCACGCTGCTGATAAAAAAGCGAAGAAGAAATAAGGTAGGAGGAAGAGATGGAAACTTTAGCTCAACATCGCCATGCTCGTTCTTCTGCACAGAAGGTTCGCCTTGTTGCTGACCTGATTCGCGGTAAGAAAGTGTCGCAGGCCCTGGACATCCTGACCTATACCAACAAGAAAGCTGCGGTATTGGTCAAGAAAGTACTGGAATCTGCCATTGCTAACGCTGAACACAACGATGGCGCTGACATCGACGATCTGAAAGTCGCGAAAATTTTCGTAGATGAAGGCCCGAGCATGAAGCGCATTATGCCGCGTGCGAAAGGTCGTGCAGATCGCATCCTGAAGCGCACCAGCCACATTACTGTGGTTGTGTCCGATCGCTGAGACTCTGGAGACTAGCAATGGGTCAGAAAGTACATCCTAATGGTATTCGCCTGGGTATTGTAAAACCATGGAACTCTACCTGGTTTGCGAACACCAAAGAATTCGCTGACAACCTGGACAGCGATTTTAAAGTACGTCAGTACCTGACTAAGGAACTGGCTAAAGCGTCTGTATCTCGTATCGTTATCGAGCGTCCAGCTAAGAGCATCCGTGTGACTATTCACACTGCTCGTCCTGGCATCGTTATCGGTAAGAAAGGCGAAGACGTAGAAAAACTGCGCAAGGTCGTAGCGGATATCGCTGGCGTTCCTGCACAGATCAATATCGCTGAAGTTCGTAAGCCTGAACTGGACGCTAAATTGGTTGCTGACAGCATCACTTCACAGCTGGAACGTCGCGTGATGTTCCGTCGTGCTATGAAGCGTGCTGTACAGAACGCAATGCGTCTGGGCGCTAAAGGTATCAAAGTTGAAGTTAGCGGCCGTCTGGGCGGCGCGGAAATCGCACGTACCGAATGGTACCGCGAAGGTCGCGTACCGCTGCACACTCTGCGTGCTGACATTGACTACAACACCTCTGAAGCGCACACCACTTACGGTGTAATCGGCGTTAAGGTATGGATCTTCAAAGGTGAGATCCTGGGTGGTATGGCTGCTGTTGAACAACCGGAAAAACCGGCTGCTCAACCTAAAAAGCAGCAGCGTAAAGGCCGTAAATAAGGAGCGTCGCTGATGTTACAACCAAAGCGTACAAAATTCCGTAAAGTGCACAAAGGCCGCAACCGTGGTCTGGCGCAGGGTACGGATGTTAGCTTCGGCACTTTCGGTCTGAAAGCTGTTGGCCGTGGTCGTCTGACTGCACGTCAGATCGAAGCAGCACGTCGTGCAATGACCCGTGCAGTTAAGCGTCAAGGTAAGATCTGGATCCGTGTATTCCCGGACAAACCGATCACCGAGAAGCCACTGGAAGTTCGTATGGGTAAAGGTAAAGGTAACGTGGAGTACTGGGTTGCCTTGATCCAACCGGGCAAAGTCCTTTATGAAATGGACGGTGTTCCGGAAGAGCTGGCCCGTGAAGCCTTCGGCCTGGCAGCAGCGAAACTGCCTATCAAAACCACCTTTGTAACTAAGACGGTGATGTAATGAAAGCAAAAGAGCTGCGTGAAAAAAGCGTTGAAGAGCTGAACGCTGAGCTGCTGAACCTGCTGCGTGAGCAGTTCAACCTGCGTATGCAGGCTGCAAGTGGCCAGCTGCAACAGACTCACCTGCTGAAGCAAGTGCGTCGCAATGTTGCACGCGTTAAGACTTTACTGACTCAGAAGGCGGGTGCGTAATGACCGATAAAATCCGTACTCTGCAAGGTCGTGTTGTTAGCGACAAAATGGAGAAATCCATTGTTGTAGCTATCGAACGTATTGTGAAACACCCGATCTACGGTAAATTCATCAAACGTACGACCAAACTGCACGTACATGACGAGAACAACGAATGTGGTATCGGCGACAAGGTTGAAATCCGTGAATGCCGTCCACTGTCCAAGACTAAGTCCTGGACACTGGTTCGCGTTGTAGAGAAAGCGGTTCTGTAATACAGTACGCATTCTCAATACGAATAAACGGCTCAGCGATGAGCCGTTTATTTTTTCTACCCATATTGTAGAAGCGGTGTTATAATGCCGCGCCCTCGATATGGGGCTTTTTAACGGCTCTGATTTTAGAGTCTCAGGTAGTAGTTGACATTAGCGGAGCACTGAAATGATCCAAGAACAGACTATGCTGAACGTCGCCGACAACTCCGGTGCACGTCGCGTAATGTGTATCAAGGTTCTGGGTGGCTCGCACCGTCGCTACGCAGGCGTAGGCGACATCATCAAGATCACCATCAAGGAAGCAATTCCACGTGGTAAGGTCAAAAAAGGTGATGTGCTGAAAGCGGTAGTGGTGCGCACCAGGAAGGGTGTTCGTCGCCCTGACGGTTCTGTCATTCGCTTCGATGGTAATGCATGCGTTATTTTAAACAATAACAGCGAGCAGCCTATCGGCACGCGTATCTTTGGGCCGGTAACTCGTGAACTTCGTACTGAAAAGTTCATGAAAATTATCTCTCTGGCACCAGAAGTACTCTAAGGAGCGAATCATGGCAGCGAAAATCCGTCGTGATGACGAAGTTATCGTGTTAACCGGTAAAGATAAAGGTAAACGCGGTAAAGTAAAAAATGTTCTGTCTTCCGGCAAACTTGTCGTTGAAGGTATCAACCTGGTTAAGAAACATCAGAAGCCGGTTCCGGCCCTGAACCAACCAGGTGGCATCGTTGAAAAAGAAGCTGCTATTCAGGTTTCTAACGTTGCAATCTTCAATGCGGCTACCGGCAAGGCTGACCGTGTAGGCTTTAGATTCGAAGACGGCAAAAAAGTCCGTTTCTTCAAGTCTAACAGCGAAACTATCAAGTAATTTGGAGTAGTACGATGGCGAAACTGCATGATTACTACAAAGACGAAGTAGTTAACAAACTCATGACTGAGTTTAACTACAATTCTGTCATGCAAGTCCCTCGGGTCGAGAAGATCACCCTGAACATGGGTGTTGGTGAAGCGATCGCTGACAAGAAACTGCTGGATAACGCAGCAGCTGACCTGACAGCAATCTCCGGTCAAAAACCGCTGATCACCAAAGCACGCAAATCTGTTGCAGGCTTCAAAATCCGTCAGGGCTATCCGATCGGCTGTAAAGTAACTCTGCGTGGCGAACGCATGTGGGAGTTCTTTGAGCGCCTGATCACTATTGCTGTTCCACGTATCCGTGACTTCCGTGGCTTGTCCGCTAAGTCTTTCGACGGTCGTGGTAACTACAGCATGGGTGTCCGTGAGCAGATCATCTTCCCAGAAATCGACTACGATAAAGTCGACCGCGTGCGTGGTTTGGATATTACCATTACCACTACTGCGAAATCTGACGAAGAAGGCCGTGCTCTGCTGGCTGCCTTTGACTTCCCGTTCCGCAAGTAAGGTAGGGTTACTGAATGGCTAAGCAATCAATGAAAGCACGCGAAGTAAAGCGCGTAGCTTTAGCTGATAAATTCTTCGCTAAACGCGCTGAACTGAAAGCGATCATTTCTGATGTGAACGCTTCCGACGAAGATCGTTGGAATGCGGTTCTCAAGCTGCAGTCTCTGCCGCGTGATTCCAGCCCGTCTCGTCAGCGTAACCGCTGTCGTCAAACAGGTCGTCCACATGGTTATGTGGGCAAGTTTGGGTTGAGCCGTATCAAACTGCGTGAAGCCGCCATGCGCGGTGAAGTACCAGGCTTGAAAAAGGCTAGCTGGTAATTACCAATTGAATCACGGGAGTAAAGACAGATGAGCATGCAAGATCCGATCGCGGATATGCTGACCCGTATCCGTAACGGTCAGGCCGCGAACAAAGTTGCGGTCACCATGCCTTCCGCCAAGCTGAAAGTGGCAATTGCCAACGTGCTGAAGGAAGAAGGTTTTATCGAAGATTTTAAAGTTGAAGGCGACACCAAGCCGGAACTGGAACTTACTCTCAAGTATTTCCAGGGTAAAGCTGTTGTAGAAAGCATTCAGCGTGTCAGCCGCCCAGGTCTGCGCATCTATAAGAAAAAAGATGAGCTGCCGAAAGTTATGGCTGGCCTTGGTATCGCAGTTGTTTCTACCTCAAAAGGTGTTATGACTGATCGTGCAGCGCGCCAGGCTGGTCTTGGTGGCGAAATTATCTGCTACGTAGCCTAATCGGAGGAAAGAATGTCTCGTGTTGCTAAAGCACCGGTCGTTATTCCTGCCGGCGTTGATGTAAAAATCGACGGTCAGGTTATTACGATCAAAGGTAAAAACGGCGAGCTGACTCGTACCCTCAACAAAGCTGTTGAAGTTAAACATGCAGATAACGCTCTGACCTTCGGTCCACGTGATGGTTTCGTGGATGGATGGGCTCAGGCTGGTACCGCGCGTGCCCTGCTGAACTCAATGGTTGTTGGTGTTACCGAAGGCTTCACTAAAAAGCTTCAGCTGGTTGGTGTAGGTTATCGTGCAGCTATCAAAGGGAATGCAGTAGGCCTGTCTCTGGGCTTCTCACACCCTGTTGAGCATCCGCTGCCGGCCGGTATCACTGCAGAATGTCCGACTCAAACTGAAATCGTGCTGAAAGGCGCTGATAAACAGCTGATCGGTCAGGTTGCAGCAGATCTGCGCGCCTACCGTCGTCCTGAGCCTTATAAAGGTAAGGGTGTTCGTTACGCCGACGAAGTCGTGCGTACCAAAGAGGCTAAGAAGAAGTAAGGTAACACTATGGATAAGAAATCTGCTCGTATCCGTCGTGCGACCCGCGCACGCCGCAAGCTCAAAGAGCTGGGTGCAACTCGCCTGGTGGTACATCGTACCCCGCGTCATATTTACGCACAGGTAATTGCACCGAACGGTTCTGAAGTTCTGGTAGCTGCTTCTACTGTAGAAAAAGCTATCTCAGAACAATTGAAGTACACCGGTAATAAAGACGCCGCTGCAGCTGTAGGTAAAGCTGTTGCTGAACGCGCTCTGGAAAAAGGCATCAGCAATGTTTCCTTTGACCGTTCCGGGTTCCAATATCATGGTCGTGTCCAGGCACTGGCAGATGCTGCCCGTGAAGCTGGCCTTCAGTTCTAAGGTAGAGGTGTAAGATGGCTCACATCGAAAAACAGGCTGGCGAACTGCAGGAAAAGCTGATCGCGGTTAACCGCGTATCTAAAACCGTAAAAGGTGGTCGTATTTTCTCCTTCACAGCTCTGACTGTAGTTGGTGATGGTAACGGTCGCGTTGGTTTTGGTTACGGTAAAGCGCGTGAAGTTCCAGCAGCGATCCAGAAAGCGATGGAAAAAGCCCGTCGCAATATGATTAATGTCGCGCTGAACAACGGCACCCTGCAACACCCAGTTAAAGGTGTTCACACGGGTTCTCGTGTATTCATGCAGCCAGCTTCAGAAGGTACCGGTATCATCGCCGGTGGTGCAATGCGCGCCGTTCTGGAAGTTGCTGGAGTTCATAACGTTCTGGCTAAAGCATATGGTTCCACCAACCCGATCAACGTGGTTCGTGCAACTATTGATGGCCTGGAAAATATGAATTCTCCAGAAATGGTCGCTGCCAAGCGTGGTAAATCCGTTGAAGAAATTCTGGGGTAATTGACCATGGCAAAGACTATTAAAATCACTCAAACCCGCAGTGCAATCGGTCGTCTGCCGAAACACAAGGCAACGCTGCTTGGCCTGGGTCTGCGTCGTATTGGTCATACCGTTGAGCGCGAGGATACTCCTGCTGTTCGTGGTATGGTCAACGCGGTTTACTTCATGGTTAAAGTTGAGGAGTAAGAGATGCGTTTAAATACTCTGTCTCCGGCCGAAGGCTCTAAAAAGGCGGGTAAACGCCTGGGTCGTGGTATCGGTTCTGGCCTCGGCAAAACCGGTGGTCGTGGTCACAAAGGTCAGAACTCTCGTTCTGGCGGTGGCGTACGTCGCGGTTTCGAGGGTGGCCAGATGCCACTGTACCGTCGTCTGCCGAAGTTCGGCTTCACCTCTCGCAAAGCAGCGATCACAGCGGAAATCCGTCTGTCTGACCTGGCGAAAGTTGAAGGCGGCGTTGTAGACCTGAACACGCTGAAAGCAGCAAACATTATCGGTATCCAGATCGAGTTCGCGAAAGTGATCCTGGCTGGTGAAGTTTCTACTCCGGTAACTGTTCGTGGCCTGCGTGTTACTAAAGGTGCTCGTGCTGCTATCGAAGCTGCTGGCGGTAAAATTGAGGAATAAGTAGCAGATGGCTAAGCAACCGGGATTAGATTTTCAAAGTGCCAAAGGTGGATTTGGCGAGCTGAAACGCAGACTGCTGTTTGTTATCGGCGCGCTGATTGTGTTCCGTATTGGCTCTTTTATTCCGATCCCTGGTATCGATGCCGCTGTACTTGCCAAACTGCTTGAGCAACAGCGAGGCACCATCATTGAAATGTTCAACATGTTCTCTGGTGGTGCTCTCAGCCGTGCTTCTATCTTTGCACTGGGTATTATGCCGTACATTTCGGCATCAATTATTATCCAACTGCTGACGGTCGTTCATCCGGCCCTGGCTGAGCTGAAGAAAGAAGGGGAGTCTGGACGTCGTAAGATTAGCCAGTACACCCGTTACGGCACTCTGGTGCTGGCAATATTCCAGTCGATCGGTATTGCTACCGGTCTTCCGAATATGCCTGGTATGCAGGGCCTGGTGTTAAACCCGGGCTTTGCATTCTATTTCACCGCTGTTGTAAGTCTGGTCACAGGGACGATGTTCCTGATGTGGCTCGGCGAACAGATTACTGAGCGTGGTATCGGCAACGGTATCTCAATCATCATCTTCGCCGGTATTGTTGCGGGTCTCCCGCCAGCCATCGCCCATACTATCGAGCAAGCGCGTCAAGGCGACCTGCACTTCCTCCTGTTGCTGTTGGTTGCAGTATTAGTATTTGCAGTGACGTTCTTTGTTGTCTTCGTTGAACGTGGTCAACGCCGCATTGTGGTGAACTACGCTAAACGTCAGCAGGGTCGTCGTGTCTATGCTGCACAGAGCACACATTTACCGCTGAAAGTGAATATGGCGGGGGTTATCCCGGCTATCTTCGCTTCCAGTATTATTCTGTTCCCGGCAACCATCGCGTCATGGTTCGGGGGCGGTACTGGTTGGAACTGGCTGACAACAATTTCGCTGTATTTGCAGCCTGGGCAACCACTTTATGTGTTACTCTATGCGTCTGCGATCATCTTCTTCTGTTTCTTCTACACGGCGTTGGTCTTCAACCCGCGTGAAACAGCAGATAACCTGAAGAAGTCCGGTGCATTTGTACCAGGAATTCGTCCGGGAGAGCAAACGGCGAAGTATATCGATAAAGTAATGACTCGCCTGACTTTGGTTGGTGCGCTTTATATTACTTTTATCTGCCTGATCCCGGAGTTCATGCGTGATGCAATGAAAGTACCGTTCTACTTCGGTGGGACCTCACTGCTTATCGTTGTTGTCGTGATTATGGACTTTATGGCTCAAGTGCAAACTCTGATGATGTCCAGTCAGTATGAGTCTGCATTGAAGAAGGCGAACCTGAAAGGCTACGGCCGCTAAATGGTCGCCTGAGAAGTTACGGAGAGTAAAAATGAAAGTTCGTGCTTCCGTCAAGAAATTATGCCGTAACTGCAAAATCGTTAAGCGTGATGGTGTCATCCGTGTGATTTGCAGTGCCGAGCCGAAGCATAAACAGCGCCAAGGCTGATTATTTCGCATATTTTTCTTGCAAAGTTGGGTTGAGCTGGCTAGATTAGCCAGCCAATCTTTTGTATGTCTGTACGTTTCCATTTGAGTATCCTGAAAACGGGCTTTTCAGCATGGTGCGTACATATTAAATAGTAGGAGTGCATAGTGGCCCGTATAGCAGGCATTAACATTCCTGATCAGAAACATGCTGTGATCGCATTAACTTCGATCTACGGCGTCGGCAAGACCCGTTCTAAAGCCATTCTGGCTGCAGCGGGTATCGCTGAAGATGTTAAGATCAGTGAGCTGTCTGAAGAACAAATCGACACGCTGCGTGACGAAGTTGCCAAATTTGTCGTTGAAGGTGATCTGCGCCGTGAAATCAGCATGAGCATCAAGCGCCTGATGGATCTTGGTTGCTATCGCGGTTTGCGTCATCGTCGTGGTCTGCCAGTGCGCGGTCAGCGTACTAAGACCAACGCACGTACCCGTAAGGGTCCGCGCAAACCGATCAAGAAATAATCGGGGTGATTGAATAATGGCAAAGGCACCAGTTCGTGCACGTAAACGTGTAAGAAAACAAGTCTCTGACGGCGTGGCTCATATCCATGCTTCTTTCAACAACACCATCGTTACTATTACTGATCGTCAGGGTAACGCATTGGGTTGGGCAACAGCCGGTGGTTCCGGTTTCCGTGGTTCTCGCAAATCCACTCCGTTCGCAGCTCAGGTTGCAGCAGAGCGTTGCGCTGAAGCCGTAAAAGAATACGGCATCAAGAATCTGGAAGTTATGGTTAAAGGTCCGGGTCCGGGTCGTGAATCTACTGTTCGCGCTCTGAACGCCGCTGGTTTCCGCATCACTAATATTACTGATGTGACTCCGATCCCTCATAACGGTTGTCGTCCGCCGAAAAAACGTCGCGTATAACGCTCCGTTTTTTAGGTTAGTTGGAGATAGAAAATGGCAAGATATTTGGGTCCTAAGCTCAAGCTGAGCCGTCGTGAGGGCACCGACTTATTCCTTAAGTCTGGCGTTCGCGCGATCGATACCAAGTGTAAAATTGAACAAGCTCCTGGCCAGCACGGTGCGCGTAAACCGCGTCTGTCTGACTATGGTGTGCAGTTGCGTGAAAAGCAAAAAGTTCGCCGTACCTACGGTGTGCTGGAGCGTCAGTTCCGTAACTACTATAAAGAAGCAGCACGTCTGAAAGGCAACACAGGTGAAAACCTGCTGGCTCTGCTGGAAGGTCGTCTGGACAACGTTGTATACCGTATGGGCTTCGGCGCTACTCGTGCTGAATCACGTCAGCTGGTTAGCCACAAAGCAATCATGGTAAACGGTCGTGTTGTTAACATCGCTTCTTATCAGGTTAAAGCGAATGACGTTGTTAGCATTCGTGAGAAAGCGAAAAAGCAATCTCGCGTGAAGGCCGCTCTGGAGCTGGCTGAGCAGCGTGAAAAGCCAACCTGGCTGGAAGTTGATGCTGGCAAGATGGAAGGTACGTTCAAGCGTCAGCCAGAACGTTCTGATCTGTCTGCGGACATTAACGAACACCTGATCGTCGAGCTTTACTCCAAGTAAAGCTTAGTACCAAAGAGAGGACACAATGCAGGGTTCTGTGACAGAGTTTCTAAAACCGCGCCTGGTAGATATCGAGCAAGTGAGTTCGACGCACGCCAAGGTGACCCTTGAGCCTTTAGAGCGTGGCTTTGGCCATACTCTGGGTAACGCACTGCGCCGTATTCTGCTCTCATCGATGCCGGGTTGCGCGGTGACCGAGGTTGAGATTGATGGTGTACTTCATGAGTACAGCACCAAAGAAGGCGTTCAGGAAGATATCCTTGAAATCCTGCTCAACCTGAAAGGGCTGGCGGTGAGAGTTCAGGGTAAAGATGAAGTTATTCTTACTCTGAATAAATCTGGCATTGGCCCTGTGACTGCAGCCGACATCACCCACGACGGTGATGTTGAAATCGTCAAGCCGCAGCACGTGATCTGCCACCTGACCGATGAGAACGCAGCTATTAGCATGCGTATCAAAGTTCAGCGCGGTCGTGGTTATGTGCCGGCTTCTGCCCGAATTCATTCGGAAGAAGATGAGCGCCCAATCGGCCGTCTGCTGGTCGACGCATGCTACAGCCCTGTAGAGCGTATTGCCTACAATGTTGAAGCAGCGCGTGTAGAACAGCGTACCGACCTGGACAAGCTGGTCATCGAAATGGAAACCAACGGCACAATCGATCCTGAAGAGGCGATTCGTCGTGCGGCAACCATCCTGGCAGAACAACTGGAAGCTTTCGTTGACTTACGTGATGTACGTCAGCCGGAAGTGAAAGAAGAGAAACCAGAATTCGATCCGATCCTGCTGCGCCCTGTTGACGATCTGGAATTGACTGTCCGCTCTGCTAACTGCCTTAAGGCAGAAGCTATCCACTATATCGGTGATCTGGTACAGCGTACCGAGGTTGAGTTGCTGAAAACGCCGAACCTGGGTAAAAAATCTCTTACTGAGATTAAAGACGTGCTGGCTTCACGTGGTCTGTCTCTGGGCATGCGCCTGGAAAACTGGCCACCGGCAAGCATTGCTGACGAGTAACCGGATCACAGGTTAAGGTTTTACTGAGAAGGATAAGGTCATGCGCCATCGTAAGAGTGGTCGTCAACTGAACCGCAACAGCAGCCATCGCCAGGCTATGTTCCGCAACATGGCAGGTTCACTGGTTCGTCATGAGATCATCAAGACGACCCTGCCTAAAGCGAAAGAGCTGCGTCGCGTAGTTGAGCCGCTGATTACTCTTGCCAAGACTGACAGCGTTGCTAATCGTCGTCTGGCATTCGCCCGTACTCGTGATAACGAGATCGTGGCAAAACTGTTTAACGAACTGGGCCCGCGTTTCGCGAGCCGTGCAGGTGGTTACACTCGTATTCTGAAGTGTGGCTTCCGTGCAGGCGACAACGCGCCGATGGCTTACATCGAGCTGGTTGATCGTTCAGAGAAAGCAGAAGCTGCTGCAGAGTAATCTGTAGTAACGTAAAAAAACCCGCTCCGGCGGGTTTTTTTATATCCTCAGTATCATCACCTCTCTACACTATCTGTATCTTTTCTGTTCATCCGCGGAGATCATCATGTGGTTACTCGATGAATGGGTAGAGCGCCATATCAGCGATGCCCAACGCAAAGGTGAATTCGATAATCTTCCAGGAAGCGGCGAACCGCTCGTGTTGGAGGATGATTCGCAAATCGCACCTGAATTACGTGCTGGATACCGCTTACTTAAAAATGCGGGCTGTTTGCCTCCGGAACTTGAACAGCGAAGAGAGGCAATTGAACTTGTTGATCTACTTAAAAGTGTTCGCAAAGATGACCCACGACATAATGAGCTCAGCCGCCGACTGACGCTGATTGAGCTTAAACTCCGCCAGGCTGGTGTGAGCACTGACTTTTTGCGCGGTGAATATTGTGAAAGGTTAATGCAGAAAATCGATGAGGAATAACTATGTATCGTATTGGTGAACTTGCAAAGCTCGCTAACGTAACGCCAGATACCATCCGTTACTACGAGAAACAGCAAATGATAGATCATGAGGTGAGAACGGAAGGTGGATTCCGTCTTTATACCGACAACGATCTCCAGCGTCTTCGGTTTATCCGCTATGCACGGCAGCTTGGTTTCACTCTGGAGTCGATCCGTGAGTTACTGTCGATCCGCATCGATCCGGCGCACCACACTTGCCAGGAATCAAAAAGCATCGTCCAGGCCCGACTGGATGAAGTTGAGGCCCGAATTCAGGAATTGCAGACAATGCAGCGTTCCCTGCAAAGATTGAATGACGCATGCTGTGGTACTGCGCACAGCAGCATTTATTGCTCTATTCTTGAAGCCCTTGAACAGGGCGCCAGTGGCGAAACGGAAACGCAGGGGTGTTGATTTTCCCTCTGTCCGGGCCTACACTCGCGTCAACATAAACCATGCTCAGGAGAAATTATGAGCCGCTATCAGCATACGAAGGGACAAATTAAGGATAACGCCATTGAGGCATTACTTCACGACCCGCTTTTCAGACAGCGCGTTGAGAAGAATAAAAAAGGGAAAGGGAGTTATCTGCGTAAAGGGAAACATGGGAATCGGGGTAACTGGGAGGCCAGTGGCAAAAAAGCGAATCGCTTATTTACCACTGGCCTTCCTGCTTTTAGTGTTCTGTCAGGAGCGGTTATTCTGCTCTTTTAACAGATCGCGAATTTCAGTCAGTAAAACTTCTTCTTTAGAAGGGGCTGGCGGTGCTGCTGCCGGTTCTTCTTTTTTACGGTTAAGCTTGTTGATGAGCTTGATCGCCATAAAAATCGCAAACGCCACGATCACGAAATCAAAAATATTCTGAATAAATACGCCATAGTGCATAACGACTGCCGGGATATCTCCCTGTGCATCTCTGAGCGTGACGGCGAACTGTTTGAAGTCAATGCCCCCAATTAACAGCCCCAACGGCGGCATAATAATGTCGGCAACCAGTGATGAAACGATCTTACCGAACGCAGCACCAATAATGACACCCACAGCTAAATCTACAACATTCCCGCGCATCGCAAATTCGCGAAATTCTTTCATGAAACTCATTATGTTCTCCTTGTGCCAGCTGACGACTATAAGTTTAACAAATGATTAGCTAATTGCCATCGAGGATAAATAAAGGTTATGAAAAATAAAAGTCTTAGAAATTTAAAGGTTAATAATCAGGTGCTCTAACCCGAGCACCTGAATCATTACAGGAAGAATGGACTTGGCTGGAATAAGCGTTCGACGTCTGTAATAAACTTTTTATCGGTAAGGAACATAATAACGTGGTCCCCTTGTTCGATGCGTAAATTATCATTGGCGATCATGACATCGTTCCCGCGCACCACAGCCCCAATGATTGTGCCCGGGGGTAATTTGATTTCATCAATTGAACGACCCACAACGCGTGATGTGGTTTCATCACCGTGCGCCACGGCCTCAATGGCTTCAGCAACACCGCGGCGAAGCGAAGAAACGCCGACGATATCCGCTTTACGGACATGACTTAGCAGGGCTGAAATTGTCGCTTGCTGTGGCGAAATGGCGATATCAATGACGCTTCCCTGAACGAGGTCAACATAGGCGCGGCGCTGGATAAGTACCATCACCTTTTTTGCTCCCATTCGTTTGGCGAGCATCGCAGACATAATATTCGCTTCGTCGTCGTTGGTGACGGCAATAAACAGATCAACTTGATCGATATGCTCTTCGGCCAGCAATTCTTGATCGGACGCATCACCATAAAATACGATCGTATTCTGCAGCTTTTCAGCGAGTTCAGAAGCGCGCTGTTGATCGCGTTCGATCAACTTCACGCTATAGTCTTTTTCCAGTCGTCTCGCCAGACCTGCGCCAATATTCCCACCGCCGACCAGCATGATGCGTTTATAAGGCTTTTCAAGACGCTGAAGCTCGCTCATCACCGCACGGATATGCTGAGATGCGGCAATAAAGAAAACCTCATCACCGGCTTCAACAATCGTTGAGCCTTGCGGCCGTATAGGCCTGTCGTGGCGGAAAATGGCAGCGACGCGAGTATCGATATGTGGCATGTGCTCACGCATCGTAGACAAGGCATTACCAATGAGTGGCCCGCCGTAATAGGCTTTCACCACTGCCAGGCTTACTTTACCTTCCGCAAAATTCACTACCTGCAAAGCGCCCGGATATTCAATCAGGCGATAGATATTGTCGATAACGAGTTGTTCTGGCGCGATCAGGTGATCAATCGGTACCGCTTCAGAATTAAACAGTTTTTCTGCATCGCGAACATAGTCCGGAGAACGGATACGGGCAATTCTGTTCGGGGTGTTGAAAAGCGAGTAGGCAACCTGGCATGCCACCATATTGGTTTCATCAGAGCTGGTGACGGCAACCAGCATATCGGCATCGTCAGCGCCTGCCTCACGCAGAACGCGAGGATGTGAACCATGACCCTGCACGACGCGAAGGTCAAACTTGTCCTGCAAAACGCGCAGCCGATCGCCATTGGTATCAACAATCGTGATGTCATTGTTTTCGCCAACAAGATTTTCAGCTAACGTACCGCCAACCTGTCCTGCGCCCAGAATGATAATTTTCATATCTCGTGACCTGTTCTCTACATCACTCTTTGATTAGCTTAGCGTAAAAGAAACCATCGCCCTCTTCGGCGCCAGGGAGATTCTGCTGGCCAGGTCGTTCCGGCGTGCCTGTATCGCGTAATGTTGCATCAGGGGTACGCTTAAGGAAGGCCGCAATTTGCTGGCTGTTTTCTTCCGGAAGTACGGAGCAGGTTGCATAGACCAGCGTTCCACCTGGTTTAAGATGTGGCCAGATAGCATCGAGAATGTCGGATTGCAGTTGGGCCAGCTCTGTAATATCGCGATCGCGGCGTAGCCATTTGATGTCTGGATGACGACGAATCACGCCCGTCGCCGAGCAGGGAGCATCCAGTAAAATGCGATCAAACTGCGATTCGCCACACCATTCTGCAGGCTTACGTCCGTCGCCTTGCTTGACCTGAGCCTTCATTCCAAGACGCTTCAGGTTATCGTAGACGCGAGAAAGACGCTGTTCATCAACATCAACTGCCATTACGCTCGCCTGTGGAGCAACTTCCAGAATATGTGTCGTTTTACCACCAGGGGCTGCGCAGAGATCGAGGATCTGCTCACCATTTTGTGGCTCAAGCCAGGTCATACACCCCTGAGCTGAAGCATCCTGGACGGTGACCCAGCCATCTTCAAACCCGGGAAGCACGTGTACCGGTGCCGGAGAGGCTAAACGTACGGCATCCGGGTAGGCTTCATGTGTGAACCCATTCATTCCGGCTTCTTCCAGCATAGCCAGCCATGCATCCCGAGTATGGTGATTACGGTTGACGCGTAACCACATCGGCGGGCGCTGGTTATTGGCGTCAGCAATATCCTGCCACTGCTGTGGCCAGGCTTTTTTCAGGCGCTTCAACAGCCATTCCGGGTGCAGGAAACGTGCTTCGCTGTGGGAAAATTCAGCCAGAAGCTCTTCCTGCTGTCGCTGGAATTGACGTAGTACGCCGTTGATCAAACCCTTAAGTTGAGGGCGTTTAACCGCAACGGCACCTTCCACCGTTTCAGCCAGCGCGGCATGAGGAGGAATGCGTGTATGAAGTAGCTGGTAGAAGCCCACCATGATCAAATAATGAATGGTGCGTTGCTTGCCGGTCATAGGGCGTGACATCAGCTTACTAATTAACCACTCAAGCTGAGAAAGGGTGCGTAGAACGCCAAAGCACAGCTCCTGAAGCAGCGCTTTGTCTTTATCGGACACTTTCTGCTGCAGTGAGGGCAGGACATTACTGAGTGACTGTCCCTGTTCGACAACTTGCTCAACGGCCTGTGCCGCCATACTGCGTAGATTTTGTTTTTTCATAGCCGTAAAAATAAAAATGCCCGGAAACACCGGGCCTTAAAAATGAAGGAGGTCAGGCAAGACGGTTGCCAGGAATAAACCATTCGCGACGGGAATTTAACAAATCCTGAGCGCTCATTGCTTTCTTACCCGCAGGTTGCAGAGACTCAAGATTTAGAATGCCTTTCGCGGTTGCGACCTGAATACCTTGCTTGTTGACTTCAATAATCGTGCCGGGTTCTTCAGAGGTATCGCCATCAATAACCGAGGCTTTCCAGACTTTCACCGGCTGATCGTCAATCATCATCCAGCTCATTGGCCACGGATTAAAAGCGCGGATGCAGCGTTCAAGCTGAGCGGCAGACAGTGACCAGTCGAGCTGAGCTTCTTCTTTGCTGAGTTTCTCGGCATAGGTTACCAGCGCTTCGTCCTGAACTTCAGGTGTCGCCGTATTATCAGCAAGCTGTTGCAGCGTCTCAATAAGACCCTGCGGGCCCAAATCTGCCAGCTTGTCGTAAAGTGTGGCACTGGTATCTTCGTTAGTAATTGGACAGGCCAGCTTAAACAGCATGTCACCGGTGTCTAAACCTACGTCCATCTTCATGATGGTGACGCCAGTTTCAGCATCGCCAGCCCACAGAGAGCGTTGAATAGGTGCCGCCCCGCGCCAGCGTGGAAGAAGAGAACCATGCACGTTGACACAGCCCAGGCGTGGCATATCCAGCACGGCTTTTGGCAAGATTAAACCGTAAGCCACTACCACCATGACATCTGCGTTCAGGTCTGCCACTAACTGCTGATTTTCCTGAGGGCGCAAGGATGCGGGCTGGAAAATGGGTAATCCATGTTCTTCGCCCAGCACTTTAACCGGGCTCGGCATGAGCTTTTTCCCACGGCCAGCCGGACGGTCCGGTTGGGTAAAGACGCCAACAACCTTGTGACCAGAAGATAACAGCGCGTCGAGATGACGCGCTGCAAAATCAGGGGTACCCGCGAAGATAATACGTAGTGTTTTAGACACGTTGATCCTTGTATCCGGGGGGATCTTAGGCGCGAGAACGCAAGCGATCCAGTTTCTCTACTTTCTGACGAATACGCTGCTGCTTGAGTGGCGAGAGGTAATCGATAAACAGTTTACCGACCAGGTGATCCATCTCATGCTGAATACAAATAGCCAGCAGGTCGTCTGCTTCCAGCTCGAACGGATTACCGTCACGATCCAGAGCGCGAATCTTCACTTTTTCTGCACGCGGTACTAAAGCACGCTGTTCCGGAATGGAGAGGCAGCCTTCTTCAATACCTGTTTCACCGCTCTTTTCAAGCAGTTCCGGGTTGATCAGCACCAGGCGGCCATCGCGATTCTCAGAGACATCAATCACGATAATACGCTTGTGAATGTCTACCTGAGTCGCCGCCAGGCCAATACCTTCTTCGGCGTACATGGTATCGAACATATCATCGACGATACGCTGAATTTCTGCATTCACTTCTTTAACCGGTTCAGCGACGATGCGAAGGCGCTCGTCCGGAATATGTAACACTTGCAAAACTGCCATAAATTTCCAGAGTCGTGTTCAGGAGTTGATAAGAATACTACCTCTATTCTAGACAAATCCCTCATCGATTGACAGCATCAGTGACCAATCGCAATGATTGCGGAGGCTGCTTGTGGCAGGGGAAAGGATGACGTCGACAGAGATATGGTTACGGTTAATTCACATAGGTTCTCTATGTGGTGATGCAATGCTGGAAGTCGCATCACAGCTCAGTAAACAGACAACGATTGATGGCGTGACGCTTCGAGAAGCCGGATTGTCAGCAACGCAGGCTGGGCGATTTCTTGCTCTCAGTGAAGGTGAGCTTGAGCGTAGCCTGGTGTGGCTGGAACAGCCGGGGAACTATCTCTTAACTGCCGACCATCCCCTTTATCCTCCTTTGCTTCGCACTTTTCCTGATTATCCCGGGGCATTATTCGTGACGGGGAACCTTGAGGCCCTTAATGTCGTTCAACTTGCTGTTGTCGGAAGTCGCGCGCCCTCCTGGTATGGTGAGCGATGGGGAAGGATCCTGAGTGAACAGCTCTCACAATGCGGTTTCACGATTACCAGCGGCCTGGCCTGTGGCATTGACGGCGTGGCCCACAACGCTGCATTGTCAGTACAAGGCACAAGCGTGGCGGTGTTGGGTAATGGACTCTTTAGCATCTATCCCCGTCGCCATCAGACCCTGGCTAGGCGGCTTATTCATTCGGAGGGGGCCCTCGTGTCTGAATTCTCACTTTCTACGCCCCCCAGACCGGCTAATTTCCCTCGACGTAACAGAATTATTAGTGGGTTAAGTCAGGGCGTGCTGGTCGTTGAGGCTGCTTTGCGAAGCGGTTCGTTGGTTACGGCAAGATGTGCGCTTGAACAGGGACGAGAGGTCTTTGCTCTACCCGGTCCGATAGGAAATCCAGGATGTGAGGGGCCGCACTGGCTAATAAAGCAAGGCGCAACGCCTGTGACTTGCATAGAGGATATCCTGGAAAATTTACGGTATGGCTTGCACTGGTTAACAGATGAACCTAAAAAGCAACATTATTCGTCAGATCAGGAGAAGGTGGCATTGCCATTTCCCAAGCTCCTGGCTAACGTAGGAGATGAGGTAACACCTGTTGACGTTGTCGCTGAACGTGCCGGCCAACCTGTGCCAGTAACGGTAGCACAGCTACTTGAACTGGAGTTAGCAGGGTGGATCGCAGCTGTACCCGGCGGCTATGTCCGATTAAGGAGGGCATGCCATGTTCGACGTACTGATGTATTTGTTTGAGACTTACATCCACAACGAAGCAGAAATGCGCGTGGATCAGGACAAATTGACACGGGATCTTACCGAAGCAGGATTTGAGCGGGAAGATATTTACAATGCGTTGATGTGGTTGGATAAACTGGCTGATTATCAGGACGGCCTCGCCGAACCGATGCAGCTTGCTTCCGATCCCTTATCTGTACGCATTTACACCGCTGAAGAGTGTGAAAGGCTGGATGCCAGCTGCCGGGGATTCATCTTATTCCTTGAGCAGATTCAGGTGCTAAACCTCGAAACGCGAGAAATGGTGATAGAGCGCGTCATGGCGCTGGATACGGCAGAATTCGAACTGGAAGACCTCAAGTGGGTGATCCTGATGGTTCTGTTCAATATCCCAGGCTGTGAAAATGCCTATCAGCAAATGGAAGAATTACTCTTTGAAGTGAATGAAGGTATGCTGCACTAATTCAATGTGCGGGACCAAGAGTTGTTATGGCCAAATCAGCACTATTCACGGTGCATAAAAACGAGCCCTGCCCGCAGTGCGGGGCTGAGCTCGTCATTCGGTCCGGGAAACACGGCCCGTTTCTCGGTTGTTCACAGTATCCGGAATGTGATTATGTCCGTCCCCTGAAGAGCCAGGCGGATGGACATATCGTGAAAATTCTGGAGGGTCAGCATTGCCCACTCTGCGGTGGCGAACTAGCTCTGCGGCAGGGACGTTTCGGCATGTTTATTGGATGTAGCCGCTACCCCGAATGTGAGCATACGGAACAAATTGATAAGCCAGATGAAACGGCGATTGCGTGCCCTCAGTGTCAGCGCGGTCAGCTGGTACAACGCCGCTCCCGTTATGGTAAGAACTTCCATTCGTGCGATCGCTACCCTGAATGCCAGTTCGTTATCAATTTTAAACCGGTAGCGGGAACCTGCCCTCATTGCAATTATCCGCTACTTATAGAAAAGAAAACCGCGCAAGGCATGAAACGCTTCTGCGCCAGTAAACAATGTGGAAAGCCGGTTTCGGCGGATCAAAACAGTGAATAATAACCTGCCATCAGGCTCCATTGCCCATGCCGTGGACGTACTGAAAAATGAAGAAGTCATCGCCTATCCAACAGAAGCTGTTTTTGGGGTCGGTTGCGATCCTGACAGCGAGACCGCTGTGAGCCGATTGCTCACTCTAAAGCAAAGACCCGTCGAGAAAGGGCTAATTTTGATCGCTGCTAATTACGAGCAGCTTAAACCCTACATCGATGATTCCATGCTGACGCCGGCGCAGCGCGACAGTATCTTCTCCGCGTGGCCTGGACCGGTGACTTTCGTTTTCCCGGCGCAGCCGACAACGCCGCGCTGGTTAACCGGATGCTTTGATTCCCTCGCCGTTCGCGTAACTGACCATCCGCTGGTGGTTGAGCTTTGTCTGGCATTTGGTAAACCGCTGGTCTCAACCAGCGCCAACCTGACCGGATTGCCACCTTGCCGGACAACCGAAGAAGTACTGGCGCAGTTCGGGAATGACTTTCCTGTCGCGGTCGGTGAAACGGGAGGGCGCCTGAATCCGTCTGAAATTCGCGACGCTTTGACCGGCGAACGTTTTCGCCAGGGGTAATCTCATGGAAACCTATGCTGTTTTTGGTAACCCGATCGCTCACAGTAAATCGCCGTTGATCCATCAGCTGTTTGCTGAACAACTGCAGATAGATCATCCGTATGGTCGCGTGCTGGCCCCTGTTGATGCATTTGTGACGACGCTGAATGCTTTTTTCGAGGCGGGAGGTAAAGGTGCGAATGTAACAGTCCCCTTTAAGGAAGACGCTTTTGAACGCGCGGATGAATTGACCGAACGCGCGGCGCTTGCTGGTGCGGTAAATACGCTAAAACAGCTTGAGGATGGCCGACTTCTGGGTGACAACACCGATGGGATTGGTTTACTCAGCGATTTAGAAAGACTCTCATTTATTAAGCGTGGTTTCCGGATCCTGCTGATTGGCGCGGGCGGGGCATCACGGGGCGTGCTGCTTCCTCTTCTTTCAATGGATTGTGCGGTAACGATTACCAACCGAACATTCTCCCGTGCAGAAGAGCTGGCTGCGCTGTTCGCCCATACCGGTAGCGTCAGTGCCGTTGCGCTTGATGACCTTGCCGACCATGAGTTCGACCTTGTCATTAATGCGACCTCCAGCGGTATTGGCGGTGAAGTGCCCGCGATCCCTGCTTCGTTGGTAAGTGCCCACGTTTATTGCTACGACATGTTCTATCAGAAAGGCAAAACACCTTTTCTGACCTGGTGTGAACAACACGGCGCGAAGCATCTGGCTGATGGTCTGGGCATGCTGGTGGGCCAGGCAGCTCATGCAGTACTGCTCTGGCACGGTGTGTTGCCTGCAGTGGAACCCGTGATCGAAAAACTGAAACAGGAACTGATGGCGTGAATCAGGCGATCCACTTTCCTGACAGAGAAATCTGGGATGAAAATCAGCAAGCGGTTTGTTTCCCGGTGCTGGTGCACGGAATGCAGCTGACCTGTGCAATTACTGGGGAAACGCTACTGCGTCGTTTTGGCGGTTCAGACCCGTTAGCGGTATTTTGCGAAAATCGCTGGGATCTTGAAGAGGAAGCCAGCGATTTAATCCGCGATCAGCAGGAAGACGATCAAGGCTGGGTCTGGTTGTCTTGATCCAGATATTCATTCTTCCATTTGACGTAGTTATTTGCAGAGTATTTTAATCCTTCGATCTCCGCCTCTTTTAAGGGGCGGATCTGTTTTACCGGGCTGCCTAAATAGAGATAGCCGCTTTCCAGACGTTTGTTTTGCGGGACCAGGCTACCAGCTCCAATCATCACGTCATCTTCTACTGTTACGCCATCCAGTAAAATTGAACCCATACCAACAAGTACCCTGTTACCTATCGTGCAGCCGTGGAGCATCACTTTGTGGCCGACGGTAACGTCTTCCCCAACGATTAAAGGATTACCTTCCGGGTTATAAGAAGATTTATGCGTCACATGAAGAACGCTGCCGTCCTGAATGTTGGTGCGTGCGCCGATAGACACAAAGTTAACATCTCCCCGGATCGCAACCAGTGGCCAGATACTCACATCATCGGCGATTCGGACATCGCCAATCACGACGCTACTGACATCGATCATCACGCGATCGCCTTTCTGGGGGAACAGATCTTTATAAGGACGTAGTACTGCAGACATATCTACCTCGACTGATGGGCGCTATACAGAAGACTTTGATCATATTTTGGGATCGTGGCAAGGCAAAATACGTCAATATTTAAGCAGATCGGGCGGGATTTCAGCGAAAAGCGCGGAAAATCAGCAGTCGGAAAAAAAGATCTAAAAAACACTTGTGCTAAAACATGGGATCCCTATAATGCGCCTCCATCGACACGGAACATGTGAATCACTTCACAAACAACCGGGTCGGTTGAAGAGAACAAATCCTGAAATAACGGGTTGACTCTGAAAGAGGAAAGCGTAATATACGCCACCTCGCAACGGTGAGCGAAAGCCGCGTTGCACTGCTCTTTAACAATTTATCAGACAATCTGTGTGGGCACTCAAAGTGACATGGATTCTTAATGTCTTCGGA
The DNA here is from genome assembly GCF_013337145.1 of Enterobacter sp. JMULE2. Taxonomy (NCBI): domain Bacteria; kingdom Pseudomonadati; phylum Pseudomonadota; class Gammaproteobacteria; order Enterobacterales; family Enterobacteriaceae; genus Enterobacter; species Enterobacter sp. JMULE2. The sequence goes on from NZ_SGWD01000011.1 coordinate 310,517, forward strand.
CAATAAATGAATACCAAGTCTCTGAGTGAACATACGTAATTCATTACGAAGTTTAATTCACGAGCATCAAACTTAAATTGAAGAGTTTGATCATGGCTCAGATTGAACGCTGGCGGCAGGCCTAACACATGCAAGTCGAGCGGTAACACAGGGAGCTTGCTCTCGGGTGACGAGCGGCGGACGGGTGAGTAATGTCTGGGAAACTGCCTGATGGAGGGGGATAACTACTGGAAACGGTAGCTAATACCGCATAACGTCGCAAGACCAAAGAGGGGGACCTTCGGGCCTCTTGCCATCAGATGTGCCCAGATGGGATTAGCTAGTAGGTGGGGTAACGGCTCACCTAGGCGACGATCCCTAGCTGGTCTGAGAGGATGACCAGCCACACTGGAACTGAGACACGGTCCAGACTCCTACGGGAGGCAGCAGTGGGGAATATTGCACAATGGGCGCAAGCCTGATGCAGCCATGCCGCGTGTATGAAGAAGGCCTTCGGGTTGTAAAGTACTTTCAGCGGGGAGGAAGGTGTTGAGGTTAATAACCTCAGCAATTGACGTTACCCGCAGAAGAAGCACCGGCTAACTCCGTGCCAGCAGCCGCGGTAATACGGAGGGTGCAAGCGTTAATCGGAATTACTGGGCGTAAAGCGCACGCAGGCGGTCTGTCAAGTCGGATGTGAAATCCCCGGGCTCAACCTGGGAACTGCATTCGAAACTGGCAGGCTAGAGTCTTGTAGAGGGGGGTAGAATTCCAGGTGTAGCGGTGAAATGCGTAGAGATCTGGAGGAATACCGGTGGCGAAGGCGGCCCCCTGGACAAAGACTGACGCTCAGGTGCGAAAGCGTGGGGAGCAAACAGGATTAGATACCCTGGTAGTCCACGCCGTAAACGATGTCGACTTGGAGGTTGTGCCCTTGAGGCGTGGCTTCCGGAGCTAACGCGTTAAGTCGACCGCCTGGGGAGTACGGCCGCAAGGTTAAAACTCAAATGAATTGACGGGGGCCCGCACAAGCGGTGGAGCATGTGGTTTAATTCGATGCAACGCGAAGAACCTTACCTACTCTTGACATCCAGAGAACTTTCCAGAGATGGATTGGTGCCTTCGGGAACTCTGAGACAGGTGCTGCATGGCTGTCGTCAGCTCGTGTTGTGAAATGTTGGGTTAAGTCCCGCAACGAGCGCAACCCTTATCCTTTGTTGCCAGCGGTTCGGCCGGGAACTCAAAGGAGACTGCCAGTGATAAACTGGAGGAAGGTGGGGATGACGTCAAGTCATCATGGCCCTTACGAGTAGGGCTACACACGTGCTACAATGGCGCATACAAAGAGAAGCGACCTCGCGAGAGCAAGCGGACCTCATAAAGTGCGTCGTAGTCCGGATTGGAGTCTGCAACTCGACTCCATGAAGTCGGAATCGCTAGTAATCGTAGATCAGAATGCTACGGTGAATACGTTCCCGGGCCTTGTACACACCGCCCGTCACACCATGGGAGTGGGTTGCAAAAGAAGTAGGTAGCTTAACCTTCGGGAGGGCGCTTACCACTTTGTGATTCATGACTGGGGTGAAGTCGTAACAAGGTAACCGTAGGGGAACCTGCGGTTGGATCACCTCCTTACCTTAAAGAACCTGCCTTTGTAGTGTCCACACAGATTGTCTGATGAAAAGTAAATAGCAAGGCGTCTTGCGATTGAGACTTCACGTCCCCTTCGTCTAGAGGCCCAGGACACCGCCCTTTCACGGCGGTAACAGGGGTTCGAATCCCCTAGGGGACGCCACTTGCTGGTTCGTGAGTGAAAGTCACCTGCCTTAATATCTCAAAACTCATCTTCGGGTGACGTTTGAGATATTTGCTCTTTAAAAATCTGGATCAAGCTGAAAATTGAAACGACACACATGTTATGTGTGTTCGAGTCTCTCAAATTTTCGCAAGTCGATGATGAATCGAAAGAAACATCTTCGGGTTGTGAGGTTAAGCGACTAAGCGTACACGGTGGATGCCCTGGCAGTCAGAGGCGATGAAGGACGTGCTAATCTGCGAAAAGCGCCGGCGAGGTGATATGAACCTTTGACCCGGCGATGTCCGAATGGGGAAACCCAGTGTGTTCCGACACACTATCGTTAACTGAATACATAGGTTAACGAGGCGAACCGGGGGAACTGAAACATCTAAGTACCCCGAGGAAAAGAAATCAACCGAGATTCCCCCAGTAGCGGCGAGCGAACGGGGAGCAGCCCAGAGTCTGAATCAGCTTGTGTGTTAGTGGAAGCGTCTGGAAAGTCGCAGGGTACAGGGTGATACTCCCGTACACGAAAGCACACTTGCTGTGAACTCGAAGAGTAGGGCGGGACACGTGGTATCCTGTCTGAATATGGGGGGACCATCCTCCAAGGCTAAATACTCCTGACTGACCGATAGTGAACCAGTACCGTGAGGGAAAGGCGAAAAGAACCCCGGCGAGGGGAGTGAAAAAGAACCTGAAACCGTGTACGTACAAGCAGTGGGAGCCTACTTGTTAGGTGACTGCGTACCTTTTGTATAATGGGTCAGCGACTTATATTCTGTAGCAAGGTTAACCGTATAGGGGAGCCGAAGGGAAACCGAGTCTTAACTGGGCGTTAAGTTGCAGGGTATAGACCCGAAACCCGGTGATCTAGCCATGGGCAGGTTGAAGGTTGGGTAACACTAACTGGAGGACCGAACCGACTAATGTTGAAAAATTAGCGGATGACTTGTGGCTGGGGGTGAAAGGCCAATCAAACCGGGAGATAGCTGGTTCTCCCCGAAAGCTATTTAGGTAGCGCCTCGTGAACTCATCTTCGGGGGTAGAGCACTGTTTCGGCTAGGGGGCCATCCCGGCTTACCAACCCGATGCAAACTACGAATACCGAAGAATGTTATCACGGGAGACACACGGCGGGTGCTAACGTCCGTCGTGAAGAGGGAAACAACCCAGACCGCCAGCTAAGGTCCCAAAGTCATGGTTAAGTGGGAAACGATGTGGGAAGGCACAGACAGCCAGGATGTTGGCTTAGAAGCAGCCATCATTTAAAGAAAGCGTAATAGCTCACTGGTCGAGTCGGCCTGCGCGGAAGATGTAACGGGGCTAAACCATGCACCGAAGCTGCGGCAGCGACGCTTATGCGTTGTTGGGTAGGGGAGCGTTCTGTAAGCCGTTGAAGGTGGCCTGTGAGGGTTGCTGGAGGTATCAGAAGTGCGAATGCTGACATAAGTAACGATAATGCGGGTGAAAAGCCCGCACGCCGGAAGACCAAGGGTTCCTGTCCAACGTTAATCGGGGCAGGGTGAGTCGACCCCTAAGGCGAGGCCGAAAGGCGTAGTCGATGGGAAACAGGTTAATATTCCTGTACTTGGTGTTACTGCGAAGGGGGGACGGAGAAGGCTATGTTAGCCGGGCGACGGTTGTCCCGGTTTAAGCATGTAGGCGGAGGTTCCAGGTAAATCCGGTACCTTATTAACGCTGAGGTGTGATGACGAGGCACTACGGTGCTGAAGTAACAAATGCCCTGCTTCCAGGAAAAGCCTCTAAGCATCAGGTAACATCAAATCGTACCCCAAACCGACACAGGTGGTCAGGTAGAGAATACCAAGGCGCTTGAGAGAACTCGGGTGAAGGAACTAGGCAAAATGGTGCCGTAACTTCGGGAGAAGGCACGCTGATATGTAGGTGAAGCCCCTGCGGGTGGAGCTGAAATCAGTCGAAGATACCAGCTGGCTGCAACTGTTTATTAAAAACACAGCACTGTGCAAACACGAAAGTGGACGTATACGGTGTGACGCCTGCCCGGTGCCGGAAGGTTAATTGATGGGGTTAGCGGCAACGCGAAGCTCTTGATCGAAGCCCCGGTAAACGGCGGCCGTAACTATAACGGTCCTAAGGTAGCGAAATTCCTTGTCGGGTAAGTTCCGACCTGCACGAATGGCGTAATGATGGCCAGGCTGTCTCCACCCGAGACTCAGTGAAATTGAACTCGCTGTGAAGATGCAGTGTACCCGCGGCAAGACGGAAAGACCCCGTGAACCTTTACTATAGCTTGACACTGAACACTGGTCCTTGATGTGTAGGATAGGTGGGAGGCTTTGAAGCGTGGACGCCAGTCTGCGTGGAGCCGCCCTTGAAATACCACCCTTTAATGGCTGGTGTTCTAACGTAGACCCGTAATCCGGGTTGCGGACAGTGTCTGGTGGGTAGTTTGACTGGGGCGGTCTCCTCCCAAAGAGTAACGGAGGAGCACGAAGGTTAGCTAATCCTGGTCGGACATCAGGAGGTTAGTGCAATGGCATAAGCTAGCTTGACTGCGAGAGTGACGGCTCGAGCAGGTGCGAAAGCAGGTCATAGTGATCCGGTGGTTCTGAATGGAAGGGCCATCGCTCAACGGATAAAAGGTACTCCGGGGATAACAGGCTGATACCGCCCAAGAGTTCATATCGACGGCGGTGTTTGGCACCTCGATGTCGGCTCATCACATCCTGGGGCTGAAGTAGGTCCCAAGGGTATGGCTGTTCGCCATTTAAAGTGGTACGCGAGCTGGGTTTAGAACGTCGTGAGACAGTTCGGTCCCTATCTGCCGTGGGCGCTGGAGAATTGAGGGGGGCTGCTCCTAGTACGAGAGGACCGGAGTGGACGCATCACTGGTGTTCGGGTTGTCATGCCAATGGCATTGCCCGGTAGCTAAATGCGGAAGAGATAAGTGCTGAAAGCATCTAAGCACGAAACTTGCCCCGAGATGAGTTCTCCCTGACTCCTTGAGAGTCCTGAAGGAACGTTGAAGACTACGACGTTGATAGGTCGGGTGTGTAAGCGCAGCGATGCGTTGAGCTAACCGATACTAATGAACCGTGAGGCTTAACCTTACAACGCCGAAGCTGTTTCGGCGAAGAGACAGACACGATATTTTCAGCCTGATACAGATTTAACAGAATTTGCCTGGCGGCTTTAGCGCGGTGGTCCCACCTGACCCCATGCCGAACTCAGAAGTGAAACGCCGTAGCGCCGATGGTAGTGTGGGGTCTCCCCATGTGAGAGTAGGGAACTGCCAGGCATCAAATTTAGCGTGCTGATATGGCTCAGTTGGTAGAGCGCACCCTTGGTAAGGGTGAGGTCCCCAGTTCGACTCTGGGTATCAGCACCACTTTATACTTAGGTTAAAGTTCGGCAAGAAGTAAAAGAATTTGTCTGGCGGCTTTAGCGCGGTGGTCCCACCTGACCCCATGCCGAACTCAGAAGTGAAACGCCGTAGCGCCGATGGTAGTGTGGGGTCTCCCCATGTGAGAGTAGGGAACTGCCAGACATCAAATAAGTGAGAAGGCCATCCGAAAGGATGGCCTTTTTGCGTTTCTACGCTACACAAACTGTAGGCCGGGTAAGGCGAAGCCGCCACCCGGCATAACAAAGGATTAATGAATCACCTGCGATAAAAATGCCCGCGTGCGTTCTGACTTCGGATGCGCAAAGAACTCATCCGGTGGTGCCTGTTCGACAATCTCTCCACGATCCATAAAGATCACCCTGTCAGCGACAGTTCTGGCAAACCCCATCTCATGCGTCACGCACAGCATCGTCATCCCGGATTGCGCCAGCCCAATCATGGTATCCAGCACCTCTTTCACCATTTCTGGATCCAGCGCTGATGTCGGCTCATCAAACAACATTATCTTAGGTTTCATGCACAGGGAACGGGCGATGGCCACACGCTGCTGCTGACCGCCGGATATCTGCCCAGGGAATTTATTGGCATGTTCAGCAATGCGCACCCGCTCCAGATAATGCATTGCCAACGCTTCGGCCTCTTTTTTCGGCATCTTTTGAACCCAAATGGGGGCCAGCGTGCAGTTTTGCAGAACGGTCAGATGCGGGAACAGATTGAAGTGCTGGAACACCATCCCCACTTCCTGTCGTACACGGTCGATATTGCGAATATCTTCATTCAATTCGATACCATCAACCACAATACGCCCCTGCTGATGTTCTTCAAGATGGTTAATACAGCGAATAGTTGTGGATTTCCCTGAACCGGAAGGACCACAAAGTACGATACGTTCGCCCTGCTTCACCTTGAGATTGATATCCTTCAGGACATGAAATTGTCCGTACCATTTATTGACGTTTTCCAGCGTAATCATCGCGTCGGCAGGTGTCATAGTAATCTGGCTCATAATTTCCTCAGTGCGGTGTACGCCCGGTGTTAAAGCGCTTTTCCAGATGCTGGCTATAGCGCGACATGCTAAAACAGAAGATCCAGTAGATCAGGGCAGCGAAGACATATCCCTCGGTGGACATACCCAGCCAGACAGGGTCAACGGTAGCCTGCTGCACGCTGCTAAAGAGATCGAACAATCCGATGATGATCACCAGGCTGGTATCTTTGAAGAGGGCAATGATCGTGTTGACCAGACCCGGAATGACCAGCTTGAGTGCTTGCGGGAGAATGACCAGACCCTGCGTTTTCCAGTAACCGAGTGCCAAAGATTCAGCGGCTTCGTACTGGCCTTTAGGCAATGCCTGCAGACCACCACGCACAACCTCAGCAACGTAGGCTGACTGAAACAGAATCACCCCGACCAGGGCGCGGATCAGTTTGTCTATCGTTGTGCCTTCTGCCATAAACAGCGGCAGCATGACCGACGACATAAACAGAACGGTGATAAGCGGTACGCCACGCCAGAACTCTATGAAAATAACGGAGAGGACGCGTACGACCGGCATTTTTGAACGCCTTCCCAGAGCCAGTAAAATCCCCCACGGCAGAGCGCCAGCGATCCCCACAGAAGCAATAATGAGCGTCAGCGTCAGTCCGCCCCACTGACGGGTTTCAACACGCTCCAGCCCCAGAAAACCGCCATACAACAACACCCAAACAATAATCGGATAAACAACAGCCCAGCTCGCAATGTATCGGCCACGGTGAGGAAGCTTTTTCCAGAACATTACGGCGATGGAGAGCAGACCGATAACCAGCGCCAGATTAATCCGCCAGCGCTGTTCATGTGGGTACAATCCATACATGAACTGACCAAAACGTTCGTGGATAAAGACCCAGCATGCACCCGCTTTCGTACAATCCGCGCGCGTGGAGCCCACCCAGTTCGCCTGCAGGAAAGCCCAGTTAAGCAGCGGCGGGATCAGTTCCCAGATTAACCACAGGCACACAATCGTCAGCAGGCTGTTACTCCAGCTGGAGAACAGGTTCTTACGTGCCCAGATAATGAAGCGCCCACCTGTTGTGCTGGCAGGACGCGAGGAGTGCGACAATATCGCTTTTGTCATCATGGATCCTTAGCGCTCAACCAGTGCTATACGGCGGTTATAAAGGTTCATCAACAATGAAATCATCAGACTGATGATCAGATAAACAGACATGGTAATGGCAATAGTTTCAATCGCTTGCCCGGTCTGGTTAAGCACGGTCCCAGCGAACAGTGACACCATATCGGGGTAGCCGATGGCTGCGGCCAGTGATGAGTTTTTGACAATATTGAGATACTGGCTGGTCAGTGGCGGGATGATGACCCGTAAAGCCTGCGGAATAATGACCTGGCGAAGCGTCACGGTATTTGGCAAGCCCAGCGAGCGCGCCGCCTCGTGCTGTCCGTAAGGGACAGCCTGGATCCCGGAGCGGATGATTTCCGCAATAAATGAGGAGGTATAAATCGAGAGCGCCAGCGTCAGCGCGGCCAGTTCCGGAATTAACACCATCCCACCCTGGAAGTTAAATCCACGTAGATGCGGAATATCCCAGTGCAAGGCTGCGCCAAATAGCCAGTGGGCGACTGACGGCAGGCCAACAATCAGTGCGGCGCCAACCGGCCATGTTTTACGCAACTGTCCGGTTTTGATCTGATGCTTACGGTTATAGCGGAACACGCCGACAGAAATCGCGAGTGCAATAATTATTGCGATGATGAAGGCATAAAGCCCTTCAGCGACCTGCGGAGAGGGTATGTATAACCCACGGTTGCTCAGAAAAAGAAGATCGAAAGCATCCACGGCCTGGCGAGGACCCGGAAGGTTACGCAGGACAGCGAAATACCAGAAGAAAATCTGCAGCAATGGCGGGATATTACGAAAGGTTTCGATATAAATGGTCGACAGTTTCCGCAGCAGCCAGTTTTCAGAAAGTCGGGCCAGACCAAGGAAAAAGCCGAGTACGGAAGCGAACACAATACAGAGCGCTGACACCAGCAGCGTATTCAGCAGACCTACGATGAATACGCGTCCATACGTATCGCTTTCCTGATAATCAACAAGATGCTGAACGATGCCAAAACCCGCGCTGCGATCCAGAAAGGCAAAACCCGAGGTGATGCCTCGGTTATTCAGGTTGGTAACGGTGTTGTGGATTAAATAAATGGCGATAACCACAACCACGACAACAGCAATAATCTGGAAAAGCCAGGCGCGGACCGCGGGATGAGAAAAGGACAGCGATCCTTTTACGGCTAAGCGGCGATGGGACATAAAAAACCTCGGTAACCATGACTCTGGACTGGGCACTGCGCTTGCAGTGCCCGTTACAGCAAAGACTTAACGTACAGGCGGTGCGTACTGAATACCGCCGTTATTCCAGAGATTGTTCTGGCCGCGTTTGATCTTCAGCGGGCTTTCCGAACCCACGTTGCGCTCAAAGATCTCGGCATAGTTACCGACCTGTTTAATGATGTTATAAGCCCACTTGTTATCCAGCTTCAGGTCCTTGCCGAAATCACCCTCTTTGCCCAGAAGATGTGCCATATCCGGCGTGGACGGATTAGCGGTTTTCTCATCGACGTTTTTCGAGCTGATGCCCATCTCTTCGGCATTCAGCATGGCAAACAATGTCCAGCGAACGATGGAGAACCAGTCCTCATCGCCGCGGCGAACGACGGGGCCAAGAGGCTCTTTGGAGATCACTTCAGGCAGGACAATCCACTCGGCAGGGTTGCTCAATTTGATGCGTAATGCGTAGAGCTGTGACTGGTCAGACGCCAGGGTATCGCAACGGCCTGACTCCAGCGCCTTAGCCGACTCATCGGAGCGATCAAAGGTGACTGGGGTGTACTTCATTTTATTGGATTTGAAGTAGTCCGCGACGTTAAGCTCTGTGTCAGTACCCGCCTGGATGCACACGGTCGCACCATCCAGCTCTTTAGCGCTTTTCAGACCGGCTTTATTGTGAGTAAGGAAGCCGATGCCGTCGTAATAGGTGACGCCGGTAAATGACATTCCCATTCCCGCGTCGCGCGAGGAGGTCCAGGTCGTATTGCGGGAGAGCATATCAACTTCACCAGACTGTAGCGCAGTGAAACGTTCCTTCGCCGTCAGTGGAGTATATTTTACTTTGCTGTCATCACCGAAAACCGCTGCGGCAACGCCACGGCAGACATCAACGTCAATACCGGTAAACTTGCCGTTCGCGTCGGCATAGGAAAAGCCTGGCAAACCGTCACTGATACCACATTGTACAAAACCTTTCTTTTTAACGGCATCCAGCGTCGTGCCCGCCAGCGCCTGTCCGGCTACAGCAAACAACACGCTCGCGGCGGCCAGGCTGGCTATCATCGTCTTTTTCATAATGGATCCTGTGTGGCGAAATTTATCGTTATAGAGGCGTTTTAAAACGCTTTTACCTGTCTGTGGCTTTGGCCAACGTTTATAAAGCAAACGTAATGCCAGGTTTTGCGCTCGATTAAATAAAGACAAGTGAACGCATAATGCTGAGTGTAGACAGGCTTAAATAAATCGAATGCCCCGAAACGGTGCGAAATTCCAACCTGCGCCACAAATTAGAGCAAAAGTTGGTTGAAGGATAAGGTTAAAGCCAGAGGTAGTTTCTGCCGTGAATATTGGCAGGGTATTAAATGGATTTAATATGTGAATATCATCACGATGGAATTGGTAATTCGTCAAGATAAGCAATAAAGATGTGACGTAAATCTTATAAAAAATACCAGGCGTGAATAAAAGAGGGCTCTTTTTTTACTTATATGAAATTAGTGCACTATTTAAAAGCAAAAGCGCGGACAGAGCCGCGCTTTCAGGAATGAGTCATGCCCCAGTGGTTATTTGGTCAGAGCCACGATACCCAGCGTCAGACCCGCTATTGCGGCAGCACCGCCAGCGATAGCACCGGCTGTTTCCCAGTTATCTTGGGTGGTGCCTTTCATGCAGGTGTTGGTATGAACCAGTCGGCCTTGATCGTCGTATACCGGTACACATGGAGAATCGTGCGCGCAACCAGCAAGCAGCGCAGCGAGAAGTGCAACGGAAATGAATCTTTTCATGATGTTACCTCAGTGTTTTCTCACATTCGCCATAAAGCCAAAACGGCAATTAACGAATTAGTGGCTATTTTACCACCGGTAGAAGTTCGCGTTGCAGGGGGAATAATCTCAAATTATGTGAATTGTAAAAATCATGGAGAAAAATGAGCGGCAAAAAGAATTAATGGAGAAAATATGAAGCTGAAGAAATTTAAAACTGTTGTTTACCTTAAATAAAAAGGCACCAGAGGTGCCTTTTAGTAATGGGTTATTCTTTATGGCTTGTGAATCGCCGACGGACAACCACGAAGAATACGGGTACGAAGAAGATAGCCAAAAGCGTTGCGGATAGCATTCCCCCCATAACGCCCGTACCGACGGCGTTTTGCGCGCCGCTCCCGGCACCGGTGCTTATTACCAACGGCATGACGCCCAGAATAAAGGCCAGCGAAGTCATCAGGATAGGACGAAGGCGCATCCGGGACGCTTCCAGCGTCGCTTCAATTATCCCTTTGCCCTCCTTCTCCATTAGGTCTTTGGCAAACTCTACAATCAGGATGGCATTTTTGGCCGATAATCCAATTGTTGTCAGAAGGCCGACCTGGAAATAGACGTCATTGTTCAGTCCTCGCAATGATGCTGCGAGAAGCGCGCCTATCACCCCCAATGGCACAACCAGCATGACGGAGAATGGAATAGACCAACTCTCATACAGCGCAGCCAGGCATAAGAACACCACTATCAGTGAGATAGCATACAACGCTGGTGCCTGGTTGCCTGAAAGTCGTTCCTGATATGACATACCTGTCCAGTCGTAGCCGATTCCAGAAGGCAGTTTTGAGGCGAGGCTTTCCATCATGACCATTGCTTCACCGGTACTTTTGCCCGGTGCGGATTCACCGAGGATCTCCATTGATGGCATGCCGTTGTAGCGTTCAAGGCGAGGAGAACCATACACCCAGTGGGCGTTGCTAAAGGCCGAGAACGGTACCATTTCACCATTTGCGCTACGTACGTAAAGGTTGTTGATGTCTCCCGGCAACATGCGGAAGCGGGCATCGGCCTGAACGTACACTTTTTTCACGCGGCCATGATCGATAAAGTCATTTACGTAAGTGCCCCCTAATGCCGTCGAGATCGTCTGGTTGACATCAGAGAGGCTGATGCCCAAGGCCTGTGCTTTCTCCTGATCGACATCCAGTTTGAACTGAGGAGTATCTTCCAGACCGTTAGGACGCACTCGAACCAGCAGGTCGGGATGCTCCTTTACCATGCCGAGCAGTTTGTTACGCGCCTGAGTTAACTGAGTATGTCCCAGGTTGGCCTGATCGATCAGTTCGAAATCGAACCCCGTTGCAGTCCCTAACTCGATAATTGCGGGCAGGTTAAAGGGAAATACGAGGCCATCTTTGATCTGGCTGAATGCTTTCGTCGCGCGACCTACAATGGCTTCAACGCTATTCTTCTCACCCGGGCGTTCTTCCCAGGGTTTCAGGCTGACGAAGGCGATACCGGAGTTTTGCCCCTGGCCGCTAAAGCTAAAACCATTAACGGTAAAGACGGACTCAACATTCGCTTTCTCTTTGGTCAGGTAGTAATCCTGAACCTGGTCGAGGACCTGCTGAGTACGCGTCTGGGTTGCACCTGCCGGGAGTTGAACCATCGTCATAAATACCCCCTGATCCTCTTCGGGCAGGAAGGAGGTAGGTAAGCGCAGGAAAAGTACCGCCATCCCACCGACAATAATGACGTACACCACCAGATAGCGCCCTGTCTTACGCAAAATACCACTCACGCTGTTGCTGTAGTGCTCCACGCTTTTATCAAAGAGCGCATTAAACCAGCCGAAGAAACCACCTTTTTTCTCATGATGGTCGCCGGATACGGGCTTAAGCAACGTTGCACAAAGGGCGGGCGTCAGGATTAGCGCAACCAGTACGGACAAGGCCATAGCGGAAACGATAGTCAGCGAGAACTGGCGATAGATTGCCCCCGTCGAGCCGCCAAAAAAGGCCATCGGAATAAAGACCGCCGAGAGCACCATGGCGATCCCCACCAGTGCGCCCTGGATCTGCTCCATCGACTTCTGCGTGGCCTCTTTCGGCGGCAGCTTGTCCTCAACCATGACACGTTCAACGTTCTCAACAACCACAATCGCATCATCGACCAACAGGCCTATCGCCAGCACCATGCCGAACATCGTCAAGGTATTGATGGAGAAACCAAACGCCGCCAGAACCGCGAAGGTACCCAGCAGAACGACCGGCACCGCGATAGTCGGGATGAGCGTCGCACGCAGGTTTTGCAGGAACAGGTACATGACCAGGAAGACGAGAATGATCGCTTCAAACAGAGTCTTCACCACTTCGTGGATGGAGATTTTCACGAACGGCGTGGTGTCATAGGGATAGACAACCTTCAATCCTTGCGGGAAGAATTGCTGCAGCTGCGCCAGCTTACTCTTAATTGCTGCCGCCGTATCCAGCGCGTTTGCTCCGGTTGCCAGCTTGATCCCGAGACCCGTAGCCGCCTGCCCGTTGATCTTGGTGACCATGTTGTAGTTTTCGCCGCCCAGCTCAGTGCGAGCCACATCCTTCAGGTGCACCATGGAGCCGTCCTGGTTTACCTTCAGCGTCACGCGGCCAAACTCTTCCGGCGATTTTAGGCGGGTTTGCGCGATGATAGAGGCGTTCAATTGCTGGCCCGGAACAGATGGCGTTCCACCTAGCTGACCGGCCGCAATCTGGTCATTCTGCGTTTTCAGCTGATTGATAATATCCAGAGGCGTCAGCTGGTATTTATTCATCGCATTGCTGTCAAGCCAAATACGCATCGCATATTGCGCACCGAACAGCTGCACGTCACCAACACCCGTTGTGCGACTAATCGCATCTTTCACATTCGACGCGACGTAGTCAGAGATATCATCCTGTGTCAGGTTTTTATTGTCCGATACAAAGCCCGCAACCAGCAGGAAGCTACTGCTGGATTTTTCAACGCCAATCCCTTGCTGCTGTACTTCTTGTGGCAGCAGCGGCATGGCGAGCTGAAGTTTGTTTTGAACCTGAACCTGCGCGATGTCCGGATTTGTACCCGACTCGAATGTCAGAGTGATGGTGACGTTACCCGCAGAATCGCTGGTGGACGACATATACATCAGATTATCGATGCCGTTCATGTTCTGCTCGATAACCTGCGTCACGGTATCCTGCACCGTCTGGGCGTCAGCGCCAGGGTAGGTTGCTGTGATGGCAACAGCAGGAGGGGCGATGGTCGGATACTGCGCAACGGGCAGTTTCAGAATAGCCAGCCCGCCCGCAATCATCAAAATAATAGCGAGTACCCAGGCGAAAACCGGCCTTTGAATAAAGAAATTAGCCATGTCGTTGTCCTTAACTGGCTGGCGTGGCAGCGGTGTCAGGTGTCGCCACGACGGTGACGCCAGGACGGACTTTTTGCAGGCCGCTGACAATCACGCGGTCGCCATTTTTCAGCCCTTCCGTCACCAGCCAGCGGTCGCCAATCGCCTGAGGTGCAACGACGGTCCGCGATTCAACCTGGTTTTTATCGTTAACCACCATCACCGTTGCGTCACCGCGCGGTGTACGGGTCACGCCCTGCTGCGGAACCAAAATGGCATCCGGCTGTGTGCCTTCATCAATGCGCGCGCGAACAAACATTCCGGGTAAGAGTTGATGCTGAGGATTTGGGAAAATCGCGCGCAGGGTAATTGAGCCGGTGCTTTCGTCGACCGTCACATCGGAGAACTGCAGCGTACCCTTCTGCGGGTATGGCTGACCGTTTTCCATCAACAGCTCAACGGTGCTGGTGGCGTCCCCTTTTTCCAGGCTGGTCTGTTTCAGGCGCATAAAATCATTGCTGGACTGAGTCACATCGACGTAGATGGGATCAAGCTGCTGTACCGTTGCCAGGGCGGTAGCCTGCCCGTTAGTGACGAGAGCCCCTTCGGTGACGCTGGATTTGCCGATACGTCCGTTGATGGGTGATGTCACTTTGGTATAGGCAAGATTGATGCGCGCGCTTTCAACACCGGCCTTCGCGGCAACGACGCTGGCATCGGCCTGTTGCGCCGTCGCCACTGCCTGATCGTATTCCTGCTTGCTGACATACTGGGTGCCGACCAGCGGGACATAGCGTTTCACCGTCAGATGCGCAATATTCGCTGCCGCCTGCGCTTTCGCCAGTTCGCCTTTCGCACTGTCATAGGCCGCCTGATACGTTGCAGGATCGATTTGATAAAGGGAGTCGCCTGCCTTCACATCACTGCCTTCTGTGAAGTTACGGCGCAGAATGATGCCGCTAACCTGAGGACGAACCTCCGCAACGCGATACGCATCTGTCCTGCCAGGAAGTTCCGTTGTGACTGCCAGTGGAGCGCTTTTGACAATGTGTACACTCACCTGAGGGGCTTGTGGATGTTGTTGCTGGTTTTCCTGCCCATCGCATCCGGTGAGCAGTGCGGCGCAGACAATAAAACCGGCTAAGGGTAAGAGTCTGAAATGATTCGTCATTACTGTTCCTTTAACTACCCATTAACCGATATTTGCCGTAAATCGGTGACAGGGGCAGGGTACAAATACAAAAATGTAGCTGCATATAATAATGAGGGTATTTAATGTTTTTTAATTTATAAGTGCGAATGAAGAGGGGGGAAGACAAAAATCAGAATCAGAATCAGACCGGGTCCATTAGACGATATACTTATGCATGAATAATCAAGTAAATGGGATTTAATGGTCTCATTCATATCCAGGGTGAATTTAATTACTTTCATTCATTCATCTTAATTATAAATTAAGAGGATTGACTTTTTTTGTTCAAAATTAAAACCGATTTTAGGGAATACTTTGTTACCTGAATCCAAAATTAAGTCTTCAACGTGTGAATAACGAGTAACTGTCTATGGCGCGTAAAAAGAAAGAAGATGCCCAGAAAACCCGGCAATTGCTGATCGAGGCGGCAATCGGTGAGTTTGCTACACGTGGCGTAGCCAACACGACGCTTACGGACATCGCTGATGCCGCAAAGGTTACGCGCGGCGCAGTCTACTGGCATTTTTCCAGTAAAGCCGAAATATTTAATGCCATTTGGGAGCAGCAGATCCCCCTGCGTGAAATTATTCGTGACAGGCTATCGCTCACCGAAAATGATGACCCGTTGTTAATGCTCCGTGAGCAATTTATCACAGCGTTGCAATATATCGCGCGTGAACCACGGCAGTGTGCGCTTTTACAAATCCTGTATCATAAATGTGAATTTAAAAATGATATGATTTCAGAATGTGAAATTCGTAAACGTATTGGTTTTAACAATGATTATCTGCGCGCGACGCTGGAGAATTGCATTTCACGGAAAGTGATTTCACCGCGGGTTAATGTTGATTTGACGCTGATCGTTCTCCATGGCTTTTTTAGCGGGATAATTAAAAACTGGTTAATGAATAGCGATAGTTTTAATCTTTATCAGCAGGCACCCGCTCTGGTCGACAACATCCTGGGGACACTCCCTGTGATACGCGTGTCGCCGCAGGATGACGTTTATACTTCCGCGCCGGGCAGCATCTCCCCATGTTCACAGAGTGCCTCAATGGTCTGAGCACTGACCGGCTTACCTAACAGATAACCCTGGAGCGTGTGACAGCCCAGCTCGGTCAGAAACGTTTGCTGTGCTTCGGTTTCCACACCTTCCGCCACCACTTTTAGATTGAGCGTTTTTGCCAGCGCCACGATGGCTGAGACAATGGTGGCATCTTCACTTTCCCCACTCAATTCCTGCACAAAAGCACGATCAATTTTCAGTTCACTGGCGGGTAGGCGCTTAAGGTATAGCAGGCTTGAATACCCGGTTCCGAAGTCATCAATGGAGGCTTTCACCCCGGCATTGGTCAGTTCTGTCAGTACCCGCACGCTTTCGTCAGGGTTGCTCATCGCTGTGGTTTCGGTCACTTCAAGGATCAGCATTTCCGGAGGGACGTCGTGACGGGTCAGGCAGTCGAGCACCGTTTTTACCAGTGAAGGTTGTTCAAACTGCAGCGTCGACAGGTTCACTGCCATCGACCAGTTACGGTGCCCCTGTAGGTGCCACTCACGCAACTGGCGACAGGCTTCATTGATAACCCAGTTACCGATGGGAATAATCAGACCCGTTTTTTCTGCCAGCGGCAGGAAGAGTTCGGGCGTCAATAATCCCTGCTTCGGATGCTGCCAGCGTAGTAGTGCTTCAAAACCGAGGAGGGGGCCAGCAGGTGCATGGAATTTAGGCTGATAGAGCAAACGAAGTTCATCGCGATCGATGGCCAGCCACAGATCGTTCATCAACTGCAGATGGGTCTGCGCCAGCGTATTCATGGAGGGCTGGAAAAAATGATACCCGTTCCGGCCCATATGTTTTGTGTGGTACATCGCCGCATCGGCATTGAACATCAGCTCGCGATCGGTTTTGCCGTCATGCGGGTAAAGCGCGATCCCAATGCTGAGGGTCACCACCAGTTCATAAGGTTCCAGGTTAAATGGGTTATCTATAGCGCGAACCAGCGAATTGGCCAGCGAGGCCGCATCATCCAGGCCTTCACTCTCCGCCAGCAGAACAAATTCATCGCCACCGATACGGGCGAGAGTGAACTGGCCCTTCAGTGGCAGCAATAAACGCTCCGTCACGGCGACCAGGAGTTTATCGCCGACATCATGCCCGTAGGCGTCATTGATGGTTTTAAACCCGTCGAGATCCATGAACATCAGCGCAAAGTGCGTACCCTCGCGGTCTGCTTTACTGATAGCCTGATCGAGTCTGTCTTCCAGCAGGATGCGGTTGGGCAAACGCGTCAGGGTATCGTGCAGCGCCAGTTGCGCGAGTTCCCGGTTCGCTTCTGCAAGCGACGAGGCCAGAAGGGCAGTACGTGCCTGAAGGCGGGCATCCAGCATCGACACCAGCAGGGTGATCCCAAGAATAGAGAGTGCGACGACGCTGACCAGCACCGCCAGCCAGCTCCCGTTGATACCTTCATGGTGAACCATTGTGGACATCGGAAACTGCGCCGCTTTCATGCCTGCATAGTGCATCCCGGCAATCGCAATTCCCATCGTGATGGCGGCGCCCATGCGCATCAGCACGACCTGCGCGGCTTCGTGACGCAGGCGGAAGGTCAGCCATAATGCCGCGAGTGAAGCGGCAAGCGCAATCGCGACCGAAATGGCCACCCAGACCTTGTCCCAGATAATCCCGGGCATCACTTCCAGCGCCGCCATGCCGGTGTAATGCATGGCAACAATACCGCTTCCCATCACCAGCGCGCCGGGCAACAGTCGGCGCAAGCGTAATTGCTCGCAGCTCACGAGCCATAGCGCAAAAAGCGAAGAGCCCACGGCGATAATCATGGATAACACCGTCAGGGTGGCGTTGTAGCTCATACTCATGGAGAGGTCCATCGCCAGCATGCCGATAAAATGCATGGCCCACACGCCAATACCCATTGCAATACCGCCGCCAGCCAGCCAGACGCGGGCAGCGACGCCCTGGCTCCCGGCAACGCGTGCAGCCATGTTCAGCGCGGTATACGCAGCAAGGATGGCAACAACAAAGGAGAGGACTACCAGGATATGATTGTATTGGCTTACCAGCATGGACGGTTCTACTCGAGTGTGAGGTTACGCAAGAGCGGTTGGGAAGGGCGAGACATTATCACCGTAAGGTAATGACTCAAAGGGATTTAAATCCCCGTTTTTACTGTGTGATTATCGTGTTTTTGGCGATGTTCACAGGCTAGTCGAGCTCAGAGCAATTGACCAGTTTTAGAGGATTCACGGAATTCATATTGCGGCACTTATCGGTTTCGGTGCTCATCAGTTCAATCCACTGCATCAGCAGCGCATCGAAAATGAAAACAGAGACAGCAAAAACAACCAGCCACCAGTATTTACGAATCATTGTGCCATTCCGCAGGAAAGAACCAGTAAGGTGCTGGAAATATACACGAAAAGTCGCGCTTTAAAAGCGGGAGAGGTGAAGGTTTACAAAGCGTTGACGGTTGCCATTATGGGCAATAAAAAAGGCGCTTCCCCATGCCGAAGAGCGCCTTTTTAAACAAGCATTTAACTGATTAGTATCAGTTCATGCCGTATATTGAAAACAGTGGTTTTTTGCTGTTCGTCAACGTTCAAAAATTCTTTTTATTGCCTGATTTAAAAGAAATATTTCGCTTTTCTTGTTTGCGCTTGTTCGTGCTTGTTTGCGGGGATACACTCACCCGTGTATCACTCGGTGTATCACTCGTTTTATATGAACTGAGGTTTTTATGGCTGGCACAAACAAGCTCAGCGACAAAAAATTAAGGGCCCTTCTCGGCTCCGTCAGAAGCAAAGAGGAAATGCTTTCTGACGGGGAGGGATTGAGCGCCAGGCTTTTACGCTCCGGCGGTATCAGCTGGATGTTTGCCTATCGCCTGGGTGGGCGCGGTTCAAAGCTCGAACGGCTGACGCTTGGCAGTTACCCGGATATGCCGCTGAAGGTGGCAAGGGAAAAACGTGACGAGTGCAGGGCGTGGCTGGCGGACGGGAAAAACCCAAAATTTCAGCTCGACAGAAAGACAGAAGAAATTCTCCGGCCGGTCACCGTCCGCGATGCCATGACCCACTGGTTTAATGAATATGCTGTTCACCATCGTGTGAACTGGAAAAGGCATCAGGCACAGTTTGAAAAGCACATCTACCCGTATATAGGGGATATGCCGCTGGCGCTGTGTGAAACCCGCCACTGGTTAGAATGTTTTGATCGCGCGAAACGTAAAACCCCCGTTGCTGCAGGTTATGTTTTTCAGGCCTGTAAGCAGGCGTTAAAGTTTTGCCGGGTGCGTCGCTATGCTATCAGTAATGCACTCGATGATCTGACTATTCAGGACGTAGGGAAAAAGCAGGAGAAGGGCGACAGGGTTCACGGGATGAATGAGCTTGCCGATATCTGGCGTTCGACCACCTCTAAAATGTATAAACCTTATTACGCCTCACTGCTGCGTCTGCTGGTGGTGTTTGGCTGCCGCTCTCAGGAAGTCAGGCTATCAACCTGGAAAGAGTGGGATATGGTTAGCTGGGTCTGGACGGTGCCGAAGGAGCACAGTAAAGGAGGGGAGAAAATCACTCGCCCTGTCCCTTTCCCGATCAGGCCATTTATAGAGTCACTGCATAATCAGAACTCTCACACCGGCTATCTGCTTGGCGAACTGAAACGGCCGGAAGCCGTTAGCCAGTGGGGGAGGGGGATTTACAAAAGGCTGGGCCATTCTGAACCGTGGTCACTTCACGACCTGCGCAGGACATTTGCCACAACCCTTAATGATATGGGGATCGCTCCGCACGTCGTCGAGCAGCTGCTCGGGCATGTGCTGGGCGGCGTAATGGCAATCTACAACCGTAGCCAGTATTTACCTGAAAAACTGGATGCGCTTAATAAGTGGATGGAGCGCCTTGAGCTGATCTCTGGCGAACACTCCAATGTAACTATTATGAGGGTAGCTAAATGAAAATTAATAATAAAAAAGAACTTCCGGAATCATTTGATTTAAAAAATACGATGATTTAGAAACTATGTCTGATAAAGATTTATTTAGACAGTTATATTGGAGAAGCGAAGATTTACGAAGCAATCATGTAGATGTCCCTGACTATGGGTTACAGTTTGGTGCGAAATATCCTATGATTGATACGCTGGGCGATCCCTTTGGGGAAATGCTAGAAGAACAATGGTTCATAGAAAAGCAAAAGGAATATTCCAGCAAAAACAAGCCAAAGCTTTTAAGTCTCAGCTATGGGGAAGGTATAAGACCAGTTGATAGATTTTTAGTTAGCTTGATAAATGAAATGAACGCTGATGCTGGGTATTTTAAAGATAGACCTATAATAATAGACAAAGAAACGGGGCATGAACTGATAGAGCAGGATAATGGTATGTTTTGGGCGGTAATGAGAGAGCCTGTGAATCTTTTAAACGACGCTATTGATAACGTGGCTATTACCATAGATTTAGATAACAGGGATGAGATATTAATTGATACGTTTTCTAAATTGCTTCCATTGTGGAGAAGGGAGCTAAATATACCTGAGCCTAGTAAGCCTGTCACTGGTGGTTGGGAAAGTATCAGGAAAAAGATAATTGAATATAAAATAATCCCTATGATTGATTTGCTTTCATGGGAGAGAACAACCAAAAATAGGATCTCGCTTGGAGTACTGGCCGTAGCTCTCTTTCCTGATGGAGAGAAGGACTCAATCATGATTGCTCAGACGGTTAAACCTTTTTTAGATAAGTTGATGACTTACGATTCTTTAGAGAAAATCAGGAAAGAATTATCTAAAGACAATTGATTAAAATGTGGGAACGGATATCAAAATAAAAAAAATTGCACCGTGGTTTCACATATTCTATTGAATAAAATGCTCCCGAACAGTAATGAACGGGAGCATTTTTATATGAACCAACTTAACCAATCTCAACACCTTACAGACCGAACCATCCGTGAACCTGAGTGTCGCCAGTTAACAGGCCTCTGCCGTACAACCCGCTACATGCTGGAGAAAGAGGGAAAATTCCCTGCGCGCCGGAAACTGGGTGGGCGTGCGGTCGGCTGGCTGCTTTCTGAGGTGATCGCCTGGCAGCAGAACTGCAATAAAGCGGCGTGAGGTGGGATATGTCAGATAAAACAAAGGCGGCCATGCCGGGCCGCCAGTGCGGATACGGTTGTCAGCGAGGGAAGATTACCAGGCTTGCATCTGGTGGTCAAAATCAGCCCTTTGGCTCGATGCCGCGCTGCTGCAATTCCTTTCGAAGCACTCGTTTAATCCAGGTTGCCAGAGAAGTATCTCCATCCGCTTTGGCTGCTTCTTCCAGCTGGGCTCTGAACTCCTCAGGCAGACGCATCTGGTATGGAGGAGAACGTTTTTCTAATGGTGTTGACATGGTAATTACCCTAAATTACTATAGCTACATGGTAATTACCATTGTACTTACCATAATACAAAAAGCAACGCCCCGAACTGTTAGAGCAGTATCAGGGCGTCTAACCATCAACGAAAGGAGTAAACGATAATGGCTACAGCCAATATTACCACAACAGGACGGCCGGCATTCACCTGGCTATTTCTGGGGCAGCCTAAGGGCGAGGAGTGGACGGGTAAGCCTGTCACTCTGCGCACTCAGGCAGACACCGAAGAGGCAGCGCGTGACGCGTTTCCATCTTGGGATCTGACGTTCGCCGCGAAAATCAGGACGGCCAGCCCGCTGAATTGCCAATTCATTGAGGACAATTACAGCTGGTTGCTGGTGGGGGTGCGCCATGCGTAAAACCTTCCATGTCGCCGGATACGGCGTTAACAAGCGCGGTCACACGGTAGGCATTCATTACACACTGACCAGCGCAAGCGTAGTTGAAGCCAGGACAACAGCGCAGCAACTGGCGCAGGCAGCGGGCTATAAACACGTGCGTATCACTTTTATTCAGGGGGCACAAAATGCGTGAGCCAATCAGCCTTGATCAGGCCGAGCATAAAGCAACGTTGGCTGCCTCACTCTTCGAGATCATTCTGGAGAGGGCTAATAAAGAATGCCATCCGTTGCTGGTGGATTTGATTTCAATCGCCTGTGATTTTAACAACGAAATTCGCTTTGCATTAATCGCCGAGACGGAAAAGGGAGCGCTCAATGGATAATGTTTACACCTATCTCAGCAACAAAGATTTGTTGTCACTGGCGCAAGAGGTTGCAGCGCTAATAGCATGTGCGGCTTACCTTTCGCAAATCAAAGGCGATGAAGAACGTAATCATGTAATGAGCTTAACGCACATTGCTGCCCGCCTGTCTGACGAACTGGCAAACTCACTGGATATTTCTAATTATCACTCCCTTGAAAACTGAACAGCAGGTATTAAACAATGATCAGCAATGAGAAATTTACCGAACTGACTAAACGCTTTGATCTGCTGGTGGATAAGGTATTGCACCTTGAAGGTCAGGTTAAGGCACTGACAATAAGCCAGGGTGGTGAAATCCCGGCGGGTATGACGCCATTATCTACGCTTGCTGCTGAATACGGTATCTCAACCCAAAAGGCCGAGGAGCTTGCGAAAGCCAAAGGGGTGATGCTGGTTAAGCTGAAATCCGGTGGATGCGTAGTTCCTGATGAAAGGTTTCGTGAAGCGGCTCGACTGGTGCTGCGCAGTGCTAAGCGTAAATATGGCTCTGCGTACTGGTTCCATCCTCTTCTTGGTAAATTCCGGATGAGCGGGGGAATACCGGAATGAACTTGCGACAGTTGAAAAACAGAATACGAATGGCGTAACAGGCTCCACGAAGGAATAAAAAAATATGGTTAAGAAAATTAATCGGGCTCAGCCCGAGGGCATCGCTCAGCCAAAAATCGAGGCTCACAGCCGCTGGGCAAATAACTACGGTGAAAAAATCACGGTTAAGTGCGTGGCGTTCGGGCGGGTGACATACGTCCGTGACGGGTATGACAGCGAATGCGTTTGCTCTGAATACCGGTTCAGTAATGAATTTACGTGCCTGCCGGAGGAGACGGAGAAAAGCCAGGCGGAGGCCAGAGAGAAAGGCAAACGCCGCATTGCTGAAATTCGCCACACGCTGCCGCTGAGCGTTGGATCTGACGGATGGGATAAGGGACTGAAATGAAAAACGCACCGAACGTTAAGGCTCTGCCGAAAGACAAATATACCGAAGCGATTATTTTTGCCGGGGCTGACGCATACGCGCACGCCAGACACTGGATCGAGAGCGAGGGCAAAAAATCGGGAGACACAACGCCGCCCGTCTATCTGAGTGGCCGCGAGCTGGCGCAGCTGCACAACATCCGGGTGGTTGACGATGGCCGTTACCGCGCCCGCGTCTTTCTGGCCGGGGATATCTCAGAACAGCAAATCAGTGATGTGGCGATGCGCCTGGCGGCCGCTGGCGTGGTAGAGGCGCGGATGTACCGCAGCGCTGAGCATGAGCCGGAGGACTGGGGCGACTTCCTTGACCGCCAGCGCCAGAGCATCGAGGAGAACAGCCAGTACGCGCACACGCTGCCGCTGAGCGTTGGATCTGACGGATTCGACGTTGAGCAGGATTACACGCTGAAAAGCTATCTCCCGGCGCAGAGCCTGACCAGCATTTACGGGCCCAGCGGCTCCTACAAGAGCTTTCTGGCGGTATCGTGGGCGTGCCACATTGCCGCCGGGATGAAGTGGGCTGGAAAGTCGGTCTCCGCTGGCTCTGTGATGTACGTCGTCGGTGAGGGTGGTATCGGCGTTCCGCGCCGTATCAAGGCATGGGAGAAGCAATACGGGCTTAAGCTGGATAATCTGTATCTGGTCAATCGTCCTGTGTTCCCGGTTCGCTCCGAGGATATCAGCCAGGTGATTAACGCTGCGCGTGACGTGGAGAGGAAAACAGGCCAGCCAATCCGCCTTATCATCCTGGACACGCTGGCGCGCTGTTTCGGCGGTAACGACGAGAACGACGCGAAGGATATGGGGGCGTTCATCGAAGGGTGTGACCGCATCAAACAGGCGACGCGCTCTACGCTGCTGGTGGTGCATCATTCCGGTAAGGACGACACCAAAGGCGCTCGCGGCTCCAGCGCGTTCAGGGCGGCTCTGGATGCAGAATTTAGCGTAAGGCGCGAGGGTGAGGGCGGCGCTATCGTGCTGACCTGCACGAAGATGAAAGACGCTGAGGAGCCGAAACAAGCGGCGTTCGACCTGGTGGAGCTGGATTTGTTCCAGGACAGAGACGGCGAAACGGTTTCTTCGCTGGTGGTGCGTGACGTGCCACGGGAGCCGCAGGGCGTTGATCCTGAGCTGGAGGGCATTAAACACCTGAGCGAAAACCACGCCACCTTGTGGCAGTCAATCCGCAGCCGCAAGGCCAAAGGCGAGCCGTGCAACCGCGCGGTACTGCGTGACGACATGGAGGCAATGCTTGGCGACAAGGCCAGAAAATCATTCCATAAATGGCTTGATAAGCTGGTTTCTGACGGGTTGATCACGATCAATTCCGATGGTGATGTTGTTATGGCTGGAAGGCAATAAGTGCGGCAATAGTGCGGCGTGTGCGGCAAACACCCTAAAAAACCCCGTTTACCGCACTTTTTCCGTATATATCTGGAGAAAGTGCGGCAACGATGCTTTATCAGGCTGAAAGCCGCGCCATTACTGGGTTTTACCAGTGCGCACTAACCTGAAAATGCCGCACCAAAGTGCGGCAAAAATAAATGCGGCAAAAAATGCGCAATGTGCGGCAAATCAATCTCCTAAATTTTCAGGAGATGCTCTCTGTCGAGATAGATATGAGCAAAACTGCTCACATCTTCATTGAGCTGCTTTTTTGGAGATACTCCACCACGCCGGGCATTGCCCGGTTTTTTTATGCCCGTGCACCATTAACCCTAATTTTAAGTTCGGACGTAATACGTACGGACCTCCCTGAAGAGGCGGCTTAACGGTCGCCCCTCCCCCCCCTCTGAAAAGGTACTTTCCAGCACTTGAGAGCACCGAGGGTGCAAAACTCGCACGGATTCGCTATTTATGAAAATTTTCCAGGGAAAAATCATGTCGGTTCTTTTTTCTTTTAACTTCTTGTATTAATTGATTTTTATGTGCGTAACAAACCGACATTCCGAGCGCCGTTTTTGGCTCATTTTCTTCATTTCATGTCGGAACTCATTTTTTAATCAAGGTGTTAAATGAATGTTAATAAAAAGACGCTTGCTGAGATATTTGAGGTTGACGCCTATCGTTGCATTTTATGAAACGGATTTGCCTTTCATTTCACTTTGATCAACACTGTTTTTTCATACAGTTTAGATTTTCATCCAAGAGACCCAACATGAAAGAAGATAAAACACAGTCAGACAGACTTCACGAGGCGTTAGATATCCAAATGAACGGCGAACGAAAAGGCCGCTCAGTGTACATCGATGGCGATTTGGTCACTCAAATTGAGGGCTATCTTGAAATCGACCGGGAAAAGCGCGAGGCGCTGGGGGTTGATACGCCTTCTGTGGGGCATTTTGTCCGCCGCCTGGTTCGCAATGTGCTGAAGGGTGAAAAGTAATGTCTTACGAAAATCTGCAGCCAATTGAAATGATGAACATGGTTGATAACCCAGAGGACTCAAGATTTAAATTCCGCCCGCTTTTCACAGAGCTTTTCTTTCCAAAGGTGGTTTTGTTTTCGACGCCTGAAATCATGCTTGATCGTCTGGAAGAGGAAAGGGTAGTAATGAGCCCGTTTTGCTCCCCAATGGTCGGCGCTACCGTCCAGCGTGATAAAGGTTTCAGCACACACAGCTTCAAACCCGGCTATCAGAAGCCGAAGCACGTTATCGATCCGTCGAAAGAATTTGCCAGGATGGCTGGAGAGCCTATTGGGTTGGCTGCATCGCCTTCTTACCGACGCACGAAGCACATAAGCAATTCGCTGGCCAAGCAAACCGACGCTATCAAAGCACGTGCGGAGTGGCTGGCGGTCAACGCTATCACCACAGGTAAGAATATCATTGAGGGTGACAGCATCGAGCGATATGAAATTGACTGGGCAATCGGTGAAATGAACATCATCACCCAGGCCGGTAGCGCAGCGTGGTCAGCGCAGGACGCTGAGACCTTTGACCCATTCAATGATCTGGAGCTGTATGGCGAGCAGGCCAACGGCCCGATTAACGTCATTGTCATGGGTAAAGAGGTTTGGCGGCTTTTGCGTTCTTTCAAGAAGTTCCGGGAGTATCTGGATACGCGTCGCGGCTCTAACTCTGAGCTTGAGCTTGCGCTTAAAAACGTGGGTGATGTCGTTTCATTTAAGGGTTACTACGGCGACGTTGCGCTTATCGTTTACAGCGGGACTTATGCTGAGTCTACCTCTAGCGAAGAAAAGCCTTACCTCGATCCGAATATGATGGTATTCGGACACACGAAAAACACTGGCGTAATGGCCTACGGCGCGATTCAGGATCAGCACGCAATCCGGGAGGGGCTTACTCAGGCGCAGTATTATATCCGAAACTGGACGGAGCAGGGCGATCCGGGTATGGAGTTTGTGCAGACGCATTCCTGCCCGCAGCCTGTGCCAGTGAATATCAACCGATTCGTTACCGTCATCGTCGCATAAGGGGGAAAGATGGGCGTTCCATATCCAGAAATTTATTCAGGAACGGCGGAGGTCAGCACGACGCTGGTCTGCCTGAGTGGTTCGGGAAGTATCCCGCAATTCACTCCGCTTATGATAGAGCCAACCAGCGGTTTGATGACTCCATGGGACGGCGTTAACGCTGGTGCGGCGGTGTACCTGACATGCTTTAACATCGAATCCAATGCTCAGAGCAGGGCGCAGGTGTACAAGACCGGGACTTTTAATGTTGATATCGTCAACTGGCCGGAAAGTGTCACCACGCTGGAAAAAAAACTTTCTGCTTTTGCGGGTTCTGCGCTCTCTGTTCAGCCTCTTGCTGGCTAAGTGAGGTTTTATGTCTCGTAATTTGGCGCACATTGCCAGTACGGCGTTTAACGAACCCCTGATGTTAGAACCCGCCTACGCGCGGGTTTTCTTTTCTGCGCTGGGAAAAGAGATTGGCACTGAAAGCCTCATTATCCCGCAGGACAACGCCCTGCTGAGTGCGCAGGACATGGAGGCGGTCACAGCGTCGTTTATGTCAGGCGATCGCAAGGCGGCGCGGTTCTACGAAGTGCGCAACGGTATCGCCGTGCTACCGGTGTCAGGGACGCTGGTTCACAAGCTGGGGGCAATGCGCCCCTTCTCTGGTATGACCGGCTACGACGGCATTATCGCGCGGCTCACACAGGCGATGGATGATCCGGAGGTGCGCGGCGTCATGCTGGATATCGACAGCCCAGGCGGTCAGGCGGCAGGGGCATTTGACTGTGCCGATATGATAGCCCGACTGCGTGCACAGAAGCCCATCTGGGCGCTTGCTAATGATATGGCCTGTTCTGCTGCTATGTTGCTGGCATCGGCCTGTACGCGGCGACTGACGACGCAGACGGGGCGTATGGGCTCAATCGGCGTGCTTATGGCACACGCTAACCGTTCGGAGCAGATGAAAAATGCCGGAGTTGATATCACACTAATCTACTCGGGCGCTCATAAGGTTGACGGGAACCCATACAGTGCGCTTCCTGATAGCGTCAGGGCTGATTTTTCTAAGAAGATGAACTCAGCAAGGCAGGTTTTCGCCGAAAAAGTGTCAAGCTACACCGGGATTTCGGTGGCTAAAATTCTGGCAACAGAAGCGGCGGTTTATGACGGAAGGGAAGCCGTTGAAATGGGACTGGCTCATGAGCTGGTGAACGGCATGGATGCAATCGGAATAATGAGTGAACAATTTAACGGAAGGGTTAATAGAGTGGCGATGAACGATGAAAAGGCGCGTATCGCGTCAATCATGACGTGCGAGGCAGCACGCGGTAACGGACAGTTAGCCAACGCTCTGGCGCTGTTCACGGATGCCAGTGTCGATCAGGCCGTGGCGGTTATGCAGGCTGTATCCTGTGCAGGTCAAGGCATTCCAGACAGCGCGGCGGCGAACGCCATTACCTCAAGCGATGCAGCGAAAGGACGTGAGGCGCTGGCTGCTGCGCTTTCAACGCAGCCCGGCATGACGCAAGAGCGAGCTGTAGAGCTGCTTTCACTGGCTCCGCCCCCAAACGGTAGCGCCGTGCTGGCGGCCAGCTTTGAGCGCTTTATGGCCTCAGACGCTGCCCCCTGCGCAGGGCATGACACCGCAGGGCATGAAGATGAAAGCGAGACGATGGCTTTACTGCGCTCATTCGGAGAACCTCCGCGGCGATAGTTTTCAAGGAGGGGTATGCTGCAGTGCAGTACACCCCTCCGAAAAGGTACTTTCCAGCACTTGAGAGCACCGAGGGTGAATTATCCGCACGGATTCACTACATATGAGATTTTTTCAGGAAAAAAATCGTGTCCGTACTTCTTTGGTTCAAAGTGCTGATATTTATATAAAAAATTAAATTTAGAATGGACATGATCCGGGCTTTCTTTAGGTGAAATCCACGTCAACATGTCCATTCTGTATTTTTTTGAGGAATCAGAATGAACGTTAATAAAAAACAGCTTGCAGCGGCCTTTCTGTCCGGTACTGATACCGGATCAGCGGTTGACGCTGTATCGTCGTTTGAGCGCCGGGAGATGATACGCCTCATCAACAGCCACACTGCCAACCGTGAACGATTCATGCAGAAACTCAGATCGCCTTCTTACAAGTGGAGCAAGCCGGAACCGCGCCGATCTCAATCGTCACGCTAACGTTCGCGCTCGTTCATGAATCGGTGTATCACTCGGTGTATCACTCGCAATAAAAAAGGCGCTTTCCCATTCCGGATTGCGCCTTTTTAAACAAACACTTAACTGATTAGTATCAGTTCATGCCGTATTTTTTCAATTTCTTACGCAGAGTACCACGGTTGATACCCATCATCAGCGCAGCGCGGGTCTGGTTACCGCGGGTGTATTGCATCACCATGTCCAACAGTGGCTGTTCAACTTCAGCCAGTACCAGCTCATACAGGTCATTAACATCCTGACCGTTCAGTTGAGCAAAATAGTTCTTCAGTGCCTGTTTAACCGAGTCACGCAGGGGCTTTTGAGTTACCTGGTCCTGGGAGTTAACGGTAGATACGGTCAGTACGTCAGAATTTACGCGTTGTTCGAACATAGTTCTGTCAGCTCTTTATTTCATTACGCAAGATTTTCGAAGTATGCCTCCAACGCCTCCAGCTGTACGCTGGCATCCTCTATGGCGTTGAATGTGCGCCGAAACTGGTCATTTGGAGCGTGCTCCTGGAGATACCAGGAGACGTGTTTACGCGCAATTCGGTACCCTTTTGCCTGACCGTAGTGGTCATGCAATTCCCGAACATGCGAACAAAGCAAGCGCTTGACCTCTGCCAGTGGCAGCGGAGCAAGCAGCTCCCCAGTGTCCAGATAATGCTGGATTTCCCGAAAGATCCAGGGTCTTCCCTGAGCGGCACGTCCTATCATCAGAGCATCAGCTCCCGTATAGTCGAGCACAGCTCTGGCTTTAAGCGGGTCAGTAATGTCACCATTCGCGATAATCGGAATGGAAACTTTCTGCTTAACTGCCCGAATGCTGTCGTATTCAGCTTCACCGTTGAACAAACAGGCGCGAGTGCGTCCATGAATGGTCAGGGCCTGAATGCCACAGTCTTCGGCCAGTTGGGCAATCTCTACACAGTTACGGTGTTCCGGCGACCAACCCGTGCGAATCTTTAACGTAACAGGAACGTCCACTGCGCTGACAACCGCCGTCAGGATTGACTTCACCTGGTCGGGGTATTGCAGAAGGGCTGAACCTGCAAGCTTGCGATTCACTTTCTTGGCCGGGCAACCCATATTGATATCAATAATTTGGGCACCACTTTCCACGTTGATACGCGCGGCATCTGCCATCTCTTCAGGCACGCTTCCGGCAATTTGCACGGTGCGAATACCTGGCTCATCCACATGCACCATCCGCAAACGGGACTTATCGCTTTCCCACACTTGTGGGTTAGACGACATCATCTCGGAAACGGTTAATCCTGCTCCCATCTCGTAGCACAACGTCCTGAACGGCCGGTCGGTAATACCTGCCATTGGCGCTGCGATCAGGCGATTTCTGAGCTGGTGGTGTCCGATGCGCATGAGTTAAGAAATGACCATACTGTGACTGCAAGGCGGCGTATATTACGCATTTTTTGCACGAGATGAAAGGCCAAACTTTGAACAATCCACTGCTGTAGATCAAGGAATCGCCGCTAAGACTATTCGGGGAAAATTATTCACTATTTAAATCATTGTGTTATGCATTAATGGTTATTTTATGGGCGCTTACAATTTCCCGTAACTTCTCATCATTTATGAATAAATGAATCACATCAGCGGGATAATCTGCTGTTTTTAACAGCAGATTATCCCGCTTCTTTGCGATCTGCGTCGCATTTTAGAACATCATCTCAGCGCGAAAAATGCACATTATTCAACGACGACGCGGCCATGAAGTGACTGTACCGGACGGTTATTATCGTGATGCATGGTGTGGGTGAATTTACCCAACTGTTCTGCTGAGACGGTCAGCGGATGCTTGAGCACAATCCAGGTGACGCCCTCGGAGCACGGTGGGGTGGTGAGTGACCCGCTAAAGCGCCAGTACGTCTTATCTTTTGGCAGCAACTGGTTCATGTCGAGGTTTGGCTTGATGCTGACGTTCTGGTCAACCTGGCCCGGCATCACGCCCCAGAGTTTATCCAGCTCAGCATTAGCGGCGCCTTTATTAAACATCACGGCAACCACCACCAGCTCACCCTTCTCGTTCTTATGCACCAGATGCATTTCCATTGCGGACGCCTTACCGTGCACCGTGTTTTCACTCGGCGCGTGGAAGTGGAACTGCTGTAAGGTCCAGGTTTGGTTATCGAGGGTAATGCTGTCGCGGGTGTCCGCCTTTTCAACGGCCTGAATAGTGTGTCCGTTGTTTGTCAGCGTAACGGGGCCGTCAATATAGTGTGTTTCCAGCGGGGAGAGATGTGCTTTCGCGGTGGAATCGATGTTAATGGGAGACTGGTTCATCCCGCTTTTACAGGTCTTGTACGCCTCGTCCAGCTCGCCCCAGTGCTCCGGTGCGCCTTCTCCTTGATAACTCCAGTGTGATGCGATAGCGGAAGCCGAGACCATGCTCAGCGCCAGCAGTGCTGCCTTGCCATAAACGTGTTTCATTACATTCTTCCTGTGAATTTTATTATTCAAATCAAAATTAAAACACATGATTTGTGTGGTTATTTTAGCGGAGACAGGTGAAAGGCGGGAGAAATATCAGAGGGAAAAAGGCGTGGTCAGAGGACCACGCCAAAGGCTTATTTTTTACGACCGGTAATGCGGCACCACTCTTCTTTCTCAACCACCGGGTCGAGCGCGAAGAGATCGGCATAGGCTTCACAGACGCTGTCAGCCTGGCTTGCCAGAATACCAGAAAGCCCCAGCAGACCGCCCTCAACGGGCAGCACGCTGATTAACGGTGCCAGTTCACGTAATGGGCCAGCCAGGATGTTTGCCACTACCACGTCGGCTTTCATGGCCTCAGGTTGAGCATCAGGCAGATACAGCTCCAGACGGTCGGAAACGCCGTTACGCTCGGCATTATCGCGGCTGGCCTGAATCGCCTGCGGATCGATATCGATCCCGATGGCTTTTGCCGCGCCCAGTTTCAGGGCAGCAATCGCAAGGATCCCGGAACCGCAGCCGAAGTCGATCACCGTCTTGCCTTCCAGATCCAGTCCGTCCAGCCACTGCAAACAGAGTGAGGTTGTTGGATGGGTGCCGGTCCCAAACGCCAGACCCGGATCGAGCATCACGTTG
This sequence comes from Enterobacter sp. JMULE2, assembly GCF_013337145.1. NCBI lineage: Bacteria > Pseudomonadati > Pseudomonadota > Gammaproteobacteria > Enterobacterales > Enterobacteriaceae > Enterobacter > Enterobacter sp. JMULE2. Next base: position 342,223 of record NZ_SGWD01000011.1, read on the forward strand.
ACCGCATTCGCGTCCGGCACGTCGCGCCAGCTTGGGCAAATCCACAGACGCTTGCCGAACTGCATCGGGTGGAAGTTATCCATCCACTCGCGTTCCCAGTCTTTGTCTTCCAGCTGTTCGATTTTATGCACAAAGCCTGCGCCCAGCAGCGGATGGTTTTCCAGAAGGGCAACCACCTCTTTCATATCGGTTTCCGCATCGAACAGGCCGATAACGTCGGTATCACCCCACAGGCGGGTTTCGCCCGGCAGCGGCTCAAAGACCGGCGTGTCATGCGTGTCCTGGAAGGTGATTGAGACCGAACCGGCCTCCATCAGCGCATCGCTCAGTTCCTCGGCGTTAGCGCCGGTTGTGTTCAGTTTTAGTTGGATCCACGGCATGGCAAAACTCTTTATTTATCAGTAGAAATCATAGCGGGTTGTGGAACGGGCTGACCGAAACGGTTCCCCACCACAAACGCCAGTAAACTTAGCAGTAACGAAGGCACAATCGGATGGAAGCCCAGATACTGAATTTTAAATGTTGCAAGCACGGCGTAAAGCACGCCGCCGACAATCATGGCGCTCAGCGCACCGGCGGCATTCGCGCGCTCCCAGTAGAGCCCTAACACCAGCGGCCACAGGAAGACGGCTTCAAGTCCACCAAATGCCAGCAGATTCAGCCAGATGATCATCTCCGGTGGGCGCCATGCGGCTAACAGCAGCAATGCGCCTAACACCAGCGTAATAACGGCCGACATGCGCTTCAGGCGTCGCTCATTTTCGACCTGCTCCGGGCGCAGGTTCAGATAAAGATCTTTAATGATCGTAGCGGAACTTTGCAGCAGCTGAGCGTTGATTGTCGACATGATGGCGGCCATCGGTGCGGCAAGGAAAATCCCGGCAGCGAACGGCGGAAGCACTTTGACCATCAGCGTTGGGATCACCAGATCCGGCACGGTGAGATCGGGGATCACCGCGCGCCCTAATGCGCCCGCCAGGTGCATACCAAACATCAGGATCGCGACAACGATAGTGCCGATAATGATACCCCGGTGCACGGCTTTGCTGTCTTTATAAGAGATACAGCGCACAGCCGTATGCGGCAGACCGATAACCCCAAAGCACACTAATACCCAGAACGAGGTCATAAATGCTGGAGAAAGGATGTCATCGGCGCCCTGCGGCGAAACCAGTTTTGGATCGATCGCCTCGAGCGTTTCAACCGCATGGCTCAGGCCGCCCGCGGCGTGGACGATGCCGACCAGCAGGACGATAGTGCCGATAAGCATAACCATGCCCTGCATCGTGTCGTTCAGCACGCTGGCGCGGAATCCACCAAACGCGGTATACAGCGCAATGCTGACCCCGAAAATGATCAGGCCTGTCTCGTAGGGGATCCCGGCAGCCGTTTCCAGCAGGCGCGCCCCACCGATAAACTGTACCGTCATCGCGCCAATAAAGGCCACCAGCAGGCTTAAGCTGGCCAGCCAGACCAGTAAACGGCTCTGGTAGCGAGCAAACAGCATATCGTTGAGCGTCACGGCATTATAACGGCGCGCCAGAATGGCAAATTTTTTGCCCAGTATGCCGAGCGAGAGCCAGACGGCAGGAAGCTGGATCATTGCCAGCAGGACCCAGCCTAACCCGTATTTATAGGCGGCACCGGGTCCACCGATAAATGAACTGGCGCTGATGTAGGTCGCGGTCAGCGTCATGGCCAGCACCACGCCGCCCATCGAGCGGCTACCGAGGAAATACTCGTTCAGGAAGCTACCTGTCGTGCGTTTCCGCATGGCGTAAACGGATAAACCAAACACCACTAACAAGTACGCGATAAGCGGCAGAATGACTTCAAGCTGCATCATCGTCCTCCAGCGGAATATCACGATAAATGAATTTCACCATTGCCCAGCACAGCAGGATAAAGACCAGCGGTACCAGCAGGCAGGCCATTTCAAACCAGTGCGGCAGGCCGGTGATGCCAATAGCGGAGTCAGGTAAGTAAGCAGTTACTAACCATGCGGCAAGATAGAGAAGGGTCAGCCACAGCGCCCAGCGCGCTTCTTTATGGGCCTGAACAAAACGCTTGTCCATTGTTTGTCCCTTGTGGATGAAGAAAGCGGGGATTGTACATGATGAGGCTTTCCAGGCCCCAGAAATAAAAAAGGCCGGATAATCCGGCCTTTTCGCAAAGATGCTGTATTACTTCTCGTTCAGACCGAGTTTCTTCTCAAGATAGTGGATGTTAGTCCCACCATTCTGGAAGTGCTCGTCGCTCATGATGCGCATCTGCAGATCGACGTTGGTTTTGATACCGTCGATGATCAGCTCCTGCAGGGCGTTCTTCATGCGGGCAATCGCCACGTCACGGTTTTCGCCGTAGCAGATAAGCTTACCGATCATTGAGTCATAGTACGGCGGTACGGTGTAACCGGCGTAGATATGAGACTCCCAACGCACACCAAAGCCACCCGGCGCGTGGAAACGCGTGATTTTACCCGGGCTTGGCAGGAAGGTATTCGGGTCTTCGGCGTTGATACGGCATTCCACCGCATGGCCTTTCACCACAACTTCTTCCTGTTTGATGGACAGAGGCTGACCGGCTGCGATACGCAGCTGTTCTTTGATCAGGTCAACGCCGGTGATCATTTCTGTCACAGGGTGTTCAACCTGAATACGGGTGTTCATTTCGATGAAATAGAACTCGCCGTTTTCGAACAGGAACTCAAAGGTACCTGCACCGCGATAGCCGATATCGACACACGCTTTAGAGCAACGCTCGCCGATGTAGCGACGCAGTTCCGGGGTAATGCCCGGTGCTGGCGCTTCTTCGACCACTTTCTGGTGACGACGCTGCATGGAGCAGTCACGTTCTGCCAGATAGATGGCGTTACCCTGACCGTCAGCCAGCACCTGAATTTCGATGTGACGTGGGTTTTCCAGGTATTTTTCCATGTACACCATGTCATTGCTGAAAGCGGCTTTCGCTTCTGCTTTGGTCATGGAGATGGACTGAGCCAGTTCAGCATCGCTGCGCACAACGCGCATACCGCGACCGCCGCCGCCGCCGGACGCCTTGATGATAACCGGGTAGCCAATGCGTTTAGCATGAGCACGGTTAGCATCCATGTCGTCGGTCAGAGGGCCGTCAGAGCCGGGTACGGTTGGAACACCGGCTTTTTTCATGGCGGTGATTGCAGACACCTTGTCGCCCATCAGGCGGATAGTGTCGGCTTTCGGGCCGATGAAGATAAAGCCAGAGCGTTCAACCTGCTCAGCAAAGTTGGCGTTCTCAGAGAGGAAGCCGTAACCCGGATGAATTGCCACCGCGCCGGTGATTTCAGCGGCGCTGATGATAGCCGGGATGTTCAGATAGCTTTTTACGGACGGAGCCGGGCCAATACAGACCGTCTCATCCGCCAGCAATACGTGTTTTAAATCGCGATCCGCGCTTGAGTGCACGGCCACGGTCTTGATGCCCAGTTCTTTACAGGCACGAAGAATACGCAGTGCAATCTCGCCACGGTTGGCGATAACAATTTTATCCAGCATGTTCGCCTCGTTACTCGATGACGACCAGCGGCTCGTCAAATTCTACCGGCTGACCACTTTCGACCAGAATCGCTTTCACAGTACCTGACTTGTCAGCTTCGATCTGGTTCATCATTTTCATCGCTTCAACGATGCACAGGGTATCGCCTACGTTGACTTTCTGACCCACTTCGATGAACGCCTTCGCGTCCGGGCTCGGGGTGCGGTAGAAAGTACCAACCATTGGGGAACGTACGATGTGACCACTGATTTCTGCAGCTGCTGCAGGTGCGGCTTCTGCGGCTGGCGCAACGGCTGCGGAAAGCGCAGGCTGCTGCACTGGCGCAGCATAAGCTTGCTGCATTACCGGGAAGCTAGCGGCTGGGGCTGCACGGCTGATGCGTACAGACTCTTCGCCTTCAGAAATTTCCAGTTCGGAGATGCCTGATTCTTCAACCAGCTCGATCAGTTTTTTAATCTTACGAATATCCATGAGTGGGTTCCGTACTCTTGTTTAGTTTGATTGTGACAAGCGTTTTACCGCTGTCTGTAAAGCGTATGAATAACCGTCTGCACCCAGACCACAGATCACGCCAGCAGCGATATCTGACAGATAGGAATGGTGGCGGAACGGCTCTCGGGCGTGCACGTTACTCAGGTGAATCTCGATAAACGGGATACTCACCGCGAGCAGTGCGTCGCGAATAGCTACACTGGTGTGCGTAAACGCGGCCGGATTGATCAGGATATAGTCCACATTGTCTTTAGCCTGATGAATACGGTCGATGATTGCGTACTCCGCATTTGACTGAAAATGGTCCAAATCGACATTCAGCGAAGCTGCTTCCGTCATCAGACGGTTAACAATTTCACTCAATGTTAGCGTGCCGTACTTCTCTGGCTCACGGGTGCCGAGCATGTTCAGGTTCGGTCCGTTCAAAACTAAGATCTGGAATTTATCCGCCATTGTGCCGCTATCTCCTGCGAATTTCCGGTAAAAAACAAAATATACCTTCGATGCGCGATTGTCACCTAATCAGAGTCTGAAAACTCCATCAGGAAAACCAAAGTCGCACATTATAACGATTTCGTAGCATTTGGCAGCTAAATACTGGTCTTATCAGGGAAGATTATCAACCGCTATCGGAAAAAGATTCACGGTCGATAAGTAATCTGCGGGAAAACGCACAGTTTCGCGAACTATCGCAACCACTGGCGGAACTTCTTGTAACGCCACGCTAAAAGCGCCAGTGCCAGCAGGGCATAGATGACCGGCTGCGGTGATAAAATCTTCACTGACCACAGGTAGTGGATGGGCGCGAGGATCGCGACAAGATAGACGAAGTTATGCAAGAGTTGCCAGCGCCTCCCCAGTTTTCGCTGGGCATATTGCGTGGAGGTCAGCGCTAATGCCAGCAACACCAGCCAGCTGACGATACCCAGCGTCAAATACGGGCGCGTAACCAGTTCGCGGCCTAACAGTGCCAGATTATTAATGCCCAATTCCAGAAGTGCGTAGCTGGTGAGGTGCAGTGTCGCCCAGGCAAAACACCATAACCCCAGCAGCCGACGGGTGCGTATCAAAAGTGGCTGTTTAGCGTAGCGTGCCAGCGGCGATATCAGCAAGGTTGCCAGTAAAAATTTCAGAGCCATCCTACCGGTAAAATGTTGAATATCTTTCGCTGGATCGGCGCTGAATGCGCCGTGACTGACCGCCCAGAACAGCCAGATAAAAGGAAGCAGCCCGGCCAGGTGCAATAACACTTTGAGCCAGGTGATATGCTTAACGGTTAAACGCACTCAGAAGTTCTCCCGTAAATTCAGCCCGCGATAGAGCGATGCCACTTCATCCGCGTAGCCGTTAAACAGCAGCGTAGGCTGACGCTTCACATCCAATGCGCCGCCAGAGCCGATAAACCGCTCGGTGGCCTGCGACCAGCGCGGATGGTCAACATGGGGGTTCACGTTAGCAAAAAAACCGTACTCGCCGGGGGCCGCCAGGTTCCAGGTGGTTGGCGGACGTTCGCGGGTAAGCTTAATGCTGACGATAGATTTAATCCCCTTAAAACCGTATTTCCACGGTACGGTCAGGCGAACAGGCGCGCCGTTTTGCGGCGGAAGCGCTTTGCCGTAAACCCCAACGGTCAGCAGGGTGAGCGGATGCATGGCTTCGTCGAGGCGTAACCCCTCCACATAAGGATACTCAAGCCCGCCGCCGATGAACCGGTCCTTCTGGCCTGGCATCTCGTCCGGGGCGTAGCGCGTCTGGAAGGAGACGTATTTTGCATTGCTGGTGGGTTCAACCAGCGCCAGCAGCTTGTGCAGCGGGAAGCCGACCCAGGGCACCACCATCGACCAGGCCTCCACGCAGCGCATGCGATAGATACGTTCTTCGAGCGGGAAACGTGTGGTGAGGTCGTGATGATCCAGCGTGAGGGGCTTTGCTACCTCACCGTCGATTTTCAGGGTCCACGGATCGGTTTTCATGCTGCCTGCATTGGCGGCAGGATCGGCCTTATCCAGACCAAATTCGTAGAAGTTGTTATAGCCGGTAACTTTATCTTCCGGCGTGAGCGTCAGTTTGTTTTGCCATTCGGCCGGTTTCGTAAAGGTGAGCGGGGCACCGGAAGGGGCTTTCGGACGATCGTTGCCTTTAAACCAGTCGAGCAGATCGGCATGAGCCGCAGGAGTAAGGGCCAGCGCAGTGGCGCTGATGCCAAGCATTTTCAGGATCTGGCGGCGCTGTAACATAAAGACAGATTCTGACGTTACGTCGGCTTCCGTCAGTTTTCGGTTTTTCATGGCATCCTCCGTCATGCGTTTTTCTAAGCATGACGGAGGAGAAGCGTTAGCGCGAATATGTCACGAAAAATTGAAGATTAGGCAATTTTTACCAGCGCACGACCGTGGAACTGGTTGTCCATGATTTTACTGGCATATTCAGGTGCCTGGCTGAGCGTAATCTCGGTGGCGCTCTGGGTATAGAATGATTCAGGGAGGTCGCGCGCCAGACGTTCCCAGGCTTCTGCACGACGCGCAGACGGCGTCATCACGGAATCTACACCCTGCAGGCGAACGTTACGCAGAATGAATGGCATCACGGTGGTTGGCAGGGCAAAACCGCCCGCCAGGCCACAGGCCGCCACGCAGCCGCCGTAGTTCATCTGCGCCAGCACTTTCGCCAGGACTTTGTCACCGACGGTATCCACTGCTCCCGCCCAGATCTGTTTTTCCAGCGGGCGAGTTTCGGCAAACTCTTCGCGGCCCAGAATTCGGTTGGCACCGAGTTGACGCAGATAGTCATGGGTGCTTTCGCGGCCAGACACGGCAGCAACCTGATAACCCAACTTGTGCAGCAGCGTCACCGCCGTGCTACCCACGCCACCGCTGGCACCGGTCACGACAATCTCACCGGACTCTGGACGAATACCGGCATCTTCCAGCGCCATCACGCACAGCATGGCGGTAAACCCTGCGGTACCGATGATCATCGCTTTGCGACCATCCAGACCTTTTGGCAGCGGTACCAGCCAGTCACCTTTCACGCGGGCTTGTGAGGCCAGCCCGCCCCAGTGATTTTCTCCCACGCCCCAGCCCGTGAGCAGTACTTGCTGACCCGCATGGAAGCGAGGATCTTCGCTGGTATGCACGCGGCCCGCAAAATCGATCCCTGGCACCATCGGGAAATTTCGGATGATTTTACCCTTACCGGTAATTGCCAGGGCATCTTTGTAATTTAAACTGGACCAGTCGATATCGACGGTTACTTCGCCTTCGGGCAGTCGACTCTCTTCAATGGCTTGCACCGAGGCAAGCGTTTTGCCGTCCTGCTGTTCTAAGATCAAAGCCTGCATACAGGGTCCCCATTACGATTAAGATGATTGGAAAATAACGTCCGAAGACTATACTCGCTCAGTGCAATGCTATGCCGATTTAACGCAATAAATTGCCAGATACACCCGATTTGGTAGTATGCCGCATCTCAAATGCAAGTTAGCGCTTACTCGCTACCCCATCAACCCACGGAGTAATCTCAAGGATGCGATTAACGACGAAGTTCTCGGCTTTTATCACCCTGCTAACGGGGTTAACGATTTTTGTCACCCTGATTGGCTGCTCCTTAAGTTTTTATAATGCCATCCAGGACAAGCTGGTTAATCGGGTAGAGTCGGTTGCATCGGTTATTGATACGCGTTTGATTACAACTTCATTCCCGGCACTGTCGCCAGAGCTGGATGAGCTGATGGTGCCGGTTGATATTGTTCGGGTCGATATCGTCCAGGGAAAGCAGACAGTGTTCAGTCACACCCGGCGAGGGAGCTACCGTCCAGCCGGTACGGTCAGTCAGTATCGGGTCGTCACGGTTGATTCACTTAAACATCCGGGTATGACCATTCGCATGGTCTATCAGGATCCGATGGCCAACTATTTTCACTCGTTGATGACCACCGCGCCTCTCACCATTGCTGTTGCTTTTATCGTGCTGCTTATTTTTCTGTCGGTTCGTTGGTTACGCCGTCAGCTTGCCGGACAAGAATTGCTTGAAACACGCTCCGTAAGGATCCTGAACGGCGAGCGTGGCCCGCAGGTGCGGGGCTCGGTCTATGAATGGCCGACGCGCACCAGTAGCGCACTGGATGTGTTGCTCTCAGAAATCCAGTTCGCCAGCGACCAGCGTAGCCGCATGGACACGCTAATCCGCTCTTACGCGGCACAGGATAATAAAACCGGTCTGAATAACCGTCTCTTTTTTGATAATCAGCTGGCGACGTTGTTGGATGACTCCGAAAAGGTGGGTACCCACGGCGTAGTCATGATGGTCCGCTTGCCTGATTTCGATCTGCTGCGCGACACCTGGGGACAGCGTGTGGCGGAAGAGAACCTCTTTACGCTGATCAATCTCCTGTCTACTTTTATCATGCGCTACCCCGGGGCGCTGCTGGCACGTTATCACCGGAGCGACTTTGCCGTGTTATTGCCGCACCGCACGTTGAAAGAGGCGGAAAGTATCGCCAGCCAGCTGCTGAAAGCCGTCGATTCGCTGCCGCAAAGCAAAATGCTCGACAGAGACGATATGGTTCATATGGGGATCTGTGCCTGGCGCGGTGGGCAATCGACTGAGCAGGTGATGGAGCATGCGGAAGCCGCTACCCGCAACGCCGTATTGCAGGGCGCAAACGGATGGGCGGTTTACGACGATTCGCTGCCGGAAAAAGGACGCGGAAACGTGCGCTGGCGTACTTTGATTGAGCAAATGCTCAGTCGTGGCGGGCCACGGATCTATCAAAAACCGGCGGTCCTGAAAAATGGAAATGTGCACCACCGCGAGTTGATGTGCCGTATTTTTGACGGCTCGGAAGAGGTTATTTCTGCTGAATACCTGCCGATGGTGCTGCAATTTGGATTATCCGAAGAGTATGACCGCCAGCAGATAACCCGGGTGATTCCGTTTTTATCGTTTTGGCCGGAAGAAAACCTGGCATTACAGGTTACCGTAGAGTCGTTAATACGCCCGCGTTTTCAACGCTGGCTGCGCGATACTTTAATGCAATGCGAAAAATCGCAACGCAAACGCATTATTTTTGAACTTGCTGAGGCGGATGTAGGTCAACACATCAGCCGGTTGCGTCCGGTGGTGCGTTTGATCAATGCGTTGGGTGCGCGAGTAGCGGTCACGCAGGCCGGTTTAACGCTGGTCAGTACCCGTTGGATCAAGGAGCTGGATGTTGAGTTATTAAAGTTACATCCAGGTCTGGTAAGGAATATCGAAAAGCGCACGGAAAACCAGCTGCTGGTACAGAGTCTGGTGGAAGCATGCAAAGGAACGCAAACGCAAGTATTTGCCGCGGGCGTGCGTTCGCGAAGTGAATGGCAGATGTTGACAGAGCGCGGTGTAACAGGAGGTCAGGGGGATTTTTTTGCCGCCTCTCAGCCGCTTGACACCAATGTGAAAAAATATTTGCAAAGATACTCTGTTTGACCTGCCGTTTAATTTGTTTTCACGTAGAATATCGCGCCTGTAGCTTTGAGTATGACGAGCAAAACGCCAGTGAACGACCTTTAACGGGTTACAAATGAACATGAGGGACGCTGCTGTTTACTCAGCCCTGAGGGAATCCGGGGATGCATTTGTAACAAAGGAAACGTACTGCACAAATTTTCACCGCTGCAGATGATTTTTGCGCCTTGTCGCTGCTGCGTGTGGTTGGTAAAGTAAGCGGATTTTGTTTTCCGCCCCAGCTTTCAGGATTATCCCTTAGTATGTTGAAAAAATTTCGTGGCATGTTTTCCAATGACCTGTCCATTGACCTGGGTACCGCGAATACCCTTATTTATGTAAAAGGACAAGGCATCGTATTGAATGAGCCTTCTGTTGTGGCCATTCGTCAGGATCGTGCTGGCTCGCCAAAAAGCGTGGCCGCAGTGGGTCATGACGCGAAGCAGATGCTGGGTCGTACCCCTGGCAACATTGCCGCAATCCGCCCAATGAAAGACGGCGTTATCGCTGACTTCTTCGTGACTGAAAAAATGCTTCAGCACTTCATTAAGCAGGTTCACAGCAACAGCTTCATGCGCCCAAGCCCGCGTGTGCTGGTGTGTGTGCCCGTTGGCGCGACTCAGGTTGAACGTCGCGCAATCCGTGAATCCGCACAGGGTGCCGGTGCACGTGAAGTGTTCCTGATTGAAGAACCAATGGCTGCGGCAATCGGTGCGGGTCTGCCTGTTTCCGAAGCGACCGGTTCTATGGTGGTGGATATCGGTGGTGGTACCACTGAAGTGGCCGTTATCTCCCTGAACGGCGTGGTGTACTCCTCTTCTGTGCGTATCGGTGGTGACCGTTTCGACGAAGCCATCATTAATTACGTGCGCCGTAACTACGGCTCTCTGATTGGTGAAGCCACCGCAGAGCGTATTAAGCACGAAATCGGTTCTGCTTACCCAGGCGATGAAGTTCGCGAAATCGAAGTTCGCGGTCGTAACCTGGCTGAAGGCGTTCCACGCGGCTTTACCCTGAACTCCAACGAAATCCTGGAAGCGTTGCAAGAGCCGCTGACCGGTATTGTGAGCGCGGTAATGGTTGCGCTGGAACAGTGCCCGCCAGAGCTGGCGTCCGATATCTCCGAGCGCGGTATGGTTCTGACCGGTGGTGGTGCGCTGCTGCGTAACCTCGACCGCCTGTTAATGGAAGAGACAGGAATTCCTGTCGTAGTTGCAGAAGATCCACTGACTTGCGTAGCCCGTGGTGGTGGCAAGGCGCTGGAAATGATCGACATGCACGGCGGCGACTTGTTCAGCGAAGAGTAGTCATTGTGAAAGGGTAGCGCATTGCTACCCTTTCTCTCTGACGCGAGAATACGCATAGCCTATGAAGCCAATTTTTAGCCGTGGTCCATCGCTACAGTTTCGCCTTATCCTGGCGGTTCTGGTTGCGCTTGGGGTCATTATTGCCGATAGCCGCCTCGGTACGTTCAGCCAGATCAGAACGTACATGGATACCGCCGTCAGTCCTTTCTACTTTGTATCAAATGGTCCCCGTGAACTGCTCGACTCCGTTTCTCAAACGCTGTCTTCACGCGACCAACTCGAACTCGAAAACCGGGCATTACGTCAGGAACTGCTGCTGAAAAACAGCGAACTGCTGATGCTGGGACAGTACAAGCAGGAAAACGCGCGTCTGCGCGAGCTGCTTGGCTCGCCGCTGCGTCAGGATGAGCAGAAAATGGTCACGCAAGTGATCTCTACCGTCAACGATCCTTACAGCGATCAGGTGGTGATCGACAAAGGCAGCGTCAACGGTGTATACGAAGGCCAGCCTGTTATCAGTGATAAAGGCGTTGTGGGTCAGGTCGTGGCGGTTGCCAAACTGACCAGCCGCGTGCTGCTGATTTGTGATGCCACCCATGCGCTGCCGATTCAGGTTCTGCGTAACGACATTCGCGTGATTGCGGCCGGTAACGGCTGTACGGACGATCTGCAACTCGAACATCTGCCTGCCAACACGGACATCCGTGTGGGTGACGTACTGGTGACGTCAGGTCTGGGCGGACGCTTCCCTGAAGGCTATCCCGTTGCGGTTGTCTCTTCCGTGAAGCTGGATACGCAACGTGCGTATACCGTCATCCAGGCGCGTCCGACCGCCGGTTTACAGCGTCTGCGCTACCTGCTGCTGCTGTGGGGGGCCGATCGTAACGGCGCCAATCCGATGACGCCTGAAGATGTGCATCGCGTGGCAAATGAGCGTCTGATGCAGATGATGCCTCAGGTTCTTCCTGCGCCAGACGCGATGGGGCCGCCTGCGCCTGTACCGGCTCCTGCTACGGGATTAACGCAGCCGCCACCGCCACCTCAAGTGTCGGGTGGAGGGCAGTAGTGGCAAGTTATCGTAGCCAGGGACGCTGGGTTATCTGGCTCTCATTTCTTATCGCATTGTTGCTGCAAATCATGCCCTGGCCGGACGACATCCTCGTTTTCCGGCCAAACTGGGTATTGCTCATTTTGCTCTACTGGATCCTCGCCCTGCCGCACCGCGTAAATGTGGGCACAGGTTTTGTGATGGGTGCCATACTGGATCTCATTAGCGGCTCTACGCTTGGCGTACGCGCGTTATCCATGAGCATAATTGCGTACCTCGTCGCACTCAAATTCCAGCTCTTTCGTAACCTCGCGCTCTGGCAACAGGCGCTGGTGGTGATGTTGTTGTCACTTGCTGCGGATATCGTTGTTTTCTGGGCAGAGTTTTTAGTGATCAACGTCTCTTTCCGACCGGAAGTGTTCTGGAGTAGTGTAGTAAACGGTGTGCTCTGGCCATGGCTGTTCCTGCTGATGCGTAAAATTCGCCAGCAGTTTGCCGTGCAGTAAAAGGTTTCTATGACGTCTATCTATCTTGCCTCTGGTTCTCCGCGTCGTCAGGAGTTGCTCACTCAGTTGGGCGTCTCCTTTGAACGTATCGTTACGGGTATTGAAGAGAAACGTGCTGAGGGTGAAAGTGCTCAGCAGTATGTTTCCCGTCTGGCACGTGAAAAAGCGCAGGCTGGCGTGGTGCAAACGCCACGTGACCTTCCGGTTCTGGGGGCGGATACCATCGTTATCCTTAACGGTGAAGTGCTGGAGAAACCGCATGACGCTGACCATGCAGCGCGAATGCTACGTAAAATGTCCGGGCAAACGCATCAGGTGATGACGGCCGTTGCGCTGGCGGACAGTCAAAACGTGCTGGATTGCCTGGTCGTGACGGACGTGACGTTCAGAGTGCTTACCGACGACGAGATCGCCGCTTACATTGCCAGCGGTGAACCGATGGATAAAGCAGGTGCATACGGTATTCAAGGGTTGGGTGGCTGTTTTGTCAGGAAGATTAATGGCAGCTATCACGCCGTAGTCGGCTTACCGCTGGTGGAAACGTATGAGTTGCTGAGCAATTTTAACTCACTGCGTGAGGGAAGGGATAATTATGACGGCTGAATTGTTGGTAAACGTAACGCCCTCGGAAACCCGTGTGGCCTACATTGATGGTGGCATTCTTCAGGAAATTCATATTGAGCGTGAAGCGCGACGCGGAATCGTAGGCAATATCTACAAAGGTCGTGTCAGTCGTGTACTACCGGGTATGCAGGCGGCTTTTGTAGATATTGGGCTCGATAAGGCGGCATTTCTTCATGCTTCCGATATCATGCCGCACACCGAGTGTGTGGCAGGTGAAGAGCAAAAACAGTTTGCCGTCCGCGACATCTCCGAGCTGGTGCGTCAAGGCCAGGATCTGATGGTGCAGGTGGTGAAAGATCCGCTGGGTACTAAAGGTGCCCGCCTGACCACCGACATCACGTTACCTTCCCGTTACCTGGTCTTTATGCCGGGTGCCTCGCACGTGGGGGTTTCCCAACGTATTGAGAGCGAAACCGAACGTGAACGTCTGAAAAAAGTCGTCAGCGCCTACTGCGATGAACAGGGCGGGTTTATCATCCGTACCGCCGCGGAAGGGATCAGCGAAGAAGACCTGGCATCCGATGCGGCCTACCTCAAGCGCGTCTGGACCAAAGTGATGGAGCGTAAAAAACGCAACCAGACCCGCTATCAGCTGTACGGTGAGCTGGCGCTCGCGCAGCGTGTTCTGCGTGATTTCGCCGACGCGCAGCTTGACCGCATTCGCGTGGATTCCCGCCTGACCTATGAAGCGCTGTTGGAATTTACCGCCGAGTACATCCCGGAAATGCCAGGCCTGCTGGAGCATTACTCTGGCCGCCAGCCGATTTTCGATCTCTATGATGTCGAAAACGAAATCCAGCGCGCGCTGGAGCGTAAGGTCGAGCTGAAATCCGGTGGCTATCTGATCATCGATCAGACCGAAGCGATGACGACCGTGGATATCAACACCGGGGCGTTTGTCGGCCATCGCAATCTGGATGACACCATCTTCAACACCAATATCGAAGCCACGCAGGCCATTGCTCGCCAGCTTCGTCTGCGCAATCTGGGCGGCATTATCATCATCGACTTTATCGATATGAGTAATGAAGACCATCGCCGTCGCGTGCTGCACTCGCTTGAGCAGGCACTGAGTAAAGATCGCGTGAAAACCAGCATCAATGGCTTCTCTCAGCTGGGTCTGGTGGAAATGACCCGGAAACGGACCCGCGAAAGCGTGGAACATGTGCTGTGTAACGAGTGTCCAACCTGCCACGGACGCGGTACGGTAAAGACGGTTGAGACCGTCTGTTATGAAATCATGCGAGAAATCGTGCGTGTCCATCATGCCTACGACTCAGACCGTTTTCTGGTCTATGCTTCCCCTGCGGTGGCGGAAGCCCTGAAAGGCGAAGAGTCGCACGCGCTGGCGGAAGTGGAAATCTTTGTCGGCAAGCAGGTAAAAGTACAAATCGAACCGCTCTATAACCAGGAGCAGTTTGACGTCGTGATGATGTAAACCGCAGTTCGCTGCGAGACCAAAGCTGACAAGGAGAGATGCGTGAGGCGATTGCCGGGGATTTTACTGCTTACAGGGGCAACGCTGGTCGTGATTGTCGCGTTGCTCGTGAGCGGGCTACGCCTCGTTCTGCCGCATCTGGATAGCTGGCGCCCGCAGGTGCTGGCGAAAATCGAATCCGCCATCGGCGTGCCGGTGGACGTAAGCCAGATCAGTGCGAGCTGGCAGAACTTCGGTCCAACGCTCGATGCGCGGGATATCAATGCCAGCCTGAAAGACGGCGGCCATCTGAAAATTAAACGCGTAACGCTGGCGCTGGATGTCTGGCAAAGCCTGCTGCATCTGCGCTGGCAGTTTCGCGATCTCACCTTCTGGCAACTCCAGTTCCTGACCAATACGCCGCTGCGCAGCGGTGATGGCGATCAGGGACTGGAAACCAACCGCATCAGCGATCTCTTCCTGCGTCAGTTCGATCACTTTGATCTCCGCGACAGCGAGGTGAGCTTTATTACCCTTTCGGGGCAGCGTGCCGAGCTGGCGATCCCACTGCTGACCTGGCTGAACGGTAAAGACCGTCATCGTGCCGAGGGACAGGTGAATCTCTCCAGCCTTAATGGGCAGCATGGCGTGATGCAGGTGCGTATGGATCTGCGTGACGACAATGGGTTACTGAACAACGGTAAGGTTTGGCTGCAGGCCGATGACGTCGATGTGAAACCCTGGCTGGGTGACTGGCTGCAGCAAAACATGCAGCTGGAAACCGCTCGTTTCAGCCTTGAAGGCTGGATGACGCTGACAAACGGGGAATTCGCCAGCGGCGACATCTGGCTGAAGCAGGGGGGCGCGAGCTGGAAAGCGGAGAACCAGCAGCATCAGCTTTCCGTGGATAATCTCACTGCGCACGTGACTCAGGAGAAAGAAGGCTGGCAGTTTGCTATTCCCGATACGCGCATCACCATGGACAACAAGCCGTGGCCACGCGGTGCGCTGACGCTGGCCTGGATGCCGGAACAGGATGTCGGCGGGGCAAGCAGCAAACGCAGTGACGAGCTACGTATTCGAGCCAGCAATCTGGATCTGACCGCCATCGAAGGGCTGCGCTCGATGGCCGCAAAACTCTCGCCTGACCTTGGTGAGATCTGGCTGGCCACGCAGCCGAGCGGGACGATCGACGCCCTGGGGCTAGACATCCCGCTTCAGGCTACGGAGAAAACGCGCTTCCAGGCCACATGGAAAGACCTTGCCTGGAAGCAGTGGAAACTGCTGCCAGGCGCAGAACACTTCAGCGGCAAACTGGAAGGTAGCGTGGAAAACGGCAGGCTGACGGTCGATATGCACGACGCCAAAATGCCGTATGAAACCGTCTTCCGCGCCCCGCTGGAAATCGAGCATGGCAACGCTACGCTGAGCTGGCTTAAAAATGACAAAGGTTTTCAGCTTGATGGCCGCGATATTGATGTCAAAGCCAAAGCCGTACATGCACGCGGGGATTTCCGCTATCTGAAGCCCGAAGGCGATGAGCCGTGGCTGGGTATTCTTGCAGGGATCAGCACTAGCGACGGCTCGCAGGCCTGGCGCTACTTCCCGGAGAACCTGATGGGCAAAGCGCTGGTGGATTACCTGAGCGGCGCGATCCAGGGCGGGCAGGCGGATAACGCCACGCTGGCCTATGGCGGTAATCCGCATCTGTTCCCTTACAAGCATAATGAAGGCCAGTTCCAGGTGCTGGTGCCGCTGCACAACGCCACTTTCGCCTTCCAGCCGGGTTGGCCTGCGCTGAAAAATCTGGATATTGAACTCAACTTCCTCAATGACGGATTGTGGATGAAGTCAGACAGCGTTGCGCTGGGTGGCGTGACGGCCAGCAATCTGACGGCAAATATCCCGGACTATTCCAAAGAGAAGCTGCTTATTGATGCGGATATCAATGGCCCGGGCAAGGCGGTTGGGCCGTATTTTGAGGATACGCCGTTGGATGATTCACTGGGAGCCACGCTTCAGGAGCTACAGTTGGATGGCGATGTAAGTGCTCGCTTACATCTGGATATCCCGCTGGACGGCGAGATGACCACCGCGAAAGGCGATGTTCGTCTGAACAACAACAGCCTGTACATCAAACCGCTCGACAGCACGCTGAAAAACCTCACGGGGCAGTTCAGCTTCGTGAACGGCAACCTGAAGAGTGAGCCACTTAAGGCGAACTGGTTCAATCAGCCCGTCAATATTGATTTCTCAACCACTGAAGGGGAAAAGGCCTATCAGGTGGCGGTTAATCTGGATGCTAACTGGCAGCCTGCCAGAATGGATGTTTTGCCGAAGCCAATCGCGCAATCGGTGGAGGGCGCCGTTTCCTGGAACGGTAAGGTCGCTATCGATCTGCCTTATCACGCCGGCGCCCGCTATAAGGTCGATATCACTGGCGACCTGAAAAACATCAGCAGCCAGCTTCCCGCGCCGCTGGATAAACACGCCGGGCAGGCGCTGCCAGTGAAGCTCAACGTTGATGGCAACCTCAATAGCTTCGCGCTGACCGGCAGCGCAGGCGAGACAAACCACTTCAACAGCCGCTGGCTGCTTAACCGCAAGCTTACGCTCGACAGGGCCATCTGGACGACTGACAGCCGCACCACGCCGCCGCTGCCTGAACAGGCAGGCATTGAACTTAACCTTCCGGCGATGGATGGTGCCGAATGGCTGGCGCTGTTCCAGAAAGGCGTGGGGCAGAACGTAGACGAGACCGCTCAGTTCCCGCAGACCGTTACCCTGCGCACGCCTGCGCTGACGCTGGGCGGACAGCGGTGGAACAACCTGAGCATTGTCTCTCAGCCGACGAGCAACGGGACAAAGGTAGAGGCTCAGGGCAGGGAAATTAACGCCACGTTAAATATGCGCGATAACGCGCCGTGGCTGGCCGCGATCCGCTACCTCTACTACAACCCGACAGTCGCGAGCAGTCAAGACCAGGCCGCAGGCCCGTCGCCGTTCAGTAACGCTTCCCGCATTGATTTCAGCGGCTGGCCCGATCTGCAGCTACGCTGCGCGGAATGCTGGCTGTGGGGGCAAAAGTACGGACGCATTGACGGAGATGTTGCCATCAAAGGCAATACGTTGAGCCTGACCGGTGGGCTGGTCGATACCGGCTTTGGCCGCCTGACGGCTGCGGGCGAATGGGTCAATAACCCAGGCGAGCAGCGCACCTCGCTGAAAGGCGACATCAAAGGCAACAAGCTGGACGCAGCGGCTAACTTCTTTGGCATCAGCACACCGCTTCGCGGCTCGTCATTTGACGTCAATTACGATCTGCACTGGCGCGCGGCACCGTGGAAGCCAGATGAAGCGTCGCTAAACGGCATCTTGAAAACGCACTTCGGCAAAGGTGAAATTGCCGATGTGAGTACCGGGCGCGCCGGGCAGATCCTGCGCCTGCTGAGTTTTGATGCCCTGCTGCGCAAGCTGCGCTTCGATTTTAGCGACACCTTCAGCGAAGGTTTCTACTATGACTCCATTCGCAGTACGGCGTGGATCAAGGACGGCGTTCTGCACACTGACGACACGCTGGTCGATGGCCTGGAAGCGGATATCGCCATGAAAGGCTCGGTGAACCTCGTGCGTCGCGAGCTGGATATGGAAGCCGTGGTGGCGCCGGAAATTTCCGCAAGCGTGGGCGTTGCGGCGGCCTTTGTGGTGAACCCGATTGTCGGTGCGGCGGTGTTTGCCGCCAGTAAAGTGCTGGGGCCACTGTGGAGCAAGGTCTCGATTCTGCGCTACCGCATCACCGGTCCGATCGATAAACCGCAGATTAACGAGGTGCTGCGCCAGCCGCGCAAAGATGCACAGCAATGATTTGACGTGGGCAGGTAATTGCCTCACTCTCAATAAATACGATCTTTTTACCGCCACGGGCGGCAACGAACGAGTAGCAATACGATGAGTCTGAACCTGGTAAGTGAACATTTGCTCGCAGCGAACGGCCTGAGCCATCAGGACCTGTTCTCCATTCTTGGTCAACTGACCGAACGCCGTCTCGACTACGGCGATCTCTATTTCCAGTCGAGCTATCACGAATCCTGGGTTTTAGAAGACAGCATCATTAAAGATGGTTCTTATAACATCGATCAGGGCGTCGGCGTGCGTGCCGTCAGCGGCGAAAAAACCGGTTTTGCCTATGCCGATCAGATTAGCCTGGCTGCCCTGGAGCAGAGCGCGCAGGCCGCGCGTACTATCGTGCGTGATACGGGTGATGGCCGCGTGAAAACCCTGGGCGAAGTGCAGCACGCTGCGCTGTATACCAGCATCGATCCGCTGCAGAGCATGAGCCGCGAAGAGAAGCTGGATATCCTGCGTCGCGTGGACAAAGTGGCGCGCGCTGCGGATAAACGCGTGCAAGAAGTGTCTGCCAGCCTGAGCGGCGTCTATGAACTTATTCTGGTAGCAGCGACTGACGGAACCCTGGCTGCTGATGTGCGTCCGCTGGTGCGTCTCTCCATTAGCGTACAGGTCGAAGACGACGGCAAGCGTGAGCGCGGCTCAAGCGGTGGCGGCGGTCGTTTTGGTTATGACTGGTTCCTTGGCGATGTTGACGGTGAAGCACGCGCTGACGCGTGGGCAAAAGAAGCCGTGCGTATGGCAATGGTGAATCTCTCAGCTGTCGCGGCTCCCGCAGGATCATTTCCGGTTGTTCTGGGCGCTGGCTGGCCGGGCGTGCTGTTGCACGAGGCGGTGGGCCACGGTCTGGAAGGCGACTTTAATCGTCGCGGAACGTCCGTATTCAGCGGTCAGATTGGGCAGCTCGTCTCTTCTGAACTGTGTACCGTCGTGGATGATGGCACCATGCTCGATCGTCGCGGCTCGATTTCTATCGACGACGAAGGTACGCCAGGCCAGTACAACGTGCTGATTGAAAACGGTGTGCTGAAAGGCTACATGCAGGACAAACTCAACGCGCGCCTGATGGGCGTTGCGCCGACGGGCAACGGCCGTCGTGAATCTTACGCGCACCTACCGATGCCGCGCATGACCAACACCTATATGCTGCCGGGCCAGTCCACGCCGCAGGAGATTATCGAATCCGTCGATTACGGGATCTTCGCGCCAAACTTTGGCGGCGGCCAGGTGGACATCACCTCCGGTAAGTTTGTTTTCTCCACGTCAGAAGCGTATCTGATCGAGAAAGGCAAAGTAACCAAAGCGGTGAAAGGCGCGACGCTGATTGGCTCCGGTATTGAAGCCATGCAGCAGATCTCCATGGTCGGCAACGATCTGAAGCTGGATAACGGCGTGGGCGTCTGCGGTAAAGAGGGCCAGAGCCTGCCGGTTGGCGTGGGCCAGCCAACGCTGAAAGTGGACAACCTGACGGTAGGCGGCACAGCCTGACCTGACCATGCATAAAAAAAGGCGCTACTGATGTAGCGCCTTTTTTTTAACGTAAGTTACCCAGCGGTATCTCCGGATCCGGCTCGTGAGTGATGCGATTACGCAAATCACGGCGAATGATTTCGATCGACCAGAACCAGACCAGATGGCCCACGATCTCTGACACGTGTTCATACCACGGCAGCTCAAACAGCGGTGGCGTCAGCCCCATCAGCGGGAAGGAGATCATATGAACAAAAAGCTGAGCTAACGCACCCGCCAGCAAACCCTGCCAGAGTTTAATTTTCGGGAAGACTTCAGCAACTACGCAATAACCTACGGCGAACACGATTGAGAAAATAATATGTGTTACGCCGACCCAGTTAAATATATGTCCGGCAAATGTATAAACCGCCGCGTTAGGATCGACGACGCCCAGCCAGTCGCGTAAAAAAACATAAGGTGGGTTTAAAAAATTGCGGGAACAGTCAATCTGACTTGCTGCCCGTAATAATTGCTCTGGCCCGCATGCGCCGGTAAATAAATCTGTCGGACTGCGTGGCGGAAGCGGCACCTCGGCTCCCCATTTGACAAATGCGGAGACAATCCCTGCAATCAAACCAATGAACGCGGCGAGTCCATAGCGCCTGCGCGAAGGCGGTGTTTGTTCGAATATATTCATTTCTTTTCCTTGTTTAACGTCATCCTGCGAAATACATTTTATTATTCATGTTGGTAACAAATATATAACAGTCTGATGCTCAGACTGTATATAAGGTAAATGGCGGGTGGCGGGAGTGTCAATTAGCCATTCCTGAGAGGAGGGCGGAAATATTCCTGGATGAATGTGAGTACCATCCGGGGAATATTCATGCCAGATATGATTATAGCGATTACTTTATTACTCCTTTCTTCTGCCGCGCATCCCCTGAAACAGCTCCGCCACTTCGACAAAATACTCGGTCAGATAGTTAATACACACCTGTACTTTGAGAGGCAGTTTGTCCTTCTCGGTATACAGAGCGTAGACCGGACGCGGATCGGACTGGTAACGCGGGAAGAGGATCTCCAGTACGCCGCTGTTGATCTCATTGATCACCCACATCAGCGGCACGTAAGCGATCCCGGCCCCGGCGACCAGCCAGCGGGAGATCGTCATCGGATCGTTGGTGACGAACCGGCCTTCCGGCAGCAGTTTGGTGGAGATACCTTCCGGGGCAATCAGTTCGAATTCGTTGTCCGGGCGCACGCTGTATTCCAGCCACGAGTGGTTGCTGAGATCGGCAGGCTTCTCCGGAACGCCGTACTGCGCCAGATAGCTTTTTGAGGCGCAGACCACCATCGGCATGCTCCCCAGCCGACGCGAAAAGAGACTTGAATCTTGTAACGCCCCGACGCGGATCACCACATCTAATCCGTCAGCGATCAGGTCCGGCGCAGGGATGCCCGTCACCAGATTCACCGTTAAACCCGGATACTCTTTCAGCATTTCCGCCGTCATGGCAGCGAGAACATTTTGTGCCATAGTTGAAGAACACCCAATGCGCAGCGTGCCGATGGGGGTGTTATTGAAGGCGTAGAGCTGTTCGTGCACATCCTGCACTTCGTGCATCATTCGGCGGCAGCCCTGGTAATAAATTTTACCGGCTTCTGTCAGGCCAATGCTGCGGGTACTGCGGTTGAGCAGCTTCACCTGCAGCTCATCTTCCAGTTTTGACACCGTCTGGCTGATGGAAGAGACACTCATCTGCAATTGACGCGCAGCGGCGGTAAATGAGCCGAGCTCCACCACTTTGGCGAAGACGGACATGCGTTTTAAACGTTCCATTGTTCACTCTGGCTTAAAAGTGATTTAGATCACATATTATAGATAACAGCATAACAGTTACGTTAATATATTATTAATTACATAACGGCTGCGCCATTCTCGCCCGGCGTTTCTTGCTCTCCTGCGATGGCGTGCGCTAAAAAAAATCTGAAGCCTGCACTCTCTCTTATCAAGGTCAACATGAGTCTGTTTCCTGTAATCGTGGTGTTCGGTCTGTCGTTCCCACCGATATTTTTCGAGCTTCTTTTATCACTGGCGATCTTCTGGCTGGTGCGCAAGGTGCTGGTCCCTACCGGGATCTACGATTTCGTCTGGCACCCTGCATTGTTCAATACCGCGCTGTATTGCTGCCTGTTCTATCTGATATCGCGCATGTTTGTCTGAGGTTGATGTGAAAACGCTAATAAGAAAAGTCTCCCGCACTGCCATCACCATGGCGCTGGTCGTTCTGGCGTTTATCGCCATTTTCCGCGCCTGGGTTTATTACACGGAATCACCGTGGACGCGTGATGCGCGTTTCAGCGCTGACGTGGTGGCGATTGCCCCCGACGTGGCCGGTCTTATCACCGCGGTTAACGTCCACGATAACCAACTGGTGAAAAAAGATCAGGTTCTGTTCACCATTGACCAGCCCCGCTATCAAAAAGCGTTAGAAGAAGCGGAAGCGGACGTGGCCTATTACCAGGCGCTGGCTGCGGAGAAACGCCGTGAAGCCGGTCGCCGTAACCAGCTGGGTGTTCAGGCAATGTCCCGCGAAGAGATTGACCAGTCCAACAACGTGCTGCAAACCGTGCTGCACCAGCTGGCGAAAGCGCAAGCAACGCGCGATCTGGCGAAGCTCGATCTCGAACGCACCGTGATCCGCGCGCCGTCCGATGGCTGGGTCACCAACCTGAACGTCTATGCCGGGGAATTCATTACCCGTGGCTCTACCGCCGTAGCGCTGGTTAAACAGCACTCTTTCTACGTGCTCGCCTATATGGAAGAGACCAAGCTGGAAGGGGTACGTCCAGGGTATCGCGCGGAGATCACGCCGCTCGGCAGCAACCGTGTGTTTAAAGGCACCGTCGACAGCGTCGCGGCAGGGGTCACCAACTCCAGCAGCTCTAACGATACCAAAGGGATGGCGACGGTGGATTCTAACCTGGAATGGGTCCGTCTGGCGCAGCGCGTGCCGGTACGTATCCATCTGGATGAGCAGCAGGGGAACCTGTGGCCTGCTGGCACCACGGCAACGGTGGTCATCACCGGGGAAAAAGACCGCGATGCCAGCCAGGACTCTATTTTCCGTAAAATCGCCCACCGCCTGCGCGAGTTTGGTTAATCGTTATGGGTATCTTCTCCATCGCCAGCCAGCACATTCGCTTCGCCGTGAAGCTGGCATGTGCCATCGTGCTGGCGCTGTTTGTCGGCTTTCACTTCCAGCTGGAAACGCCCCGTTGGGCGGTGCTGACGGCCGCTATCGTTGCGGCTGGCCCCGCCTTTGCCGCGGGCGGTGAACCCTATTCTGGCGCCATCCGCTACCGCGGTATGCTGCGTATCGTCGGGACGTTTATCGGCTGTTTCGCCGCGCTCACCATCATTATTTTGATGATCCGCACCCCTCTGCTGATGATCATGGTGTGCTGTATCTGGGCAGGGTTCTGCACCTGGGTCTCGTCGCTGGTCAAAGTTGAAAACTCCTACGCATGGGGGCTGGCGGGCTATACCGCGCTGATCATTGTCATCACCATCCAGTCCGAACCGCTGCTTGCTCCGCAGTTTGCGGTTGAACGCTGCAGCGAGATTGTCATTGGTATCGTCTGCGCGATCGTTGCGGACCTGCTTTTCTCCCCGCGCTCCATCAAGCAGGAAGTGGACCGTGAGCTCGACGCGCTGATTGTTGCCCAGTACCAGCTGATGCAGTTGTGCATCAAGCACGGTGACAGCGAAGAGGTCGATAAAGCGTGGAGCGGCCTGGTGCGCCGCACGCAGGCGCTGGAGGGGATGCGCAGCAACCTCAATATGGAGTCTTCGCGCTGGGAACGCGCCAACCGTCGCCTGAAAGCGATCAATACCGTTTCCTTAACGCTGATCACCCAGGCGTGCGAAACCTATCTGATTCAGAATACCCGCCCGGAGGTGGTAACGGACACGTTCCGTGAGCTCTTTGACGAGCCGGTCGAAACGGTGCAGGACGTGCACCGACAGCTCAAACGCATGCGTCGCGTTATCGCCTGGACGGGGGAGCGCGATACGCCGGTGACGATTTATACCTGGGTTGGGGCTGCGACGCGCTACCTGCTCCTTAAGCGCGGTGTGACGGGTAATACCAAAATCAGCGCGGCGGAAGAAGAGGTGCTGCAGGGCGAAGTGGTGATCAAGCCGGAATCCGCCGAGCGCCATCATGCCATGGTCAACTTCTGGCGTACCACGCTGGCCTGCATGCTCGGCACGCTGTTCTGGCTGTGGACCGGCTGGACGTCCGGTAGCGGTGCGATGGTCATGATTGCCGTCGTTACCGCACTGGCGATGCGTCTGCCCAACCCGCGCATGGTCGCTATCGATTTTCTCTACGGCACCATTGCCGCACTGCCCATTGGTGCGCTCTACTTCCTGGTGATTATCCCATCGACGCAGCAAAGCATGCTTCTGCTCTGTATTAGCCTGGCGGTAATGGCATTCTTTATTGGGATAGAAGTGCAGAAGCGCCGCCTGGGATCGCTGGGGGCGCTGGCCAGTACCATTAACATTATTGTGCTGGATAACCCGATGACCTTCCATTTCAGCCAGTTCCTCGACAGCGCGTTAGGTCAGCTGGTGGGCTGTTTCCTGGCGATGATGGTGATTCTGCTGGTGCGGGATAACTCTCAGGCGCGGACCGGTCGTGTGCTGTTGAATCAGTTTGTTTCGGCTGCCGTTTCATCTATGACAACCAACGCCGCACGCCGTAAAGAGAACCACCTTCCGGCGCTTTATCAGCAGCTTTTCCTGCTGCTCAATAAATTTCCGGGGGACGTTGCCAGGTTCCGTCTGGCGTTAACCATGATCATCGCGCACCAGCGCCTGCGGAATGCGCCTGTGCCGGTTAACGACGATCTGTCTGCCTTCCACCGGCAGCTGCGCCACACGGCTGACCATGTGATCGCGGCGTCCAGCGATGACAAACGGCGTCGCTATTTTAAACAGCTGCTTGAAGAGTTAGACATCTACCAGGAGAAGCTTAAGGTCTGGGACGCGCCGCCTCAGGTAACCGAGCCGGTTGGGCGATTGGTCTTCATGCTCCATCGCTACCAGAATGTCCTGACTGACAATTAAGTGAGATTAAAAACCGACGCCAAAAGCGTCGGTTTTTTTGTGGCTATACTTAGTTCTGCAGGCTCTTACATTCAGGAAGGGAGGACACATGACTACCCAGGCTCTCCAGGACAACATTCTTTTTCAAAACGGATATCTTGTTAACGGCATCTGGAAAACACTCGACACCACGTTTGACGTGCTGAACCCGGCGACAGGTGAGGTGATCGCCAAAGTGGCGAAAGCCGGTAAAGCGGAAACCGAAGAAGCGATTGCCGCCGCGACCAAAGCCTTCCCCGCGTGGCGCGCCAAAACCGCGAAGGAGCGTTCGACGATCCTCTACCGCTGGTATGAGCTGATTATCGAAAACAAAAGCTGGCTTGGACGGCTAATGACCACTGAACAGGGCAAGCCCCTGAAAGAAGCCGAGGGCGAAGTGGAGTATGCCGCCAGCTTTATCCAGTGGTTTGCTGAGCAGGCCAAGCGCGCGAACGGTGAAATTATCCCTCCGGTTAAACCCGGCTCCCGCATTCTGGCGACCCGCGAACCTATCGGCGTGGTTGCCGCCATTACGCCGTGGAACTTCCCTATGGCGATGCTCACCCGCAAGCTCGGTCCGGCGTTGGCCGCAGGCTGTACCGGCGTGATCAAACCCGCCAACAATACTCCGCTGAGCGCTTTTGCACTGCTCACACTGGCGAAGCAGGCCGGTGTGCCAGACGGCGTACTCAATGCGGTGGCGGGCAATACGCATGAAATCAGCGACGCGATCATGGCAAGCCATGATGTGCGCAAAATCTCGTTCACCGGGTCAACCTCTGTGGGGAAAACCCTGGTGCGCAACGCTGCCGAGACGATGAAGAAAGTGTCAATGGAGCTGGGGGGCAATGCGCCCTATATCGTTTTTGAGGATGCAGATATTGATGCAGCCGTTAAGGGCGCGATTGCGAACAAGTTTCGCAATGCCGGGCAGGTCTGCGTCAGCGTAAACCGTTTTTATATTC
This sequence comes from Enterobacter sp. JMULE2, assembly GCF_013337145.1. NCBI lineage: Bacteria > Pseudomonadati > Pseudomonadota > Gammaproteobacteria > Enterobacterales > Enterobacteriaceae > Enterobacter > Enterobacter sp. JMULE2. The sequence goes on from NZ_SGWD01000011.1 coordinate 368,116, forward strand.
AGGAAACGGTCTATGACAAGTTTGTGAACCAGCTCGCCGATGCGGTAAACGCATTGAAAGTCGGCAACGGTCTGGAAGAGGGCGTCGTTGTCGGCCCGCTGATTGACGGTTCCGCCGTCGATAAAGTACGCGAACATGTGGAAGATGCCGTTGCAAAAGGCGCCACGGTGCTGGCAGGCGGCAAAGCGCATTCCCTCGGCGGCAACTTCTGGGTGCCCACGGTACTCGGTGATTGTCATGAAGGAATGAAGCTGGCGGAAGAGGAGACGTTTGGCCCGGTGGCAGCCTGCTTCCGGTTTACGTCGGAAGATGAAGTGATTATGCGCGCCAACAACACGCCTTACGGGCTGGCGGCCTATTTCTATACTCAGAACCTGTCGCGCGTGTTCCGCGTCTCACAGGCGATTGAAAGCGGAATGATTGGGATTAACGAGTGTGCCGTCTCCACCGAACTGGGACCGTTTGGCGGCGTAAAAGAGTCCGGGCTGGGGCGCGAAGGTTCCGTGCTGGGGCTGGAAGAGTTTCTGGAAGTCAAAACCCTGCATATCGGGGGATTATAATAGACAGGGCGGCATATTCCGCCCGCCTGTACCGGGTGGCTGGCAATGAAAACGTATACCTTTGATTTTGACGAAATCGACAGTCAGGACGACTTTTATCGAGAATTTACCCGGGTATTCAACCTGGAGCGGGAAAGCGTCACCAATCTGGATACGCTGTGGGATGTGGTTACCGGCAGTCAGTTGCCCTTACCGCTGGAGATCGAGTTCATTCATTTGCCCGACAAGCTGCGCAGACGCTTTGGCGCGCTGATCCTGCTGTTTGATGAAGCCGAAGAAGAGTTGGAAGGACAGTTGCGTTTTAATGCGCGACATTAAAAAAAGCCCCTGACCGTGAGGCCAGGGGCAAGTCGTATGCGCAGATACGACGAGGGTTTATTTATACAGTTCAGCAGTTGCGTGCCAGGTGTCACCGCTACGCGCCTCAATGATGCGATAAGAGGATGCACCTTTTTCTTCCGCTTTCTTGTTCAGCATCTCATGCATATCCATCGGAGACGTACCGACCGCGCCAATAGACACCGTGCCGATTGCCTCACGGGATTGCGCCTGATCTGCGTTGATGGAATCAGCCGCAAAAGCGCCGAATGACAGGACAGACAGGATACTCAGAGCCGCTACAGTAGTTTTGATTTTCATGATTCTTTACCTCGTCGAATTTTTTAGTGGGGTCTTGCTTTGTGACCCTCATCACAAAATCAAGTATACACTAATAACGCGATAAATTAATACCAGACTAATTGTTTCATGTGTTATTACGTGTTAACGGATAAGATTTATATAACCAAAATGCATAAAAATGGTTGCTTTATCATCAACTTATAATGTTAAAGTCAATAAAATCATAGGGATATAGTACTTTGATATTTTGTGCGGTTTTGCGCCTGAGTATTCACCAGATGAATGTTAATGGCTGGTAAAAAGCACTATTTGTCAAAGTAAGGGGCAGTAGAAAAGAGGGAATAACGTAACGGGGGCAGAACAATCCCCGCAGCAGGCCGCGGGGAGGAGGATTACAGTTCCTGTTCGAACAGGACCAGAATCGCTTCGTAGAGATCTTTCACCGAAAAACCGTTTGCCGGGGTGGTAAAGATGGTGTCATCACCAGCGATGGTGCCGAGGATTCCTTCCGCTTTACCTAATGAGTCCAGCAGGCGAGCAATCAGCTGCGCCGCGCCCGGACTGGTGTGGATAACCACCACGGCATCGTTATAGTCGATGTCGAGGACCAGGTTCTTCAGCGGGCTGGAGGTGGTCGGCACGCCAAGTTCAGCAGGCAGGCAATAGACCATTTCCATTTTGGCATTGCGGGTACGCACTGCGCCAAACTTGGTTAACATACGGGAGACTTTCGATTGATTGATGTTTTCGAAGCCTTGTTCCTGCAACGCCTGAACAATTTCTCCCTGAGAACTGAATTTCTCTTCTTTGAGTAGCGCTTTAAACGCCTTCACTAATTCTTCTTGCTTAGACGAGCTTCGCATAAGTCACCCGGAATATGACGATAGAAACAACATTATTATGCATGTGGATGAATTTTTATGCAAACTATCTACCTGGTGCCAGGCTGAAATAATGTTATGAAAGGGAGCGATTTTATCAGATTTCGTTATCGGAAAACATGCCTGGGTCACGCCGCGCAAATAAGCTTAAAAGTAAATTAAATGTTATCAAAATGATGTTGTTTTGGTGGCGTGGCAAGGTGTATTGTAACCACCTCTTATTTCGTTGCTGCCCGCTGCCCGATAGCATTCAGGCGAAGGTGAAAGACGCGCGACCTCAAATTCTTTAGCTACGAAAATTGTAATTATTTACTCGCTGAATTATGGTCGCCGCAACGGAGTTACAGATACTTAAAGTTAACCATAATAAGGAGTTTAGGATGAAAGTTGCAGTCCTCGGCGCTGCTGGTGGTATCGGCCAGGCGCTTGCCCTACTACTGAAAACCCAACTGCCTTCAGGCTCAGAACTCTCCCTGTACGATATTGCTCCGGTAACCCCAGGTGTGGCGGTTGACCTGAGCCACATCCCGACCGCTGTGAAAATCAAAGGCTTCTCCGGTGAAGATGCGCGCCCTGCGCTGCAGGGTGCTGACGTCGTACTGATCTCTGCGGGTGTGGCACGTAAACCTGGTATGGATCGTTCTGACCTGTTTAACGTCAACGCGGGCATCGTGAAAAACCTGGTTCAGCAGATCGCTGAAATCTGCCCGAAAGCCTGTATCGGTATCATCACTAACCCGGTGAACACCACCGTCGCTATCGCAGCAGAAGTGCTGAAGAAAGCGGGTGTTTACGACAAGAACAAACTGTTCGGCGTGACCACGCTGGATATCATCCGTTCCAACACCTTCGTCGCTGAGCTGAAAGGCAAGCAGCCAACGGAAGTGGAAGTGCCGGTTATTGGTGGTCACTCTGGCGTGACGATCCTGCCTCTGCTGTCGCAGATCCCAGGCGTGAGCTTCACCGAGCAGGAAGTGGCTGACCTGACTAAACGCATCCAGAACGCGGGCACCGAAGTGGTGGAAGCGAAGGCGGGTGGCGGATCCGCAACACTGTCTATGGGTCAGGCGGCGGCGCGTTTCGGTCTGTCTCTGGTTCGTGCTCTGCAGGGCGAGAAAAATGTTGTTGAATGCGCTTACGTTGAAGGCGACGGCGAACACGCTCGCTTCTTCTCTCAGCCGCTGCTGCTGGGCAAAAACGGTATTGAAGAGCGTAAATCCATTGGTACGCTGAGTGCGTTTGAACAAAACGCGATGGAAGGCATGCTGGATACGCTGAAGAAAGATATCACTCTGGGCGAAGAGTTCGTTAACAAGTAAAACGTTCTCTCCCTTTGTAGTTCGGGTAAGCGTAAGCGCTACCCGGCAAAAAAAACCGAAGCACAGGCTTCGGTTTTTTTATACACATCAGTTTGTCGCCGGGTATTCCTGAATCGTCACCTGAATCGTCAGCTTCTTATCATTCCGCATGACTTCAACAGGGATGATTGAGCCAGGGCGGATTTCCGCCACCTGATCCATCGTTTCGAGAGCAGAAACGGCTGGCGTGCCATTAACCGACACAATGACATCATTAACCTGAATACCCGCATTCGCGGCCGGGCCACCTGGCGACACTTCATTCACCACGATCCCCTGAATCTGGTCGATCCCACCGCCCTGGGTATGCATCGGCGCAATTTCACGTCCACCGATACCAATGTAGCCACGGATCACGCGCCCGTCGCGAATGAGCTTGTCCATGATCTTGGTTGCCAGCTGGAACGGAATCGCAAAACCAATCCCTTCCGGCGTCTCGCCATCGTTACTCTTATCGAACGAGAGGGTGTTGATGCCCATGAGCTCACCCAGTGAGTTCACCAGCGCGCCGCCGGAGTTACCGTGGTTGATAGAGGCATCGGTCTGAAGGAAATTCTGCCGCCCAGACGGGTTCAGGCCGATTCGACCGGTGGCGCTGATAATCCCCTGGGTAATAGTCTGGCCCAGGTTGTACGGGTTACCAATCGCCAACACGACGTCGCCAATATGTGGCGTGCGTTTACGGTTGATCGGAATGGTGGGCAGGCCACCCGTGGCGTTGATCTTCAGAACCGCCAGGTCGGTGAGGCTGTCCGAGCCCACGAGTAACGCTTCAAATACGCGACCATCCTGCAAGGCGACGATAATCTGGTCGGCATCGTTAATCACGTGCTTGTTGGTAATGATGTAGCCACGTTCATCCATAATTACGCCGGAGCCGAGCGTGCGGATCTCCAGCTGGTTATGGGCCGAGGTATTCAGTCCTCGGTTATAAACGTTGACCACGGCGGGTGCGGCACGGCGAACAGCCTGATTGTAAGTGGCAGGCGTTTCATCCGTACTGTCAAACTGGGGGGCCGTCAGTTTGTTGAACTGACGCAAAGACGGCATAGCCACCAACAGCAGGCCAGCAACGATCAAACCGATAGCAATGGAACGAAAGAGCTTTAAAAGCATGATGCGCGTGTCGTTAAAAAATGAACGGTTTGCAGCATAACATGAGTTTTCCGGACATCACATGCAGCGGTGATGTCCGGGGTCGCAAATGCTTAGCGCAATAAAATATAGATAGTCTCTTTGCCACGCATAACCTGCAGGGCAATGACCGTTGGCTTACTTTCCAGCACCTTGCGCATTTCTGCAATAGATTGCACGCGAGTGCGGTTCACGCCGATGATGACATCATCCTGATGCAATCCCGCCTGTGCGGCAGGGCTGCTCTTCTCGACGGTATCAATAGTAATGCCTTTCGTGCCGTCTTTAAGCTGGCCGTCGCTTAACGTCGCGCCTTGCAGGGCCGGGGCGATAAGCTCCGCGCTGGCGGAAGAAGAGGTGCTCTTATCCAGCGTGACTTCAACGTCCAGCGGTTTGCCGTCGCGAATCAAACCGAGTTTCACTTTGGCGCCAGGCTCGGTGGTGGCAATGCGAGAACGCAGTTCTGCGAAGCTGTTCAGCGGTTTATCGTTCAGGCTGACGATGACGTCGCCGGATTTCACGCCTGCTTTCGCCGACCCGGAATTTGGCAGCACTTCGCTGACAAACGCGCCGCGCTGGACGTTGACGTTAAAGGCTTTGGCGATATCCGCGCTCATCTCCATCCCTTTGATGCCCAGCAGTCCACGTTTGACTTCACCAAACTGAATGAGCTGTTGAGACAGGGTTTTGGCCATATTGCTCGGTATGGCAAAGCCAATCCCGATACTGCCGCCGCCGGGCGCGAGGATCGCCGTGTTGATACCAATAAGCTCACCGTTCAGGTTGAGCAGGGCACCACCCGAGTTACCGCGGTTAATAGACGCGTCGGTTTGAATAAAGTTTTCCAGCCCTTCCAGGTTCAGGCCGCTGCGCCCAAGTGCGGAGACGATCCCGGAGGTGGCAGTCTGGCCCAGGCCGAAGGGGTTACCGACGGCGACGGCAAAATCGCCCACGCGCAGCGTGTCGGAGTCCGCAATGGTAATCTGCGTCAGGTTGCTGGGTTTGAGGATCTGCAGCAGCGCAATATCGCTCTGGTCATCGCCGCCGATCAGTTTGGCGTCAAATTCGCGGCCATCATTGAGCTGGACGCTGATCTTATCCGCCTGACTGATCACGTGGTTGTTGGTCAGGATATAGCCCTTGGCCGCATCAATGATCACCCCAGAGCCCAGTCCTTCAAATGGCTGCGCCTGCTGGTCGGGAGATTCATCACCGAAGTATTTCTTCAGTTCTTCCGGCACGCGCTGGCTTTGCCGCGCGGTGCCTTCGACCTGGACGCTGACCACGGCGGGCAGCACTTTTTCCAGCATCGGCGCGAGGCTAGGAATGGCTGCCTGTCCCGGCACCTGCGAAGGCAGTGCCGCGTGGGCAGGGAAGGACGCCGAGAGAGATAACCCGACACTTAACGCTAAAGCGCTCAACAGCTGGTTTTTTTTCTTCATTGATGCTGACTCTCGTATCCTGGAATGAAAGAAGAACGGCCCAAAAACATCTTGATGTTATTGAATTTTCAACCGCTGAACAATGAGGTGTTTGACTAAATAATAGCTGGGGACGGGAAGAAAGGACGGGCGCAAGAGATGCGCCCGTAAAATTTATTCATGTTTTGCGATTAATCGCGTTTTGCGCCACCGCGCAGCAGGCCGGACGCGCCGTCCGAATAGTCGCGTGGCATCTGAACCGGAGCCTGATCGTTACCCGCTTCAGAGTCTGCCAGACGGTTGCGGAACGGGTTCGTTTCTGCAGTCATTTCCGGCAGCAGGCTGCTGGAGCTTTTCGCCATGTGTTGATACAGCTGGCGATAGTCGGTCGCCATGTTGTCCAGCAGCTCGGCGCTACGGGCAAAGTGGCTGACCAGCTCTTCACGATACTCTTCCAGTTCGGCTTTGTTCTTTTCCAGTTCGTACTGCAGTGACTGCTGCTGACGCAATTTGCGATTACCGAAACGCATGGCCACAGCACCGATGACGATGCCGACGACTAAACCGATTAGCGCATATTCCCAGGTCATGAACTTCTCCCGTTGTCTTGTTGTTCCGTAGGGTGTTGGCTCGGCTCCTGCCTGTGCCTGATATTGCCACTATAACCGCTATTTCTTCAGAAGTGGAATCCTGACGTATCATCGCGTAGTGTAGAACGGCCTTTTTTTCATCAGTCGCGCCTGCTGATGAGTCATAACCGAAGGAATAACAATAAGATTATGCAAAGCCTGTCCCCCTCATCGCGTTACCAACTGGCCCTGAACGAGGGCTCACATCAGCCGGATGACGTCCAGCGTGAAGCGGTTAATCGGCTGGATACGATTTATCAGGAGCTCACAGCGAAACCCGCAGAGGCGGTGCAAAGCGGTGGGCTGAAGGCGGCATTCGGTCGGTTGTTGGGAAAAAAAGAACTTCAGGTTAACGCGTCGGTACGTGGCTTATATATGTGGGGGGGCGTCGGGCGCGGTAAAACCTGGCTGATGGACATGTTCTACCAGAGCCTGCCGGGCACGCGTAAACAGCGCCTGCATTTTCACCGTTTCATGCTGCGGGTTCACGAAGAGCTGACGGCATTGCAGGGCAAAAGCGATCCGCTGGAGATTGTGGCCGACCGTTTTAAGGCGGAGACGGACGTACTTTGCTTTGACGAATTTTTTGTTTCCGATATTACGGATGCGATGCTGCTGGGCGGGTTGATGAAAGCGCTGTTTGCGCGTGGGATTACGCTCGTGGCGACCTCGAACATCCCGCCGGACGAGCTGTACCGCAATGGTTTGCAGCGCGCGCGCTTCCTGCCCGCTATCGATGCGATAAAACAGCATTGCGACATCATGAACGTCGACGCGGGCGTGGATTACCGCCTGCGCACGCTGACTCAGGCTCATTTGTGGCTTTCGCCGTTGAACGCAGAAACCACAAATCAGATGGATAAACTGTGGCTGGCGCTGGCGGGGGCAAAACGTGAGCGCGCCCCGGAACTCGAGATTAACCATCGTCCCTTACAAACTCAGGGCGTAGAAAATCAAACCCTGGCCGTCTCCTTTGCGACACTCTGCGTCGATGCCCGCAGCCAGCATGATTACATCGCGCTTTCGCGCCTGTTCCACACCGTGATGGTGCTGGATGTGCCGGTGATGACGCGCCTGATGGAAAGCGAAGCGCGACGCTTCATTGCGCTGGTGGACGAGTTTTACGAGCGCCACGTTAAGCTGGTTGTCAGCGCCGAGGTTCCTTTATATGAGATTTACCAGGGTGAGCGGCTGAAGTTTGAGTTCCAGCGCTGCCTGTCGCGCCTGCAGGAGATGCAGAGCGAGGAATACCTCAAGCTGGAGCATATGCCATAACAAACGCCACTCTCTCCCCATGGGAGAGGGGCTGGGGGGAGGGCATCAGGCCTTAACAAACGCCACCCTCTCCCACAGGGAGAGGGGCTGGGGGTGAGGGCACCAGACCGCACAATACCCACCCCCGAAAAACCCATTCCAAATCGCATTTAAGGGTCGATCTTTGACCTCAACTTCTCTATAATCTTGCGACCCCACGTTACGAGAAGGTTTTTTTCCCGAAACTTTCTATGTGTCGGCATGTGCTATTCGAAGGGGTAGGTTTGCCGGACTTTGTCGTGTGAGCCTCAACTGACTAAACGTTTGGGTGTTCACCAACGTGTAACTTATTATTTGGGTAAGCTTTTAATGAAAACTTTTACAGCTAAACCAGAAACCGTACAGCGCGACTGGTATGTTGTTGACGCGACCGGTAAAACTCTGGGCCGTCTGGCTACTGAACTGGCTCGTCGCCTGCGCGGTAAGCATAAAGCGGAATACACTCCGCACGTTGATACCGGTGATTACATCATCGTTCTGAACGCTGATAAAGTTGCTGTAACCGGCAACAAGCGTACTGACAAAGTGTACTATCACCACACTGGCCACATCGGTGGTATCAAAGAAGCGACCTTTGAAGAGATGATTGCTCGCCGTCCTGAGCGTGTGATTGAAATCGCGGTTAAAGGCATGCTGCCAAAAGGCCCGCTGGGTCGTGCTATGTTCCGTAAACTGAAAGTTTACGCAGGCAACGAGCACAACCACGCGGCACAGCAACCGCAAGTTCTTGACATCTAATCGGGATTATAGGCAATGGCTGAAAATCAATACTACGGCACTGGTCGCCGCAAAAGTTCCGCAGCTCGCGTGTTCATCAAACCGGGCAGCGGTAAAATCGTAATCAACCAACGTTCTCTGGAACAGTACTTCGGTCGTGAAACTGCCCGCATGGTAGTTCGCCAGCCGCTGGAACTGGTTGATATGGTAGAAAAACTGGATCTGTACATCACCGTTAAAGGTGGTGGTATCTCCGGTCAGGCAGGTGCGATCCGTCACGGTATCACCCGCGCTCTGATGGAGTACGACGAATCCCTGCGTTCTGAACTGCGTAAAGCTGGCTTCGTTACTCGTGACGCGCGTCAGGTTGAACGTAAGAAAGTGGGTCTGCGTAAAGCACGTCGTCGTCCACAGTTCTCCAAACGTTAATCCATTCTGCTTACGCAGAACGATTGGCGAAAAACCCGCTTCGGCGGGTTTTTTTATGGATAATGCGTAGGTTATCCACAACATGAGTTGATATATCTCCTCTTTTTCCACATTTCCAGAATCCCCTCACCACAAAGCCATCAAAATCTGGTAAACTATCATCCAATTTTCTGCCCAAATATCGGTGAATACTCGATTTTTGTTCGATTCTTGAACAATGTGTTTTCTCTGGGATGGGCAATACATCATCTGGCTGGCCCTGGTGGGCCGGTAGCAGTAAAATTCTGAATATACCTGGAGGTTTTCATGGCTGTCGCTGCCAACAAACGTTCGGTAATGACGCTGTTTTCTGGTCCTACTGACATTTATAGCCATCAGGTTCGTATCGTGCTGGCCGAGAAGGGTGTCAGTTTTGAGATCGAGCATGTGGAAAAGGATAACCCTCCTCAGGATCTGATCGATCTCAACCCGAGCCAGAGCGTACCAACGCTGGTGGATCGCGAGCTGACCCTGTGGGAATCCCGTATCATTATGGAATACCTGGATGAGCGTTTCCCGCATCCGCCACTGATGCCTGTTTACCCTGTTGCGCGTGGTGAAAGCCGCCTGTACATGCAGCGTATCGAAAAAGACTGGTATACGCTGATGAACGTTATCGTTAACGGTACGTCGTCTGAAGCGGATGCTGCACGTAAACAACTGCGTGAAGAGCTGCTGGCAATCGCGCCAGTCTTTGGTCAGAAGCCTTTCTTCCTGAGCGATGAGTTCAGCCTGGTCGATTGCTACCTTGCACCGCTGCTGTGGCGTCTGCCTACGCTGGGTGTTGAGTTCAGCGGTCCTGGTGCGAAAGAGCTGAAAGGCTACATGACGCGCGTATTTGAACGCGACTCTTTCCTGGCTTCTCTGACTGAGCCGGAACGTGAAATGCGTCTCGGCCGAGGCTAATGACTGTGGAAATGTCACAACTTTCCCCACGCCGTCCGTATCTGCTGCGCGCCTTCTATGAATGGCTGCTGGATAACCAGCTCACGCCGCACCTGGTTGTGGATGTGACGTTGCCGGACGTGCAGGTTCCTATGGAATATGCACGTGACGGACAGATCGTGTTGAACATTGCGCCGCGCGCGGTGGGTAACCTGGAACTGGCAAACGACGAAGTGCGCTTTAACGCGCGTTTCGGCGGCGTGCCGCGTCAGGTTTCTGTGCCGCTGGCTGCCGTACTGGCTATCTACGCGCGTGAAAACGGTGCGGGTACCATGTTTGAGCCGGAAGCGGCGTATGACGAAGATGTTGCCAGCCTGAACGATGATGACGCTACCGATGAGCGCGAAAGCGACACGGTGATGTCAATTATTGATGGCGATAAACCCGATCATCACGACGACAACGATCCTGATGACAATCCGCCTCCGCGCGGTGGCCGTCCGGCGTTGCGTGTTGTGAAATAATCAAACAGGCCCTCCGGGCCTGTTTTGCTTTCTGCCCCTTTTCGCCCCCTCTAATTTCCTGTGTTATGATGAGCCGTTTTCCTTCTATGGCACCGGACTGCAATGAAACCGACCGATCTTAAAGCTGAAAACTCTGATGAAACTATTGGCCGCAGCCTGCATCGTCGTCCGCTGGCGCGCAAAAAGCTGTCTGATATGGTGGAAGAAGAGCTGGAGCAGATGATCCGCCGCAAGGAGTTCGCCCAGGGAGAACAACTGCCCTCCGAACGCGAGCTGATGGAGTTCTTCAACGTGGGCCGCCCTTCGGTGCGTGAGGCGCTGGCGGCGCTAAAGCGCAAAGGGCTGGTGCAGATCAACAACGGTGAACGTGCCCGCGTCTCCATGCCTTCAGCCGATACCATCATCAGCGAACTTTCTGGCATGGCGAAAGATTTCCTGACACAGCCCGGCGGCATTGCCCATTTTGAGCAGCTACGCCTGTTCTTTGAATCCAGCCTCGTTCGATTTGCCGCTGAGTTTGCCACTGACGATCAAATCGCTCAGCTGACAAAAGCGCTGGAGATCAACAGCCAGTCTCTTGATGATAATGCCCTGTTTATTCGATCCGACGTCGATTTCCACCGCGTGCTGGCGGAGATCCCCGGCAATCCGATCTTTAACGCGATCCACGTTGCGCTGCTCGACTGGCTGATCGCCGCGCGTCCAAAAGTGCCGGATGCCGAGCTGTATAAGCATAATGAAGTCAGCTATCGCCAGCATATTGCGATCGTCGATGCGATCCGCCGCCGCGATCCGGATGAGGCCGATCGCGCGCTCCAGACCCACCTCAACAGCGTTTCTGCCACCTGGCACGCTTTCGGCCAACATACAAAAGCCAAAAAATAACGATCCTTTAGTGAAGCAGATCGCAATATAAGCGTTCTGTATTCCACTGCTGCTTAATTGATCTGGTATAACAGGTATAAAGGTATATCGTTATAACAAACACACGATCGATTGAGGTAACTATGGCAACGCAATTACGCGGCGTAATGGCCGCACTCCTGACCCCGTTTACTCAGCAGCAAATGCTGGATAAAGAGAGCCTGCGCCGTCTGGTGCAGTTCAATATTGAGCAGGGCATCGACGGGCTTTATGTGGGTGGCTCAACGGGAGAGGCTTTTGTGCAAAGCCTTTCAGAACGCGAGCAGGTAATGGAGATCGTGGCGGATGAGGCGAAGGGGAAAATCACCCTCATTGCCCATGTTGGCTGTGTCAGCACCGCAGAAAGCCAACAGTTGGCAACGGCTGCCGCCCGCTTTGGGTTTGACGCCGTGTCCGCCGTCACACCGTTCTACTATCCCTTCAGCTTTGAAGAACACTGCGACCACTACCGTGCAATTATTGATTCCGCGGATGGTTTGCCAATGGTGGTCTATAACATCCCGGCGCTGAGCGGCGTCAAACTGACCCTTGACCAAATCAACACGCTGGTGACGCTGCCGGGTGTTGGCGCGCTGAAGCAAACCTCTGGCGATCTCTTCCAGATGGAGCAGATCCGCCGCGCGCATCCGGATCTGGTGCTCTACAACGGCTACGACGAGATCTTCGCTTCCGGCCTGCTGGCAGGCGCTGACGGAGGGATCGGCAGTACGTACAACATTATGGGCTGGCGCTATCAGGCAATCGCTAAAGCGGTTCGGGAAGGGGATAACGCCACCGCGCAGCGTCTGCAAGGCGAGTGCAACAAGGTTATCGACCTGCTGATTGGCGCTGGCGTCTTCCGTGGTCTGAAAACGGTGCTGCACTATATGGACGTGGTCTCGGTACCGCTGTGCCGCAAGCCGTTTTCACCCGTGGACGAAAAATTCGTGCCCGCGCTAAAAGCCCTGGCAGAGCAGCTAATGGCGGAAAAACGCTAACGCATTACGTAGACCGGGCAAGGCACAGCCGCTGTCCGGCAAAACGACAGAGAAATCGTCGGGAGAGTGAAATGAGTATATCTACCCAAAGCATCCCGTGGTACCGCCATCTTAGCCGCCCGCAGTGGCGCGCCTTCTCCGCTGCCTGGCTGGGATATTTGCTTGATGGCTTCGATTTTGTACTGATTGCCTTAGTTCTGACGGAAGTGAAAAGCGAGTTCGGCCTGACGACGGTGGAAGCCGCGAGCCTGATTTCGGCGGCCTTTATCTCACGCTGGTTCGGTGGCCTGCTGCTGGGGGCGATGGGCGATCGCTATGGCCGCAAGCTGGCGATGATTACCAGCATTGTTCTTTTCTCCTGCGGCACCCTGGCCTGCGGGTTTGCGCCGGGCTACGTCACCATGTTTATCGCCAGAATGGTGATCGGCATGGGGATGGCGGGCGAATACGGCTCCAGCGCAACCTACGTGATCGAAAGCTGGCCAAAGCAGCTGCGCAACAAGGCGAGCGGCTTTTTGATTTCCGGTTTCTCCGTGGGGGCCGTCATCGCCGCGCAGGTCTACAGCCTCGTGGTCCCCGTCTGGGGCTGGCGCGCGCTGTTCTTAATCGGCATCTTGCCTATCGTCTTTGCCCTGTGGCTGCGCAAAAACATCCCGGAAGCCGAGGACTGGAAGGCGAAGCACGCTGGCAAAGCGCCGGTACGCACGATGGTCGATATTCTTTATCGCGGTAAGTACCGCGTAATCAATATTGCCATGACGCTGTTTGCCGGTGCGGCGCTGTGGCTCTGCTTTGCCGGAGAGCTAAACAACGTTGGGATGGTGGTCATTCTGGGGCTGCTGTGCGCCGTCGTTTTTATCAGCTTTATGGTGCAAAGCAGCGGTAAACGCTGGCCCACTGGCGTAACGCTGATGGTTGTGGTGTTGTTTGCCTTTCTCTATTCGTGGCCGATTCAGGCGCTGCTGCCAACCTATTTGAAAACGGATCTGGCCTACGATCCGGCTACGGTGGCCCGCGTGCTGTTCTTTAGCGGATTTGGCGCGGCGGTGGGCTGCTGCGTAGGCGGTTTTCTTGGCGACTGGCTGGGCACACGTAAAGCTTACGTCTGCAGCCTGCTGGCCTCGCAGCTGCTTATTATTCCGGTGTTTGCGATCGGCGGCGCGAATATCTGGGTGCTCGGGCTATTGCTCTTTTTCCAACAGATGCTGGGTCAGGGCATTTCCGGGATCTTACCTAAGCTCATCGGCGGCTATTTCGATACCGACCAGCGGGCAGCCGGGCTTGGATTTACCTATAACGTCGGCGCGCTGGGCGGGGCGCTTGCACCAGTGATCGGCGCTCTGCTGTCCCAGCGGATGGAGCTGGGAACCGCGCTGGGATCGCTCTCCTTTGGCCTGACATTTGTCGTGATCCTGTTGATCGGCCTCGATATGCCGTCCCGCGTTCAGCGCTGGATCAGGCCGGAAGCGCTGCGCACTCACGACGCCATCGACGGTAAACCGCTGAGCGGAGCCTTTCCTGCGGGCGCGGTCAAACGCGAGCAGGTGATGAAATGACGACGCTGGCAATTGATATTGGCGGCACGAAGCTCGCTGCCGCCCTGGTTGAAGGGGACGTTCTGTCGATGCGCAGGGCGTGCCCGACCCCCGGCAGCCAGACGCCGGGCGCGCTTGAGGAGGCGCTACGTGCCCTGGTTTTACCTCTGGTTAGGCATGCCGGGCGCGTGGCGGTGGCGTCGACAGGGATTATTCATAACGGCGTGCTCACCTCCATCAATCCGGCCAACCTGGGTGGCCTGGAGCACTTTCCGCTGGTCGCCTTTTTGGAAGCTGCCACGCAATTACCGGTCACGGCGGTTAACGACGCGCAGTCCGCCGCATGGGCAGAGTTTTGCGCGCTGCCCGGGAGGGACGATATGGTGTTCCTGACTGTTTCAACCGGCGTGGGCGGCGGCGTTGTACTCAATGGAAAACTTCAGACGGGCAGCGGGGGGCTGGCCGGGCATCTTGGGCATACGCTGGCCGATCCCGCCGGGCCGCTTTGTGGCTGTGGACGAAGAGGATGCGTTGAAGCCATTGCCTCAGGCCGGGGCATTGCTGCTCAGGCGCAGGGCGAACTGGCAGGGCTGGATGCAAAGGCGATATTCAGCCGGGATACACCGCAGGCTCGCAGGCTGGTGGCAAATTCGGCACACGCGCTGGCGCGACTGATCGCCGACGTTAAAGCCGTTACCGACTGTCAGGTTATCGTGGTCGGCGGCAGCGTGGGGCTGGCGGAAGGGTATCTCCCTCTGGTGAAAGCCTATTTATCGCAGGAGCCTGAAGTGTATCAGGTGCCCCTTCGGGCGGCGCATTATCGTCACGACGCCGGGCTATTGGGCGCGGCGCTGTTAGCTACAGGAGATGCGTTATGATGATGGGAGAGCTGCAGTCACTGGCATCGTCGGGCCTGCCCGCCGCACTGGTGAATGCTCTCACGCTGGCGGTTGCCGCCCGGCCAAAGGAGAAAGCGCCGGGTCAGTACGAACTGCAGGGTGATGCTATCTTTATGAATGTTATGCAGTTTGCTACACAAGCCCCGGAGCTGAAAAAGGCAGAGCTGCACGCGGAGTATATTGATATCCAGCTCCTGTTAGCCGGTGAAGAGCGGATTCTGTTTGGCGTTGCGGAGTCCGCGCGCGGGTGCGAGGAAATGCATAGCGCCGAGGATTATCAGCTTTGCAGCCGCATCGAAGGGGAGCAGTCGGTAGCGTTAAGACCGGGGATGTTTGTGGTGTTTATGCCGGGGGAGCCGCATAAGCCAGGGTGCATCACCGACTCGGCGGGAGAGATTAAAAAGGCCGTGGTGAAGGTTCGCGCCAGCCTGTTAACCGCATAAAAAAGCCGGATGGTTTTCCATCCGGCTCGATCTTTTACACTTCCAGGTAGTTCAGTATACCGTCAGCGGCTTTACGCCCTTCGGCAATCGCCGTGACCACCAGGTCCGAACCGCGAACGATATCGCCACCGGCGAAGATTTTCGGGTTGCTGGTCTGGAATGCGTTGTCGCTGCCTTCAGGTGCAATCACGCGGCCCTGTGAATCCAGCTCAACGCTGTGCTTCGCAAGCCATTCCATGCTGTGAGGACGGAAACCAAACGCCATGACGACGGCATCGGCCGGGATCACATGTTCGGAGCCTGCCACGATCTCAGCGCGACGACGACCCTTGGCATCTGGTGCACCCATCTCGGTGCGCGCCATCTTCACGCCGCTCACTTTACCGTTGGCATTCACTTCAATGCCCAGAGGCTGGATGTTGAACTGGAACTCTACGCCCTCTTCACGCGCGTTTTTCACTTCGCGTTTAGAGCCCGGCATGTTCTCTTCGTCACGACGATAGGCGCAGATCACGTGTGCCGCGTTCTGACGAATAGACGTACGCACGCAGTCCATCGCGGTATCACCGCCGCCCAGCACCACCACGCGTTTGCCTTCCATGCTGACGAACGGCTCATCGGCGGTTTCGCCGTAGCCCATGATCTGCTTGGTGTTGGCAATCAGGAACGGCAGGGCATCATAAACGCCTGGTGCATCTTCGTTCTCCAGACCGCCGCGCATGGACTGGTAGGTGCCCACGCCGAGGAACACGGCGTCGTAATCCTTCAGCAGGTCGTCGAGCTGCACGTCGCGGCCCACTTCCACATTCAGTTTGAACTCAATGCCCATGCCGGTGAAGATTTCACGGCGACGGGTCATGACCTCTTTTTCCAGCTTGAAGGCCGGGATGCCGAAGGTCAGCAGACCGCCGATTTCCGGATGACGGTCAAAGACCACCGCCTTCACGCCGTTGCGGGTCAGCACGTCCGCACAGGCCAGGCCCGCCGGGCCCGCGCCGATGATGGCCACGCGCTTGTCAGTTTGACGCACGCCGGTCATGTCCGGGCGCCAGCCCATCTCGAACGCTTTATCGTTGATATAGCGCTCGATGTTGCCGATGGTCACTGCGCCAAATTCGTCGTTCAGCGTACAGGAGCCTTCGCACAGACGGTCCTGAGGACACACGCGGCCGCACACTTCCGGCAGGGTGTTGGTCTGGTGAGACAGCTCGGCGGCTTCAAAAATACGCCCTTCGTTGGCCAGCTTCAGCCAGTTCGGGATGTAGTTGTGTACCGGACATTTCCATTCGCAGTAAGGGTTACCGCAGGACAGGCAGCGGTCTGCCTGCGCTTTGGCCTGGCCTTCTGAAAACGGCTCGTAGATCTCTACAAATTCAATTTTGCGGATCTTCAGCGGTTTCTTTGGCGGATCAACACGCTGCAGGTCGATAAACTGGTATACGTTCTGGCTCATCTGAATTCCTTACTGCGCCTGCACGCGCAGCTCTGCTGCGCTACGACTACGGTGACCCAACAGGGCTTTAACATCGCTGGACTTCGGTTTAACCAGCGCGAATTTCGCTGAGAACGCAGGCCAGTTCGCCAGGATCTCTTCACCGCGCGAAGAACCGGTATGCTGCACATGCTCGGTAATCAAGCCGCGCAGGTGTTCTTCGTGGATGGCCAGCGTTTCAACGTCCAGCACTTCCACCAGTTCCGGGTTCACGCGTTTGCGGAACTCACCGTCTTCGTCCAGGACGTACGCAAAACCGCCCGTCATGCCCGCGCCAAAGTTCACGCCGGTTTTACCCATTACGCAAACAATCCCGCCCGTCATGTATTCACAACCGTTATCGCCAATGCCTTCCACCACGGTGATAGCACCAGAGTTACGCACCGCAAAACGCTCGCCCGCACGACCTGCTGCGAACAGACGACCGCCGGTCGCGCCGTACAGGCAGGTGTTACCGATGATGCTCGCTTCATGGCTGCGGAAGGCTGAGCCGACCGGAGGACGCACCGCCAGCAGACCGCCCGCCATGCCTTTACCGACGTAGTCGTTGGCATCACCAGTCAGGTACAGCTCAACGCCGCCTGCGTTCCACACGCCGAAGCTCTGACCCGCGGTACCACTGAAGTGCGCAGTAATCGGATCCGCCGCCAGCCCCTGGTCACCGTGCGTTTGCGCGATATAACCGGAGAGGGAGGCACCCACGGAGCGGTCGGTGTTGCGGATATCAAACCAGAACGTTTTGCTCTGCTTGTCGTCCACATACGGTTTCGCCTGCTGCAGCAGCTGCGCGTTCAGCACGCCGTTATCGAACGGCGGGTTGTTCTCGGTGCAGTACACCGCTTTGCCAGGATGCGGCTGTGCGGTTTCCAGCAGCTTAGACAGCTCCAGCTTCTGCTGCTTCGCGGTGAAGCCTTCCAGCTCTTTCAGCAGGTCGGTACGGCCAATCAGGTCCACCAGGCGTTTCACGCCCAGCTGCGCCATCAGCTCGCGGGTTTCACGGGCGATGAAGTCAAAGTAGTTGGTCACTTTGAACGGCAGGCCGTGATAGTGGTTCTTACGCAACTTCTCGTCCTGGGTAGCTACGCCGGTTGCGCAGTTGTTCAGGTGGCAAATACGCAGGTATTTACAGCCCAGCGCAACCATCGGGCCGGTACCGAAGCCGAAGCTTTCCGCGCCGAGGATTGCCGCCTTGATAATGTCGAGGCCAGTTTTCAGACCACCGTCCACCTGCAGACGGATCTTGTGACGCAGGCCGTTCGCCACCAGCGCCTGCTGGGTTTCCACCAGGCCAAGCTCCCACGGGCAGCCCGCGTATTTCACGGAGGAGAGCGGGCTTGCGCCGGTACCGCCGTCGTAACCGGCGATGGTGATCAGGTCAGCATAGGCTTTCGCCACGCCGGTAGCGATGGTGCCGACGCCCGGTTCGGAAACCAGCTTCACGGAGATCATCGCTTTCGGGTTGACCTGTTTCAGGTCGAAAATCAGCTGCGCTAAGTCCTCGATAGAGTAGATATCGTGGTGCGGCGGCGGGGAGATCAGCGTCACGCCCGGTACGGAATAGCGCAGTTTGGCGATGTATGGGGTAACTTTATCACCCGGCAGCTGACCGCCTTCGCCCGGTTTAGCACCCTGAGCGACTTTAATCTGAATCACGTCGGCGTTGACCAGGTACGCAGGCGTCACGCCAAAGCGACCGGATGCCACCTGCTTGATGCGTGACACTTTGTTGGTGCCGTAACGCGCAGGGTCTTCACCGCCTTCGCCGGAGTTGGAGTTGCCGCCGATGCTGTTCATGGCTTCCGCCAGCGCTTCGTGGGCTTCCGGGCTTAGCGCGCCGATGGACATCGCCGCGGTATCGAAGCGTTTGAACAGCTCGGTTGCAGGTTCTACGTCGTCGATGCTGACGGCTTCGTCACCCGGGTTCAGGGCAATGAGGTCGCGCAGCGTTGCCGCCGGACGGTTGTTTACCAGCTCAGCGTACTGCTGATAATCGCTGTATTCGCCGCTCTGAACCGCCTGCTGCAGCGTGCGCACCACGTCCGGGTTATAGGCGTGGTATTCGCCACCGTGAACGTATTTCAGCAGACCGCCCTGATCCAGCGGCTTACGTGCCAGCCAGGCGCGTTTTGACAGGTTCACCAGATCCTGCTGGAAGTCAGCAAAACCGGCGCCGCCGATACGGCTGATCACGCCCTGGAAGCAGAGATTTGCGACATCGTCATGCAGGCCGACCGCTTCAAACAGCTTCGAACAGCGGTAAGAGGCGATGGTCGAGATGCCCATTTTGGACATGATCTTGTACAGGCCTTTATTGATGCCGTTGCGGTAGTTCAGCATTACCGCGCGGTAATCTTTGTCGATCGCGCGGGTATCCACCAGACGGGCCAGCGTTTCGTAGGCCAGATACGGGTAGATCGCCGTCGCGCCAAAGCCTAACAGCACGGCAAAGTGGTGCGGGTCGCGGGCGCTGGCGGTTTCAACAATGATGTTGGCGTCGCAGCGCAGGCTCTTATCGACAAGACGCGTCTGGATAGCACCCACCGCCATTGGCGCGGGTACCGGCAGACGGTTTTTCGCGATATTGCGGTCAGACAGCACCAGCAGAACGGTACCGTTACGCACCATCTGTTCAGCTTTATCACACAGCGCATTCACCGTCTCTTCGAGGGTCGCCTCGGTCACGTCGAACGTAATATCGAGCGTGTCGGCGCGGTAGTGATCCTCTTTCAGCGTAGTGAGCTGTTTGAAATCGGAGTACAGCAGGATCGGCGATTTAAAGGTCAGACGGTGCGCCTGGCCTTCTGCTTCGCAGAAGACGTTCATCTCGCGGCCGATGCTGGTTGCCAGCGACATCACGTGCGCTTCACGCAGCGGATCGATCGGCGGGTTGGTGACCTGCGCGAACTGCTGACGGAAGTAGTCGTAAATGATGCGCGGCTGGCTGGAGAGCACGGCAAACGGGGTATCGTCACCCATGGAGCCGACCGCTTCCTGACCGTTTTCACCCAGTACGCGGATGACGGAGTCCAGCTCTTCCGCGCTGTAGTTAAACTGCTTCTGGAAGCTTGCGAGGGTATCGTCGTCCAGCTCGCGGCTGCCCACTTCTTCGTCCGGCAGATCTTCGAACGGCACCAGACGACGGACGTTTTTCTCCATCCACTCTTTGTACGGATGGCGACTTTTCAGATCGTTGTCGGTTTCGGCGGAGTGCAGGATACGCCCACCGCGGGTGTCGATAACCATCAGCTCGCCCGGACCGACGCGGCCCTTCTCGACCACTTCGTCAGGCTGGTAATCCCAGATCCCGACCTCAGACGCGCAGGTGATGAGCTTATCTTTGGTGATGACGTAGCGCGCCGGACGCAGACCGTTACGGTCCAGGTTACAGGCGGCAAAACGGCCGTCGGACATCACGATGCCCGCCGGGCCGTCCCACGGCTCCATGTGCATGGAGTTAAAGTCGAAGAACGCGCGCAGCTCAGGGTCCATATCCGGGTTGTTCTGCCACGCCGGTGGCACGAGCAGACGCATGGCGCGCACGATGTCCATCCCGCCTGCCAGCAGCAGTTCCAGCATGTTATCCATGGAGCTGGAGTCAGAGCCGGTTTCGTTCACGAACGGCGCGGCATCGTGCAGGTCAGGGATCAGTGGCGTCTGGAACTTATAGGTACGGGCGCGGGCCCACTGGCGGTTACCGGTAATGGTGTTGATTTCGCCGTTATGCGCCAGGTAGCGGAACGGCTGAGCCAGCGGCCAGCGAGGAACGGTGTTGGTGGAGAAGCGCTGGTGGAACAGGCAAATGGCCGATTCCAGACGCAGGTCCGCAAGGTCCAGGTAGAAGCGCGGCAGGTCAGCCGGCATACACAGACCTTTATAGATGTTCACAAGGTTAGAGAGACTACAAACGTAGAACTCTTTATCGTCCTGGAGACGTTTTTCAATGCGGCGGCGGGCGATAAACAGACGGCGTTCCATATCACGCGGACGCCAGCCCGCAGGCGCGTTAACGAAAATCTGTTCAATACGAGGCAGCGAGGAGAGGGCGATTTCACCGAGCACCCCTTCGTTGGTTGGCACATTGCGCCAGCCGACAATAGACAGGGTTTCACGCTGAAGTTCTTCTTCGACGATGCGGCGTGAGGCGGCAGCCTTTTCAGGATCCTGGTTCAGGAACAGCATGCCGACAGCGTAGTTTTTGGCTAAACGCCAGCCGCGCTCTTCCGCCACGATACGGAAGAAACGATCCGGTTTTTGCAGCAGCAGGCCGCAACCGTCGCCGGTTTTACCATCGGCAAGGATGGCGCCACGGTGCTGCATTCGGGCCAGTGCGTGAATAGCAGTACGCACTACCTTGTGGCTAGGTTCGCCTTCTATGTGGGCGATCAGGCCGAAACCACAGTTATCCTTCTCAAGGGATTTATCGTACAACATATCAGTGAACCTCCCCAGGCTCGTCGGGCTTCCCACTGAACTTTACCGTGGCGCACAGGCACAGAAAGAGCATGGCGACGGGGTTTGCGTTTCATACGCGGACCTCGCATTCGCCCTCTTTTTCATCCTTTCGCGCAGGTAAACAAGTTTGAGGACTTGCTTCAGAGGGAATCTCAATTACTGCATAAATATGATGAGCAGGCCGCTCATCCAGAAAGCTTCCAGCGGATTTCCAACTTATCGGGAATTGGTACACAGGTCAAATGGCAATCTTATTTATACAAAAATGTGCTAAAGAGAGTTTATCTGGTTGTAATTAAAGGGTATTTAACTATTTTTACATTGATTGTATGCCCTGGCAGGACGCAGCGGAGTGTGATCTGACTCACTATATGAAAGCGGTATTATCGATGTAGCGTGCTGAATAGCCGTTTTATAGCAGAATAATAATCTGGCAATGACTGCAAACCCGAATAAACCCACTGTTTTTCAGTGGTGGCGCTATAAATGAAAAAAACAATCAGAACATAAGGAAAAGTAATCACGAATGGCGTGAATGAAATTGCAGTAATCTTGAGTATTTATTCATATGGATAAAGGCCGTCCAGGGCGATTGATCCAGGTCATCGCCGACAGAGGCTAAAAATGGCAGGCTTGTCCCCTTTCTCCGGGACGGTCTATCAGATTATGCAGTTACAGAAATTAGTCAATATGTTTGGTGGGGATCTTTTGCAGCGATACGGACAAAAGGTTCATAAGCTGACGCTACACGGCGGGTTTAGCTGCCCGAATCGCGATGGTACCATCGGGCGCGGCGGCTGCACCTTCTGTAACGTTGCGTCCTTTGCTGACGAAGCTCAGCAGCATCACTCTATCGCGGAACAGCTCGCGCATCAGGCGAGCCTGGTGAACCGCGCGAAGCAGTATCTGGCCTATTTCCAGGCCTACACCAGCACATGGGCGGAGGTGCAGGTGCTGCGCTCGATGTATCAGCAGGCGGTCAGCCAGGCTAACATCGTAGGGCTGTGCGTGGGGACGCGCCCGGACTGCGTACCGGACGCGGTGCTGGACCTGCTCAGCGAGTACAAAGAACAAGGCTACGAGATCTGGCTGGAGCTGGGCTTGCAAACCGCGCACGACAAAACCCTGCACCGCATCAATCGCGGTCATGATTTCGCCTGCTACCAGCACACCACGCGGCTGGCCCGTGAGCGTGGGCTGAAAGTCTGTTCGCATCTGATTGTTGGGTTACCCGGCGAAGGTCAACAGCATGGTCTTGAAACGCTGGAAAAGGTGGTTGAGACCGGCGTGGACGGCATTAAGCTGCATCCGCTGCATATCGTTACGGGAAGCATTATGGCGAAAGCCTGGGAAGCAGGGCGGTTAAGCGGTATTGAGCTCGACGACTATACGGTGACGGCAGGGGAGATGATTCGCCACACGCCGCCGGAAATTGTCTACCACCGCATCTCCGCCAGCGCCCGCCGTCCAACGCTTCTGGCACCGCTATGGTGTGAGAACCGCTGGACGGGGATGGTGGAAATCGACCGCTATCTACAAGAGAACGGTGTACAGGGGTCGGCGCTTGGCCGCCCGTGGGTTCCCCGTCTACCGGCGACGGCCGCCTAACAGGCTTCCCAGCATGCCGCGCACTATCTGATTGGTGACCTGTCGTGCGGCGCTTTTCGCCATGGTTTGTACAACGCCGTCGCGCTTGCCGCCGCGCGGCCCGGTGCTGCCGAACAGGATGTCTTTGAGCCCCCCGAGAATACCGTCATCCACGGCAACAGACTGCCCTTTTGCGGCAGGCGCATCCTGCGATTCCGTTGTCGCCTGAACCCCTTTTTGCAGCATCTCGAACGCGGACTCCCGGTCCACTTCGTCTTCGTACTTTCCGTAAACCGGAGAGTGGTTAATCAGGCCGTTGCGTTCATCGTCGGTAACCGGCCCCATGCGCGAGCAGGGCGCGATCACCATAGCGCGTTCCACCACGGACGGGCTGCCCTTCGCATCCAGGAACGAGATCAGCGCTTCACCGGTGCCTAACGCCTGAATCGCCGCTTCGGTATCAAAGGCCGGATTGGCGCGCATGGTTTGCGCGGCGGCTTTCACCGCTTTCTGATCTTTTGGCGTAAAGGCTCGCAGGGCGTGCTGCACGCGGTTACCAAGCTGACCGAGCACGTTATCCGGGATATCCGACGGGTTTTGCGACACAAACCAGACGCCAACGCCTTTGGAGCGGATCAGGCGAATGACCTGTTCAATTTTATCCAGCAATACCTGCGGCGCGTCGTTAAATAGCAGGTGCGCTTCGTCAAAGAAGAAGACCAGCTTCGGTTTTTCCAGATCGCCCGCTTCGGGTAACTGTTCGTACAGTTCGGAGAGCATCCACAGCAGGCTGGCGGCGTAGAGCTTTGGCATCTGGTAGAGCTTTTCTGAACTCAGAATGTTGATGATGCCTTTGCCGCTGCTGTCGGTGCGCATCCAGTCTTTGATATCCAGCATCGGCTCGCCGAAGAAGTGTTCGGCCCCCTGTTGCTCCAGGGTCAGCAACCCACGCTGAATGGCCCCTACCGAGGCGCTGCTGATATTGCCGTACTGGTTCTGGAAAGATTTGGCGTTATCGCCGATGTACTGGGTAATGGCGCGCAGATCTTTGAAATCAAGCAGAAGCAGTCCCTGATCGTCGGCAATGCGGAAGATAATATTCAGCACGCCGGACTGTACGTCGTTGAGGTTAAGCAGACGGGCCAGCAGCAGCGGGCCGAGATCGGAGACGGTGGCGCGCACCGGGTGGCCTTTTTCACCAAAGATATCCCACACCACCACCGGATTGCTGTGCGGCGTCCAGTCCGTGATGCCAATATTCTTCAGCCGTTCGAGCAGTTTTTCAGAGGCCGTCCCTTCCTGAGCCACACCGGTTAAATCGCCCTTCACGTCAGCCATAAAGACCGGTACGCCAATCTCCGAAAGCGACTCTGACGGTTTTCCCCGTCCCGGTCGCGCCGGTGATCAGACCGTGGCGGTTCGCCATCGCGGGCAGTAAATACAGCTCTTTTTCCAGCGTCCGGGCAATTAACAATGGTGTACTCATGATGCGCTTCCTCTCTTTGTCCTGGGTGGAGTATAGGCAACCTGGCCGCAATTTGGTTGAGTAAATTCCTGACTTTGCGGCGCATTATCCAGCGCGGACTATGCTTTTTCATACGGTTCACAACATTTTGGGAATGTATGTCCAGATTCTTTTTTAATGATCGCAAACAACTGGTCAACGATGCTATTGAAGGCATTCTGATTTCTGCTCCGCACGGAAACCTCGTCAAGCTTGATGTTGATCCTGCCATTCGAATTGTCGCGCGCGGTGACTGGGATAAAAGCCGCGTAGCGGTGATCTCCGGTGGGGGGTCCGGCCACGAACCGGCGCACGCTGGGTTTGTCGGAAAAGGGATGCTCACGGCGGCGGTATGTGGCGACCTGTTTGCCTCGCCGAGTGTGGATGCGGTGTTGAATGCCATTGTGGCGGTCACGGGCGATCGCGGCTGCCTGCTGATCGTCAAAAATTACACCGGTGACCGCCTGAATTTTGGTCTGGCGGCAGAAAAGGCCAAACGCTACGGCCTGAAGGTGGAGATGGTGATTGTGGCGGACGATATCGCGCTGCCGGACAACAAGCAGCCGCGCGGTATTGCCGGTACGGCGCTGGTGCATAAGATTGCGGGCTATGCGGCGGAGCACGGGAAATCGTTGAGTGAGGTGCGGGATATTGCGCAACAGGCCTGCGACAACCTCTGGAGCCTGGGCGTTGCGATGCAAACCTGTAACCTGCCCGGCAGCGACGAGGAAGAGGGGCGGATTAAGCAAGGCCACGTCGAGCTGGGTCTTGGCATTCACGGTGAGCCGGGGGCGTCCGTGGTGGATACGCAAAACAGCAAAGCGATTATCGACACGCTGGTCACGCCGCTTAAGGCGCAGGCCGGTGAGGGGCGCTTTGCGGTACTGATTAACAACCTCGGCGGCGTTTCTGCGCT
Source organism: Enterobacter sp. JMULE2 (assembly GCF_013337145.1). Lineage (NCBI taxonomy): Bacteria > Pseudomonadati > Pseudomonadota > Gammaproteobacteria > Enterobacterales > Enterobacteriaceae > Enterobacter > Enterobacter sp. JMULE2. The sequence goes on from NZ_SGWD01000011.1 coordinate 393,357, forward strand.
CGAAATGGCGCTGCTGACCAAAGAGCTGGCGCATTCGGCGCTGAAAGAGAACATTGCGTACCTGATTGGGCCGGCGCCGCTGGTGAGCGCGCTGGACATGAAAGGCTTTTCTCTGACGCTGCTGAAGCTCAACGATTTCTTCGAAAAGGCGATTCACGCCGAGGTCGAGACGCTGGGCTGGCAGAAGCCCGTGCCGTTCGCACCTTTACGTACCGTTGCGCATAGTGCCATTCACGATCGCGTGGAATACACCCCGTCGGAAAACCCGCGGGTGAGTGAGTATGTCTCCTCGGTAACCGGGACGCTGATCGAACTTGAAAATCGCCTGAACGCGCTGGATGCGAAAGTGGGCGACGGTGATACGGGCTCCACCTTTGCGCAAGGCGCGCGGGATATTGCGCAGCGCCTGAAAGAGCATAAGCTCCCGCTTGATAACGTGTCGACGCTGCTGCTGCTGGTGGGCGAGCGTCTGGCCACGGTGATGGGCGGATCGAGTGGCGTGCTGATGTCGATCTTCTTTACCGCGGCCGGTCAAAAGCTTCACGATGGCCAGCCGCTGCCCGAGGCATTGCTCAGCGGGCTGGCGCAGATGAAGCAATACGGTGGCGCAGATCTCGGCGACCGTACCCTGATCGACGCGCTGCAGCCGGCGCTGGAGGCGTTGCGGAAAGGCGATATCAAGTCAGCGGCGAAGGCCGCACAGCTGGGGGCTGAAGCGACTGCGAAGATGATGAAAGCGGGCGCGGGGCGCTCGTCGTATGTGAATAAAGAGAACCTGGACGGGGTAATGGACCCGGGGGCGGTCGCGGTGGCAGAGGTGTTTTCTGCACTGGTGCGATAGGTGAGAATAGCCCGGTGGCGCTGCGCTTACCGGGCCTACAAAATCAGATCCAGGCCGGGTAAGGCGAAGCCGCCACCCGGCACTGTCACATCAGAAATCCGCTTTCAACACCACGCGGTAGCGGGCTTTGCCGTCACGCACGTGCTGGATCGCTTCGTTGATTTTCGACATCGGATACAGTTCGGTGGTCGGAGCCACTTTGGTGCGTCCGGCAAACTTCATCAGCTTGCGCAACTCAAACGGCGTACCGGTCGCGGAGCCTGACACGCTGCGATCCCCGCCGATCAGGGTAAACGCCGGAACCGGCAGCGGCTTCATTACCGCACCCACGGTGTGGAAGTTACCGCCGTAGGCCAGCGCTTCAAAGTACGGCTGCCAGTCGAGATCGACATTCACGGTGTTGATGATCAGATCAAACTGACCCGCCAGTGCGTTCAGTGCTTCCGGATCGCGGCTGTTCACCACTTTATCCGCACCCATCGCCAGCACTTCTTTCTCTTTCGCCGGGTTAGAACTGAATGCCGTCACTTCGCAGCCCATCGCGTGCAGCAGCTTGATGGCGATATGGCCCAGGCCGCCAATACCGATCACGCCCACACGACTGGTGGCGGTGATATGGTGCATCAGCAGCGGTTTGAAGACGGTGATACCGCCACACAGCAGCGGACCGGCGGATTCGATATCAATGCTGTCCGGCAGCGGGATGACCCATTGCCAGTCGGCGCGCAGCTTGTCGGCAAAACCGCCTTTATTCAGGATGGTGGGAACGGCGCCTTCGAGGCAGTTGATCTGGTTGCCGCTGATACAGGCGTCGCAGTGACCACAGCTGCGTGCCGTCCAGCCAATGCCCACGCGCTGGCCTACCTTCAGCCCTTTGTCCTGCGCGGCGCTACCGAGCGCCACGACGCGGCCAATGACTTCGTGCCCGGCAACCAGCGGGTAGCTGGAGAAGCCCCATTCGTTGTCGATCATCGAGAGATCCGAGTGGCAGATCCCGCAGTAATCAACCTGTACTTCGACGTCTTCTGCTTTTAGTTCGCCCGCATCGTACTCGTACAGCTCAAGTTCTGCACCCGCCTGCGGTGCGGCGTAGCTTTTTATCTTCGACATCGTGTTTCCCCTGTTATGGTGTGAACTGTGAGTGTAGAGCATCCGGTTTACAGCCGCTTAACAGAAGAGGGCAGGAACGGAAGTTACAGACTTTTCAGCATTCTGACTTCGCAATCAACGTGGCCGGTACAGCCCAGTGGCGCATCAATATGCTCAAAGCCAAGATGCTCATACAGGCCGATGGCCTCTTTGAGGAAGGCGGTGGTTTCGAGGTAACAGCGTTTGAAACCCTGCGTGCGCGCGTGCTCCAGGGCGACCAGCGCCAGCTTTTTCGCCAGACCCTGTCCGCGAACCGACGGCAGAAAATACATTTTCTGCAGCTCACAAATATCCGGCTCGCTGCAGCTCAGTGGCGCCACGCCGCCGCCGCCCACGACCTTGCCATTCTGCTCGATAACCCAGTAGGCATGGCCCGGCTGGTTGTACAGATGGAAAAGCTCATCGAGATTAGGATCGGCCACGGTGTAGCCTTTATCGGCTGTCAGGCCATATTCGGCGGAAACCGTGCGGATAACAGCGGCAATGGCCGGGTTGTCCTGCTCAGTGATCCGACGCATTGTCGTCGCGACGGGGGTAATCACGCTCATAGCATTACTCATGACAAAAATTGACACACAACTGCTGTTAATAGCACCGCAGAAAGGGGAGTGCAAGCGAGGAGTTTTCAGGAAGGTTACCCCTTACGCCCTGAAGCGTAAGGGGTAAAAGCATTACAGAGCGGCAATAACCGCCTGCTGCTCAATCAGTTTGGTCTTCGCATCGGCGAAAGCAACCAGACGTTCACGCTCTTTGGCGATGACCGCTTCCGGCGCGCGGGCGACAAAGCCTTCGTTCGCCAGCTTGCTTTCGATTTTGCCAATTTCCACGTCGACTTTCGCCACTTCTTTCGCCAGACGCGCCAGTTCGGCGTCTTTGTCGATCAGGCCCGCCATCGGGATCAGCAGCTCGGCACCGTCGATGATTTTGGTCACGGAAACCGGACCTTTTTCATCAGCAGGCAGCACGGTGATGCTGTCCAGACGCGCCATGGTCTTGAGGAAGGTGTTGTTCTCGCTGACGCGACGCACAGCAGCCTCGCTGCAGCCGCGCAGCAGCAGCTCCAGCGGTTTGCCTGGGGCAATGTTCATTTCAGCACGGATGTTACGTACCGCAACGATCGCCTGTTTCAGCCACTCGGTGTCCGCAGACGCCGCTTCATCAACCTTCGCCGCATCGAATTCCGGGAACGGCTGCAGCATGATGGTGTCAGCGTTGATGCCTGCAATCACCTTCACGCGCTGCCAGATGGTTTCGGTGATGAATGGAATGACCGGATGCGCCAGGCGCAGCAGACCTTCCAGAACGGTAATCAGCGTGTTGCGCGTGCCGCGCAGCTCCGCCTCAGAACCACCGTTCATCACCGGCTTCGCCAGCTCCAGATACCAGTCACAGAACTGGTTCCAGGTAAATTCGTACAGGATGCCCGCGGCGATATCGAAGCGGTAGCTGTCCAGCGCGTCGCGGAATGCTTTCACCGTCTGGTTGAATTCCGCCAGGATCCAGCGGTCCGCCAGCGACAGGGTCATTTCGCCGCCGTTGAAGCCGCAATCCTGATCTTCGGTGTTCATCAGCACGAAGCGGCTGGCGTTCCACAGCTTGTTACAGAAGTTACGGTAACCTTCCAGACGCTTCATGTCCCAGTTGATGTCACGGCCGGTAGAGGCCAGCGCCGCCAGGGTGAAGCGCAGGGCGTCGGTACCGTGAGACTCGATCCCGTTCGGGAACTGCTTCTCGGTGCGCTTGCGGATTTTCTCAGCCAGCTGCGGCTGCATCATGTTGCCGGTACGTTTTTCCAGCAGGTCTTCCAGAGAGATACCGTCAACCATGTCCAGCGGGTCAATAACGTTACCCTTGGACTTGGACATTTTCTGCCCTTCGTCGTCGCGGATCAGACCGGTCATGTAGACGGTATGGAACGGAACCTGCGGCTTGCCGTCTTCGTCTTTGATGAAGTGCATGGTCATCATGATCATGCGGGCGATCCAGAAGAAGATAATGTCGAAACCGGACACCATCACGCTGGTTGGGTGGAACTGACGCAGCGCGTCGGTGTTTTCCGGCCAGCCGAGCGTGGAGAAGGTCCACAGCGCGGAGGAGAACCAGGTGTCCAGCACGTCTTCGTCCTGACGCAGGGCAACGTCAGCGCTCAGGTTGTTTTCCTGACGCACTTCGTCTTCGGTGCGGCCAACGTAGACATTGCCTTCGTTGTCGTACCATGCCGGGATGCGGTGACCCCACCACAGCTGACGGGAGATACACCAGTCCTGAATGTCGCGCATCCAGGAGAAGTACATGTTTTCATACTGCTTCGGCACGAACTGGATGCTGCCGTTCTCAACCGCTTCCACAGCCGGTTTCGCCAGCACGTCGGCACGCACGTACCACTGGTCAGTCAGCATCGGCTCGATAACCACGCCGCCACGGTCGCCGTACGGCACGGTCAGATCGTGAGGTTTTATCTCTTCCAGCAGGCCGAGCGCGTCGACGGCAGCCACAATCGCTTTACGCGCGGCAAAACGTTCCAGCTTCTGGAACTCAGCCGGGATGTCGCTGGAGTAAACGTCAGACTCTTCGCCTTTGGTGTCGTACACTTCTGCGCTTTCACGGATATCACCGTCAAAGGTCAGGATGTTGATCATCGGCAGGGCGTGACGACGGCCGACTTCGTAGTCGTTGAAGTCGTGCGCCGGGGTGATTTTTACGCAGCCGGTGCCTTTTTCCATGTCGGCGTGTTCGTCGCCCACAATCGGAATACGGCGGTTTACCAGCGGCAGCACCACGAATTTGCCGATCAGATCTTTATAACGCGGATCTTCCGGGTTAACGGCTACGCCGGTATCGCCCAGCAGGGTTTCCGGACGGGTCGTGGCGACCACCAGGTAATCTTTGCCGTCGGCGGTTTTCGCGCCGTCGGCCAGCGGATAGCGGATGTGCCACATGGAGCCTTTAGACTCGCGGTTTTCCACTTCCAGGTCAGAGATGGCGGTGCGCAGTTTCGGATCCCAGTTTACCAGGCGCTTGCCGCGGTAAATCAGGTCTTCTTTATACAGGCGCACGAAGACTTCTTTCACTGCGTTGGACAGGCCTTCGTCCATGGTGAAGCGCTCGCGCTCCCAGTCCACGGAGTTGCCGAGACGGCGCATCTGGCGGGTAATGGTACCGCCGGATTCTGCCTTCCACTGCCAGATTTTGTCGATGAACGCGTCGCGACCGTAGTCGTGGCGGGTTTTACCTTCTTCAGCGGCAATTTTACGCTCAACCACCATCTGGGTTGCGATACCCGCGTGGTCAGTCCCCGCCTGCCACAGGGTGTTTTTACCCTGCATGCGCTGGTAGCGGATCATGGTGTCCATGATGGTCTGCTGGAAAGCATGTCCCATATGCAAACTGCCGGTGACGTTCGGCGGCGGGATCATGATGCAGAAGGACTCTTTGCTTTCGTCGCCGTTAGGCTTGAAATAGCCCTGCTGTTCCCAGTGCTCGTAAAGCGGCTGTTCGATATCGCGTGGGTTATATGTCTTTTCCATTATTTCCAGGTTGCCGTATTCAGGTTAAAACCAGCCAGGCGGTACGCTTTATAGCGTTCGCGCGCCAGTTGTTTTAAAGATTCTTCGTAAGGGACAAAGTCTACCACTTCTGTGAAAGCGGTGGCAAAATCTGCAAAGTCTACCCGCAGGCTAATGAGAATATCGCGCGCGCTGCTGTTGCGCTTCTGCGGCCAGGCAATTTCGACCGGTGCGCCACCGCGCGGGCCTTCGCCCGACAGGTTATGCGGCACAAAACTCTCCGGCGGGCGGGCCCACAGCGCTTCATCAAGGCGAATCGCCTGCTGCTCATCTTCACAGGCAATCAACACGCGTTTACCTGCGCGCCAACGTTCTGCGGCAATGTCACACACCAGCTGTTCGACGGCGCTGAGGCCATCCTGATGCGTGTCGTTGTCCAGAAGGTAGAACGTTGCATTCTTCATATATGGGGCTTCTTGTCGTGGATTTAAATGCAAAGCCGGGTGGCGCTACGCTTACCCGGCCTACGGTTGAGTGACGCTGTAGGCCGGGTAAGGCGAAGCCGCCACCCGGCGTTTTTCATCACTCGTCGCCGTTAAAACCCGCACGATTAAGCAGGAACTGCGACAGCAGCGCGACCGGACGACCGGTTGCGCCTTTGGCTTTACCGGAACGCCATGCGGTGCCCGCGATGTCCAGGTGCGCCCAGTTGTACTTGCGGGTGAAGCGCGCCAGGAAGCAGCCCGCGGTGATCGCACCGCCAGGACGACCGCCGATGTTCGCCATATCCGCAAAGTTGGACTCTAGCTGCTCCTGGAACTCATCGCCCAGCGGCAGTCGCCACGCGCGGTCACCGGCCTGTTCGGACGCGCCGATAAGCTCGTGTGCCAGCGGGTTGTGGTTCGACATCAGGCCGGTGATGTGGTGACCCAGCGCAATCACGCAGGCGCCGGTTAGCGTTGCCACGTCGATCACCGCTTCAGGTTCGAAGCGCTCAACGTAGGTCAGCACGTCGCACAGCACCAGACGGCCTTCGGCGTCGGTATTCAGCACTTCAACAGTCTGGCCGGACATGGTGGTCAGGACGTCACCCGGACGGTAAGCGCGACCGCCTGGCATGTTTTCACAGCCCGCCAGCACGCCGATGACGTTAATCGGCAGCTGAAGCTCAGCGACCATGCGCATGACGCCGTAAACCGCCGCCGCACCGCACATGTCGTACTTCATCTCGTCCATGCCTTCGGCAGGCTTGATGGAGATACCGCCGGAGTCGAAGGTCAGGCCTTTACCGACCAGTACGATCGGGCGCGCGTCTTCGGACGGGTTGCCCTTGTACTCAATCACCGACATCAGGGATTCGTTCTGCGAGCCGTTGCCGACTGCCAGATAAGAGTGCATTCCCAGCTCTTTCATCTGCTGTTCGCCGATGACGCGAGTGATGACATTCTTGCTGTAGGAATCCGCCAGCTGACGCGCCTGAGAGGCCAGGTACGCGGCGTTACAGATGTTTGGCGGCATGTTGCCGAGATCTTTAGCGGCTTTAATACCGGCGGCAATCGCCAGACCGTGCTGAATAGCGCGCTCGCCGCTGGTCAGCTCACGGCGTGTAGGCACGTTGAAGACCATTTTACGCAGCGGACGGCGCGGCTCGCTTTTATTGGTCTTGAGCTGGTCGAAGCTGTACAGGCTCTCTTTTGCGGTTTCGACGGCCTGGCGCACTTTCCAGTAGGTGTTACGGCCTTTGACGTGCAGTTCAGTCAGGAAGCAGACGGCTTCCATTGAGCCGGTATCATTCAGGGTATTAATCGTTTTCTGAATCACCTGCTTATACTGACGCTCATCCAGCTCACGCTCTTTGCCGCAGCCAATCAGCAGAATGCGTTCGGACAGGACGTTCGGAACATGGTGCAGTAACAGCGTCTGCCCAGGTTTACCTTCCAGTTCGCCACGGCGCAGCAGGGCGCTGATGTAGCCGTCACTGATTTTATCGAGTTGTTCGGCGATCGGGGAGAGTCGGCGCGGTTCAAACACGCCCACAACGATGCAGGCACTCCGCTGTTTCTCCGGGCTACCGCTTTTTACACTGAACTCCATGCACTACGCTCCTGAATCTTAAAGACAACGGCGGCAGCTACGGATAGAATTGAAACCTTTCGTAACTCATGTCCGCGGTTGTGGTGACTTCGTGTTAATCTTACGTTACTACGGTTTCGGCACGTCATTAAATGTTCTGAAGCGCGAATCCGCCGGGTTTTTTAATCTTAGCGATGATTTCGACGACTCAAGAGAATAAATGACGTTTAAGCCATGAAACAAGCTAAATTCCTGCAAAAGACGAGTTTTAACGGGCGTATTTAAAGTGATAATCATAAGATATCTGGTGCGGGAGACGCTGAAGAGCCAACTGGCGATCCTCTTTATCCTTCTTCTGATCTTTTTCTGTCAGAAGCTGGTCAAGATCCTCGGCGCGGCGGTTGACGGTGAAATCCCAACAAATCTGGTGCTTTCTCTGCTCGGATTAGGCGTGCCTGAAATGGCGCAGCTCATTCTGCCGTTAAGCCTTTTCCTCGGTTTACTGATGACGCTCGGTAAGCTGTATACCGAAAGTGAAATCACGGTGATGCACGCCTGCGGCTTAAGCAAAGCCGTGTTGGTGAAAGCGGCTATGGTGCTGGCGTTGTTCACGGGGATCGTTGCTGCCGTAAACGTCATGTGGGCAGGCCCGGCGTCATCTCGTCACCAGGACGAAGTGCTGGCGGAAGCAAAAGCTAACCCGGGGTTGGCCGCGCTGGCACAGGGTCAGTTCCAGCAGGCCACCGACGGTAACTCTGTTCTCTTTATCGAAAGCGTTGACGGCAGCCGCTTCAACGATGTGTTTCTTGCTCAGTTGCGTACTAAAGGTAACGCCCGTCCTTCCGTGGTGGTCGCCGATTCTGGTCAACTGGCACAGCGTAAAGATGGTTCCCAGGTTGTGACCCTGAACAAAGGGACGCGCTTTGAAGGCACAGCGATGCTGCGCGATTTCCGTATCACCGATTTCCAGAACTACCAGGCGATTATTGGTCATCAGGCCGTCGCGCTCGATCCGACTGACACCGAACAGATGGATATGCGTACCCTGATCAACACCGATACCGATCGTGCGCGTGCTGAACTGCACTGGCGCATCACGCTGGTATTCACCGTGTTTATGATGGCATTGATGGTTGTTCCGCTGAGCGTGGTGAATCCGCGTCAGGGACGTGTACTGTCGATGCTTCCGGCCATGCTGCTGTATCTGGTGTTCTTCCTGCTCCAGACGTCAATTAAGTCCAACGGTGGCAAAGGGAAAATTGACCCGGTTGTCTGGACCTGGGTAGTGAATGGTCTGTATCTGCTGCTGGCGGTGGGCCTCAACTTGTGGGATACGGTGCCAATGCGTCGAATCCGTGCCCGGTTTACGCGTAAAGGAGCCATCTAATGCAGGCATTTGGCGTTCTTGACCGCTATATCGGTAAAACGATTTTTACCACCATCATGATGACCCTGTTCATGCTGGTGTCGCTCTCCGGCATTATCAAGTTTGTCGACCAGTTGAAAAAAGCCGGGCAGGGGAGCTATGACGCGCTGGGCGCGGGGATGTATACCTTGCTCAGCGTGCCAAAAGACGTGCAAATCTTCTTCCCGATGGCGGCCTTGCTCGGCGCGCTGCTGGGGCTGGGGATGCTGGCGCAGCGTAGCGAACTGGTGGTGATGCAGGCTTCCGGCTTTACCCGTATGCAGGTTGCGCTGTCCGTCATGAAAACCGCGATCCCACTGGTGCTGTTGACCATGGCGATTGGCGAGTGGGTGGCGCCGCAGGGCGAACAGATGGCGCGTAACTACCGCGCTCAGGCCATGTACGGCGGCTCACTGCTCTCAACGCAGCAAGGTCTGTGGGCGAAAGACGGTAATAGCTTCGTCTATATCGAGCGCGTGAAAGGTGATGACGAACTGGGCGGTGTGAGTATTTACACCTTTAACGATGAACGTCGTTTGAAGTCTGTGCGTCACGCCTCCTCTGCAAAATTTGATGCTGAACACAAACAGTGGCGTCTCTCTCAGGTGGATGAATCTGACCTGAACGATCCGAAACAGATCACCGGGACGCAGACGGTTTCCGGTACCTGGAAGACCAACCTGACGCCGGACAAGCTGGGCGTGGTTGCGCTGGATCCTGATGCGCTCTCTATCAGCGGCCTGCATAACTACGTGAAGTATCTGAAGTCGAGTGGACAAGACGCCGGGCGTTATCAGCTCAATATGTGGAGCAAAATTTTCCAGCCGATGTCTGTCGCGGTAATGATGCTGATGGCGCTGTCGTTTATCTTCGGTCCGTTGCGTAGCGTGCCGATGGGCGTGCGCGTCGTGACCGGTATCAGCTTCGGCTTTGTGTTCTACGTCCTCGACCAGATCTTCGGTCCGTTGACGCTGGTTTACGGTATCCCGCCGATTATCGGCGCGCTGCTGCCAAGCGCCAGCTTCTTCCTGATTAGCCTCTGGCTGCTGCTAAAACGTTCCTGATTGTTCTCTCCTCGCTTCCGGTTTGCCGGAAGCGAGGCTAATCTCCTGTTTCACCCCGCACTTTTTCTCACAACCTTCAACGCCTCGCTGCGAATTTGAGTATTATTGAGCGATAACGTCGTGAAGGGATCCCCTATGAAGCAAATTCGAATGCTGGCCCAGTATTACGTCGACCTGATGATGAAGCTCGGGCTGGTGCGTTTCTCCTTACTGCTGGCACTGGCGCTGGTCGTTCTGGCGATTGTCGTGCAAATGGCCGTGACTATGGTTCTGCATGGTCAGGTTGAAAGCATCGACGTGATCCGCTCTATTTTCTTCGGCCTGTTGATCACGCCGTGGGCGGTCTATTTCCTGTCGGTGGTAGTGGAGCAACTGGAGGAGTCCCGTCAGCGTTTATCAAAACTGGTGGATAAGCTGGAAGAGATGCGCGAGCGCGATCTCAAGCTTAATGTCCAGCTCAAGGATAATATTGCGCAGTTGAATCAGGAGATTTCGGACCGCGAGAAGGCTGAAGCTGAACGTCAGGCTACGCTGGAGCAACTGAAAATCGAGATGAAAGAGCGCGAAGTGACGCAGATCCAGCTCGAACAACAATCCTCTTTCCTGCGCTCCTTCCTGGATGCCTCGCCGGATCTGGTTTTCTATCGTAACGAAGATAAAGAATTCTCCGGCTGTAACCGCGCAATGGAGCTGCTGACCGGCAAAAGTGAAAAACAGCTGGTTAACCTCAAACCGCAGGATGTCTATTCCGAAGAAGCGGCTGCCAAAGTGATGGAGACGGATGAAAAAGTCTTCCGCCACAACGTGTCGCTCACCTATGAACAGTGGCTGGATTATCCCGACGGGCGTAAAGCCTGCTTTGAGATCCGCAAAGTGCCGTATTACGACCGCGTGGGGAAACGCCACGGGCTGATGGGCTTTGGCCGCGATATCACCGAGCGTAAGCGCTATCAGGATGCGCTGGAACGCGCCAGCCGCGACAAGACCACCTTTATCTCAACCATCAGCCACGAACTGCGTACGCCGCTGAACGGCATCGTTGGGCTGAGCCGTATTCTGCTCGACACCGACCTGACCGGCGAGCAGGAAAAATACCTCAAAACGATCCATGTCTCGGCGGTCACGCTGGGCAATATCTTTAACGATATTATCGACATGGATAAAATGGAGCGCCGTAAGGTGCAGCTTGATAACCAGCCGGTGGATTTCACCGGATTCCTGGCCGATCTGGAGAACCTCTCCGGCCTGCAGGCCCAGCAAAAAGGGCTGAGCTTTGTGATGGAGCCAACCCTGCCGCTGCCGCATAAGGTGGTGACAGACGGCACGCGCCTGCGCCAGATCCTGTGGAACCTTATCAGCAATGCCGTGAAGTTTACCCAGAAGGGGCGGGTTGCGGTGCGTATTCGCTATGACGAAGGGGACATGCTGCACTTCGAGGTTGAGGACTCGGGTATCGGCATTCCGCAGGAAGAGCAGGATAAGATCTTTGCCATGTACTACCAGGTAAAAGACAGTAACGGCGGTAAACCGGCGACCGGGACCGGTATTGGTCTGGCGGTGTCGAAACGTCTGGCGAAAAGCATGGGCGGTGATATCACGGTTGCCAGCCACCCGGGCAAAGGTTCAACCTTTACCCTGACGGTGCATGCGCCCGCGGTGGCTGAAGAGGTGGAGGATACCTTTGAGAACGACGATATGCCGCTGCCCGCTCTGCACGTTCTGTTGGTGGAGGACATCGAACTGAACGTGATTGTGGCGCGTTCCGTACTGGAAAAACTCGGTAACAGCGTGGATGTGGCGATGACCGGTAAAGCGGCGCTGGAGATGTTTACGCCTGGCGAGTATGACCTGGTCCTGCTGGATATTCAGCTTCCGGACATGACCGGGCTGGATATCTCCCGTGAGCTTACGCGCAAATATGCTGCCGATGAGCTGCCGCCGCTGGTGGCGCTGACGGCGAACGTACTGAAAGACAAAAAAGAGTACCTCGATGCCGGTATGGATGATGTGCTCAGCAAGCCGCTGGCGGTGCCTGCCCTGACCGCCATGATCAAGAAGTTCTGGGATACCCGTGATGAAGAGGAGAGCACCATGACGTCTGTTGATAGCGCGAAAGCACATACCCTACTCGATACCGCGATGCTGGAGCAGTATATCGATCTGGTGGGGCCAAAACTGATTACCGATGGTCTGGCGGTATTCGAAAAAATGATGCCGGGCTACTTGAGCGTGCTTGAGTCCAACCTGACGGCGCGCGATCGGAAAGGTATCGTTGAAGAAGGGCACAAAATCAAAGGTGCGGCCGGCTCGGTGGGGCTACGCCATCTTCAGCAGCTGGGTCAACAGATTCAATCGCCTGATTTACCTGCGTGGGAAGATAATGTTGGTGAATGGGTTGAAGAGATGAAACAAGAGTGGCAAAACGATGTGGCGGTACTGAAAGCCTGGGTGGATGCCAGAAAAAAATGACCCCGGCTTAACCGGGGTGCGCGAATACTGCGCCAACACCAGGGAAATCGTGGCTGCGCCTGATTTTTCGTGTTGTTTTCGCTTGGACGCCGCCTGAATATTGAGGCCGCACGCAGATAAGATAGCAAATCTTAAATGGTTTGTTACATGAATCAGTGAAATGTGTGAAGCATAGCGGTTTAATCAGAATTTTTAATGTGCTTCAGCAGGTTGCAAAGAAGGAACGTCATAATGAAAAAGATTGGTGTCGTGCTGAGCGGTTGTGGTGTTTACGACGGTTCAGAGATACATGAAGCCGTATTAACGCTGCTGGCATTATCTCGTCAGGGCGCTGAAGCGATCTGCTTCGCGCCGGATAAAAGCCAGGCGGATGTGATCAACCATCTTACCGGCGAGCCGATGGCGGAAACGCGTAACGTCCTGATTGAAGCCGCGCGTATCGCCCGGGGTGCTGTCCAACCCCTGGCGCAGGCTGATGCCTCAACACTGGATGCGTTGATCGTGCCGGGTGGCTTTGGCGCAGCCAAGAATCTCAGCACCTTTGCTTCAGAAGGGGCAGAGTGCCTTGTCGATCCCGATTTAAAACGGCTCGCCCAGGCGATGCATGCAGCAGGCAAGCCGCTGGGTTTCATCTGTATTGCCCCGGCCATGCTGCCCCGGATCTTTGACTTCCCGCTGCGCCTGACCATCGGGACCGATATTGATACCGCAGAGATCGTCGAAGATATGGGCGGCGAGCATGTTCCTTGTCCGGTGGATGATATTGTGGTCGATGAAGACAACAAGATTGTCACCACGCCCGCCTATATGCTGGCGCAATCCATCGCTGAAGCAGCCACGGGCATTGATAAGCTGGTGGACAGAGTGCTGGTTCTCTCGCAATGAGCCGTAAATTTGCTGCGGGTACGTGGATAAAACGTACCCTGTTACGCGTTGTGCTTGTACTGGCCGTCTTCTGGGGCGGCGGGATTGCCTTATTCAGCATTCTGCCGGTACCCTTTTCCGCCGTGATGGTTGAGCGCCAGCTCAGCGCGTGGTTGACCGGTGATTTCGGCTATGTCGCCCATTCGGACTGGGTAAGCATGGATGAGATCTCACCGTTCATGGGGCTGGCCGTGATTGCGGCAGAAGATCAGAAATTCCCGGAGCACTGGGGTTTTGACATGGCGGCCATCGAGAAGGCGCTCGCCCACAACGAGCGTCACGAGAATCGCGTGCGCGGTGCGTCGACGTTGTCGCAGCAGACGGCCAAAAACCTGTTTTTATGGGATGGTCGAAGCTGGGTGCGAAAAGGGCTGGAAGCGGGGTTAACCCTGGGGATGGAAACGGTCTGGAGCAAAAAGCGCATTCTGACCGTCTATCTCAACGTCGCTGAGTTTGGCGACGGCATATTTGGCGTGGAAGCTGCCGCGCAGCGTTATTTTAATAAGCCAGCCAGCCGTCTGAGTATGTCAGAAGCGGCGCTATTGGCCGCTGTTTTACCGAATCCCATCCGTTTTAAAGCGAGTGCGCCGTCAGGGTACGTGCGAAGCCGTCAGGCGTGGATCATGCGCCAGATGCGTCAGCTAGGTGGGGAAGGGTTTATGCAGCGAAATAATCTTATGTAGGGCGGGTAAGCGCAGCGCCACCCGCCTGACTGGCAGACCTTAATCTTCGTCGAACCCTGCGTTGAACAGGGCAATCACCGCCGCCAGCGCTTCCTCTTCCTGGGGGCCGGTGGCCTCGACTTCAATCTGGCGACCTTTGGCAGAGTCCAGCATCAGCAGTGCGATCACGCTGTTGGCCTCTGCCTCTGTACCTTCATCGTTACGCAGCAGAACCTCCGCATCAAAACCTTGCATCAGTTCAAACAATTTCATTGCCGGGCGTGCATGCATGCCCAGCTTGTTGGTGATCTCAACGGTTTGTTTTACGGTCATGTTTTACGTTTTTCCAGCGTGCGATGACGGGACTGAACGTTCTTTCCGCGTGAGCGGAAGTAGTCGGCCAGCTGTTCGGCGATATAAACCGAACGATGTTTACCGCCGGTACAGCCAATCGCTACCGTCAGATAGCTACGATTGTTTGTCTCCAGCATAGGTAACCATAGCTCAAGGTAGCTTCGCGTCTGGTAGATAAAATTGTGAACTTCTGTGTGTCTGTCGAGGAAGGCCGCTACGGGCTTATCCAGACCGGTCATTGGACGCAGTTTGGGATCCCAGTGCGGGTTCGGCAGGAAGCGCACGTCGAAAACATAATCCGCATCGATAGGAATGCCGTGCTTAAAGCCGAAGGATTCAAACACCATCGTCAATTCACGCTCGCGTTTACCCAGCAGACGGGTTCGCAGCATTTCCGCCAGTTCGTGCACGGACATTTCGGAGGTGTCAACAATCAGGTCGGCCCGGGAGCGCAGTGGTTCCAGCAGATCGCTCTCTTCGTCGATGGCACTTTCCAGCGAAAGGTTTTTACTGGAAAGCGGGTGCAAACGACGGGTATCGCTGTAGCGACGGATCAGGGTGTTACGATCGGCATCAAGGAACAACAGCTGAGGCGAGAAGCACTCTGGCAGATTGCTCATGGCCTGTTCAAAGACCTCAGGTGATTCTGGCATGTTACGGACATCGATGCTGACGGCGGCAGAAATTTGTCTGTCCGCTAGCGTCCGCGCCAGATCGGGCAACAGCACCACCGGCAGGTTATCTACGCAGTAAAACCCCATATCTTCCAGCGCGCGCAGGGCGACGGATTTCCCCGACCCCGAGCGACCGCTGACGATCATCAGCACCATGTTCCGTTTCTCCTCAGGACAACAGATGTGAAGGCCATCTCCCGGTTACGCATCATCCTGATTGCCTTCTGCTTCAGTGATAATCTGGAAGAGCTCTTCATCACTTTGCGCTGAACGCAGTCGACGGCAAATGGTTTTATCGGCCAGGCGTTTAGCGACCAGCGACAACGTATGCAAATGGGTCTTTGTCTGGTCTGCTGGCACCAGCAGCGCGAAGAGGAGATCGACGGGCTGGTTATCAATGGCATCAAAGGCGATGGGTGTTTCAAGCTGCACAAACACGCCGACGGCACGCAAGGTGTCTTCTTCGAGTTTGCCATGCGGGATCGCGATGCCGTTGCCGATGCCGGTACTGCCCATTTTTTCACGGGTCAGGATAGCTTCGAACACCACTTGTGGCGGCAGGCCCAGCTGTTTTGCGGCCAGTTCACTGATGATCTCCAGCGCACGTTTTTTGCTCTGGCAGTGAACACCACTGCGGGTACATTCCTGGTTAAGGACATTGCTCAGTTGAAGAGCCGAATCGTTGTTCATCATAATTTCACCTAAGCGCTAACTGTACAAATGGCCTGTTGTGTCGCACAACAGGCCGTCCTGCACCCGTTAACTGCCCGGACAATTAGTGTTGTTTCAGTTTATCTTTATGTTTATTGAGCTGTCGCGCAAGCTTATCAATCAAGCCGTCGATAGCCGCGTACATGTCTTGCCCTTCCGCACTGGCATGGAGTTCACCCCCGTTAACGTGCAGGGTTGCATCCGAGATATGAGTCACTTTCTCCACTTTCAACACAATATAGACCTGATTGATCCTTTCGAAATACTGTTCGAGCTTCGCGAACTTCGTGTTCAGAAACTCGCGTAAAGCCTCAGTAATCTCGACGTTGTGTCCTGTGATGTTGAGCTGCATAGTGTCTTCCTTATCGGTTGTGTCAAACCAGTTGTTTACGCTGGTTAGACGGCGGAATGGATAAAGACTCTCGATACTTCGCAACAGTACGACGTGCCACCATAATACCCTGGTCGGACAGCATGGTGGTTAACTTACTGTCACTCAGTGGCTTCGCGGGGTTCTCCGCGGCGATCAACTTCTTCACCAGTGCGCGAATGGCCGTTGACGAGGCTTCGCCGCCGCCTTCGGTATTCACATGACTGGAGAAGAAATACTTAAGCTCAAAAATACCGCGTGGACTGTGCAGATACTTCTGCGTGGTCACGCGAGAAATGGTTGATTCATGCATCTCGACGGCCTGGGCGATGTCCGCCAGTACCATCGGTTTCATAAACTCTTCGCCCTGCTCAAAAAAGGCCTGCTGTTGTTCAACAATACAGCGGCTCACGCGCAGCAGCGTGTCATTTCGACTCTCCAGACTTTTAATCAGCCAGCGTGCTTCCTGCAAATTGCTACGAATATATTGATTATCGGAGTCATTGCGCGCGCTGGTGCACATGGAGGCATACTGCTGGTTGATTTGCAGGCGAGGAATGCTGTCTGAGTTCAGCTCGACCACCCAGCGACCGTTGTGTTTTCTGACTAACACATCCGGAATGACATATTCCGGTTCGCTGGTCTGGATCGACTGGCCGGGACGCGGATCGAGAGACTGGATCAGATTCACCGCCTCTTTCAGCACCTCTTCCTTCAGGCGCGTGACGCGCATCAGGGTGCGGAAATCGTGATTCGCCAGCAGATCAAGATGATCGCTGATGATTAAGCGGGCTTCTTCAATCCACGGCGTCTCTTTGGCGAACTGCGACAGTTGGATCAGCAGGCAATCGCGGAGATCTTTCGCGGCCACTCCGACCGGGTCGAAACGCTGAATGCGCTTCAGAACCGCTTCGATCTCTTCGAGTTCGATCTCGTCGTCGCCGATACTTTCCAGGATGTCGTCCAGGGTTACGGTTAAATAACCCGTATCGTCAACGGCATCGACAATCGAGGTCGCAATGGCGCGGTCGGTATCAGAGAAGGGGGTCAACTCCACTTGCCACATCAGGTAATCCTGCAGTGACTGGGTGGTTTCACCCTGGTAAACCGGTAGCTCGTCGTCCTGGTAGTCTGCACGCGTGCCGGAAGGGGTTCCGGCGGTGTAGATTTCATCCCAGCTGGCGTCCAGCGGCAGCTCGTCCGGCATCTCTTTTTGTTCGAGCGCATCAGCGGTGTCGAGCGTTTCAGTGTCCTGCGTTTGCTGGGTTTCTACCTCGTCATGAAGATCGGTTTGCTCCAGCAACGGATTACTGTCCAGCGCCTGCTGGAGCTCCTGCTGGAGTTCTAACGTGGACAGCTGCAACAGACGAATCGCCTGCTGTAGCTGCGGCGTCATCGCCAGTTGTTGGCTGAGTCTTAATTGCAAACCTTGCTTCATGTTCAGAGCATTTTTCTCCGGTTCGGCGTTACGTTACCTCTACCCTATCAGAGTCTGAAGTCTTCCCCAAGGTACACGCGCTTAACATGCTCATCTTCGAGGATTTGCTGCGGTGTACCGTGGGCAATCAGATGGCCCTGGCTCACAATGTAGGCGCGTTCACAGACGGCCAGCGTTTCACGGACGTTGTGGTCGGTGATCAGCACGCCAAGCCCGCTGTCGCGCAGGTGTTCGATAATGCGTTTGATATCAATAACGGAGATCGGGTCAACGCCCGCGAAGGGTTCATCCAGCAGGATGAATTTCGGGTTGGCGGCCAGCGCACGTGCAATCTCGACACGACGACGCTCACCCCCGGACAACGCCTGACCAAGACTGTCGCGAAGATGTTCGATATGAAACTCTTCCATCAGCTCGTTGGCGCGGTCGGTGCGCTGCTCGCTGGTCAGGTCGTCACGGATCTGCAGCACGGCCATCAGGTTGTCGTAGACGCTCAAACGACGAAAGATTGAGGCTTCCTGCGGCAGGTAGCCGATACCACGGCGCGCGCGCGCGTGCAGCGGCAGCAGGCTAATGTCTTCGTCATCAATGATGATGTTGCCAGCATCACGCGGCACAATGCCCACCACCATGTAGAAGGTGGTGGTTTTCCCTGCACCGTTAGGGCCAAGCAAACCCACAATTTCGCCGGAGTTGACGGTCAGGCTGACATCTTCGACGACACGGCGGCCCTTATACGCTTTCGCGAGGTTTTTTGCAGTTAATGTTGCCATAACGAATTAGTTACTCTTCTTTTGTGCCGGAGCCTGGCCTTTGCCTTTATCCTGCAGCTGCGATGGAACCAGCACGGTGGTGACGCGTTTGCCTTTCTCGCTGGAGGCCTGCATTTTCTGCTCTTTGACCAGATAGGTGATCTTGTCGCCGGTAATATTACTGTCCAGCTGTTCCAGATAGGCATTACCGGTCAGGATGACCAGATCCTTCGCCAGCTCATAGTGCATATGCGACGCGCGGCCTTTCACCGGTTTGCCGTTGTCCTGCATCTGGTAGAACGTGGCCGGATTACCATAGCCATCAATAATCTCTTTGCCCTGCTCGCCGCCCGGACGGGTAACGACCACTTTATCGGCGTTAATTTTGATGGTGCCCTGGGTCATCACGACGTTACCGGTGAAGGTGACGACGTTACCTTGCATATCAAGGGACTGAGTGTCGGATTCGATATGAATCGGCTGTTCGGTATCGCCAGTCACAGCAATCGCGGGAAGACTGGCCGCCAGCAGTGCGCTGGCGATAATGGCTTTAAGGCTGAGTTTGTTTGTTTTGAATTTCATAGGAGGTTCTAACCTTTTCAATCAGCTCGGCGTTTTTGCTGCGTAAGTTCCCGCGCATTCTTAAACCGCTGGAATTAAATGTTGTGCCATACAGTGTGACCAAATCTTGCGAAGTCACGTCCTGTGTCACCAGGTTGATCTGGGCGTTATCCGTCGTAATTTTGCGCAGCTGTGAGTCAGCGGTCAGGGCGTTGACTTCAACGTGGCCGTACAGATAAAGCATACGGTCATTTGTCAGTTTTGCCCGGTCTGACTTAATTGACCATGTCGGGGTTTTGTCAGTATCAAAGGTGGTCATCACCGGTTGGGTAAACCACGAGATACCGTCATCGGAAAAATATTCCACGTGCTGGGCAATCAGGCGATAGTTCAGCGCACCTTCAGGGCTGTACACCACAGTATCACTGTGATCGCTTTTATAGGTTGGGTCGCTCGTATTAACCACTTCTGTTTGTGCATCGTCACGGTCGGCAAGGTTCACGCCAATCAGTACCAATGCGACAAGCGAAAGCAGAATGATAACCCAACGTCTGGTTTTACTCATATCGATTGCCCTTTGGCCTCATCAAGCTTGCCCTGCGCGAGCAGAAGCAGATCGCAGACTTCACGGACCGCCCCACGTCCACCGTTGATCCGGGTGACGTAATCCGCGCGTGGGAGAAGCAGCGGGTGTGCGTCAGCAACCGCTACGCTCAGACCCACTTCCGCCATCACCGGCCAGTCGATCAAATCATCGCCAACATAGGCCACGTTCTCAGGTGCGACTGCCAGCTTCGCCAGCAAATCGTTAAAGGCGACCAGTTTGTCGGACTGCCCCTGATACAGATGGGTAATGCCCAGCGTTTCGCAGCGGTCTTCTAAAAGTTTAGCTTTCCGTCCGGTGATAATAGCAACTTCAATGCCGGACGTGAGCGCGCAACGAATGCCGTACCCATCGCGAACGTTAAATGCTTTCAGCTCTTCGCCGCTATTGCCCATATAAATCAGGCCATCGGAGAGCACGCCATCCACATCAAGGATCAACAGACGGATGTTTTCCGCCTTTGCCATCATGTGCGCGCTTACCGGACCATAACAGGTTGCAAGAGATGCACCCGCATTACTCATTGTCTTATCCTTCATTACACTACGCCTGCGCGCAGAAGATCATGCATATGTACCACACCCAGCAACTGGTCGCCATCGGCAACCATCACTGCGGTAATATGACGGGACTGCATCAGGTTCAGGACATCTACCGCAAGGATGCCCGGACGCACGCGAATTCCGCCTGGCGTCATGACGTCTGCGATACCCAATGTGCGAACGTCCACGCCCATATCGAACACCCGGCGTAAGTCGCCGTCGGTGAATATTCCCTGAATTTTCATCAGATCGTCGCACACCACCGTCATACCCAGATTTTTACGGGTAATTTCCAGTAACGCGTCGCGCAGGGAAGCCTCTTTGCTGACGTGAGGGATCTCATCGCCCGTGTGCATAATATCGTTGACCCTGAGCAGCAGCTTACGGCCCAGCGCACCGCCTGGGTGAGAAAGCGCAAAATCCTCAGGGGTAAAACCACGGGCTTCAAGCAGCGCAACGGCAAGGGCATCGCCCATCACCAGTGCTGCCGTCGTGCTGGACGTTGGCGCAAGGCCAAGCGGGCAGGCTTCTTTGGGCACTTTTACGCACAGATGAATATCCGCCGCACGCGCCATGCTGCTTTCCGGGCGGCTGGTCATACAGATAAGCGGGACCTGTAGTCTCTTCAGTACCGGGATCAGGGCCAGGATCTCATTGGATTCACCGGAATTCGACAGTGCGATAACCACGTCCTGCGGGGTGACCATCCCGAGGTCGCCATGCGCCGCTTCCCCTGGGTGCACGAAGAACGATGACGTTCCCGTGCTGGCAAAGGTCGCCGCCATTTTGCGTCCAATGTGGCCGGACTTGCCCATTCCCATTACCACGACTTTACCGGCACAGTAGAGAATCTTCTCACATGCCAGACTAAAATCCTGATTAATGTACTGATCTAACTGCGCCAGACCTTCACGTTCAATCTCCAGAACCTCTTTTCCTGCTTTCTGAAAGTCAAAACCCGGCTGCAATTCTATTTGCGACATAATGCGTTTCCGTTTACCCAGAGAGAAGCGGCGAGAGCCAGTACAGCATCGCCATCCATACGATAAATCCACCCGTCAGCAGTGCGCCTGCGCCTTTGCCAATTTGTCTTTGCCGCCGCCAGCAGAGCAGGGCAAAAATGACGCTGACAAGCAACATCACTCCGTAATCGCGCGTGAACGCCATCGGGTTAAACGGCCCCGGTGAGATCAGGGCGGGCAGGCCCGTCACGATCGCGATATTGAAAATATTCGAGCCGATGATATTACCAATGGCGATATCATCTTCACCTTTGCGCGCGCCCGCGATGGCGGTGGCCAGCTCAGGCAGACTGGTACCGATAGCAATCACCGTCAGGCCGATTGTCAGTTCGCTCATGGCGAAATAGTTTGCCAGCACCGTCGCGTTATCGACGACCATGCGCGTTGCCATCGGCATAATGATTAGCGCGACGCCCAGCCACAATAACGCCACAGGCAGCGTACCTTCACGCGGGAGTTCGGCAACCTGTTCTCGGGTCAGGCTGTCATGTCCCTGTTTTTCTGCCTGACGGGCGATTTTAACACTATACAGCAGCCATATCGCGGCGAGAGCGAGCAAGAAAATGCCATCATCGTAGCTCAGCACCCCGTCATACAGCACATAGCCCGCCAGCAAACTTACGATTAACATTAGCGGCAATTCACGGCGCAGAACATCGGAATGCACGCGAAATGGGTGCAGCAATGCGGCTAAACCTAAAATCAGTAGGATATTGACGATGTTGGAGCCAATCGCGGTGCCAA
This sequence comes from Enterobacter sp. JMULE2, assembly GCF_013337145.1. Lineage (NCBI taxonomy): Bacteria > Pseudomonadati > Pseudomonadota > Gammaproteobacteria > Enterobacterales > Enterobacteriaceae > Enterobacter > Enterobacter sp. JMULE2. The sequence continues at coordinate 415,222 of NZ_SGWD01000011.1, forward strand.
TAGCAAGGTCCGTCTGGTCATGCAGCGATGCCGTGACAGAGACGATGATTTCAGGGAGTGAGGTGCCGACGCTAACCACCGTCATTCCGATGACGAGAGGGGGGACGCCAATCAGTCGGCACAAAATTGATGCGGCAAACACTAAACGGTCAGCACTGTAGACCACCAAAAGTAAACCAATTATTAACAGTGCTGTTGCTAAAAGCATCAAAAGTCCTTTCTTCAGGTATACTTGCCGGTCCACCGCGCAGGAATTGTTGGCGCTGCATACAGCCTGAGTCGTAACGAATTCCTAATTTTGACTTTATGCGCCGGAAAAGTAAAACAAATGCCAGCTTTCGCTAACCTCTACAGGCAATATTCTGTAAAAATGTGGCGTTTAGGGCTGATTTAAGCCTCATGCTTAGCCTGAGGCAGGGTAAGAAAGGAACCATAAATGAGCCAAACGATGGCGAATTTAGTCGATGTCCGTGGTGTCAGTTTCTCTCGCGGCAACCGATTGATATTTGATGATATTTCGCTGACCGTGCCGCATGGCAAAATCACCGCCATTATGGGCCCGTCAGGGATCGGTAAAACGACGTTGCTGCGTCTTATTGGGGGGCAAATTCCCCCGGACGGTGGCGAAATCCTCTTCGACGGCGAGAACGTCCCGGAGATGTCGCGCTCGCGTCTGTATACCGTCCGCAAACGCATGAGCATGCTCTTTCAGTCGGGGGCTTTGTTCACGGATATGAACGTCTTTGACAATGTGGCGTACCCGCTGCGTGAACATACCCATCTACCGCCCGAACTGCTGAAAAGCACCGTCATGATGAAGCTTGAAGCCGTTGGTCTGCGGGGCGCGGCGAAATTGATGCCGTCTGAACTCTCTGGCGGTATGGCGCGCCGTGCCGCGCTGGCGCGTGCCATTGCGCTTGAACCCGATTTAATCATGTTTGACGAACCGTTTGTGGGACAAGACCCTATCACCATGGGCGTGCTGGTGAAGTTAATTTCTGAATTAAACAGCGCGCTGGGCGTCACCTGCATTGTGGTATCTCACGATGTGCCGGAAGTGTTGAGCATTGCCGATTACGCCTACATCGTGGCGGACAAAAAGATCGTCGCACACGGTAGCGCCCAGGCGCTGCAGGAAAATTGCGATCCGCGGGTGCGGCAGTTCCTCGACGGTATTGCAGATGGCCCCGTGCCATTCCGCTACCCGGCTGGCGACTATCGTGACGATTTACTGGGAATAGGGAGTTAAGCCACTCATGCTGTTAAATGCGTTGGCTGCGCTCGGACACCGTGGCATAAAAACCATCAGGACGTTCGGGCGTGCCGGATTGATGTTATTCAACGCGCTGGTCGGCAAACCGGAATTCCGCAAGCACGCGCCTTTGCTGGTGCGGCAACTTTATAATGTCGGCGTGTTGTCGATGCTGATCATCATCGTGTCCGGTCTGTTTATTGGTATGGTGCTTGGACTGCAAGGCTACCTGGTGCTGACAACCTACAGTGCGGAAACCAGCCTCGGAATGCTGGTGGCGCTCTCGCTGCTGCGTGAGCTGGGGCCGGTTGTTGCTGCGCTGCTGTTCGCCGGACGCGCGGGCTCTGCCTTAACGGCAGAAATCGGATTGATGCGCGCCACCGAGCAACTTTCCAGTATGGAAATGATGGCGGTCGATCCGCTGCGTCGCGTTATCTCACCGCGTTTTTGGGCGGGTGTGATTTCGTTACCGTTGCTGACTATCCTCTTTGTGGCGGTCGGTATCTGGGGTGGGTCGTTAGTCGGCGTGCACTGGAAAGGTATTGATGCCGGTTTCTTCTGGTCCGCGATGCAGGACGCCATCGACCTGCGGATGGATCTTGTGAACTGTCTAATCAAGAGCGTGGTCTTTGCCATTACGGTTACCTGGATTGCGTTATTCAACGGGTATGATGCTATTCCAACCTCGGCAGGCATCAGCCGTGCAACGACACGTACCGTCGTTCATTCGTCGCTGGCCGTACTGGGTCTGGATTTTGTGCTCACCGCACTGATGTTTGGGAATTGAGTTCATGCAAACGAGAAAAAATGAAATTTGGGTTGGCGTATTCCTGTTACTGGCGCTGCTGGCAGCCCTGTTTATCTGCCTGAGAGCGGCGGATATCACCTCTGTCCGCACCGAGCCGACGTATCGCGTTTATGCCACCTTCGATAACATCGGTGGCCTGAAGGCGCGCTCACCGGTCCGTATTGGCGGCGTGGTGATTGGACGCGTATCAGACATTACGCTGGATGAGAAAACCTATCTGCCGCGCGTAGCGATGGATATTGAAGAGCGTTATAACCACATTCCTGATACCAGCTCGCTCTCCATCCGTACCTCCGGTCTGCTTGGCGAACAATATCTGGCACTTAACGTTGGCTTTGAAGATCCTGAGCTGGGAACGACTATCCTTAAAGACGGGAGCGTGATCCAGGATACGAAGTCCGCGATGGTGCTGGAAGATATGATTGGTCAGTTCCTTTACAACAGTAAGGGGGATGATAAAAAGTCTGACGCTGCCCCTGCGCAGAGTGAAGACCCTACCAATGTTGCGCCAACCCCTGGTGCTGCGAATTAATTTCAGGAGAAGTCATTCATGTTTAAACGACTGCTAATGGTTGCCATGCTGGTCATTGCCCCTCTCACTGCGGCGCAGGCTGCAGATCAGAGCAACCCGTACAAACAGATGGACGCGGCCGCGAAGAAAACCTTCGATCGTCTTAAAAACGAACAGCCGAAGATTCGTGCTAATCCTGATTACCTGCGTGATGTGGTCGATCAGGAACTGTTGCCGTATGTGCAGATCAAATATGCAGGCGCGCTGGTGCTGGGCCGCTACTACAAAGATGCGACCCCTGCACAGCGTGAGGCTTACTTTGCTGCGTTCCGTGAATACCTGAAACAGGCTTATGGCCAGGCGCTGGCGATGTACCACGGCCAGACCTACCAGATTGCGCCTGAACAGCCGCTGGGCGATGCCACCATCGTGCCTATCCGCGTGACGATTAACGATCCTAACGGCCGTCCGCCGGTTCGTCTGGACTTCCAGTGGCGTAAAAACAGCCAGACTGGAAACTGGCAGGCGTATGACATGATTGCCGAAGGGGTGAGCATGATCACCACCAAACAGAACGAGTGGAGCGACCTGCTGCGCACGAAAGGCATTGATGGCCTGACCGCACAGCTGCAGTCTATCTCTCGTCAGAAAATTACCCTGGACGAGAAGAAGTAATGTCGCAGCAACTGAGCTGGTCGCGTGAAGGCGAGACGTTAAAGCTGTCGGGTGAGCTCGATCAGGATCTGCTGAACCCGCTGTGGGATAAACGCCACGAAGCCATGCAGGGCGTGACGCTGATTGATTTAAGCGATGTCTCGCGGGTCGATACGGCGGGTGTTGCGCTGCTCACCCATCTGATCGCAGTGGGTAAAACGCAGGGGGCAAACGTCAGGCTTCACGGCGCGAGCGATAACGTCATGACCCTGGCGCAGCTTTATAATCTGCCTCAGGACGTTTTACCGCACTAATATTTTCAGTGCGTTACTTCTGAAAGCCCTGACAGTTTCATCGTCGGGGCTTTTTGCTTGTTTAAGACGACGCCACTTTGCTCTAAGATGTTGGGCTTGTTTTCACTATCAGATGATATAGACCCCATGGAAAATAATGAAATCCAGGCAGTGCTGATGAATGCGCTCACCCTTCAGGAAGCCCACGTCTCTGGCGATGGCAGTCACTTCCAGGTTATTGCTGTGGGTGAGATCTTTGACGGGATGAGTCGTGTGAAGAAACAGCAGGCTGTCTATGCGCCGCTGATGGAATACATTGCGGATAACCGCATCCACGCCCTGTCGATTAAAGCGTTCACCCCGCAAGAGTGGGCACGCGATCGCAAACTAAACGGTTTTTGAGCTGAGGGCGAGACGCCCGCAGCACGGTTGAATTTATAAGAGAGCAATTACATGGACAAATTTCGTGTACAGGGGCCAACGCGTCTCCAGGGCGAAGTCACAATTTCTGGCGCAAAAAACGCTGCGCTGCCCATCCTCTTTGCTGCATTGCTCGCGGAAGAGCCGGTAGAAATTCAGAACGTACCTAAGCTGAAAGATATCGACACCACCATGAAGTTGCTCACCCAGTTGGGCACGAAAGTCGAGCGTAACGGCTCCGTCTGGATCGACGCCAGCAACGTCAACAACTTCTCTGCGCCATACGATCTGGTGAAAACCATGCGCGCATCCATCTGGGCGCTTGGCCCGCTGGTGGCGCGTTTTGGTCAGGGTCAGGTATCACTGCCGGGCGGCTGCGCCATCGGCGCGCGTCCGGTTGACCTGCACATCTTTGGCCTGGAGAAACTGGGCGCGGAGATCAAACTGGAGGAAGGTTACGTCAAGGCGTCCGTTAACGGTCGTCTGAAAGGTGCGCACATTGTCATGGACAAAGTGAGCGTGGGCGCTACCGTCACCATTATGTCTGCGGCGACGCTGGCAGAAGGCACGACCATCATTGAAAACGCCGCGCGTGAACCGGAAATTGTAGATACCGCAAACTTCCTCGTGGCGCTGGGTGCGAAGATTTCCGGCCAGGGGACTGACCGTATCACCATCGAAGGTGTTGAACGCCTGGGCGGCGGTGTCTATCGCGTTCTGCCGGACCGTATCGAAACCGGTACCTTCCTGGTCGCTGCGGCGATCTCTGGCGGAAAGATTGTTTGTCGCAACGCACAGCCTGATACCCTGGATGCGGTGCTGGCTAAACTGCGCGATGCGGGTGCGGATATCGAAATCGGTGAAGACTGGATCAGCCTTGATATGCACGGCCAGCGTCCAAAAGCCGTCAATGTGCGTACTGCACCGCATCCTGCGTTCCCGACGGACATGCAGGCTCAGTTTACGCTGTTAAACCTGGTTGCTGAAGGCACTGGCTTCATCACTGAAACCATCTTCGAGAACCGCTTCATGCACGTACCGGAACTCATCCGTATGGGCGCACACGCTGAGATCGAAAGCAACACGGTCATTTGCCACGGCGTGGAAAAACTGTCTGGTGCGCAGGTGATGGCAACCGATCTTCGCGCATCTGCAAGCCTGGTGCTGGCGGGCTGTATCGCGGAAGGGACGACCGTTGTTGACCGTATCTACCACATCGATCGTGGCTATGAGCGTATCGAAGACAAACTGCGCGCGCTGGGTGCAAATATCGAGCGTGTGAAAGGCGAGTAATCGTTCTTGCACCCCCCTGGCCTGTAAAGGCCGGGGGATTGCTGATGCTGTTAAATTTGCAGTGTTACTTCGACTGCTCCTTCTGCAACTTCTTCTGGCGCATCGTGCGCGTTCTGTCGATAAATTCGTGAGTTATGGGGTCGTGATAGCGTGACGGCCAGATGATCCACGGGTGCGTTTCCAGCGCCGTCGCAATAATCAATTCTCCCTTCGGCCACGGGCGAGTCAGTGCGTTTGCCAGCGTCGATGAGCTCAACCCGTTACGGCGCGATTCCGCCGCCAGTGATGTCCCTTTTTTGCGCAGTGCCGCAATAATATCCGCTGAGTGCCAGTCGATCAGTTTCATATCCATAAAGCTGTCCTTGTGTTCGTTTTCACCCACGCCATTTCTCCTGAAATGACAGGGCTACTATACCTTCTTCGAACATGTGTTCTAAAAAGTTCGCGTTACTGGAAGCAATATTCAGAATATGACATGGCTTTATTCATGCGGAATGTAAGCCGATGATTTAACGTGATTAGGGAATTTATTGGTGCTTATTAGAATCTCCCCGTGTGGCCACGGGGAGAAGAGGGAAGGATTAACGATCGCGTTGTACGGCGATGTGGGCAAGGCCAATCAGCGCGTCACGCCACGGGCTGTCCGGAATCACCTGAAGTGCTTCGATGGCTTTATCTGCCTCTTCTTCAGCACGCTGACGCGTCCATTCCAGCGATCCGCAGAGTGCCATTGTTTCCAGAACAGGTTCCAGAAGATGGCGACCATTTCCTTGCTCGATCGCTTCACGGATCAGTTTCGCCTGCTCGGGGGTGCCGTGACGCATTGCATGGAGCAGCGGCAGCGTCGGTTTGCCTTCGTTCAGGTCATCCCCAACGTTTTTGCCGAGCGTTTCGCCGTCGGCACTGTAGTCCAGCAAATCATCGATCAGCTGGAAGGCAGTCCCCAGATAACGGCCATAATCCTGAAGCCCTTTTTCCTGGGCTTCAGTGCAGCCAGCAAGGATGCCAGAGCATTGCGCCGCCGCTTCAAACAGGCGCGCCGTCTTGCTGTAAATCACGCGCATGTAGTTTTCTTCGGTGATATCCGGGTCGTTAACGTTCATCAACTGCAGAACTTCACCTTCAGCGATAACGTTTACCGCTTCAGACATCACTTCCAGCACTCTCAGCGAGCCGAGGCTGGTCATCATCTGGAAAGCACGGGTATAGATGAAATCCCCCACCAGAACGCTGGCTGCGTTGCCAAATGCTGCGTTCGCGGTTGCTTTGCCACGGCGCATGTCTGATTCATCCACCACGTCATCATGCAGCAGCGTGGCTGTGTGGATAAATTCGATCAGGGCCGCAATCGTGACGTGGGCATTTCCCTGATAGCCAACGGCGCGAGCGGCCAGAATGGCAATCATCGGGCGAATGCGTTTACCGCCGCCGCTAACGATGTAATAGCCCAACTGATTGATCAGCTGAACATCAGAGTTGAGTTGCTCCAGGATTGCTGCATTCACACCCGCCATATCTTGCGCGGTTAACTCGTTGATTTTTTCTAAATTCATCGCAAAAGCCGGGCTTTTTATCCTGTTTATCCCACGGAGTGTGGGTTCACAAAGGGTTTCGGTTTATCAATAGTATCGCTGATTGTACTGAAAAAACGGCTCAGATAAACGTTACCGTACGTGTTGTGTTTTTTTTCTTCATGTATTGATGGTAGCACTTGTCAAAGGCTCGCGTTTTGCGTAATATTCGCGCCCTATTGTGAATATTTATAGCGCACTCTGATTCATACGAGGATGTGCGCGGAAGCGGAGTTTATATGTACGCGGTTTTCCAAAGTGGTGGTAAACAACACCGAGTAAGCGAAGGTCAGACCATTCGCCTGGAAAAGCTGGACATCGCAACTGGCGAATCTGTTGAATTCGCTGAAGTTCTGATGATCGCAAACGGTGAAGAAGTCAAAATCGGCGTTCCTTTCGTTGATGGCGGCGTGATCAAAGCTGAAGTTGTTGCACACGGTCGTGGCGAGAAAGTTAAAATCGTTAAGTTTCGTCGTCGTAAGCACTACCGTAAGCAGCAGGGCCACCGTCAGTGGTTCACTGATGTGAAAATTACTGGCATCAGCGCCTAAGACCTGAGGAGAGATTTAAATGGCACATAAAAAGGCTGGCGGCTCCACACGTAACGGTCGCGATTCAGAAGCTAAACGCCTTGGCGTTAAGCGTTTCGGTGGCGAATCCGTTCTGGCGGGTAGCATCATCGTTCGTCAACGTGGTACCAAATTCCACGCTGGCAACAACGTAGGTTGCGGTCGTGACCACACTCTGTTTGCTAAAGCAGACGGTAAAGTGAAATTTGAAGTTAAAGGCCCGAACAACCGTAAATACATCAGCATCGTTGCTGAGTAAGGTTTTCTCGGTCCGGTAACGGATTAAAGCCCCGCAACGTGTTGCGGGGCTTTTTACATTGGAAACCCGGAAAATTTTCTGTAGGGAAAACGGGCATGAAGCAGCAGGCCGGCATAGGTATTCTTTTGGCGCTCACCACCGCAATGTGCTGGGGTGCACTGCCAATTGCAATGAAGCAGGTACTGGACGTGATGGAGCCGCCGACGGTAGTGTTTTATCGCTTCCTGATGGCAAGCATAGGCCTCGGTGCCATTCTGGCGATCAAAGGTAAGCTTCCACCGCTGCGTCTCTTCCGAAAGCCGCGCTGGCTGGTTTTACTGGCTATTGCGACGGGCGGCCTGTTCGGTAACTTCATCCTGTTTAGCTCCTCCCTGCAATATCTCAGCCCCACGGCGTCGCAGGTGATCGGCCAGCTTTCACCGGTCGGCATGATGGTCGCCAGCGTCTTTATCCTCAAGGAGAAGATGCGCGGAACGCAGATTATCGGGGCGAGCATGCTGCTCTGTGGTCTGGTGATGTTTTTCAACACCAGCCTGGTTGAGATTTTCACCCGCCTGACGGATTACACCTGGGGTGTGATTTTCGGTGTCGGGGCAGCAACGGTCTGGGTGAGTTATGGCGTCGCGCAAAAGGTGTTATTGCGTCGTCTGGCCTCACAGCAGATCCTCCTTTTGTTGTACACTTTGTGTACAATAGCATTACTGCCGTTAGCAAAGCCGGGTGTGATTACTCAGCTTAGCGACTGGCAACTGGCGTGCCTCATCTTTTGTGGGCTTAATACGCTGGTCGGTTATGGCGCGCTGGCTGAGGCAATGGCGCGCTGGCAGGCAGCGCAGGTAAGTGCGTTAATCACGCTGACTCCGCTGTTTACGCTGTTATTTTCAGATTTGTTATCAATGGCCTGGCCCGATGTCTTCGTCAAGCCGATGCTCAACTTGTTGGGTTATCTCGGTGCGTTTGTCGTGGTTGCGGGTGCGATGTATTCCGCCATTGGTCATCGTCTCTGGGGGCGTTGGCGCAAAAATGAAGCGGTCGTAGTAGTCCCCCGCTCAGGCGAATGAGTTACGGAGAGTAAAATGAAGTTTGTTGATGAAGCGACGATTCTGGTCGTGGCAGGTGATGGCGGTAACGGTTGTGTAAGCTTCCGCCGTGAAAAATATATTCCTCGTGGCGGCCCTGACGGCGGTGACGGTGGCGATGGTGGTGACGTGTGGCTGGAGGCGGATGAAAACCTCAACACGCTGATCGACTACCGTTTCGAAAAATCTTTCCGTGCCGAGCGCGGCCAGAACGGCCAGAGCCGTGACTGTACGGGTAAACGTGGTAAAGACGTCAACATCAAGGTTCCGGTCGGTACGCGAGTGATTGATCAGGGCACCGGTGAAACCATGGGTGATATGACCAAACACGGTCAGCGCCTGCTGGTTGCTAAAGGTGGCTGGCACGGTCTGGGTAACAGCCGTTTCAAATCATCGGTTAACCGTGCTCCGCGTCAGAAAACCATGGGGACACCGGGCGATACGCGCGAGCTGCAGCTGGAACTGATGCTGCTGGCTGACGTCGGTATGCTGGGTATGCCTAACGCCGGTAAATCGACGTTTATCCGTGCTGTATCAGCCGCTAAGCCAAAAGTGGCGGATTATCCGTTTACGACGCTGGTGCCAAGCTTGGGCGTTGTCCGTATGGACCACGAAAAGAGCTTTGTTGTCGCTGATATCCCTGGTTTGATCGAGGGCGCGGCAGAAGGCGCAGGACTGGGTATTCGCTTCCTGAAACACCTTGAGCGCTGCCGCGTATTGCTGCACATCGTTGACATTAATCCAATCGATGAGTCCGATCCGGTCGAAAACGCCCGTATCATCATTGGCGAACTTGAAAAATACAGCGAAAAACTCGCAGGTAAGCCACGCTGGCTGGTCTTTAACAAGATCGACCTGATGGATAAAGCCGAAGCTGAAGCAAAAGCGAAAGCCATTGCTGAAGCGATGGGTTGGGAAGATAAATATTACCTGATCTCTGCGGCAAGCCAGGTTGGCGTGAAAGATCTCTGCTGGGATGTGATGACCTTTATCATCGAGAACCCAATCGTTCAGGCGGAAGAGGCTAAACAGCCTGAAAAAGTCGAATTCATGTGGGATGACTACCACCGTCAGCAGCTCGAAGAGCTGGAAGCGGAAGACGATGATGAAGACTGGGACGATGACTGGGATGAAGACGACGAAGAAGGCGTTGAGTTCATCTACAAGCATTAATACCTGAAAGAAGCCCCGCTAAGGGGCTTTTTTTTATCCTAACGTCGACGGCAACCAGCAGCTGGCGATTAAGCCGCCCTCAGCGCCGTTCTCCAGCATTAAATTACCATGGTGGAGTTGAACGATACGCTGAACAATACTCAGCCCCAGGCCGCTGCCACCGTAGCGCTGGTCGAGCCGACGGAAAGGCTCGGTAATGGACTGTCGATGTGCCTCATCGATTCCAGGGCCCTGATCCACCACGCTGACCTGCGTTCCGCCGTCAATTTCCACTAATTTGACTTCGATGGTCGTCCCCGTTGGGCTATAGCGGGCGGCATTCTCCAGCAAATTTCTGAGCATCAGGCGCAGGAGTACGGCGTCTCCCTGCACGGTAAGAGTGCTTTCAGCGGGCCATATCACCGTATGGTCTTTGGCTTCGTGCTCAAGACCCAGCGGCGCAATAATATTCTCTGTCCAGTGGACCGTATCGTAGTGACCGCTTGCCATCGCCTGTCCGGCTCGCGCCAGCATCAGCAGCTGTTCAACGGTGTGCATCAACTGATCGATACGACTAATCAACGTGGTGGCTTGTGGTGAGCCAGACTGGGCCATTAATTCCAGATGCAACCGAATCCCGGCAAGCGGTGTGCGTAGCTCGTGTGCGGCATCAGCGGTGAAAAGACGCTCCTGCTGTAAGGTATGATCAAGACGCGCCAGCAGTTGGTTTAGCGATGTCGTCACTGCGCCAATTTCTTCCATATCGGAATACATGGGCAGCGGCGTTAGATTGTCGGCTGACCGGTTGGCCAGGCTGGCACGTAATTTGTTAAGCGGCCGGGTTATCCAGGTCACCGCCCAGAAGGAGAAGAGCAGGGTAAAACCGACCATCACCAGAGAAGGGACCAGCAGAGACGCAATCGCTTCACGGATCTCTTTCTCAACGTGCTTGTTACGTGCTTTCGCCGAGAGTGTTTCATTCACCAGAAAGCCAATCTGTTCACGGCTTTCATGCCATAACCAAATCACGCTGATAAGTTGAAAAAACAATAGGATAATCGCCAGCAAAACCATTAATCGCCGACGCATACTGTTCATTTCTGGCTCTCCAGGCGGTATCCGACGCCACGGACTGTTTTGATCCGTTCTTTGCCGAGCTTGCGGCGCAGATTGTGAATATGAACTTCAAGGGTATTTGAACCCGGATCGTCCTGCCAGGAGTAGATATCCTGCTGCAGCGTCTCGCGATGTACCGTTTGACCGCTCCGCATGATGAGACGCGTCAGGAGGGCAAATTCTTTTGGGGTCACTTCGACAGGCTGGGACTTACGCAACACCTGTTGCGTCTGAAGATTCAGCGTAATATCACCGTCAGTCAGCATGTTATCGCTGTGTCCCTGATAGCGGCGGATCAATGCCCGCACGCGCGCCTGAAGTTCTGCGAGGGCAAAAGGTTTCACCAGATAATCATCCGCACCGGAGTCCAGACCGTGAATGCGGTCTTCAATGGCATCGCGCGCCGTGAGGATCAGCACTGGATTTTCAACGCCACGGCGGCGCCACTGGCTGAGCAGCGTCGCGCCGTCTTTATCCGGTAAACCTAAATCGAGGATCACCAGGCTATATTCACCGCTCTGGATCAGCGCATCGGCTTCTGCCGCCGTAGCGGCGCAATCGAGCGCGTATCCTTCATTCGCCAGCGCGAGCGCCAACCCTTCCTGCAATAACAAATCGTCTTCAACTATGAGTAGTTTCATCGTTAGTTATTCTGGTAGATGTCCTTGTATAGCCTGCTTTCGAAGCGCACCAGCGGAATACGGCGATTACGCTGATCGGTCGGTTCGACGGCATAGCCGGAAAGATACTGCACGAATGCCATGCGTTGTCCGCTGGCTGTGGTGATAAAGCCTGCAAGGTTATAAACCCCCTGCAGCGAACCTGTTTTCGCTGACACTTTGCCATCAACACCCGCAGCATGAAGCCCTGCCCGATACTGAAGCGAACCGTCATGCCCGGCAAGTGGCAGCATCGAAATAAAGTTTAGCTCAGTGTCATGTTGGGCAATGTACTGAAGCACTTGCATCATGGTGGCTGGGGAGATCAGATTGTGACGCGATAACCCGGAGCCATCGACGGCGATGGTATTACCAAGATCGATCCCCGCCTGCTGGCGCAGGATCTGACGAACGGCGTCTGACCCCGCACGCCAGGTACCGGGTACGCCGAAACGGGCGTGACCAATCATGCGGAACACGGTGTCAGCAATCATGTTATCTGACTTTTTCAGCATAATCCTAAGCAGGTCATGTAGCGGCGCAGACTGTTTGCTGGCGATGATGGTACCCGGTTGATTAACCTGTGTCTGACGCATCAGTGAGCCAGAATAGGTGATGCCAGCCTGTTTCAGTTCGTCTTTCAGTATCGCACCCGCATAACCCGCTCCGTCCTGAATGGCGAAGGCCAGCGGCAACGGATCGGCACGCTGCGTCAGGCAGCCGGTGAGTGTGAAACGGTTAAGATCGCCCGGCACGACGTCCAGTTCGCAATACTGCGCATCCGGCGATCCTTTTGCTAATGTGCGTACCTGGCTGAACATCGTGACCGGGTAGTAGGATGCCACGCGTATAAAGGCTAAATCATCCGGCTTGGGGGCGCTGTAGAGCGACACGGAGAAGCAGTTACGGTCAACGATGGCCGCAGCAGGCGGGGCGCTAAAGCACTGCGTCATGTCATTCCACGGCCAGCCGGGCGCTTTATCGTGGCTGGCGAAAATGGAGGTATCGATCAGCACGTTGCCATCGATTTTTGTTACGCCGGATTTTTTCAGCACCGCCACCATATTGCGGATATCCTGGCGCTTGAAGGTTGGATCACCCCCAAAGCGGGCAATCAGATCGCCTTTCAGTTCGCCACCTTCGACGTTACCTTTAGTCTCAAGCGTGGTAGTAAACCGGAAGTCAGGGCCAAGCTGAAGCAGGGCGGCGAGCGCAGTGATCACCTTCTGGGTACTGGCAGGCAGCGCCATCTGTTGACTGTGAAAGTCAATGTCAGGGGCCTGGGCGCCAACCTTCTGCACCATTAGCGCAAGGTTAGCGCCTGCGGGCAGCTGATTAATGTACTCATCAACGTTCGCGGCCTGAGCGGCGAACGCCATACTGGTAGTCAATCCGATGATAAAACTGGAAAATCGCATAATCTCGCGCTAACAACCCGAAAACAAACCGTCATACTACGGTGCATAGCACTGCAAAGTAAACGATGACCCATAGTGAACTTCGCGGTAAAATGCGTATCAAATTGAAAAATTGCTGCTGACCTGGGGCGTTGCTCCCGGGTCGGTTTTCTTTTTGCTTCTTGCCCGCTTAGGGGGGCAGGAGCAGGGAACACTGCTCCCAACAGGAATGTTTAAGAGGTATAACAAATGCAAGCTATTCCGATGACCTTACGTGGTGCCGAAAAACTGCGCGAAGAGCTGGATTTTCTGAAATCCGTGCGTCGCCCTGAAATCATCGCCGCTATCGCGGATGCGCGCGAGCATGGCGACCTGAAAGAGAACGCTGAATACCATGCGGCGCGTGAGCAGCAGGGCTTCTGTGAAGGGCGTATTAAAGACATCGAAGCAAAGCTGTCTAATGCGCAGGTGATCGACATCACTAAGATGCCAAACAATGGCCGCGTGATCTTTGGTTCTACCGTGAGCGTCCTGAACCTGGACAACGACGAAGAGCAAACGTATCGCATCGTGGGTGACGATGAGGCTGACTTTAAGCAGAACCTGATTTCAGTGAACTCACCCATCGCGCGTGGCCTGATTGGCAAAGAGCAAGACGATGTAGTCGTGATCCGTACCCCTGGTGGTGAAGTGGAATACGAAATTATTAAGGTCGAGTACCTGTAATTCGCTTCTCCACTGAGATGTTGATACATTGTAAAGAAAAGAAAAAGGCCGCATAGCGGCCTTTTAACAACTCAAGGAGCGTGGCATTTTGCTCACCTGCTGACAGAAATCCCTCGTTTTACACAGAAAATGTGTTCGATTAGGGATATCCTTAACGTGGCAGCGAGATTTTGCGCTCTTTAGATGGGCGGTAGAGCACCAGCGTTTTACCGATGACCTGTACATTACAGGCGCCGGTTTCGCGCACGATGGCTTCCACGATCAGGTTTTTAGTGTCTCTGTCTTCAGAGGCGATTTTCACCTTGATCAGCTCGTGGTGTTCCAGCGCTTGTTCAATCTCGGCAAGCACCCCTTCGGTCAAACCATTGTTGCCAAGCATAACTACAGGCTTGAGCGGATGTGCCAGACCTTTAAGGTGCTGTTTTTGTTTAGTACTCAGATTCATCGTATATTTTTGCTTACGTTGGGATTGAAAACGGTTCATTCTACCGCCATCTCCCTAATATCGCCAAATAGCAGCGTAGAAATTTACGTCAAAGGTAAGCAACGATGAACCCGGACGGAAAAGTTAAATGACAGGTAAAAAGCGTTCTGCCAGTTCCAGCCGCTGGCTTCAGGAACACTTTAGCGATAAATATGTTCTGCAGGCGCAGAAAAAGGGGTTACGTTCCCGCGCCTGGTTTAAACTTGATGAAATACAGCAAAGTGACAAACTTTTTAAACCGGGGATGACGGTTGTTGACCTCGGTGCTGCCCCTGGCGGATGGTCCCAGTATGCGGTAACGCAGATCGGCGGAGCGGGTCGAATCATCGCATGCGATCTTTTACCAATGGATCCCATCGTCGGTGTCGACTTCCTTCAGGGCGATTTTCGTGATGAATTAGTGCTAAAAGCGTTACTTGAACGTGTGGGTGACAGTAAGGTCCAGGTTGTCATGTCTGATATGGCACCAAATATGTGCGGAACACCGGCGGTGGATATCCCCCGCGGCATGTATCTGGTGGAGCTAGCGTTAGAAATGTGTCGTGATGTACTAGCGCCTGGTGGTAGTTTTGTTGTGAAGGTGTTTCAGGGCGAAGGTTTCGAGGAGTACCTTAAGGAAATTCGCTCCCTGTTTGCGAAGGTTAAAGTTCGTAAGCCGGACTCTTCCCGGGCGCGTTCCCGTGAAGTGTATATTGTAGCGACCGGGCGAAAATGATAACCGGTAGATTTCAGGCGAAAGTTTGAATGAAACTGGATATAGAGTATCCTGACGCTGTTTTTAACACAGTTGTAATGTGAGGTTAATCCCTTGAGTGACATGGCGAAAAACCTAATTCTCTGGCTGGTCATTGCCGTCGTGCTGATGTCAGTATTCCAGAGCTTTGGGCCCAGCGAGTCGAATGGCCGCAAGGTGGATTATTCTACCTTCCTGCAGGAGGTCAATCAGGACCAGGTTCGCGAAGCGCGTATCAACGGACGTGAGATAAACGTTACCAAGAAAGATAGTAACCGTTACACGACCTACATCCCGGTGAACGATCCTAAGCTGCTCGATAACCTTCTGACTAAAAACGTCAAAGTGGTCGGCGAGCCGCCAGAAGAACCAAGCCTGCTGGCTTCTATCTTCATTTCCTGGTTCCCGATGCTGCTTCTTATCGGCGTCTGGATCTTCTTTATGCGTCAGATGCAGGGCGGCGGTGGCAAAGGTGCCATGTCGTTCGGTAAGAGCAAAGCGCGTATGCTGACGGAAGATCAGATCAAGACCACGTTTGCTGACGTTGCAGGTTGTGACGAAGCAAAAGAAGAAGTGGGCGAGCTGGTTGAATACCTGCGTGAGCCGAGCCGTTTCCAGAAACTGGGCGGTAAGATCCCGAAAGGCGTTCTGATGGTGGGTCCTCCGGGTACCGGTAAAACCCTGCTGGCGAAAGCTATCGCGGGTGAAGCGAAGGTGCCGTTCTTTACTATTTCAGGTTCTGACTTCGTCGAAATGTTCGTGGGTGTGGGTGCATCTCGTGTGCGTGACATGTTCGAACAGGCCAAGAAGGCAGCACCGTGCATCATCTTCATCGATGAAATCGACGCCGTAGGCCGCCAGCGTGGCGCAGGTCTGGGCGGTGGTCATGATGAACGTGAGCAGACGCTGAACCAGATGCTGGTTGAAATGGACGGCTTCGAAGGTAACGAAGGTATTATCGTTATCGCGGCGACTAACCGTCCGGACGTACTTGACCCAGCGCTGCTGCGTCCAGGCCGTTTCGACCGTCAGGTCGTGGTGGGGCTGCCGGATGTTCGCGGTCGTGAACAGATTCTGAAAGTCCACATGCGTCGCGTACCGCTGGCGCCAGATATCGACGCAGCAATTATTGCGCGCGGTACCCCGGGCTTCTCCGGTGCGGACCTGGCTAACCTGGTCAACGAAGCTGCCCTGTTTGCCGCTCGCGGTAACAAGCGCGTGGTGTCCATGGTGGAGTTCGAGAAAGCGAAAGACAAAATCATGATGGGTGCGGAACGTCGCTCCATGGTGATGACGGAAGCGCAGAAAGAGTCCACGGCATACCACGAAGCCGGTCACGCGATTATCGGTCGCCTGGTACCGGAACACGATCCGGTGCATAAAGTGACGATTATCCCACGTGGTCGCGCGCTGGGTGTGACCTTCTTCCTGCCTGAAGGCGACGCGATCAGCGCCAGCCGTCAGAAGCTGGAAAGCCAGATCTCGACCCTGTACGGCGGTCGTCTGGCAGAAGAGATTATCTATGGTGTGGAACATGTTTCTACCGGTGCGTCCAACGACATCAAAGTCGCGACAAACCTGGCACGTAACATGGTGACGCAGTGGGGCTTCTCCGACAAACTCGGTCCGCTGCTGTATGCAGAGGAAGAGGGTGAAGTGTTCCTGGGCCGTTCTGTGGCTAAAGCGAAACATATGTCCGATGAGACGGCACGTATCATCGACCAGGAAGTAAAATCTTTGGTAGAGCGTAACTATGCACGCGCTCGCCAGATCCTGAACGACAATATGGACATCCTGCATTCGATGAAAGATGCGCTCATGAAATATGAGACCATCGATGCACCGCAGATTGACGACCTGATGGCGCGCCGTGAAGTGCGTCCGCCAGCTGGCTGGGAAGATCCAGGTGCTTCCAACAATTCTGACAACAATGGCACCCCGCGTGCGCCGCGCCCGGTTGATGAACCGCGTACGCCAAACCCGGGTAATACCATGTCAGAACAGTTGGGCGACAAGTAAGTCTCTTCTGTTGAAATGTTTGTCTGTACCTCAAACCCTGGAGCTTGCTCCGGGGTTTTTCTTATCCGTTAAACCTTATAAATACCAGGGATTTTAGCCATGAAACTCTTCGCCCAGGACTCGCATCTCGATCTCTCGCATCCGCATGTGATGGGGATCCTGAATGTTACCCCTGACTCCTTCTCTGACGGCGGCACGCATAACACGCTTATCGAGGCGGTTAAGCACGCAAATTTAATGATCAATGCAGGTGCCACCATCATTGATGTCGGTGGGGAATCGACGCGCCCAGGCGCGGCGGACGTTTCTGTGGAAGAAGAGCTGGCGCGCGTGGTGCCCGTGGTTGAGGCCATTGCTCAGCGATTTGAGGTGTGGATCTCCGTTGACACCTCCAAGCCTGAGGTGATTCGTGAAGTGGCGAGAGTGGGCGCTCACATTATCAATGACATTCGCTCACTGACTGAGCCTGGGGCGATTGAGGCGGCTGCGGAAACTGGCCTGCCGGTCTGCCTGATGCACATGCAGGGGCAGCCGAAAACCATGCAGGAAGCGCCGAAGTACGACGATGTTTTTGCCGACGTGAATCGCTTCTTTATTGAGCATATTGCACGCTGCGAGCGTGCGGGTATCGCAAAAGAGAAATTGCTGCTCGACCCGGGGTTCGGTTTCGGTAAAAATCTCTCTCACAATTATGCGCTGCTTGCGCGCTTATCAGAATTTCATCACTTCGGCCTGCCGTTGCTGGTGGGGATGTCGAGAAAGTCGATGATTGGGCAGTTGCTGAATGTGGGGCCGAGTGAACGCCTGAGTGGTAGCCTGGCCTGCGCGGTGATCGCAGCGATGCAAGGCGCGCACATTATTCGTGTCCATGACGTAAAAGAAACAGTAGAAGCCATGCGTGTGGTGGAAGCCACACTGGCAGCGAAGGAAAACAAACGCTATGAGTAATCGTAAATATTTTGGTACCGATGGTATCCGTGGGCGCGTAGGCGATGCTCCAATCACCCCTGATTTTGTCCTGAAGCTGGGCTGGGCTGCTGGCAAGGTGCTGGCACGTCATGGTTCCCGTAAGATCATCATCGGTAAAGACACCCGTATTTCAGGCTATATGCTGGAATCTGCGCTGGAAGCCGGTCTGGCAGCGGCGGGGCTTTCTGCCTCCTTTACAGGCCCAATGCCAACGCCTGCTGTGGCTTACCTGACGCGCACCTTCCGTGCGGAAGCGGGGATTGTTATCTCGGCTTCCCATAACCCGTTCTACGACAACGGCATCAAGTTCTTCTCCATTGACGGCACCAAGCTGCCGGATGATGTTGAAGAGGCCATTGAAGCGGAAATGGAAAAAGAGATCACCTGTGTCGACTCCGCTGAGCTGGGTAAAGCGAACCGTATCGTCGATGCCGCGGGTCGCTATATCGAATTCTGCAAAGGAACCTTCCCGAATGAGCTGAGTCTGGCCCATCTTAAAATTGTGGTGGACTGTGCAAACGGCGCGACCTACCACATTGCTCCGAATGTTTTCCGCGAGCTGGGTGCGAAAGTCATCACCATCGGCTGTGAGCCGGATGGTCTTAACATCAACGAAGAAGTGGGGGCGACGGACGTGCGTGCCCTGCAGGCGCGCGTGCTGGCGGAAAAAGCCGATCTGGGTATTGCCCTCGATGGCGACGGTGACCGTGTGATCATGGTCGACCACGAAGGTAACAAGGTCGACGGCGATCAGATCCTCTACATCATTGCACGTGAAGGTCTGCGTCAGGGGCAGTTGCGTGGCGGCGCGGTAGGTACGCTGATGAGCAACATGGGCCTGGAACTGGCGCTGAAACAGCTCGGTATTCCGTTTGTCCGCGCGAAAGTGGGAGACCGCTATGTGCTGGAAAAATTGCAGGAGAAGGGCTGGCGAATCGGTGCGGAAAACTCCGGTCACGTGATCCTGCTCGATAAAACCACCACCGGTGACGGCATCGTGGCGGGTCTGCAGGTTGTTGCTGCCATGGCGCGCAACCACATGAGCCTGCACGATCTCTGCAGCGGTATGAAGATGTTCCCGCAAATCCTCGTTAACGTGCGTTTCACAGCGGGTAAAGGCGATCCGCTTGAAAATGACAACGTGAAAGCGGTGATGGCTGACGTTGAAGCGGCCCTGGGCAATCGTGGCCGTGTACTGCTGCGTAAATCGGGTACCGAGCCACTGATTCGCGTGATGGTTGAAGGCGAAGACGAAGCGCAGGTGACTGAATTCGCGCATCGCATTGCGGATGCGGTGAAAGCTGCATAACTTTTCACAGTAAGTGTTTAAAAAGGCGGCGCTTGCCGCCTTTGTTTTAAGCATTTAATGGCTTTTTGCTGTTTTTTTCCGCAGTTGATACAATGCGTCGAAAATGCCCTTGCGAAGGTCATTCGCTTTGGTTAGTATTCACACCCGCTTCAGTGGGAAACAAAAATCCTGCTAATTGGTCGAAGCATTGGTATGCGGCAAATCCGCAAGGAACAGGTTGATTATGTACGAAGCTCTTTTAGTTATTTTCCTTATTGTAGCCATCGCTCTTGTAGCGCTGATCATGCTGCAGCAAGGTAAAGGCGCTGATATGGGAGCCTCCTTCGGAGCAGGCGCTTCAGGTACGCTGTTTGGTTCAAGTGGTTCTGCGAACTTCATGACCCGTACAACGGCGATTCTGGCTACGCTGTTCTTCATCATCAGTCTGGTGCTGGGTAATATCAACAGCAACAAGACCAGCAAAGGAAGCGAGTGGGAAAATTTGAGCGCGCCAGCGAAAACTGAGCAAACTCAGCCAGCTGCACCGGCTAAGCCGACCAGCGATATCCCGCAGTAAGTATTCAGTACCGAGGTGGTGGAATTGGTAGACACGCTACCTTGAGGTGGTAGTGCCCTAACGGGCTTGTGGGTTCGAGTCCCATCCTCGGTACCAATATTCCAGAAGAAAGACGTCGCAAGACGTCTTTTTTTTCGTCTGTATATTGTGGTGGCGGCCGAAATGGCGGGTGGCGCTGCGCTTACCCGCCCTACAAATACCAAATAAAAAAGGCGCCTGTCGGGCGCCTTTTGCATGTCTTGCTGTCGATTACTTCTTATCGCTGTGTTCCAGGTTTTCAACCTGCGGCAGGCCGTTACCGGAACTGGCGGAGAGCAAGCCATTCTCAACATAGTTGAACAGCTTCTCGCGGGTATCGGTGATGTCCAGGTTACGCATGGTCAGTTGACCGATACGGTCATCCGGAGAGAAGACCGAATCACCTTTCTCCATGGTCAGACGTTCTGCTTTATAGGTCAGGTTGTCAGACACGGTATTCAGGATGGAGTAGTCATTGCCGCGACGCAGTTCCAGCGTTACTTCACCGGTGATCGCGCTTGCCACCCAACGCTGAAGTGCATCACGCAGCATCAGCGCCTGCGGATCGAACCAGCGGCCCTGGTACAGCAGTTTACCCAACTGACGACCATGAGAGTGATACTGTTCGATAGTGTCTTCGTTATGAATACCGGTCAGCAGGCGCTCGTAAGCGATGTGCAGCAGCGCCATTCCCGGGGCTTCATAGATGCCACGGCTTTTCGCTTCGATGATACGGTTTTCAATCTGATCGCTCATGCCCAGACCGTGACGACCGCCAATGCGGTTAGCTTCCAGCATCAGCTCAACGTCGTCTGAGAAAGTTTTACCGTTCAGCGCAACCGGATGGCCGCGCTCGAAGCGTACGGTGACTTCTTCAGCCTGAATTTTGACGTTCTCGTCCCAGAACTTCACGCCCATGATCGGGTTAACGATCTTCACGCTGGAGTTCAGGAATTCCAGGTCTTTCGCTTCGTGCGTTGCACCCAGCATATTGGAGTCGGTGGAGTACGCTTTTTCGACGGACATCTTATAGTCAAAACCGCAGGCAATCATGAATTCAGACATCTCATGACGACCACCCAGTTCGTCGATGAAGTCGGTATCCAGCCACGGTTTGTAAATCTGCAGCTCGGCGTTGGTCAGCAGGCCATAACGATAGAAACGTTCGATATCGTTGCCTTTATAGGTACTGCCGTCACCCCAGATATTCACGCCATCTTCTTTCATGGCGGCAACCAGCATGGTGCCCGTCACGGCGCGGCCCAGCGGAGTGGTATTGAAATAGGTCAGGCCGCCAGTGGTGTTATGAAAAGCACCGCACTGAATCGCAGCGATACCTTCGGCTACCAGTTGCTTGCGGCAGTCAATCAGTCGTGCGTTCTCTGCGCCATACTCCATGGCACGACGAGGGATCGCGTCATAATCTTCCTCATCTGGCTGTCCCAGGTTCGCAGTATATGCATACGGAACCGCTCCCTTTTGGCGCATCCACAGCAGTGCAGCGCTGGTATCCAGGCCGCCTGAGAAAGCGATGCCAATACGTTGTCCTACCGGAAGATGCTTGAGAATCGTCGTCATATAATAAAACCCTGCTTGATTGACTGATTAGAGACCGCTTTCGCTCTCTTGTGCATTTTTATGCAAAATAAGTGAGTATTCATTTAATCATCTTTTGCCGAAGACCGGAAGAGACTCATGCGTTTTTTGTAAAAAATTTGGTCTAATCGATCTGGCGGAAGTCGCCTTGACAGGCGGGGTCAACTATCAATATACTGAACGCCGATTTTACGTCCCGTCTTCGGTACCAAATCCCAGCATTATTTGCATTTTCTACCTAAAACGCGTAGAATTTGCCACGTTTCAGGCGCGGGGTGGAGCAGCCTGGTAGCTCGTCGGGCTCATAACCCGAAGGTCGTCGGTTCAAATCCGGCCCCCGCAACCACTTTCCCATAAAGTTCTTTTTCAAATATACTGTGAAGACTTAGAGCCTTCGTAGCTGGATTTGAAAAAATTCTTTCGGAGAGTGCTCCAGGCCACAGTTGTGGCTATAGGGTTCAGTTATCTAAAGCCCCGATTTATCGGGGTTTTTTGTTATCTGACTACAGAATAACTGGGCTTTACGCCCTTTTTTTATGTCTTGGGGGTGGGCTTGTCCACATTAGAGCAAAAATTAACAGAGATGATTACTGCACCGGTCGAAGCACTGGGCTACGAACTGGTCGGCATCGAATTCGTTCGCGGCCGTACATCGACGCTGCGCATCTATATTGATAGTGAAGATGGCATCAATGTTGATGATTGTGCTGATGTTAGCCACCAGGTGAGTGCGGTTCTTGATGTTGAAGACCCGATTACCGTTGCGTACAACCTGGAAGTTTCCTCACCTGGCCTCGATCGCCCGATGTTCACGGCCGAGCACTATGTGCGCTTTACCGGTGAAGAAGTGGCTCTCGTTCTGCGTATGGCCGTACAGAACCGCCGTAAATGGCAGGGAATTATCAAAGCCGTTGATGGTGAAATGATCACGGTGACAGTCGACGGCAAAGATGAAGTGTTCGCGCTGAGTAATATCCAGAAGGCGAACCTGGTTCCCCACTTTTAACAGTCTGGATTGAGGTGAAAAGCCCGCGATGAACAAAGAAATTTTGGCTGTTGTTGAAGCCGTCTCCAACGAGAAATCACTGCCGCGTGAGAAGATTTTCGAAGCGCTGGAAAGTGCACTGGCTACAGCAACCAAGAAAAAATACGAACAAGAGATCGATGTTCGCGTAGAAATCGATCGTAAAAGCGGTGACTTCGATACATTCCGTCGTTGGGTAATCGTTGAAGAAGTGACCCAGCCGACCAAAGAGATCACGCTGGAAGCCGCCCGTTTTGAAGACGAAAGTCTGAACGTGGGTGAGTACGTTGAAGATCAGATTGAATCTGTCACCTTCGACCGTATCACGACTCAGACCGCTAAACAGGTTATCGTGCAGAAAGTTCGCGAAGCCGAGCGCGCGCTGGTTGTCGATCAGTTCCGCGATCAGGAAGGCGAGATCATCACCGGCGTGGTGAAGAAAGTGAACCGCGACAACATCTCCCTGGAGATCAAATCCGAAGGGTTGCCGGGTAACGCTGAAGCCGTGATCCTGCGTGAAGATATGCTGCCGCGTGAAAACTTCCGTCCAGGCGACCGTATTCGTGGTGTTCTGTACGCCGTTCGCCCTGAAGCGCGTGGTGCACAGCTGTTCGTGACCCGTTCTAAACCAGAAATGCTGGTTGAACTGTTCCGTATCGAAGTGCCGGAAATCGGTGAAGAAGTTATCGAGATCAAAGCGGCGGCTCGCGATCCGGGTTCCCGTGCGAAAATCGCGGTGAAAACCAACGACAAGCGTATCGACCCGGTCGGTGCTTGCGTCGGTATGCGCGGCGCGCGTGTTCAGGCGGTTTCGACCGAACTGGGCGGCGAGCGTATCGATATCGTTCTGTGGGACGACAACCCGGCGCAGTTCGTGATCAACGCAATGGCTCCAGCTGATGTGGCGTCTATCGTTGTTGACGAAGACAAACACACCATGGATATCGCTGTAGAAGCGGGCAACCTGGCGCAGGCGATTGGCCGTAACGGTCAGAACGTACGTCTGGCGTCACAGCTGAGCGGCTGGGAACTCAACGTGATGACCGTTGACGACCTGCAGGCTAAGCATCAGGCTGAAGCCCACGCGGCGATCGATACCTTCACTAAATACCTCGACATTGACGAAGATTTCGCCACTGTTCTGGTTGAAGAAGGTTTCTCTACGCTGGAAGAACTGGCCTATGTGCCAATGAAAGAGCTGCTGGAAATTGACGGTCTGGATGAACAGACAGTTGAAGCCCTGCGTGAACGCGCTAAAAACGCACTGACCACCCTGGCACTGGCTCAGGAAGAAAGCCTTGGCGATAAGAAGCCGGCTGATGACCTGCTGAATCTGGAAGGTCTTGATCGTGCGATTGCGTTCAAGCTGGCTGCCCGTGGTGTTTGTACGCTGGAAGATCTCGCTGAGCAAGGCGTTGATGACCTGGCTGATATCGAAGGTTTAACCGACGAGAAAGCCGGCGAGCTCATCATGGCCGCACGTAATATTTGCTGGTTCGGCGACGAAGCGTAATAAACTGTAGCAGGAAGGAACAGCATGACTGATGTAACTGTAAAATCGCTGGCTGCTGAGATTCAGACCTCCGTGGACCGCCTGGTACAGCAATTTGCTGATGCAGGGATCCCGAAGTCCGCTGATGACTCGGTGACCGCGCAAGAAAAACAAACCTTGTTAACGCACCTGAACCGTGAACACGGCTCTACGCCTGACAAGTTAACGCTGCAGCGCAAAACGCGTAGCACGTTAAACATCCCTGGTACCGGTGGCAAAAGCAAATCGGTACAAATTGAAGTCCGCAAGACGCGCACCTTTGTAAAACGTGATCCGCAAGAGGCAGAACGCCTTGCCGCGGAAGAGCAGGCACAGCGTGAAGCGGAAGAACAAGCTCAGCGTGAGGCGGAAGCAACCGCCAAACGTGAAGCAGAATTAAAAGCTGAACGTGAGGCCGCAGAAAAAGCGAAACGCGACGCAAGTGATAAAGTGAAGCGTGACGCTGCGGAAAAAGACAAAGTGAGCAATCAACAGACAGACGAAATGACAAAAACCGCCCAGGCTGAAAAAGCCCGCCGTGAAAATGAAGCTGCCGAGCTTAAGCGTAAAGCGGAAGAAGAAGCCCGCCGTAAGCTGGAAGAAGAAGCTCGCCGTGTTGCTGAAGAAGCGCGCCGTATGGCAGAAGAAAACGAGAAGAATGGCGTGAATACCGCTGAAACGACTGAAGACACCAGCGACTATCATGTGACCACTTCTCAGCACGCGCGTCAGGCTGAAGACGACAACGACCGTGAAGTTGAAGGCGGCCGTGGCCGTGGTCGTAACACCAAAGCCGCGCGTCCAGCGAAAAAAGGTAACAAGCACGCTGAATCTAAAGCTGACCGTGAAGAAGCGCGTGCAGCCGTTCGCGGTGGTAAAGGCGGCAAGCGTAAAGGTTCCGCTCTGCAGCAGGGCTTCCAGAAGCCAGCTCAGGCCGTTAACCGTGACGTTGTGATTGGTGAAACCATCACCGTTGGCGATCTGGCGAACAAGATGGCCGTTAAAGGCTCTCAGGTCATCAAAGCGATGATGAAGCTGGGTGCAATGGCGACCATCAACCAGGTCATCGACCAGGAAACCGCACAGCTGGTTGCTGAAGAGATGGGCCACAAAGTTATCCTGCGTCGTGAAAACGAACTGGAAGAAGCAGTAATGAGCGACCGTGACACTGGCGCAGCGGCTGAACCGCGTGCACCTGTTGTGACCATCATGGGTCACGTTGACCACGGTAAAACCTCTCTGCTTGACTACATTCGCTCGACTAAAGTGGCATCCGGCGAAGCGGGTGGTATTACCCAGCACATCGGTGCTTACCATGTAGAAACCGAAAACGGCATGATCACCTTCCTGGATACCCCAGGCCACGCAGCGTTTACCTCAATGCGTGCTCGTGGTGCTCAGGCAACGGATATCGTTGTACTGGTTGTTGCGGCAGACGATGGCGTGATGCCACAGACCATTGAAGCTATCCAGCACGCAAAAGCGGCGCAGGTACCTCTGGTTGTTGCAGTCAACAAAATCGATAAGCCAGAAGCCGATATGGATCGCGTGAAGAACGAACTGTCTCAGTACGGCGTTATGCCGGAAGAGTGGGGCGGTGAAGCACAGTTCATCCCAGTATCTGCAAAAGCAGGTACCGGTATTGACGACCTGCTGAACGCTATCCTGCTGCAGGCTGAAGTTCTGGAGCTCAAAGCGGTTCGTAAAGGTATGGCAAGCGGCGCGGTTATCGAATCCTTCCTGGATAAAGGTCGTGGTCCGGTTGCAACCGTTCTGGTTCGCGAAGGCACGCTGAACAAAGGCGACATCGTTCTGTGTGGTTTCGAATACGGCCGCGTTCGTGCGATGCGTAACGAACTGGGTCAGGAAGTCCTGGAAGCGGGTCCGTCCATTCCAGTGGAAATCCTGGGCCTGTCCGGTGTTCCGGCTGCCGGTGACGAAGTGACCGTTGTGCGTGACGAGAAGAAAGCGCGTGAAGTTGCACTGTATCGTCAGGGTAAATTCCGTGAAGTTAAACTGGCTCGTCAGCAGAAATCTAAACTCGAGAACATGTTCGCGAACATGACCGAGGGCGAAGTTCACGAAGTGAACGTTGTTCTGAAAGCTGACGTTCAGGGTTCTGTGGAAGCGATCTCCGACTCCTTGCTGAAACTGTCTACCGACGAAGTGAAAGTGAAGATCATCGGTTCTGGCGTAGGTGGTATCACCGAAACCGACGCAACCCTGGCTGCTGCCTCCAACGCTATCCTGGTTGGCTTCAACGTTCGTGCGGATGCGTCTGCGCGTAAAGTGATTGAAGCTGAAAGCCTGGATCTGCGCTACTACTCCGTCATCTATAACCTGATCGACGAAGTGAAAGCAGCGATGAGCGGCATGCTGTCTCCTGAGCTGAAACAGCAGATCATCGGTCTGGCTGAAGTACGTGACGTGTTCAAATCACCGAAATTCGGTGCGATCGCGGGCTGTATGGTTACCGAAGGTAACATCAAGCGTCACAACCCAATCCGCGTACTGCGTGACAACGTGGTTATCTACGAAGGCGAGCTGGAATCCCTGCGCCGCTTCAAAGATGACGTTAACGAAGTCCGTAACGGCATGGAATGTGGTATCGGCGTGAAGAACTACAACGACGTTCGCGTTGGCGATATGATCGAAGTGTTCGAGATCATCGAAATTCAGCGTACCATCGCTTAATTACCGATTGTAAGCCGGGATCGCCTCGCGCCACCCGGCAATAATTTTAAAAGGGGCTTTTAGCCCCTTTTTTGTCTGGAGAATTTATTATGGCGAAAGAATTTGGTCGCCCTCAGCGCGTAGCGCAGGAAATGCAGAAAGAGATCGCACTCATTCTGCAACGTGAAATTAAAGACCCGCGTATTGGTATGATGACCACCGTGTCTGGCGTTGAGATGTCCCGCGATCTGGCGTATGCCAAAGTGTTCGTGACTTTCCTGAACGATCAGGACGAAGCCGCGGTGAAAAACGGCATTAAAGCGCTGCAGGAAGCCTCTGGTTTCATCCGCTCTCTGCTCGGCAAAGCGATGCGTCTGCGTATCGTGCCTGAGCTGACCTTCTTCTACGATAACTCGCTGGTAGAAGGTATGCGCATGTCCAACCTGGTGACCAGCGTGGTGAAACATGACGATGAGCGTCGTGTGAACCCAGCGGACGACAGCAAGGAGGACTGATGAGTCGTCCTCGTCGTCGCGGTCGCGACGTGCATGGCGTACTGCTGCTGGATAAACCGCAGGGCGCATCCAGCAACGACGTACTGCAAAAAGTGAAGCGTATTTTTAACGCCAACCGTGCGGGCCATACGGGCGCGCTGGATCCGCTGGCGACCGGTATGCTGCCGGTTTGCCTGGGAGAGGCGACAAAGTTCTCCCAGTATCTGCTGGATTCCGATAAGCGTTATCGCGTTATCGCTAAACTGGGCCAGCGCACGGATACCTCCGACGCGGATGGCCAGGTAGTCGAAGAGCGCCCGGTGACCTTCAGCGCAGAGCAGCTTGATGCGGCGCTGGAAAGCTTCCGTGGTGACACGATGCAGGTGCCGTCGATGTATTCGGCGCTGAAATATCAGGGCAAGAAGCTCTACGAATATGCGCGCCAGGGCATCGACGTTCCGCGTGAAGCCCGTCCGATTACCGTGTATGAACTGCTGTTCATTCGCCATGAAGGCGATGAGCTGGAGCTGGAAGTACACTGTTCGAAAGGCACCTATATTCGTACCATCATCGATGACCTCGGTGAAAAGCTGGGCTGCGGGGCGCATGTGATTTACTTGCGTCGTCTGGCGGTGAGCAAGTACCCGGTGGAGCGGATGGTGACCCTGGAACATCTGCACGCGCTGGTTGAACAGGCGGAAGCGCAGGGGATCGCGCCGGCAGATTTGCTCGATTCCTTGCTGATGCCAATGGACAGTCCGGCGGCGGACTTCCCGATCGTTAATCTTCCTTTAACATCGTCCGTTTACTTTAAGAACGGCAACCCGGTTCGTACGGCGGATGCGCCGCTTGAAGGGCTGGTACGCGTGACGGAAGGTGACGACGGGAAATTCATCGGTATGGGCGAAATGGACGGTGAAGGGCGCGTTGCGCCGCGTCGTCTGGTCGTCGAGTATCCGATCGAAGCGTGACGGCGATAACACCTCACCTTGCGATAAGCAGGGGAGACGAGTAGAATATCGCCGCTTAACGATCTGCAAATTGTTTAACAATTTGTTGGTCGTATACTGGGATTGCTGAATTAGAGATCGGCATCCTTACATTCTTTATATTCTGGAGTTTGAAAATGTCTCTAAGCGTTGAAGCTAAAGCTAAAATCGTTTCTGAGTTTGGTCGTGGTACTAACGACAGCGGTTCTACCGAAGTTCAGGTTGCACTGCTGACTGCACAGATTAACCACCTGCAGGGTCACTTTGCAGAGCACAAAAAAGATCACCACAGCCGTCGTGGTCTGCTGCGTATGGTTTCTCAGCGTCGTAAACTGCTCGACTACCTGAAACGTAAAGATGTTGCACGTTACACCGCGCTGATCGAGCGTCTGGGTCTGCGTCGCTAAGTCTTGCGAGTTTCAGAAAAGGGGGCCTGATGGCCCCTTTTTTCAACCAGACGGCAGCAATTCACTGGAAACTATTGTATTGTTGCTATAAATGATCTTCATTGCAGAGGTTCGCGCGGCTAATGAGAGGCTTCACCCATGGGGGTGTCGGTTGTCATTAGTCGCGAGGATGCGAAGAAGGTCGGGTTAAATCGTCAGCACACCTGTGGTGTGCTGTCATACATTTAAGAAAGGACAGAACTTTGCTGAATCCGATCGTTCGTAAATTCCAGTATGGTCAACATACCGTCACGCTGGAAACCGGCATGATGGCACGTCAGGCTACTGCTGCCGTTATGGTAAGCATGGATGACACCGCGGTATTCGTTACCGTTGTTGGCCAGAAAAAAGCTAAACCAGGTCAGGACTTCTTCCCGCTGACCGTTAACTACCAGGAGCGTACCTACGCTGCCGGTAAAATCCCGGGTGGTTTCTTCCGTCGTGAAGGCCGTCCAAGCGAAGGCGAAACCCTGATCGCGCGTCTGATTGACCGCCCGGTTCGTCCACTGTTCCCGGAAGGCTTCGTTAACGAAGTACAGGTTATCGCGACCGTTGTTTCCGTTAACCCACAGGTTAACCCGGACATCGTTGCGATGATCGGCGCATCTGCTGCCCTGTCACTGTCTGGTATTCCATTCAATGGCCCAATCGGTGCCGCGCGCGTTGGCTACATCAATGACCAGTACGTGCTGAACCCAACCCAGGAAGAGCTGAAAGAAAGTAAGCTGGACCTGGTGGTTGCCGGTACTGAAGCAGCGGTTCTGATGGTTGAATCCGAAGCTGAACTGCTGAGCGAAGACCAGATGCTGGGCGCTGTGGTATTTGGCCACGACCAGCAGCAGATCGTTATCCAGAACATCAACGACCTGGTGAAAGAAGCCGGTAAACCACGTTGGGACTGGCAGCCAGAAGCGGTTAACGACGCGCTGAATGCTCGCGTTGCTGCACTGGCAGGCGCACGTCTGAGCGATGCATACCGCATCACCGACAAACAAGAGCGTTACGCTCAGGTTGACGTCATCAAATCTGAAACCATCGCGACGCTGTTGGCTGAAGATGAATCCCTGGATGCTAACGAGCTGAGCGAAATTCTGCACGCTATCGAGAAAAACACCGTTCGTAGCCGCGTACTGGCAGGCGAACCGCGTATCGATGGCCGCGAAAAAGACATGATCCGTGGTCTGGACGTTCGTACTGGCGTACTGCCACGTACTCACGGTTCCGCACTGTTCACCCGTGGCGAAACGCAGGCGCTGGTTACCGCGACCCTGGGTACCGCACGTGACGCACAGAACATCGACGAACTGATGGGCGAGCGTACTGACAGCTTCCTGTTCCACTACAACTTCCCTCCGTACTCCGTAGGTGAGACCGGTATGGTTGGCTCGCCGAAGCGTCGTGAAATTGGTCACGGTCGTCTGGCGAAGCGCGGCGTACTGGCAGTGATGCCAGAAGCTGACAAATTCCCGTACACCGTTCGTGTGGTTTCTGAAATCACCGAATCTAACGGTTCTTCTTCCATGGCTTCCGTGTGTGGTGCCTCTCTGGCGCTGATGGATGCAGGCGTACCAATCAAAGCCGCTGTGGCTGGTATCGCTATGGGTCTGGTGAAAGAAGGCGACAACTTTGTTGTTCTGTCTGACATCCTGGGCGACGAAGACCACCTGGGCGATATGGACTTCAAAGTCGCGGGTTCCCGCGAAGGTATCTCTGCGCTGCAGATGGATATCAAAATTGAAGGTATCACCAAAGAGATCATGCAGGTTGCTCTGAACCAGGCTAAAGGTGCGCGTCTGCACATCCTGGGCGTGATGGAACAGGCGATTAACGCGCCACGTGGCGACATTTCTCAGTTCGCTCCGCGTATCCACACCATCAAGATCAATCCAGACAAGATCAAAGACGTTATCGGTAAGGGCGGTTCCGTAATCCGTGCGCTGACCGAAGAGACTGGCACCACGATCGAAATCGAAGATGACGGTACTGTGAAGATCGCAGCAACCGACGGCGAAAAAGCGAAATTCGCTATCCGCCGCATCGAAGAGATCACTGCAGAGATCGAAGTGGGCCGTATCTATGCCGGTAAAGTGACCCGTATCGTTGACTTTGGCGCATTCGTTGCCATCGGTGGCGGTAAAGAAGGTCTGGTTCACATCTCTCAGATCGCTGACAAGCGTGTTGAGAAAGTGACCGATTACCTGCAGATGGGTCAGGAAGTGCCGGTTAAGGTTCTGGAAGTTGACCGTCAGGGCCGTATCCGTCTGAGCATTAAAGAAGCAACCGAGCAGTCTCCTGCCGCTGCGCCAGAAGCGCCAGCCGCAGAACAAGGCGAGTAAGGTAGCATTTGCCCTCCGCTTCGGCGGAGGGTTTATTATCAGGCAGGACGCCTTGTTAAGCCGCCGGGGGACAGGACGTTCATCCAATAGTTGTCTTCGGGAGTGGGAAATGAAGCCTTTTTTGCGCTGGTGTTTCGTTGCGACAGCTTTAACGCTGGCAGGATGCAGCAACTCTGCCTGGCGTAAGAGCGAAGTCCTCGCAGTGCCATTGCAACCGACTTTGCAGCAGGAAGTGATTCTGGCACGCATGGAACAAATTCTTGCCAGTCGGGCTTTAACCGATGACGAACGCGCACAGCTTTTATATGAGCGCGGAGTGTTGTATGATAGTCTCGGTCTGAGGGCATTAGCGCGGAATGATTTTTCACAAGCGCTGGCAATTCGACCTGATATGCCTGAAGTATTCAATTACTTAGGCATTTACTTAACGCAGGCAGGCAATTTTGATGCTGCCTATGAAGCGTTTGATTCTGTACTTGAGCTTGATCCAACTTACAACTACGCGCACTTGAATCGCGGTATCGCATTGTATTACGGCGGTCGTGATAAGTTAGCGCAAGATGATCTGCTGGCGTTTTATCAAGACGATCCTAATGATCCTTTCCGCAGCCTGTGGCTTTACATCGTTGAGCAGAAGCTCGATGAGAAGCAGGCCAAAGAAGCACTGAAACAGCGCTTCGAGAAATCGGACAAGGAACAATGGGGATGGAACATTGTCGAGTTCTACCTGGGCAACATTAGCGAAGCAACGCTAATGGAACGCCTCAAGGCGGACGCAACGGATAACACCTCGCTCGCTGAGCATCTCAGTGAAACCAACTTCTATTTAGGTAAGTACTACCTAAGTCTGGGGGATATGGACAGCGCTACGGCACTGTTCAAATTAGCGGTTGCTAACAACGTACACAACTTCGTTGAGCACCGTTATGCATTGTTGGAATTATCGCTCTTGGGCCAGGAGCAAGACGACCTGGCAGAATCGGACCAGCAATAGCTGACGACATAAACATCAGCCCGTAATCTTTTGATTGCCATCACCTTAACTGGTGAGGGCGTTGTTGTTCGTCAATACACCTACTTTGAGCCGGTTCACACTTTCAATGAAAATTACCGAAAATTTTCACGATGAGTTATGTAGACTGGCCGCCATTAATATCGAGGCACTTGTACTACATGGCTGAATTCGAAACCACTTTTGCAGATCTGGGCCTGAAGGCTCCTATCCTTGAATCCCTTAACGATCTGGGTTACGAAAAACCATCTCCGATCCAGGCAGAATGCATACCGCATTTACTCGCCGGTCGTGACGTGCTGGGCATGGCCCAGACTGGTAGCGGAAAAACCGCAGCGTTCTCGCTGCCGCTGCTGAACAACATCGATCCGGACCTGCGTGCTCCGCAGATCCTCGTCCTGGCTCCAACCCGTGAACTGGCTGTTCAGGTTGCTGAAGCAATGACGGAATTCTCTAAACATATGCGCGGCGTAAACGTGGTAGCCCTGTACGGCGGCCAGCGTTATGACGTGCAGTTACGCGCCCTGCGCCAGGGCCCACAGATTGTCGTCGGTACGCCGGGCCGTCTGCTGGATCACCTGAAGCGCGGTACTCTGGACCTCTCTAAACTGAGCGGCCTGGTACTGGATGAAGCAGATGAAATGCTGCGTATGGGCTTCATCGAAGACGTCGAAACCATCATGGCGCAGATCCCGGAAGGTCATCAGACCGCTCTGTTCTCTGCAACCATGCCAGAAGCTATCCGTCGCATTACCCGCCGCTTCATGAAAGAGCCGCAGGAAGTGCGTATTCAGTCCAGCGTGACCACTCGCCCGGACATCAGCCAGAGCTACTGGTCTGTGTACGGC
This sequence comes from Enterobacter sp. JMULE2, assembly GCF_013337145.1. Taxonomy (NCBI): domain Bacteria; kingdom Pseudomonadati; phylum Pseudomonadota; class Gammaproteobacteria; order Enterobacterales; family Enterobacteriaceae; genus Enterobacter; species Enterobacter sp. JMULE2. The sequence continues at coordinate 448,018 of NZ_SGWD01000011.1, forward strand.
ATGCGCAAAAACGAAGCGCTGGTACGTTTCCTGGAAGCAGAAGATTTTGATGCGGCGATCATCTTCGTTCGTACCAAAAACGCGACCCTGGAAGTGGCTGAAGCCCTGGAGCGTAGCGGCTACAACAGCGCAGCGCTGAACGGCGACATGAACCAGGCCCTGCGTGAGCAGACTCTGGAGCGTCTGAAAGACGGTCGTCTGGATATCCTGATTGCAACCGACGTGGCAGCACGTGGTCTGGACGTTGAGCGTATCAGCCTGGTTGTAAACTACGACATCCCAATGGATTCTGAGTCTTACGTTCACCGTATCGGTCGTACCGGTCGTGCGGGCCGTGCTGGCCGTGCGCTGCTGTTCGTTGAGAACCGCGAGCGTCGTCTGCTGCGTAACATTGAACGCACTATGAAGCTGACCATTCCAGAAGCTGACCTGCCAAACGCAGATCTGCTGGGCAAACGCCGTCTGGAAAAATTCGCCGCGAAAGTCCAGCAGCAGCTGGAAAGCAGCGATCTGGATCAGTACCGTGCGCTGCTGTCGCAGATTCAGCCTACCGCTGAAGGCGAAGAGCTGGATATGGAAACCCTGGCTGCAGCACTGCTGAAAATGGCTCAGGGCGAACGTAGCCTGATCGTGCCACCAGATGCGCCAATGCGTCCTAAGCGTGAATTCCGTGACCGTGACGATCGTTTCGAACGTCGTGGCGACCGTAATGACCGCAATGACCGTGGCCCACGCGGTGACCGTCCAGAGCGTGGTGGTGAAGACCGTCCACGTCGCGAGCGTCGTGACGCTGGCGAAATGGAACTGTACCGCATTGAAGTTGGCCGTGATGACGGTGTTGAAGTTCGTCATATCGTTGGCGCGATCGCTAACGAAGGCGACATCAGCAGCCGTTACATTGGTAACATCAAGCTGTTCGGCACTCACTCCACCATCGAACTGCCAAAAGGCATGCCGGGCGAAGTACTGCAGCACTTTACGCGTACTCGCATCCTGAACAAGCCGATGAACATGCAGCTGATGGGTGATGCACAGCCTCGCTCTGACCGCGGTGGCGAACGTCGTGGCGGTGGCCGCAGCTTCGGTGGAGAGCGTCGTGAAGGCGGTCGTAGCGAAGGTCGTGGTGAACCACGTCGTTTCTCCGGCGAACGCCGTGAAAGCCGTGGCCCACGTCGTGACGACAGCTCAAGCCGTCGCCGTGACGCGTAAGCCTTACGCCACTGACGTAAAGTAATATATACAGCCCCGATAATTGCTATCGGGGCTTTTTTTATTCCCTTTGTACTCTTGTACTGGTACAGTGCTGCACATTAAACTGCATACCACATTTTTGACTGGAGTAATGGCTGTATGGCGACACTAACCACCACCCAAACGTCACCCTCGCTGCTTGGCGGCGTGGTGATCATCGGCGGTACCATCATTGGTGCTGGGATGTTCTCCCTGCCAGTGGTCATGTCCGGTGCGTGGTTCTTCTGGTCGCTGGCGGCGCTGGTGTTCACCTGGTTTTGCATGCTCCACTCCGGGCTGATGATCCTTGAGGCGAACCTGAACTATCGCATTGGCTCCAGCTTCGACACCATCACCAAAGATCTGCTGGGCAAAGGCTGGAACCTGGTGAACGGGCTGTCCATCGCGTTTGTGCTCTACATCCTGACCTATGCGTATATCTCCGCGAGCGGCTCGATTCTGCATCACACTTTTGCTGAGATGTCGCTGAACGTTCCGGCGCGTCTGGCGGGGCTCTGCTTTGCACTGGGCGTGGCGTTTATCGTCTGGATGAGTACCAGGGCGGTGAGCCGCATGACGGCGATCGTGTTGGGCGCTAAGGTCATCACCTTCTTCCTGACCTTCGGCAGCCTGCTGGGGCACGTGACGCCCGCCACGCTGTTTAACGTCGCCGAAGTGAACACCTCCTACACGCCGTACCTGCTGATGACGCTGCCGTTCTGTCTGGCGTCGTTTGGTTATCACGGCAACGTGCCGAGCCTGATGAAGTACTACGGCAAAGATCCGCGCACCATTGTGAAGTGTCTGGTCTACGGTACGCTGCTGGCGCTGGGGCTGTACGTGATTTGGCTGCTGGGGACGATGGGCAACATCCCACGTCCAGAATTTATCGGCATTGCACAGAAGGGCGGTAACATCGACGTGCTGGTGCAGGCCCTGAGCGGCGTGCTGAACAGCCGCAGCCTGGATCTGCTGCTGGTGGTCTTCTCTAACTTTGCGGTGGCGAGTTCATTCCTCGGCGTGACCCTGGGGCTGTTTGACTACCTGGCGGATCTGTTTGGCTTTGATGATTCTGCGATGGGGCGCTTCAAAACCGCGCTGCTGACCTTCCTGCCGCCGATTGTGGGTGGTCTGCTGTGGCCGAACGGTTTCCTGTACGCCATCGGCTATGCCGGACTGGCGGCAACCATCTGGGCGGCGATTGTGCCAGCGCTGCTGGCGCGTAAATCACGTAAACGCTTCGGCAGCCCTAAATTCCGCGTCTGGGGCGGCAAGCCAATGATTGTGCTGATTCTGGTGTTTGGCGTTGGCAACGCGCTGGTACACGTGCTGTCGAGTTTTAACCTGTTGCCTGTTTACCAGTAAATACATTGCCCGGTGGCGCTACGCTTACCGGGCCTACAGGGATCGCGTAGGCCGGATAAGGCGAAGCCGCCATCCGGCAAAAAGGCTACCCCACCAACTCTTCTTTAACCTGCATCGCCAAATCAAACGAATGCAAACGCGCCTGGTGATCGAAAATCTGGCCGTTAACCATAATTTCATCCGCCTGCGTTTCGCGCAGCACCTCGTCCAGCCCGTGACGCACTTTCGCTTTATCACCCACCAGCGACATGCTCAGCGCCTGCTGAACGCCATACTGTTCGGAGGCTGACCACAGCTGATGCATATTCTCCACCGGCGGCGGCAGCTGGCCCGTCTCACCGCGACGCAGCTTCACAAATGCCTGCTGCATGGAGGTAAACAGGAATTCCGCGTCGCGATTGCTGTCGGCGGCAATGATGTTGATACAGACCATCGCGTACGGCTTCTCCAGACGCTCGGACGGTTTGAAGTTCGTGCGGTAAAGATGCAACGCCTGATGCAGCATATCCGGTGCGAAGTGCGAGGCGAAGGCAAACGGCAGCCCAAGCTGCGCGGCGAGCTGAGCGCTATACAGGCTTGATCCCAACAACCAAACCGGGATCTTCTCACCGTAGCCCGGGACCGGGCGCACGTGCGGGTTAGGATCGCGCGCGTCGAACCAGTCCACCAGCTCGGCCACGTCGCGCGGGAAGTTGTCGATATCGCCGCTCATATGGCGGCGCAGGGCACGCATGGTCGGCTGGTCGCTGCCCGGCGCACGACCAAGGCCCAAATCAATACGCCCCGGATAGAGAGTGTTCAGGGTGCCAAACTGCTCGGCAATCACCAGCGGGGCGTGGTTTGGCAGCATCACGCCGCCGGAGCCCAGGTGCAGGGTAGTGGTATTGGCTGCCAGATAGCCAATCAGTACCGAGGTGGCGGCGCTGGCGATGCCCACCATGTTGTGGTGCTCGGCCAGCCAGTAGCGGTGATAGCCACGCTTTTCGGCCAGCTGAGCGAGATCGAGAGAGTGCGAAAAGGCTTCTCGAGCCGAGGAACCCTGAGGGATCGGCGCCAGATCCAGCACCGAAAACGGAATGGTTTTGTCAGTCATAACAGCTCACTTTGTCGACGGTGAATCTTTAATACTGCATTAAAAAATGATAACCGTTGTTAACAAAGTGAGCCTTTTTTACGCCTGAAGTTCCAGCCCGGCGAGACGTTTCCAGTAACCGTTGCAGTCGCTGTTTGCCGTCAGCGGCAGCGGAGCGGCGCCGTTTTCATTGGCGCGGAAGGCATCCAGCATCGCGAACACGCCGGTATCCAGCGGCGACAAACGCACCATATCCACCAGCCCGTCCATCGACGCCAGCTCGTTACCGAGGTTATAGACATAGCCGCTCATGGTCTGAATGCCGTTGAGGACAAACACCTGTTGGTTTTCCTGCGACAGCATGCTGCGACCGTTCGGGTACTTGATGCAGCAGGTTTCGCATTCGTCTTTCGGGCGGTCTTCCGAGCGCGCGGTAAAGCAGCGGGCGGAGTAGGCCAGCGGCAGATGCCCGTAGCTCAGCACTTCCACTTCAAACTGATTGCGAATGCCCAGCTCGTCGCACTGATTCAGCAGGTTTGCCAGCCAGTCGCGGGAGAGTTCAACCGGCATGCACCAGCGCGTCATCCCCTGCTTAAGCAGCAGGCGCAGGGTCACGGCGTTATAGCAGTTCAGGGCATGGCCCGCGACAAACGGCAGCTTGCGTTCAGCGCACATGTTCACCACGCCGAGATCGCTCGCTTCCAGCAGGAATTCGCCGTTTTCGACATAGCGCTTAAGCTCGCCCAGTTCGGAAGACGCCTGCACCAGCGCAAGCGTCGAGAGCACCACCTGCTTGCCGCTTCCGGCCAGGCTTTTCGCCATATCCAGCCAGTCGCCCACTTTGGTGGCGCGGCGCTTGCTGCACACCGCTTCGCCGAGGTAAATCACATCGGCGCTGCTGGCGGCGGCCTGTTGGTAAAAATCTTCCAGCGTCTCTTTTGACCAGTAGTAGAGCACCGGTCCTAATGAATATTTCATGGTTATCTCACTGCCATTTACGGTGATACGCGCCAAGGGTGGTTTGCGTGCCTTCGGACATCGAACCGAGCGTCTCCATCCAGGCCGCCTGCGGAGCGTAGCTCTGCGGGTCCGCCATGCAGCGGTCGATGGCCTGACGCCATACTTTCGCCACCTGGCTCACGTAGGCTGGGCTGCGTTGGCGACCTTCGATTTTCACCGAGGCAATATTGGCCGCCAGCAGTTCCGGCAGCAGTTCCAGCGTGTTGAGGCTGGTTGGCTCCTCCAGCGCGTGGTAGCGCTCGCCGTCGACCAGGTAGCGGCCTTTGCATAGGGTTGGATAACCGGCGTTTTCACCGTCCTGATAGCGGTCAATCAGCACCTCATTCAGGCGAGACTCCAGCCCCTGAGGGGTCTGCTGCCAGCGAACAAAGCGGGCAGGGGAGCAGGCTCCGACGGTATTCGGCGATTCACCGGTTAAATAAGAGGAGAGATAGCAGCGGCCTTCGGCCATGATGCACAGGCTGCCAAAGGCAAAAACTTCCAGCGGCACTGGCGTGACGCGCGCGAGTTGCTTAACCTGATGAATAGAGAGCACGCGCGGCAGCACCACGCGGGCCACGTCGAAGTTTTGATGATAAAAACGCACGGCTTCTTCGTTGGTGGCGGATGCCTGAACAGAGACGTGGCGCTCAATATGCGGATAGCGTTCTGCTGCATACTCAAGCATGGCAAGGTCGGCCAGGATCAGTGCATCCGCACCCAGCTGTGCCGCCATGTCCACCGCGCGCTGCCAGCGGGCGTAGCCATCAGGATGGGCGAAGGTGTTGATGGCTATGTGCAGTTTGCGGCGGTGCTGATGAACGAAGTTAACGGCTTCCTGAAGCTTTTTCTCCGTAAAGTTGAGGCCAGCAAAATGGCGAGCGTTGGTATCATCCTTTAGCCCGATATAGACCGCATCGGCCCCATTTTCGATGGCCGCCTTAAGCGCCGGAAGGTTTCCGGCAGGGCAGAGCAGCTCCATAATTTATCCTGATGTTCTCGATCGCTGGGATCGCAAAATTGTTAACGAGCTGGGATTTTAATTAACCCACAGGCGACAATTTTTGATTTAAGGCAGCTAATGGCGTATTGATGACACCAATAATGAGGTAAGCCGGACGACGGTTTGTTGATTTACGCCGCTATGTTCTGGAATGGATGTGGCAAAATAGCGGGATTACAGATATCAGGGAGTAAAGCTCGTGCTGGAGAAACTGCGTTCACGTCTCGTACAATTGGGTCCATCTATGCTGAGCGTGCCGGTCAAGCTGGCACCGTTCGCGCTTAAGCGCCAGGTGCTGGAGCAGGTCCTGAGCTGGCAGTTCCGCCAGGCACTGCAGGACGGCGAGCTGGAGTTCCTGGAAGGCCGCTGGCTGAGCATTGAGGTACGCGACATCGGGCTGCGCTGGTTTACCTCCGTAGAGAACGGCCAGCTGATCGTGCGTGAATCCGCAGAGGCGGACGTGAGCTTTAGCGCTGATGCCAGCGATCTGCTGATGATTGCCGCACGTAAGCAGGATCCGGATACGCTCTTCTTCCAGCGCCGTCTGGTGATTGAAGGGGATACGGAGCTTGGCCTGTACGTGAAGAATTTAATGGATGCCATTGAGCTGGAGCAGATGCCGAAAGCGCTGCGCGTGATGTTGATGCAAATGGCAGATTTTGTTGAGGCCGGGCTGAAAACCCCGCCGGACGGTAAACACACTTCAGTAGGTGAGCCATGCTGATTCGAGTCGAAATTGGGATTGATGCACCGGGTATCGATGCGTTATTGCGCCGCTCTTTTGAGAGCGATGCGGAAGCTCAACTGGTCCACGATCTCCGTGAAGACGGCCTGATCACGCTGGGTCTGGTTGCTACCGATGATGAAGGTCAGGTTGTCGGCTATGTCGCCTTCAGCCCGGTCATCGTTCAGGGCGACGATCTTCAGTGGGTAGGAATGGCACCGCTGGCGGTAGATGAAAACTATCGCGGGCAAGGTCTGGCGCGCCAGCTGGTCTATGAAGGGCTGGACTCGCTGAATGAGTTTGGCTATGCCGCCGTAGTCACGCTGGGCGATCCGGCGTTCTATGGTCGATTAGGCTTCGAGCAGGCCGCACATTACGACCTGCGCTGCCGATGGCCGGGTACGGAATCCGCTTTCCAGGTGCACCGTCTGGCGGACGACGCCCTCAACGGCGTCAATGGCCTGGTGGACTACCACGATCATTTCAATCGCTTTTAATCAGGCTCTCGCGTAGCGCCTCAAAGGAGCCGTCTCCGGTGACGAGGCGCTCCTTCTGGCACTTCGTGAGCTGCTTGATGCGGTATTCCAGCCTGAGCGCCAGCGATCTGTCGCCCACTGCGGCTGAAAATGCCAGCTGCAGTTCCCCTTTCCCCCGCAGCGCCTTTGCACCTTTCCCCGTTTGATGTTGTAAAAAACGCCGCGCCACATCGGTGGTGATCCCGGTGTAGAGTGCGTTATCAGCGGTTCGGACAAGATAGAGAAACCAGCACACGGTAAACAGATTCAGTATGTTAAGGTAAACGCACCATAGCATGAGAGAGAACGAAAATGGAAACACTGGCCGCCATTAACCGCTGGCTGGCGAAGCAGCATGTTGTCACCTGGTGCGTCTGTGACGAGGGTGAGATGTGGTGCGCAAATGCGTTTTACTACTACGACCCTGAGCGCGTGGCGTTTTATGTCATGAGTGAAGACAACACGCGTCATGCGCAGATGACCGGACAGCAGGCAAAGGTGGCGGGCACGGTAAACGGCCAGCCGAAAACGGTCGCGCTGATCCGCGGCGTGCAGTTCAAAGGTGAAATTCGTCGGCTGGAGGGAGAAGAGAGCGAGGCGCATCGTAGGCACTACACGCGCCGCTTTCCCGTTGCCGCTGCGCTAAAAGCCCCGGTGTGGGAAATCCGCCTCGATGAGCTGAAATTTACCGACAACACCCTGGGCTTTGGCAAGAAGCTGCACTGGCTACGCGCCGAGCAGGCGTAGCGCTTCGCGGTTAAACGCCGGGAGATCGTCCGGGGTTCGGCTGGTGATCAGCTGGTCTTTGTCGTTGACCACCTCCTGATCGTAGAACTCAGCGCCTGCGTTTTTCAGATCGATAACGATCGGCTTCACGGCGGTAAGCTTACGCCCGCGCACGACTTCGGCGCTGATCAGCAACTGTGGGCCGTGGCAGATAGCAAATACCGGCTTACCGGTGCTCACAAAGTTACGGGTGAAGGTGACGAAGCGCTCATCTCCGCGCAGGGAGTCGGGTGAATGGCCGCCGGGTAACAGCAGGGCGTCAAAATCTGAGGGGCTAACGTTATCGATAGACTCATCAATCGTCACCGTGGCCTCGCCCTTATGGCCTGTCACCGTTTTGCCCGCCTCTTTCTCAATGGTGATGACCTCATGTCCCGCCTTGCGGAACGCCTCTGCAGGAGAGGTGAATTCTGAATCTTCAAACTCGTCGGTAATCAAGACTGCGATTTTCTTGCCCATGCTTCCTCCGTTGTTTTGGGTTCAGACTGATTTTTCTCCGCTTGTGGTAAATACTTACCTGTAACAGACTTCTATACCCGTCATACTTCAAGTTGCATGTGCGTTGGCTGCACTCGTTCACCCCAGTCACTTACTTATGTAAGCTCCTGGGGATTCACTCCCTTGCCGCCTTCCTGCAACTCGAATTATTTAGGGTATAAGTGTGGTCGACCACGCTGAGTTCGCAAACGGACAATTCTGTAAAGGGGATACGATGAGTCAGGTACTGATTACGGGCGCCACCGGGCTGGTGGGGGATCATCTGCTGCGGTTGCTGATTCAGGATCGCCGCGTGAACTACATTGCAGCGCCTACGCGTCGGCCGCTGGCGGACGTCTCCGGCGTATTTAACCCGCACGATCCGCAGCTGACGGACGCGCTGGCGCAGGTCCAGGATCCCATTGATATCGCCTTTTGTTGTCTGGGTACCACGCGGCGTGAGGCGGGCAGCAAAGAGGCATTTATCCATGCCGACTACACGCTGGTGGTGGACACGGCGCTCACGGCGAAAAAACTGGGGGCCAAACATTTTCTGGTGGTCAGTGCGCTGGGTGCCAATGCCGGATCGCCTTTTTTCTACAACAAGGTGAAGGGTAAGATGGAGGATGCGCTGATCGCGCAGAAATGGGAGCAGCTGACGATTGTGCGCCCCTCGATGCTCAGCGGCCACAGGGACGAACGCCGATTTAACGAGTCGATATTGGCCCCGCTGTTTAAGATCCTTCCCGGCAACTGGAAATCTATCGAGGCGCGGGACGTCGCCCTTGCGATGCTAAACGAAGGGCTGGCACCGTTGAAAGCGGGGGTCAACATTATCCCTTCGGCAAAACTGCGTGAAATCGCCCAGGACGAGGCGTAAACTCCCCCGGCTAATAACCTACTACTCTCCGGGGAATGCTATGACTGGTCAGTCTTCATCTCAGGCGGCAACACCTGTTCAATGGTGGAAGCCCGCACTTTTCTTTCTCGTGGTCATTGTTGGCCTCTGGTATGTGAAATGGCAGCCGTACTACGGCAAAGCCTTCACCGCCGCCGAAACGCACAGCATCGGTAAATCTATTCTCGCTCAGGCTGATTCCAGCCCGCTTCAGGCGGCGTGGGATTACGCCATGGTCTACTTCCTTGCCGTCTGGAAAGCCGCTGTACTGGGCGTGATTCTGGGCTCGCTGATACAGGTGCTCATCCCGCGTAACTGGCTGGTGAAAACACTCGGCCAGCCGCGTTTTCAGGGCACGCTGCTGGGGACGATTTTCTCCCTGCCGGGCATGATGTGCTCCTGCTGCGCCGCACCGGTTGCGGCGGGTATGCGTCGTCAGCGCGTGTCGATGGGCGGCGCGCTGGCGTTCTGGATGGGTAACCCGCTGCTCAACCCGGCAACGCTGGTCTTTATGGGCTTTGTGCTTGGGTGGCATTTTGCTGCGATCCGCCTGGTTGCCGGGCTGGCGACGGTGCTGGTGGTGGCGACGCTGGTGCAAAAACTGGTGAAGGACAACGCGCCTGAGACCGCTGCCGTTGAGCTGGACATCAGCGAGCCGCAGGGTGGTTTTTTTGCGCGCTGGGGTATCGCGCTGTGGCAGCTTTTCTGGAGCACCATCCCGGTTTATATCCTGGCGGTGCTGGTATTGGGGGCGGCGCGCGTCTGGCTCTTCCCGCATGCGGATGGCGCTATCGACAACACGCTGATGTGGGTCATTGCGATGGCCGTTGCAGGCTGCCTCTTCGTGATCCCAACGGCGGCGGAAATTCCGATTGTTCAGACCATGATGCTGGCTGGCATGGGGACCGCGCCTGCACTGGCGCTGCTGATTACGCTGCCGGCGATCAGCCTGCCGTCGCTTATCATGCTGCGTAAGTCATTCCCCGCGAAAGCGCTGTGGTTGACGGCGGGGCTGGTGGCGTTGAGTGGGGGGATTGTGGGCAGTATTGCGTTGATGTAAAAAAAAGCCCGGTGGCGCTGGCGCTTACCGGGCTTACAGTCAGGTGTGAATTACTTGATATAAGTAAACGCGGTGGTGACGTGCTTCACGCCGCTCACCCGGCTGGCGATATCCGCCGCCGCTTTCCCTTCACGCTCAGTCACCAGACCCAGCAGGAACACTTCGCCGTTCTCGGTGGTCACTTTCACGTTTGACGATTTCACCTGGTCCGAGCCCAGCAGCTGAGAGCGCACTTTGGTGGTGATCCAGGTATCGGAAGACGCATCGCCCAAACCAATTGGCTGGCCCTGGCGCACTTCATTGAACACCTCTGTTGTCCCTTCTACGCCCATCGCGATCTGTTTAGCGCGGGAGGCTAATTCGGTATTAGGCGCCTGGCCTGCCAGCAGCACTTTGCCCTGATAAGCCGTTACGTTAATACGCGCTTCTTTCTTGATTTGTTCGTCTTTCGACAGCGCACTGTTGACGCGCAGCTCCAGCGTACCGTCATCAACCTGTGTCCCGACAGAACGCGGATCGGTCGCCGCTTTGGTGCCGACAGCTGCGGTACCGACAACAGCAGCGGCAATACATCCCTGAAGTAGAAGTGCAGACATAAGGACTGCAAGGGTCGATAAAGCCTTCATTAGAACTCCTTAATCATCCTGGTGAGGGAAAAGCGTGTTATCGATCAGATCGCATAAGCAGTTCACCGTGAGCATGTGCATCTCCTGAATACGCGCGCTACGGTGAGACGGAATGCGAATTTCCACATCCTGCGGCCCCAGTAAACCTGCCAGCTCGCCGCCGTCATAGCCGGTCAGCGCAACGATGGTCATATCGCGGGTGACCGCCGCTTCAACGGCTTTAACGATATCCCGGCTGTTACCGCGCGTGGAGATGGCCAGCAGCACGTCCCCGGCATGGCCTAAGGCCCGCACCTGCTTCGCGTAAATCTCGTCATGCAGACGATCGTTAGCAATCGCTGTTAAGACCACATTATCGGTATTAAGTGCAATGGCAGGTAAACTCGGGCGTTCTGTTTCAAAACGATTGATCATGCTGGCAGCAAAATGCTGTGCGTTGGCGGCTGAAGTGCCATTGCCACAACAGAGGATTTTGTTGCCGTTCAGAAGAGATTGTACCAGCGTCATTGCTGCGCGGGAGATCGCGTCCGGGAGGGCTTCCGCCGCGGCAATCTGTGTTTGAATGCTTTCTGTGAAGCACACTTTAATTCTTTCGAGCACGTTATCCCTTTAAATCTCAATTATGCGTCTTCGCCAAAAGCGTTTTTAAGCCATTCGATCTCATTTCCGGTGAAGGCTATCACATCGAACCGGCAATCCACAGTATCAAAGCTCCCATTATGGCGGGCAAGCCACAAGTGGGCAGTCTGTAATAATTTATGTTGTTTGGCGAGCGTCACGCTGGCGGCAGCACCGCCAAAACGGGAGGACTGTCGAAAACGCACTTCTACAAACACGGTGACCCGATCGTCTTTCATGATCAGGTCGATTTCGCCGCCGCGCCCGCGGACGTTGGCGGCGATAAAACGCAGTCCTTTGCCTTCAAGCCAGCGACGCGCTTTTAACTCCCACGCATCGCCGGTCGCTTTGCGGCTTAACTGGCCGGGACGATCTGCCCCTGCTGGTATTTGAGCCATGATAACTTCCTGTTAATCACACAGTCCTGAGTGGCGGTCAGATCGCCGGTGTTGCCGTTGAGCTCGAAGCCCGGCACCTGACGCATCTGGGTGAAGTGGTTTGCCAGCGCCCACGCATCCACGCCCATGGCGTACAGACGTGCCAGCGAGTAGTCGTTACGTACCGAGCTCAGCGCCTGCTGCATCAGCGGCGGGTTGCTGCCCGCGAGCATTGGGATTTCGCTGTACTGCAGGCCGTCCATTTCCAGACGGAAATCCGGGCCCGCGGTGCCCTGCGCGCTGCGCGAACTGGCGTAGAGGGTTGCGCCGCTCTGGCTGCCGTTGCGCATCGCAATCATCGGCTTGATGAAAGCAATCTCTTCCGGCGTCGCGACAATGTAGGCCGCATCCACTTTGCCGCCACCGCTGATTTGCGCGTCGGTTGGAGGGGCCGGAATGGTCAGGCCGCCGATGGTCACGCTCTGCTGCTGCGGCAGGCTGGCGCTGACCGGGCTGCCGTTAAGGGCGATACCTGCGCCGCCGTTGACGCCAGCGCGCAGTTCTGAGGCGGAACCAAATTTCTGTTGCAGCACCACGCCACCGCCGATCTTCTGCCACTCATCGGCAAAGGCATTGGCGACGCGATCGCCCAACGCGCTGCGCGGGATCAGCAGCAGCGGCGCCTGTTTACCCTGTTCGTGAATATGTCGCGCCGCGTCGCGGGCTTCATCTTCTGGCGAGAGAGCAAAGTAGCAGATGTTGGCACGGTTCTGCACGTTCTCTGGCTGGTTAAGCGCCAGCACGTTCAGCGTGGTGTTGCTCTTTATCAGCGTTTCCACGTCGTTTTTCAGCAGGGGACCGACTACGATGCTCGCGCCATCTTTTTGCACCTGCGCCAGCACTTGATCGAGCGGCTGAGCGGTGGTGTCGTAGATTTTCAGCTCAGCACTCGGGTTGGCGCTGGTGGTTGCCACGGCCTGAGGCTGCGTGGCAGGTTGCTGTTCTGCTGGCGCGGCTTGCGGTTGTGGCTGTTCAGCCGTCACGGGAGCCTGAGTTTCCGCAGGAGCCTGTACTGCTTCAGGTGCAGGCGTTGCGGCTGGTGGCGTCGTCGGCGCGGTGACCGGGTTCTGCATTGTCCCCTGCGCTGGCGCTTGTGCTGCAGTCAGGTCGCTGGTTTCAGCGGCAGAAGGGCTGACAACGTCGTTCACGTTGGCTGCCTGTGCGGACTGAGCCGGTACGGCACTACCGCTTACGGCAGTTGTCCCGTTTTTCGCCGCTTCAAAGCCTTGCTGAATGGTGCGACCAAAGACCGCCGCCTGGCCGTTCAACGGCAGAAGCAGCGCGATTTTGCTGGTAGAGGCTGGCTTAAAGTTCTGCACATTCACCAGCTGGGTCGGCAGCATTTTCGCGCCCGGGTTTTGCGGGTAGCGGGTTTGCCAGTCGGTAATACCTGCTTTCAGCATCGTTGGGTCGCTGCGGTTGTTAAACCACATCTGCTGCAGATCCAGCCAGCCCTGCAAAACATTTTCGTCGGCGTTAATAACCAGCGTTTGCGCCTGTTCCTGGGTCATGGAGGCGAGCGCCTGCCATGTTGCATCGATATTTTTCTGTTTATCCGCACCGGCGAGCAGCGGCTCCTGGGCGATAAGCGCGCGCAGCAGCGTCAGGGAAGGGCGCCCCTGCTCAGCGGTAATTCCCGCCTGCCAGAAGCGCGCCTGCTGGTTTTTGTCCAGCGCACCGACGTCGATGTCTCCAAGGATTTTCTTCGCAGCCGCATAATCTTTCTGCGCCACCTTCAGTTCAGCAGAGAGCAGACCCTGCTCGCGGCGCTGATCGTCGTTAAGATCCTGCGGTAGCTGATTGAACAGTTCGGCTGCCTGCTGGGTTTTACCCTCTTTCAGCAGTGCACGAATGGCGAGTAATTGCCAGTTGGTCTTGGTATCATTTGAGCTCTGCGACATTTGTTGCAGATAAAAGCCAGAATCAGCCTGAGCGGATCCCTGCATATGGGCAGCGGTCTGATCGGGTGCCTGGGTGCCACAGCCTGCAAAGATCAGGGCTGCGAGCAGAAGCGGCACGCTGCGCGTGGCTTTTTTTCGAAGAAACGTTAACGGTACCATACTGTATCCAGTGATTTTTTTTACGCAATGCTCAATATTAAATCGGCAATACGGACGAAACAATGAAACAACACGAAACGGCAGATAATTCTCAAGGCCAGCTTTATATTGTACCTACTCCTATCGGGAATTTGTCTGATATTACCCAACGTGCGCTCACTGTGTTGCAAGCTGTTGATTTAATTGCCGCTGAAGATACCCGCCACACCGGCTTACTGCTGCAACATTTCGCGATTAACGCCCGTTTGTTTGCCCTGCACGATCACAATGAGCAACAAAAAGCCGAAACGCTGGTGGCGAAACTTAAGGAAGGGCAGAACATTGCGCTGGTCTCCGACGCCGGTACGCCGCTGATCAACGATCCTGGCTATCACCTGGTGCGTACCTGTCGCGAAGCCGGTATTCGCGTGGTGCCGCTGCCGGGGCCGTGCGCGGCGATTGCTGCGTTAAGCGCCGCAGGTCTGCCGTCTGACCGCTTCTGCTATGAAGGCTTCCTGCCAGCTAAATCCAAAGGCCGTCGCGACGTATTGAAGGATCTGGAAGCCGAGCCGCGCACCCTGATTTTTTACGAATCCACCCACCGCCTGCTGGAAAGCCTGGAAGATATGGTGACTGTCTGGGGTGAATCCCGCTACGTGGTGCTGGCGCGCGAGCTGACCAAAACCTGGGAAACGATCCACGGCGCGCCAGTGGGCGAACTGCTGGCGTGGGTGAAGGAAGACGAAAACCGCCGCAAGGGTGAAATGGTGCTGATTGTCGAAGGGCATAAAGCGCAGGAAGACGCACTGCCTGCCGACGCGCTGCGCACGCTGGCGCTGCTGCAGGCGGAACTGCCGCTGAAGAAGGCCGCTGCGCTGGCGGCGGAAATTCACGGCGTGAAGAAAAATGCGCTGTATAAGTATGCGCTGGAGCAGCAGGGGGAGTAAGCTCCTGCTGCCTGTTTTGCCGGGTGGCGGCTCTGTGCCTTACCCGGCCTGCACACTATACAGTGATGATCTCGGTGCCCGTTTTACCCAACAGTTCTTTTTCGTGTTTTCCGATCCCATCATCCGTAATCACACAGTCGATTTTTTCCATCGGCAACACCTGGTTGAACCCGCGCCGGTTGAACTTGCTGGCGTCCAGCACGGCAATCACCTTATGCGCGGCGGCAGCCATCACGCTGCTTATCGAATAGCCTTCATTGAACGTTGTAATGCCGTTGGTGGCATCAATACCGTCCGCGCCGACAAACATCAGGTCCGCGCTTATCCCGGTCAGAGAGCGCTCGGCGATGGTGCCATGCATAGAGTGCGTTTTATGGCGCACGGTACCGCCGCAGACCACGAGCGTAATATCTTTATTTTCCGAGAGGGCAAACGCGGCAGGCAGGCTGTTGGTGATGACGGTGATATTGGCTTTTTTGGTGAGTGCTTCGGCGATGAGCATGGTGGTGCTACCGCTATCGAGAATGATCGTCATCCCTTCTTCAATCATGGCCGCTGCAGCCTGTGCGATGCGCTTTTTCGGGTCGCTTGCCAGCTTATAACGGTCTTCCAGCACCACTTCCTGATTTTCGCTTTCCGCCAGGCTGCTGCCGGGTCTTGCTGCGCCACCGTGAAAACGCGTGACCAATCCTTTTTCTTCCAGCAGGCGCAGATCTGTTCGAATCGTCACTTCTGAAATGCCAAACATATTCGACAGATCCAGCACCATGACACTGCCCTGCGCGTTGACGAGGTCAACGATTTTATTGCGTCGCTCAAATGAGTTCATATTGAAATGCCTGATAATTAACTGCCTCTATTCTAATCGAAGGTATGCGAAAGGGGTACGGTAATATTCGAAAGGAAATGTGAGCCAGCTCAGGTTGCTGGCTCGAAGCACTACGCGAAGCGCAGCATGATTTTGCCCTGCATTGGCGCACCGTTTAGTCCCTGCACGGCCTGCGCAAAGCTATCGCTATCGCCGGTATGAGCAATAAGGGGCTTTAGCTGCAGTTTTTTCTCTGTGAGCAGGCGTGCCGCGGTTTCCCATTCTTCACCCGGCCACGGGGCCGAATAATTCATCCAGCTTCCCAGAAGCGTCAACTCCTTACGCAGTATCTTGCCAAATGTCGCCGCAGGTAAGTTCAGGTCATGATGCAGCGTACCCACCAGAGCGACCTGGGCCCGCGGCCCGGCGATATCAATGGCGAGCGTAACGGTTTGCGGTGTGCCAGCAGTCTCAAGAACCAACTGATCAAACGGGTTGTCGCTCAAGGCGTTGAGGATGTCGTCTGCGGCCAGAGCGCGGCTATTAAACACCTGAGTTGCCCCCAGCGTTGTTGCCAGCGCGAGCTTATCGTCGTTGATATCGATCGCGGTTACGCTGTTGGCGCCCAATGCCAGTGCACACTGCATCGCCAGCAGGCCGATAGTGCCTGCGCCGACAATGATGACGTTCTTACCCTCGCAGCCGGAAGCGAGATGAAACGCGTGTAGCCCTACGGTTATGGGCTCAATAAATGCCCCATCTTCAATTGCCATCTCTGCAGGAAGGCGGAACAGGTTTGCTCGCTTCACCACGATATATTCCGCGTTGCCGCCTTCGCTGCGCGATCCGACAAACTGATACTGCTTGCAGAGCGAGAAGTAGCCTTTTTTACACGCCGGACAGGAAAAGCAAGGCAGTAATGGCACGCAGGCAACCGGATCGCCTGCCTTGAGATCGTGCACTTCGGTACCACAGGCTTCGACATGACCGCTAAATTCATGCCCCAGGGTGATGGGATAATAATGTGCCCCTCCGGCAAAAATTCGCGGAATATCGGAGCCACATAATCCTGAACAGGCAATACGCACCTGCACATCATCCGCAGCCTGAATGTGAGGGATTGGACGTTCTTCAACGCGCACGTTGCCCTCAGCGTGAATTACCACTGATTTCATATTCACTCCAGAAAAAGAGGGGAGCATGGCTCCCCGGATATCAAGACACCGTCTGGCTTTGCGGGGTAGCGGCGTTCTTTTCTGCCGCGCTAAACACGCGGGCACGTCGCCAGGTGAGCAGGATGCCGGTGACGTAAATTGCACCAATCACGATGAACCCCACCACGTTTTGCCAGGTGAACAACTGGATGAGCAGCCAGGTGACGGGTGAACCGCCCTGGTCCATGGAGGCCACCAGCCCGCCAGCTTTCAACGCGCCAGCATTTTGCGCAAGCTGGGTGTGCAGGCCGATGGTCTGGGTCGCAATCCACAGCGTAATGCCCATGATGATGACGCCAGAGATAAGCGTGCGGAACAGGTTGCCCTGATGCACCGCGACCGCCATCGCCACAAAAAAGCCGATAGTGGCAAGGTCACCGAACGGCAACACCTGGTTTCCCGGCACCAGAACAGCAATCAGGATAGTGAGCGGTATGAAAATCAGGCTGGCGGAGACGACAGATGTATGGCCCAGCAGCAGCGCCGGATCGAGACCGATTAAGAACTCCTGCCCACCAAACTTTGCCTGCAGACGTTTACGGGCATGTTTAGCAATCGGCGTCAGGCCGTCCATGATCGGTTTGATAACGCGCGGCATTAGCAGCATCACGGCGGCGGTTTTCACGGCCAACTGGAGAACGGATTTGGCGTCGTAGCCTGCCAGCATGCCAATGGCCAGTCCCATCACAAACCCAACCGTGACCGGTTCGCCAAACGGGCCGAAACGTTTTTGCACGTCGTCAGCGCTAAAATGAATACGCTTCAGGCCTGGGATTTTATCGATAATCGTATCGACCAGAACGGCGATTGGGCCGAGGTAAGCTGACGAGCCGTGAGGGATGGCGATCCCTTCCAGACCGAAGAAGTCCCGCGTGTCTTTGGCAAACCAGTCCCCCAGCTTGTAAACAAACGCGGCGTGCACCACAACGCCCAGGATCCCCAGCCAGTAAGAGCCGGTTGCCAGGTGCAGCATCGCACCGGTGAAGGTCATGTGCCAGATGTTCCAGATATCGACGTTCACCACCCGCGTCATCCGCGTCACCAGCATGATAACGTTGACGCCAATGGCAACAGGGATAGCGATAAGCGCAATCTGTGATGCCCAGGTCATTGGGGATGAACCTGGCCAGCCGACATCCACCACGTGCAGGTTAATCTGGAACTGCTCAGCCATCGCTTTGGCCGCCGGGCCGATGGAGTCAAGCATCAGGCCGATAACCAGCCCGATCCCGACGAAGCCAATGCCGATATGCAGGCCGGATTTAAAGCAATCGCCCAGCTTCATCCCCAACAGCTTAGAGAAGATGATGATGACGATTGGCAGCATTACGGTTGGCCCCAGATCGAGGATGTACCGCATGATTTCGGTAAACATGTTCTTACCCCTCGAGGATGGTCAGAATTTTTTGCTGCAGGGCTTCGATGCCGACGCCGGATACAAACGGCATGCCATGCACCACCGGGATGTCGCCAAAGGCTCTGTCAACTTTCGCCGTGGTACAAATCAGGTCTGCACCGTCCATATAGGTTTCGATTTCAGTCACCCTGCACTGGACCAGATCCAGCTCAATGTGGTGGGCTTCACACAGTTCTTTGATCTCTTCTGCTGCCATGGTTGAGGTGGCGACAGCACCGCCACAGGCAACAATAACTTTGCGTTTCATAGGGCACTCCTTTTTTATTATCAGTATGTTATGAAGCCTGGGCACAGACGACAGGCTCAAGGATCGTCTCCCGGAAACGATCGGCCAGGCGCTCTGCGGGCGCAGCCAGCAGCATGTCCAGCGTATCCGGGTTTTGTAGCTCACTGAAAAGGCGGCGCAGCAATTTCATTTGCGCCGCAGGGTTTTCAACGATTAACGCGATGATGAGTGAGACGGCGACCTCGCCATCATCATCGGCCTGCTGAAAATGCACCGGTTTGTCCGGACGAATCAGGTAAATCGCGGGGTGTTTCGCATGTACGGCTTCGCAGTGCGGAATAGCGACCGCATGGCGTTCAAGGGCAATGCCGGTGGGGTAGTTCATCTCCCTTTCCAGAAGGGCGGCAGGGTAGGTGGTCTGTACAACACCGTTAGCCAGCATCTCCTCGCCAATATGCGCCAGCGCCTGCTGGCAGGTTTCAAACTCAATTCCGGTACGGACAAAAACGTGACTCATACACTCTCCGGCATCAGACGGGTTCAGGGGTGCAGCCAAATCGATAGGCGCGTAATACATCCTGTATTTTGTCGATGATGAGATTTTGCGGTGTTGCGGCGATCTCATTCATCGACAATCGTTCGAACTGGACGGGCATAAACTGGCTGATCAGCCCCAGAGGCAAGGAGGTTGCGCTCAGATTAGCGATTAACCTCTCAACGCTCTGGCGAATGCGCGGGTGTGGCCAGTAGTAGCGAATGCGATCGGACAGGCTAAAGTGAATATCCACCATTGCCTGGCTCCAGGTTGGGCGGTAGTACTTCTTCCAGTAATCCGGCTCGTTCAGCATGACTTCGTCGATCACGTCAAGCACATGGCTGCGTTGCTCAGGGGCGATGAGGGCCTTCTCCATTTGTGCGAGGGCAAAAATGGCTTCTCGCAGGGCAAAGGTAAGCGCCGGGCCGACTTTCAGGATCGCGAAGTGATCGCGAACCAAAGCGCGATAGGCCTGACGAGTCTGGTAGTCCGTGGAGTGCGCCTCATAGACCATGGGGGTCTGGCGGATCCAGCCGGAAAGCGCCTCTGCCGCGTGCGGCTGGTAGTGAATGATCTGCGTATGGTCGAACTCCACGCCGGGTTGCACAACTAACGCAATCACACGCGTCATCGCCTCGTCCAGACCGAGCGCGGCAAAGGCCTCGCTATGCGTTTCCAGCGTCTGCGCGGCATCTTCCACACGGGTAACATGAACGCTGTTAATACTGCTGGCTTCACCGCCGGGAACGGGAACCTCAGTACCAATCACGTAGGTTAGCGCCGCTTTTTGTTCTTCAGTGGCCGTCTCTTCTGCGGCTTTGCACAGTCGGGCAGCACGCTGTGCCACCACCCCTGGCGGGAGTGGAACAGGATCGTCGGCGCAGGACATTGAGGCGTCCAGGTGGATCTTGCTAAACCCTGCCGCGACATAGGCTTTGATCAATGCGATGGATTTCTCCATCGCCGCGTCTGCCGGTTCGTTTTGCCAGCAGTTTGGCCCCAGATGATCGCCGCCCAGGATCAAACGTTCATGCGGAAAGCCCACCTCTTTAGCGATCTTCAGAACAAAATCACGGAAATCAGCGGGTTTCATACCGGTGTAACCGCCGAACTGGTTCACCTGATTTGAGGTGGCTTCAATCAGAACCTTGTTGTCGGTATGCAGATCGAACCGCAATGCGGCTTCGATAACCAGCGGGTGTGCTGAGCAAACTGAGCAAATACCGAGATCTTCTCCCGCTTTATGGCGGGTAATAATATCTTTCACGTTTCCTCCAGGTCAGGACTTCAGGCTTTCGTATTTAGAGCTTTCCTTCACAACCACAATCGTTAATCACTTTACGCACCACCTCTTTCATGGCGCGTTTGGCGGGCACCATGTAATGTCGCGGGTCACTGGTTTCGGGATGTGAAGCGAGATAGGTTTTCAGGGCATTCGAGAAGGCGATTTTGAGTTCTGTGGCAACGTTGACCTTGCAGATACCGAGGCGAATGGCCTGAAGGATATCGGCCGTAGATAAACCGGAAGCGCCGTGCAGCACCAGCGGGATATCGACCTGATTGCGGATCTCTGCCAGACGTTCAAAATCAAGTTTCGGTGTGGCAGTGTAGAGGCCGTGCGCGGTACCGATGGCGACGGCTAATGAGTCGATACCCGTTAATTCAACAAACTCGCGTGCCTGTAGCGGGTTGGTGTAAAGCGCATCTTTGCTGTCGACCACAAGGTCATCTTCCTGCCCGCCAAGACGGCCAAGTTCAGCCTCCACGCTCACATCGTAACGGTGGCAGTAGTCTGTCACTTTCTTCACCAGCGCGACATTTTCAGCGAATGGATGATGCGATCCGTCGATCATCGCCGAGCGGATCCCGCTCTGGACTTTCTGCGCGATATCGTCGAAACCTTCGTGATGATCGAGGTGGATCGCCAGTGGCTGGTTGTACGTTTTGGCCAGATCGCTGGCGATGGCGACCACGTTACCGGTTCCGGCATAGCTGAATGTGCCGGGCGTACCCGCCACGATCAGCGGAGAGCGCATCTCAGAGGCCGTTTCAACGACCACCTGCAGCGTTTCGAGATTATGAATATTGAATGCCGGTACGGCGTAACCTTCGCGCTGTGCTTTCAGCAGCATCGCTTTCGACGAGATGATGAACATCTTTCCTCCGAAACCTTTCGTTTTGTTTATGTGAAAGACAATATAGGGTTTCGGAATGTTATTTTGTGATTGGTATCTTAAAAATGAAAGAATCGAAATGAAAGGGAAGAATGCGAAAGAAATGAAAGCAAAAAAAAGCATGGCCGAAGCCATGCTAAGCGAGGTTTACAGCAAACTCACGTCACCGGTGCCGGGTTAAACACCGCCAGCTGATTATGTAATCCCCATTGATCAGAGAACGTTTTCTTCCGGCCGCTGGCGACATCCAGAATGAAGTGGAACAGCTTCCAGCCCACGTCCTCAATGCTCTCTTCCCCGGTGGCGATGGTGCCCGCGTTGATATCCATTAAGTCATACCAGCGGTTTGCCAGCTCGGTGCGGGTCGCCATCTTGATCACCGGCACCGCCATCAGGCCGTACGGCGTGCCGCGCCCGGTGGTGAAGACCTGTACCGTAATGCCGGATGCCACCTGCTGCGTGCCGCAGACGAAATCGCTGGCAGGCGTTGCCGCATAAATCAGGCCGCGTTTGGTCGGGCGCTGGCCCGGAGAGAGCACTTCGACAATCACGCTCTGGCCGGATTTGGCAATCGAGCCAAGGGCTTTTTCCACCACGTTGGCCAGGCCGCCTTTTTTGTTGCCCGGCGACGGGTTAGCGCTGCGGTCGGTTTGCCCCATATCGAGATAGTTATCGTACCAGGCCATCTCTTCCAGCAGGCGCTTGCCCACCTCTTCGTTGACGGCGCGTGGCGTCAGCAGATGGATGGCGTCACGCACTTCAGTCACTTCGGAGAACATCACCGTGGCGCCGCAGCGCACAAACAGATCGGACGCATAACCCACAGCCGGGTTGGCGGTCACGCCGGAAAACGCATCGCTGCCGCCGCACTGGGTGCCCACCACCAGCTCAGAGGCCGGGCAGGTTTCGCGCTGGCGCTTGTTGAGCTTGTCCAGATGGCGTTCAGCCACCTGCAAAATATCGTCGACCATCGATCGAAAGCCGACGTGATGCTCGTCCTGCAGGCGCACGATGCTGGCCTCGTCGACCGGAATCGCTTTCACATCCTCGGTGCCCTGCAGCAGGCGCTCAGGCTGAAGTTTTTCACATCCCAGACCGATGACCATCACCTCGCCGCCAAAGTTCGGGTTGAGCGCAATATTGTGAATGGTGCGGATTGGCACTACCGCCGCGGGTGCGTTGATCGCCACGCCGCAGCCGTAGAGGTGGTTCAGCCCTACTACTCCATCCACGTTCGGGTATTTCGGCAGCAGGTCGCGCTCGATGATTTTGACCACGTAATCCACCACGCCCGCCACGCAGTGAACGCTGGTAGTAATGCCGAGCAGGTTCTTGGTGCCGACGCTGCCGTCCGCGTTGCGGTAGCCTTCGAAGGTATAGCCCTCCAGCGGCGGAAGCGGTTCAGGCACGCGCGTAGCCAGCGGCAGGGTATTTAGCGGCGGCGCTTTTGGCAGCTCAACCAGCGACTCTTCAATCCAGCTCCCCTGCGGGATAGCGCGAACGGCATAGCCAATAATTTCACCGTAGCGCACGATTTCACCGTGCGCCGGGATATCCACCAGCGCCACCTTATGCCCCTGCGGAATATGCTCAATCAGTTCCAGCCCGTCCGGGAAACGGGTTCCCGCTTTTAAGCCGTTGTCGTTGACAATAATCGCCACGTTATCGGTGTCATGTACTTTTATATAAAACGCCGTCGGCGATGCTTGTCGAATTTCAATGTCGGCCATTGTTCACTATTCTCCAGCAAAGTGTCTGATCATTAATGCAGCCATGCAGTATTTATTTACTTATTTCCGAAATAAAGACGCTGCTTTCTTAAATAAAGAATGTCAGGGCTTGAGATATAAGAATGTGATCCAGATCACCCCCTAAAGCGAGAGATAGCGCGCTGTGGCTGGGAATACGTGATTCTGTGCAGCAGCGCCCAGTGCTTTGTGCATATGCTCAAAAACTTATTCATTTCAGGTGTGATAATTGAGCGTTAATCCAGTGCGATGCCATAAAGTGGTGATTATACTGAATCACATTGATATTGCGTCTGGTTAATTACCTGATATTGCCTGCTATCGATAAATAATCAGGAAATATGTTTTCTAAAATTATAAATATAAATTTCGCTGTGCCTGAGGAAATAAATATGATTCTGGATACCGTTGTAGAATCGAAAAAGGGTGTGCCCACTCGTTATTTAATATTACTGATTATTTTTATCGTCACGGCCATTAACTATGCTGACCGTGCGACGCTGTCGATTGCCGGTACGGAAGTAGCAAAAGAGCTGCAGCTCAGTGCCGTCTCGATGGGGTATATCTTCTCTGCGTTCGGCTGGGCCTACCTGCTGATGCAAATTCCCGGCGGCTGGCTGCTGGATAAGTTCGGTTCCAAAAAGGTCTATACCTACAGCCTGTTCTTCTGGTCGCTGTTCACCTTCCTGCAGGGCTTTGTGGATGTCTTCCCGCTCGCCTGGGCGGGCGTGTCGATGTTCATTATGCGCTTTATGCTCGGCTTCTCGGAAGCGCCGTCTTTTCCGGCAAACGCCCGTATCGTGGCGGCCTGGTTCCCGACCAAAGAGCGCGGCACCGCGTCTGCGTTGTTTAACGCCGCGCAGTATTTCTCGCTGGCCATCTTCTCTCCGCTGCTGGGCTGGCTGACCTTCGCCTGGGGCTGGGAACACGTCTTTACCGTGATGGGCGTGATTGGCTTTGTGCTGACCGGCGTATGGGTGAAGTATATCCATAACCCGACCGATCACCCGTGCATGTCAGAGCAGGAGCTGAAGTTCATCTCCGAAGGCGGCGCGGTGGTGGATATGGACCATAAAAAGCCCGGTGCACAGGTCGCAGGCGGTCCGAAGCTCCATTACATCAAACAGTTGTTGACCAACCGCATGATGCTGGGCGTCTTTTTTGGTCAATACTTTATCAACACCATCACCTGGTTCTTCCTTACCTGGTTCCCGATTTATCTGGTGCAGGAAAAAGGGATGTCGATTCTGAAAGTCGGTCTGGTGGCTTCCATTCCGGCGCTGTGCGGTTTTGCTGGCGGCGTGCTGGGCGGAGTGTTCTCGGATTATCTGATTAAGCAGGGCAAGTCGATAACCCTGGCGCGTAAGCTGCCGATTGTGCTCGGCATGCTGCTGGCGTCGTCCATCATTCTGTGCAACTACACCAACAACACCACGCTGGTGGTAGCCCTGATGGCGCTGGCGTTCTTCGGCAAAGGCTTCGGCGCGCTGGGCTGGCCGGTGATTTCCGACACCGCGCCAAAAGAGATTGTTGGCCTGTGCGGCGGGGTATTTAACGTCTTTGGCAACGTGGCGTCCATCGCGACTCCACTGGTCATTGGTTATCTGGTCAGTGAGCTGCATTCGTTCAACGCGGCACTGGTATTTGTTGGCTGTTCAGCGTTGATGGCGATGTTCTGCTACCTGTTCGTGGTAGGCGACATCAAACGTATGGAATTGCAGAAATAAGCAAAGGTATAAGCGATGAGTAACGATATCTTCCCGAACAAGTTTAAAGCGGCCCTCGCGGCGCACCAGATCCAGATTGGCTGCTGGTCTGCGCTGGCAAGCCCGATCAGCACTGAAGTGCTTGGACTGGCCGGGTTCGACTGGCTGGTGCTGGACGGCGAACATGCGCCAAATGACATCAGCACCTTTATTCCGCAGCTGATGGCGCTGAAGGGCAGCCCGAGCGCGCCGGTGGTACGCGTACCGACGAACGAGCCGGTCATCATCAAGCGCCTGCTGGATATCGGTTTCTACAACTTCCTGATCCCGTTCGTGGAAACGGAAGAAGAGGCGGTGCTGGCCGTGGCCTCTACCCGCTACCCGCCGGAGGGCATTCGCGGCGTGTCCGTGTCGCACCGCGCCAACATGTTTGGCACCGTGCCGGACTACTTCGCCCAGTCCAACAAGAACATCACCATCCTGGTGCAGATCGAGAGCCAGCAGGGCGTGGATAACGTCGATGCCATCGCCGCCACCGACGGCGTGGACGGCATCTTTGTCGGTCCAAGCGACCTGGCCGCTGCGTTCGGCCATCTGGGCAATGCGGGTCATCCTGACGTGCAGCGCGCCATTCAGCACATCTTTGCTCGCGCCAAAGCGCACGGCAAACCCTGCGGCATTCTGGCCCCGGTTGAAGCCGATGCCCGCCGCTATCTGGAGTGGGGGGCGACGTTCGTTGCCGTGGGCAGCGATCTCGGCGTGTTCCGCTCCGCCACGCAGAAATTAGCAGACGCTTTTAAAAAATAACTATCACTGAGGAAAAGATTATGACGCTGAAAGTGGGCTTTATTGGCTTAGGTATCATGGGTAAACCAATGAGTAAGAACCTCATCAAAGCGGGTTACTCACTGGTGGTGTTAGACCGTAATTCAGACGCCGTGGCTGAAGTGATTTCAGCCGGGGCAGAAGCGGCAACCACGGCCAAAGCGGTTGCCGAGCAGTGCGATGTGATCATCACCATGCTGCCAAACTCCCCGCATGTGAAAGAGGTCGCGCTGGGCGAGAACGGCATTATCGACGGCGCGAAGCCGGGCCTGGTGGTTATCGACATGAGCTCTATTGCCCCGCTGGCCAGCCGTGAAATCAGCGAGGCGCTGAAGGTGAAAGGCGTGGACATGCTGGACGCACCGGTCAGCGGCGGCGAGCCAAAAGCCATCGACGGCACGCTGTCGGTGATGGTGGGCGGCGACAAGGCGATTTTCGACAAGTATTACGACCTGATGAAAGCCATGGCCGGTTCCGTGGTGCATACCGGTGAAATCGGCGCGGGTAACGTCACCAAGCTGGCGAACCAGGTGATTGTGGCGCTGAATATCGCGGCGATGTCAGAAGCGTTGACGCTGGCCACCAAGGCGGGCGTCAACCCGGATTTGGTGTACCAGGCAATCCGTGGCGGCCTGGCGGGTAGCACCGTGCTGGATGCGAAAGCGCCGATGGTGATGGATCGTAACTTCAAGCCGGGTTTCCGCATTGACTTGCATATTAAAGATCTGGCTAACGCGCTGGATACCTCTCACGGCGTGGGCGCACAGCTGCCGCTGACCGCTGCAGTCATGGAGATGATGCAGGCGCTGCGCGCGGACGGTCTGGGCACCGCCGACCATAGCGCCATCGCGTGCTACTACGAAAAACTGGCGAAAGTGGAAGTTGCTCGCTAATGACGTCCTGCCCGGTGGCGCTTTGCTTACCGGGCCTACGGTCCAGGCCGGATCCGTGCTGTAACAGGCTACAACTATGAAAATCGTAATCGCGCCAGACTCTTATAAAGAAAGCCTTTCTGCCACCGAGGTAGCTCAGGCGATAGAAAAAGGATTTCGGGAAATCTTCCCCGACGCACTTTATGTTTCTGTTCCCGTCGCCGACGGCGGGGAAGGCACGGTTGAAGCGATGATCGCCGCCACCCGCGGTAGCGAACATCATGCCGTGGTGACGGGACCGCTGGGGGAGAAGGTGAATGCCTGCTGGGGAATGTCCGGCGACGGCAGCACGGCGTTTATCGAGATGGCGGCAGCCAGCGGTCTGGCATTAGTCCCTCCGGCACAGCGCAACCCGCTGGTTACCACTTCACGCGGCACCGGGGAGCTTATCCTCTGCGCGCTGGATAAAGGCGCGCGCAATATTATTATCGGCATCGGCGGAAGCGCGACCAACGACGGTGGCGCAGGGATGATGCAGGCGCTCGGGGCGAAGCTCAGCGATGCCAACGGCACGGCGATCGGCTACGGCGGCGGCAGCCTGATGGCGCTTAACAGTATTGATGTCTCAGGGTTGGATGCCCGGCTTAAGGGCTGCGCAATCCGCGTCGCCTGCGACGTCACCAACCCGCTGGTGGGAGAGAAAGGCGCGTCGCGCGTCTTTGGCCCACAAAAAGGGGCGACCGAGGGGATGATCCTCGAGCTGGACGCCAATCTCAGCCACTTTGCCGACGTGATTAAAAAATCCCTGCGTATCGACGTGAAGCATGTACCGGGAGCCGGTGCTGCGGGCGGTATGGGTGCAGCGCTGATGGCGTTTCTCGGCGCGGAACTTAAGAGCGGGATTGAGATTGTTACCCAGGCGCTCAATCTTGAAGAGCATATCCACGACTGCACATGGGTGCTGACGGGGGAAGGGCGCATCGACAGCCAGAGCATTCACGGCAAAGTGCCCGTCGGCGTAGCGAACGTCGCCAAAAAATACCATAAGCCGGTGATCGGCATTGCCGGTAGCCTGACCCAGGACGTGGGCGTCGTGCACCAGTACGGCATTGACGCCGTGTTCAGCGTGCTGACCAGCATTGGGTCACTGGAAGAGGCGTTTCGCGGCGCCTATGACAACATTTACCGCGCCTCACGCAATATCGCCGCGACTTTGCAGGTGGGGATGCACACCCAAGGGTGACAGCGGCGCGCAAACCCTCTATACTGCGCGCCGAAGCTGACCAGACAGTCGCCGCTTCGTCGTCGTCCCTTTCGGGGGAGACGGGCGGAGGGGAGGAAAGTCCGGGCTCCATAGGGCAGGGTGCCAGGTAACGCCTGGGGGGGAAACCCACGACCAGTGCAACAGAGAGCAAACCGCCGATGGCCCGCGCAAGCGGGATCAGGTAAGGGTGAAAGGGTGCGGTAAGAGCGCACCGCGCGGCTGGTAACAGTCCGTGGCACGGTAAACTCCACCCGGAGCAAGGCCAAATAGGGGTTCACATGGTACGGCCCGTACTGAACCCGGGTAGGCTGCTTGAGCCAGTGAGCGATTGCTGGCCTAGATGAATGACTGTCCACGACAGAACCCGGCTTATCGGTCAGCTTCAACTTCTTAAAGAACCCCGCTTCGGCGGGGTTTTTGCTTTCTGGTCATCTGGCCATGTGGGCAAATGATACCAATTATCAAAATTGCGACGCTAAGCACATTTCACTGTTTATGTGGTTAATGAATCCGTTCATTTACCCTATACGATCCAAATCACAAAATTTCCCGCTAAAAAATAACGATTTCTCAGTGTTGTTAATTTGTTGCTGATGTTGCGGTAATGGTGTTTATAGTTTTCACATTTGATATGTGAATATTGAATTCAAAAACATTCCCAGTGTGAATGTGTGATGTATTCGACCCTTTTGTATGCGCGGGCAACATCATTATTTTTCTATTTGATAAAACACAAAAATGTTTTAAATAGAAAATGGTTGTTTATTAGCCGTTAATTGTCTGAAAGATAGTCTTTATTGATATTTTAAAATACAAAAAATCCACCGTGGTTATCACCATAAAATAAAGTTATTACCGCCATTTTTGTTGATTAATATCAGCGTATTGGTGTGTTTTTATATTATCAACTCATTGATATATATGTGTTTTAATGGTGTTTTGTCGAGGTTGGTAATGATGCGAAAAGTCAAATTGTGAGTAACAGCACATACCCCCTGAAACACTATTAGGTAGAATTCGCCCCGTCATAGGGAAATAAGCGCAGAATATTATGAACACTATTATTCTACCGAAAACACAGCACCTCGTGGTATTTCAGGAAGTCATTAAAAGTGGCTCCATAGGTTCTGCGGCAAGACAACTGGGCCTGACGCAACCGGCCGTCAGCAAAATCATCAGCGATATCGAGTCCTACTTCGGTGTTGAAGTGATGATTCGTAAAAACACGGGCGTTAAGTTGACCGCTGCAGGCCAGGTTCTGCTCTCGTATTCAGAGTCGATCACTCGCGAAATGAAAAACATGGTGAGCGAGATCAACAGCCTCAGTTTTAGCACCGTTATGGACGTCTCCTTTGGCTATCCGTCGCTGATAGGCTTCACCTTCCTGTCTGAGATGATCAAAAAATTCAAGGAAGTGTTCCCGAAAGCGCGCGTCTCGATGTACGAAGCACAGCTCTCTTCGTTCCTGCCCGCTATCCGCGACGGCCGACTGGATTTTGCCATCGGCACGTTAAGCGATGAAATGCTGCTGCAGGACCTGCACGTCGAGCCGCTGTTTGAGTCCGAGTTTGTGCTGGTCGCCAGCAAATCACGAACGTGCACCGGACCGACGACACTGGCATCGCTCACGCACGAGCAGTGGGTGATGCCGCAAACCGATATGGGCTACTACAAAGAACTTCTGACCACCCTGCAAGACAACCACATCAGCATTGAAAACATCGTCCAGACCGATTCCGTCGTTACCATTTATAACCTTGTCCTCAATGCCGATTACCTGACGGTGATCCCCCGTGACATGATTGCGCCATTCGGCTCGGACCAGTTTATTGTTCTGCCGGTGGAAGATGAATTACCCGTGGCGCGTTATGCCGCCGTGTGGTCAAAAAATTACAGTATTAAAAAATCGGCGTCAGTATTAGTTGAACTGGCAAAACAATATTCGTCGATGAATATCGAAAAACGACGATAGAAATAATGATGATTTAAAACACCCGGAGCGACGCTTTTTAACGCTCTGATACCCTGACTTTGCCTGAAAACAATGAATTATTATAACGAGGATATTATGCACATTACTTACGATCTCCCGGTAACGATTGAAGATATTCAGGATGCCAGAAAACGACTGGCAGGAAAAATCTATAAAACCGGTATGCCGCGCTCGAATTATCTCAGCGAACGTTGTAAGGGTGAGATATTCCTGAAGTTTGAAAACATGCAGCGCACCGGTTCATTCAAAATTCGCGGCGCGTTTAATAAGTTAAGCTCGCTCACCGATGCTGAAAAACGCAAAGGCGTTGTCGCCTGTTCGGCAGGAAACCATGCGCAGGGCGTGTCGCTCTCCTGCGCCATGCTCGGTATCGACGGCAAAGTGGTGATGCCGATGGGCGCGCCGAAATCCAAGGTTGCCGCCACGCGCGACTACTCCGCCGAAGTGGTGCTGCACGGCGAGAACTTTAACGACACCATCGCCAAGGTCAGCGAAATTGTCGAAATGGAAGGGCGCATTTTTATTCCGCCTTACGATGACCCAAAAGTGATTGCCGGGCAGGGCACCATCGGTCTGGAAATTCTTGAAGATTTATACGACGTGGATAACGTCATTGTGCCTATCGGCGGCGGCGGATTAATTGCCGGAATTGCCACGGCGATTAAATCCATCAACCCGACCATTAATATTATCGGCGTGCAGTCTGAGAACGTTCACGGTATGGCTGCGTCTTATCAGACCGGGGAAATCGTCAACCATCGCGTCACCGGCACATTAGCGGACGGCTGCGATGTTTCTCGTCCCGGTAAATTAACCTTCGAAATTGTTCGTGAATTAGTTGACGACATTGTTCTGGTCAGCGAGGACGATATTCGCAACAGCATGATCGCGCTCATTCAGCGAAATAAAGTGGTGACAGAAGGTGCTGGCGCGCTGGCCTGCGCGGCGTTATTAAGCGGCAAACTTGACCATTATATTCAGGGTCGTAAAACCGTCTGCATTATTTCCGGCGGCAATATCGATCTCTCCCGTGTTTCCCAAATTACCGGCTTCGTTGACGCATAAAGGTGACCTATGAGCAACACAGAAAGCATTATCGTTGGCCAGACAAAAACGTCCTCCTGGCGTAAGTCTGATACCACCTGGACGCTTGGCCTGTTTGGTACCGCCATTGGCGCGGGCGTGCTGTTCTTCCCCATTCGCGCAGGCTTCGGTGGCCTGATCCCTATTCTGCTGATGCTGGTTCTCGCGTTCCCGATTGCGTTCTACTGCCACCGGGCGCTGGCGCGCCTGTGTCTGTCAGGCAGTAACGTCTCGGGTAACATCACCGAAACGGTAGAAGAGCACTTCGGTAAGACCGGCGGGGTGGTGATCACCTTCCTCTACTTCTTTGCGATTTGCCCGCTGCTGTGGATTTACGGTGTCACTATTACCAACACCTTCATGACCTTCTGGGAAAACCAGCTCCAGCTGCCCGCGCTGAACCGTGGCTTTGTGGCGCTGTTCCTGCTGCTGCTGATGGCCTTTGTTATCTGGTTTGGTAAAGACCTGATGGTGAAGGTCATGAGCTTCCTGGTGTTCCCGTTTATCGCCAGCCTGGTGCTGATTTCCCTGTCGCTGATCCCGTACTGGAACTCGGCGGTGATCGACCAGGTCAACCTGAGCGATATCGCCTTCACCGGTCATGACGGCATTCTGGTCACCGTGTGGCTGGGGATCTCCATTATGGTCTTCTCCTTCAACTTCTCGCCTATCGTCTCCTCGTTTGTGGTCTCCAAGCGCGAAGAGTACGAGCCTGAGTTCGGGAAAGAGTTTACCGAGCAGAAATGTTCCAAAATCATCGGCCGCGCCAGCCTGCTGATGGTGGCCGTGGTGATGTTCTTCGCCTTCAGCTGCCTGTTCACCCTCTCTCCGCAGAACATGGCGGACGCCAAAGCGCAGAACATTCCGGTGCTCTCTTATCTGGCGAACCACTTCGCGTCGCTGTCAGGCACTAAATCTACCTTCGCCACCGTGCTGGAATACGGCGCGTCCATCATTGCGCTGGTCGCTATCTTCAAATCCTTCTTTGGTCACTACCTCGGCACGCTGGAAGGGCTGAACGGTCTGGTCCTTAAGTTCGGCTATAAGGGCGATAAGAAGAAAGTTTCCGTCGGCAAGCTGAACACCATCAGCATGATCTTCATCATGGGCTCCACCTGGGTTGTGGCCTACGCCAACCCGAACATTCTGGACCTTATTGAAGCCATGGGCGCGCCAATCATCGCCTCTCTGCTGTGCCTGCTGCCGATGTACGCCATCCGCAAAGCACCGGCGCTGGCGAAATACAAAGGCCGTACCGAGAACATCTTCGTTACCGTGGTTGGCCTGCTGACCATTCTGAACATCGTTTACAAACTGTTCTAACCCATTGCTCAGGAAGAGCGGAGTCACATGATGATTGAGTTTCCGGTAGTACTGGTTATTAACTGCGGATCGTCCTCTGTTAAGTTTTCGGTGCTCGACGCCAGCAGCTGCGATGCCCTGATGACGGGGATTGCGGACGGGATCAACACCGAGAAGGCCTTTATTTCCGTGAACGGGGGTGAGCCGGTCCGACTGGCTCACCAGGACTACGAAGGGGCGCTGGCTGCCATCGCCCTGGAGCTGGAGAAGCGTAACCTGATGAGCAGCGTGGCCTTAATTGGCCACCGCATTGCGCACGGCGGCGACCTCTTCAGCGAGTCGACCCTGATTACGGAAGAGGTGATTGCGCAGATCCGCCAGGTTTCCCCGCTGGCGCCGCTGCATAACTACGCCAACCTGAGCGGCGTGGAAGCGGCAGAGCGCCTGTTCCCGGGCGTGCAGCAGGTGGCGGTATTTGACACCAGCTTCCACCAGACGCTGCCGCCGCAGGCGTATCTGTACGGCTTGCCGTACCGCTATTTTGAAGCGCTGGGCGTGCGCCGCTACGGCTTCCACGGGACCTCTCACCGTTACGTTGCCGCGCAGGCGCATACGCTTCTCGGGCTGTCCCCCGATGACAGCGGCCTGGTGATTGCCCATCTCGGCAACGGGGCGTCCATCTGCGCGGTGCGCAACGGCGAAAGCGTCGATACCTCGATGGGGATGACGCCGCTGGAAGGGCTGGTGATGGGGACGCGCTGCGGCGACGTGGACTTTGGCGCGATGGCGTGGATTGCCCAGCAGACCGGTCAGTCGTTCGAGGATCTGGAGCGCGTGGTCAATAAAGAGTCCGGGCTGCTGGGGATCTCCGGCATCTCCTCCGATTTACGCGCGCTGGAGAAAGCCTGGCACGAAGGCAATGAGCGGGCGCAGCTGGCAATACACACCTTTGTTCACCGCATTGCGCGGCACATTGCGGGTCACGCGGCGTCCCTGCACCGCCTGGATGGGGTGGTCTTTACCGGCGGCATTGGCGAAAACTCGAAGCTTGTCCGCGCGCTGGTGGCGGAACATCTGAAGGTGTTTGGCATCATCCTCGACGATGCCAAAAATGCCCTGCCGGGCAGCGCGGGTGAGCGCGTCATTAGCACCCAGTCGTCCCGCGTGGCCTGCGCGGTAATCCCTACCAACGAAGAAAAAATGATCGCGCTGGACGCCCTCCGTCTTGGGAAGGTTATCCCGGCTGCGGCTTACGCCTGATAAAGCGAGAAACACATGAAAGTAACAATCGATACGGGCGTCGCGCCCTACAGCGACGCATGGGCCGGGTTTCGCGGTGAAGAATGGAAAAACGCCGTCAACGTCCGCGATTTTATTCAGCATAACTACACCCCTTATGAAGGCGATGAAGCTTTCCTCGCGCAGGCGACGCCAGCAACGACGGCGCTGTGGCAGAAGGTAATGGTCGGCATTCGCCAGGAGAACGCCACCCACGCCCCGGTGGATTTTGACACCAACATTGCCACCACCATTACGGCCCACGGGCCGGGCTACATCGACCAGGATCTGGAGACGATCGTTGGTCTGCAAACCGATAAGCCGCTCAAGCGCGCGCTGCACCCGTACGGTGGGATCAACATGATCCGCAGCTCGTTCGAAGCCTATGGCCGGGAGATGGATCCGCAGTTCGAATACCTGTTTACCGACCTGCGCAAAACCCACAATCAGGGCGTGTTTGACGTCTATTCGCCGGAGATGATGCGCTGCCGTAAATCCGGCGTGCTGACCGGTTTGCCGGACGGCTACGGGCGCGGACGCATCATCGGCGACTACCGCCGCGTGGCGCTCTACGGCATCAGCTATCTGGTGCGCGAGCGTGAACTTCAGTTTACGGATCTGCAGGGCAGGCTGGAGCGCGGTGACGATCTGGAAGCCACGATCCGCCTGCGTGAGGAGCTGGCGGAGCACAGGCGCGCGCTGCTGCAGATCCAGCAGATGGCGGCGAACTACGGTTTTGATATCTCACGCCCGGCGATGAACGCCCAGGAAGCGGTGCAGTGGGTCTATTTTGCCTACCTTGCCGCGGTGAAATCCCAGAACGGCGGGGCGATGTCGCTGGGGCGCACGGCCTCGTTCCTCGATATCTACATTGAACGCGACATGCAGACAGGAAGGCTGAATGAAGTTCAGGCGCAGGAGCTGATCGACCACTTCATCATGAAGATCCGCATGGTGCGCTTCCTGCGCACGCCGGAATTCGACACGCTCTTCTCCGGCGATCCGATCTGGGCAACGGAAGTGATTGGCGGCATGGGGCTGGACGGGCGCACGCTGGTGACCAAAAACAGCTTCCGCTATCTGCATACCCTGCACACCATGGGGCCTGCACCGGAGCCGAACCTGACGATCCTCTGGTCTGAACAGCTGCCGATCGCGTTCAAGAAATACGCCGCGCAGGTGTCGATCGTTACCTCGTCGCTGCAGTATGAGAACGACGATCTGATGCGTGCGGACTTCAACAGCGACGACTACGCCATTGCCTGCTGCGTCAGCCCGATGGTGATCGGCAAGCAGATGCAGTTCTTTGGCGCGCGCGCCAACCTCGCCAAAACGCTGCTGTACGCGATCAACGGCGGGGTGGACGAAAAGCTGAAGATCCAGGTCGGTCCGAAAACCGAGCCGCTGCTGGACGACGTGCTGGATTACGACACCGTGATGGCGAGCCTCGATCACTTTATGGACTGGCTGGCGGTGCAGTACATCAGCGCGCTGAATCTCATTCACTATATGCATGATAAGTACAGCTACGAAGCCTCGCTGATGGCGCTGCACGACCGGGACGTCTATCGCACCATGGCCTGCGGCATTGCCGGGCTGTCGGTGGCGGCGGATTCCCTGTCGGCCATTAAATACGCCACGGTGAAGCCGGTGCGCGACCATACCGGGCTGGCGGTCGATTTCGTGATTGAAGGGGACTATCCGCAGTACGGCAACAACGACGACCGCGTGGACAGCATCGCCTGCGACCTGGTGGAGCGCTTTATGAAAAAAATTCAGGCGCTGCCAACCTACCGCAACGCGATGCCAACCCAGTCGATCCTGACCATCACCTCCAACGTGGTGTATGGCCAGAAGACCGGGAACACGCCGGATGGACGCCGCGGCGGCACGCCGTTTGCGCCTGGCGCGAATCCGATGCACGGCCGCGACAGAAAAGGGGCGGTGGCCTCGCTAACCTCGGTTGCCAAGCTGCCTTTCACCTATGCCAAGGACGGGATCTCCTACACCTTCTCCATCGTGCCGCAGGCGCTGGGCAAGGACGAGCTGGTGCGCAAAACCAACCTGGTGGGGCTGCTGGACGGGTATTTCCATCACGAAGCGTCCATTGAGGGGGGGCAGCATCTGAACGTCAACGTCATGAACCGGGAAATGCTCCTCGATGCCATTGCGCATCCCGAGAATTACCCGAACCTGACGATCCGCGTTTCAGGCTATGCGGTGCGGTTTAACGCCCTGACGCGCGAGCAGCAGCAGGATGTGATTTCGAGGACGTTTACGCAGGCGATGTAATACAGGCTTCATCTTCAGCCTCCTCAAATGAGGAGGCTTTTAATTTTGTGAACGCCGTCAATTTTAGAAAACTCACTCTCCTTTCTGCTATCCCGAAGTAATATTATTCTCTCGCTTTAGGAAAGCCCTATAAAACTTGTGACTTTTTTCTCCCGCGCTCCGGATATGATCTTCCCAAACCAATAACACACACCTGCAACCCTCTGAATCGCAATCGCTGGCGATCGGAAACCTATAAAAACAACTGTTTACCCTACAAAATAAGCGAGTGCCCAATGGATACGGCAACAAACAGCAGTGTGATTGTGAGTGATTCCCCCGCGGCAAGGCGGGCGGGAATGAGCGAGAGCGAGTGGCAAGCGGCAATTAAATTCGACAGCACCGACACGGGCTGGGTCATCATGAGTATCGGGATGGCTATCGGCGCGGGGATTGTTTTTCTCCCCGTCCAGGTCGGGTTAATGGGGCTGTGGGTATTTTTGCTCTCATCAATAATTGGCTATCCCGCCATGTATTTATTCCAGCGTCTGTTTATTAACACCCTGGCGGAATCACCGGAATGCAAAGACTACCCGAGCGTCATTAGCGGTTATTTGGGTAAGAACTGGGGCATCTTATTAGGCGCGCTCTATTTCGTGATGCTGGTGATCTGGATGTTTGTCTATTCCACAGCCATTACCAACGACAGCGCCTCGTATTTGCACACCTTCGGCGTGACCGACGGTTTGTTATCTGACAATCCGTTTTACGGTTTATGCCTGATCTGCATTCTGGTGGCCATTTCGTCGCGCGGTGAAAAGTTGCTGTTTAAAGTCTCCAGCCTGATGGTGCTGACCAAATTACTGGTGGTGGCCGCGCTGGGGCTGTCGATGATTGGGCTCTGGCATCTGGCCAACGTGGGCATGCTGCCGCCAGCGGGGCTGCTGATTAAAAACGCCATTATTACGCTGCCCTTTACCTTAACCTCCATTCTGTTTATTCAGACTTTAAGCCCGATGGTGATCTCGTATCGTTCACGTGAAAAATCCGTGGAGGTTGCGCGCCATAAAGCGCTGCGGGCGATGAACATTGCCTTTGGTGTGCTGTTTGTGACGGTCTTCTTCTATGCCGTCTCTTTCACCCTGGCGATGGGGCACGATGAGGCGGTTAAAGCCTACGAGCAGAACATTTCGGCTCTGGCGATTGCGGCGCAGTTTATCAGCGGTGACGGCGCGGGTTGGGTCAAAATCGTCAGCGTGATCCTCAATATTTTTGCCGTGATGACCGCATTCTTCGGCGTCTATCTCGGCTTTCGCGAGGCCACGCAGGGTATCGTCATGAACATCCTGCGCCGCAAAATGCCGGCAGAGAAAATCAATGAAAACACCGTCCAGCGCGGGATTATGCTGTTCGCCATCCTGCTGGCCTGGAGTGCGATTGTATTAAACGCGCCGGTACTGAGCTTCACCTCCATTTGCAGCCCCATCTTCGGCATGGTGGGCTGCCTGATCCCTGCATGGCTGGTCTACAAAGTCCCGGCACTGCATAAATATAAAGGCGTATCGCTGGTGATTATCGTCATCACCGGGTTGCTGCTTTGTGTTTCTCCTTTCCTCGCGTTCTCCTGAGGGCAAATAAGGTCGTAACGATGTCTGAGCAAACTCAAACTTTATGGAACCAATTTATTCGCGCGGTGCAGGAAGAAGTGAAACCTGCGATTGGGTGTACCGAACCTATTTCTCTGGCGCTGGCCTGTGCGATTGCCGCAGAAAATCTGCCGGGGGAGGTCACGCAGATTGAAGCGTGGGTATCGCCGAACCTGATGAAAAACGGGCTAGGCGTGACGGTGCCAGGCACCGGTATGGTCGGTCTTCCCATTGCAGCGGCGCTGGGCGCGACTGGCGGTAACGCGAACGCCGGACTGGAGGTGTTGAAAGATGCTACCGCCGATGCGCTAATACGCGCCAAAGCTCTGCTTGAGGCGGGACAGGTGCAGGTCAAACTGCAGGCACCGTGCGATGAGATCCTCTACTCCCGCGCCCGTGTTCATGCCGGGGATACCTCGTCAACGGTGACCATCGCCGGTGGGCATACGCGGGTGGTGGAAGTGGTTTGCCAGGGCGAAACGCGCTTTACGCTGGGTGAACAATTGACTGAAGAAAATACCGATCCTCTGGCGGTGCTATCAAACAGCACGCTGTCGCAGATCCTGGAATTTGTTGAGCAGGTGCCGTTCGAGGCGATCCGCTTTATCCTGCAAGCAGGGCAACTGAACGATGCGCTCTCCCGTGAAGGGCTCAGCGGGAAGTGGGGGCTGCACATTGGCGCAACGCTCAGTAAGCAGCGCTCGCGCGGATGGATGGCGCAGGATTTGGGCTCAGACATTGTCATTCGTACCAGCGCAGCCTCGGATGCCCGCATGGGCGGCGCGACGTTGCCAGCGATGAGTAACTCAGGCTCCGGTAATCAGGGGATCACGGCCACCATGCCCGTTGTCGTGGTGGCTGAGCACCTTCAGGCTGATGACGAACGGCTGGCGCGGGCGCTGATGCTCTCACATCTGTCGGCGATCTATATCCACGTCCAGCTTCCGCGCCTGTCGGCGCTTTGCGCGGCGACAACGGCAGCGATGGGCGCTGCTGCGGGGATGGCGTGGCTGATGGGCGGTTCTTACCAGACTATTTCGATGGCGATAGGCAGTATGATCGGTGACGTCAGCGGGATGATCTGCGATGGAGCGTCTAACAGCTGCGCCATGAAGGTCTCAACCAGCGTCAGTAGCGCCTGGAAAGCGGTGATGATGGCGCTGGATGATTCTGCTGTGACGGGCAATGAGGGCATTGTGGCGCATGACGTGGAGCAGTCCATTTCGAACCTTTGTGCGTTAGCCTGCCGCTCAATGCAGGCAACGGACCGGCAGATTATTGAGATTATGGCGAGTAAGGCGTAGCGAGTTCAGGGGCTCGATCGGTTCCCTCTCCCTGTGGGAGAGGGTTAGGGTGAGGGCGTTCTCTAAACCGGTAAATCAATCAGCAGCGCGCGCAGCGGCGTATCCGCCACCAGGGTGATATTCGCTTCATCACGAATAAACGCCCCGTCACCGCAGGTGAGCGCTTCTTTCTCTTCCGTGTGCGTCACTGCATGCACCGTACCGTGAATCGACTGCAGATAGGCGCGCGGACCGTGAAGCTGGAAGCTCGCCTGTTCACCTTTCTTCAGTTCGATGTGGTGCAGCCACACCTGCTGACGCAGTTGCAAACTGCCTTTGCTGCCGTCCGGCGATGCAATCAGCTGCTGTTTATCGTCCGTTAAATCTATCTTCTGCACCAGCGGATTTTCCCGCTCAGGGCAGGCGTCCAGCCACAGCTGCATGCGGGTCAGCGTTTTGTCTTTGCTGAGGTTATGCTCGCTGTAGCTGATGCCCGGCTGCGTGGAAATTAACAACGCTTCGCCAGCCTTTGCCTGGACATGATTGCCCTCGCTATCGCGGTATTCTGCCTCGCCTTCCAGGATCAGGTTCAGGATATCGACTTTCGGATACGTACGCGGCTGGAAGGAGGCGCCCGGAGCGAGCACTTCCTGGTTCAACACGCGCAATGAAGCGTAACCGAGGAGTTTAGGGTCAAAGTAGTGTCCAAAGGAAAAGGTGTAGCGGGCCTGCAGCCAACCGAAATCGGCTTGTCCGCACTGTTTAGCTGTTCTTGTCGTAATCATAAACTTGACCTCTCTTTACACTAAAACAATGGTAAAGGTATGGACGCTGCATTGTTAGCCAGATATTCTGCCCGGTATGTTCAAATTTCCTGAATGAGAACGAGATGGCTAAAGAGAGAGCATTGACGCTTGAGGCGCTGCGCGTCATGGACGCGATTGACCGACGCGGCAGTTTTGCTGCGGCGGCAGATGAACTGGGGCGCGTTCCGTCTGCGCTGAGCTACACCATGCAGAAGCTGGAGGAAGAGCTGGACGTGGTGCTGTTTGACCGCTCCGGCCATCGAACAAAATTCACGAACGTTGGCCGCATGCTGCTGGAACGCGGTCGTGTGCTGCTGGAAGCGGCGGATAAACTCACGACGGACGCCGAAGCGCTGGCGCGCGGCTGGGAAACCCATCTGACGTTAGTTACCGAAGCGCTGGTGCCGACCGAAGCGCTGTTCCCGCTGGTGGACCGCCTGGCTGCGAAAGCCAATACGCAGCTGTCGATCATTACCGAGGTGCTGGCAGGGGCGTGGGAGCGTCTGGAAACGGGCAGGGCGGATATTGTTATTGCGCCGGACATGCACTTCCGTTCTTCGTCAGAAATTAACTCCCGCAAGCTCTATAGCGTGATGAACGTTTATGTCGCCGCGCCGGATCACCCGATCCATCAGGAGCCGGAGCCGCTTTCGGAGGTTACGCGCGTGAAGTATCGTGGCGTTGCGGTAGCGGATACCGCCCGTGAACGTCCGGTGTTAACGGTACAGCTGCTGGATAAACAGCCGCGTTTAACCGTCACGTCGCTGGAAGATAAGCGTCAGGCATTGCTGGCCGGGCTGGGTGTGGCGACGATGCCTTATCCTTTTGTTGAAAAGGACATTGCGGAAGGGCGGCTGCGCGTTGTCAGCCCGGAATACACCAGCGAGGTGGATATCATTATGGCGTGGCGACGCGACAGCATGGGCGAAGCCAAATCCTGGTGCCTGCGCGAAATACCAAAGCTTTTTGCCCACCACAATAAATAAAATCGTAGGCCCGGTAAGCGAAAGGGTATGAACCGGAAACATGGGTAACACTTTAGACCGGATACATGGGTAACAGTTATAACTGGCATAGAAGAGGAGACTCGCTATGCCCTGGACTGAGACCCGACCTATGCAACGCCTTGATTTTATCCGTGCCTGCCATGCAGGTACGGACTCCTTCTCCGCGCTTTGCCGTCTTTTTGGCATCAGCCGTAAAACCGGCTATAAATGGCTTCAGCGTTTTGACCCCGCTGACCTGTCATCTCTCTCTGACCGGTCGCGCGCGCCACACTCCCACTCCCGGACGGTTCCTGATGATATCGCCGGACAGCTTACGGCCCTGAGGCAAAAACACCCTGACTGGGGTCCGAAAAAACTGCGGATGTGGCTGCTCAATCATCATGTCGATTTTACCGTACCTGCTGCCAGCACTATCGGCGATATCCTCAAGCGTGAAGGCCTGGTTCCGGATAAAAAGCGAAAACGCAGGACCCCGGGCAATCGCCAGCCCCTGACCACCATCAGTGAGAACAATCAGGTCTGGAGCGCTGATTTTAAAGGCAAGTTCAGGCTGCTGAGCAGAGAGTACTGCCATCCCTTCACCCTGACCGACAATCACAGCCGGTATCTTCTGAGCTGCCGGGGAACCGACCGGGAGAGTGAGCCCTTCGTCAGACAGTGCCTGACGGATGCGTTCCTGGAATACGGTCTGCCGGAAGTGCTCAGAACCGATAACGGTCAGCCCTTCGCGGGAACAGGGATAGCCGGACTAAGTCGTCTTGCCGTCTGGCTAATCAAGCTGGGCATCAGGCCTGAGCGTATCAGGAAGGGGCATCCGGAAGAAAATGGCCGTCATGAGCGAATGCACCGCTCCCTGAAAAGTGCGGTGAAACAGGGCAACACCTTCATGACGATGGAAGAACAACAGCGGTGGTTCAGTGACTACCGGGAAGAATTTAACCACGAAAGGCCGCATGAAGCTCTGGCGGGTGCAACGCCCGGAACGGTATGGCACCCCTCGAACCGACACTGGGATGGCCGTGTTCCTGAATACGCGTATCCGGAAGGCGGTACGGTCTACAGGGTGAAATCGAGGGGGACACTCTATATGGGGAAAAAGGGGACGGTGTTCCTGAGTGAAGCGCTGACTGATGAGTACATCATGCTGGAAGAACAGGATGATGGCCTTGAGGCCATCATCTTTAACGGAATAACGCTTGCGTACTACGACCGAAAAACCGAGAGTGTGCTCCGGATAGACTGAAAAGTGTTACCTATGTTCCCGGTCTGATCTGTCACCTATGTATCCGGTCATACAAAAGCGCCACCGGGCTCTGATTTACATGCCAGCTTTCGGATCCGGACCAAAGCGGTTTTCACCCGGCGTGCCGTTCTGACAGTTAAAGACCAGGATCACAATCCAGCCCACGATCGGGATCAACAGCAGCAAGAGCCACCAGGCTGAACGATCGGTATCGTGCAGGCGTCGGAACTGAACCGCCCAGGACGGCAGCATAATAAATACGCCATAAATCGTGGTGAGAATGCCTTCTCCCCCGGCACGCTCCCAGCCCAGAATTTTGTCCACAATACTCAACACCAGGGCGAGGATGAAGTTCACCAGAACGAACATCCAGTACTCTTTGCGGCGGGCGCGGCCACCAAATCCAATGTAGTTGCGCAGTACGTTTAAATACCAGTCCATTTTCCTTGCCTCATTAGTCAGTCAATCACTTGTTTTCTAAGCGATCGAGGTAAGGATAGATGGAGATTGTGAATTAAAAAAGGGCATTTACCCGTCATACTTCAAGTTGCCTGGGCGTTGGCTTTCCTCGCTCACCCCAGTCACGTACTAATGTACGCTCCTGGGGATTCGCTGCGTCGCCGCCTTCATGCAACTTGAATTATTTTGGGTATTGATTGATGCCCTGAATATTTATCCGAAACGAACGTCGCGCCCGTGAGGTTCATCCAGATCCTGCCATGGCCCAATGGAGATGATGCCCGTTGGGTTAATCGTCTTGTGGCTGCGGAAATAGTGGGTGCGAATATGGTCGAAGTCGACCGTTTCGGCGATACCCGGCATCTGGTAGATATCGCGCAGGAAACCATACAGGTTCAGATAATCGCTGATGCGGTGTTTATCACACTTAAAGTGGGTGACGTACACCGGATCAAAACGCACCAGCGTCGTCCACAGGCGGATATCAGCTTCCGTCAGTTGGTTGCCCGTCAGGTAGCGATGCTGGCCGAGGATCTGCTCCAGGCGCTCCAGTGATTCAAACACCTTTCCAACCGCTTCGTCATACGCTTCCTGGCTGGTGGCAAAACCGGCCTTGTAGACGCCGTTGTTCACGTTGTCGTAGATCCAGCCGTTCAGCTCGTCAATTTTATCGCGCAGCTCGACCGGGTAATAATCACCGGCGCGGGCGCCGTGCGCGTCAAACGCGGTGTTGAACATGCGGATGATCTCCGCCGATTCGTTGCTGACGATCGTTTGGTTTTTCTTGTCCCACAGTACCGGTACGGTGACGCGTCCGGTGTAGTGTGGATCGGCGCGCAGGTAAAGCTGGTAGAGAAAATCGTGGTGATAAAGGTCGTCACCGGTGGCGGCAGGGAAATCACTGTCGAACGTCCAGCCGTTTTCCAGCATCAGCGGGTTGACCACCGAAACCGGAATGAAGGATTCGAGCCCCTTAAGCTTGCGCACAATCAGCGTGCGGTGTGCCCACGGGCAGGCGAGAGAAACATAGAGATGATAACGGTCTTTTTCTGCCGCGAAGCCGCCTTCGCCGCTCGGGCCAGGTGCGCCGTCGGCGGTCAGCCAGTTACGGAAGGCCGAAACAGAGCGCTTGAAGCGACCCCCGG
Source organism: Enterobacter sp. JMULE2 (assembly GCF_013337145.1). NCBI lineage: Bacteria > Pseudomonadati > Pseudomonadota > Gammaproteobacteria > Enterobacterales > Enterobacteriaceae > Enterobacter > Enterobacter sp. JMULE2. The sequence continues at coordinate 491,119 of NZ_SGWD01000011.1, forward strand.
TGGATTTGGTGTCATACCAGATTACCCCAACACTTTTTTAAAAAAAGCTCTCGATTATTAAGAATATCAATGCAATGGTTTAATTTTGTATCTCGATTTTGGGATGGTGCAGCTCTCGAAAATCTGAGTTATCCTGAGATACCCTTATACATGAAAGGGGTTTAACAGTGCTGGCCCCCCTTTGAGATAAATGGAATGAAGAGACGTAAACTCGATAAATGGCTTAAAAAATTCGAAGATAAACACGGCTTAACAACAGGCGATCCAAATGTCGTTGGTTATGCCTTGTTCAACAAGGATAAACGTGCATTTGTGAGCCTTACTGATGGCGATTACGAACCCACCGACATTTACACCGGTGATCTTGACGACGCCTTCCTGACTGACAATATGGGTGAAGCCTTCGGTGTCATGATGGCGTTGGAACATTATGATAACATTAGCATTGTTCCGGTGATCTATAACGAGTTGTTCGGTTTGACTGTGAAACCCGGTTCACTAGATGCATTCAAACCAGACTGAATATTTCAAGACTATTTGTTGAATAATTGTAAAGGACTGAAAATGACTTCCAAAGATGACCTGATGAATATGTTACACCAGTCTGCTTCTGATCAAGAAGCTGGTGTGGCACGAGAAGCCAATGACATCAAAGAGTTTCAGGAAAGTGTACGTACTCTTTTCATCGAATTACGTTCATGGCTTGAAGACATGCCTGTGAAAATTGAAAGAAATCGTACGAATATTCATGATGTTACGACGCGAAATACAAATTCTTACCCGATGGATTTCATGAAGATCTCAAACGGAAATAAGCACCTGGAATTTCGTCCAGAAGCGCTTTATCTGATGGGGTCGAAAGGCGAAGTTGAGGTTCGATTTACTGGCGTTAGTCGTAATTTGAAATTCAATCTGTACATGCAGGATTCATTTGGGGGCGGTAAGAGTGAACCAGGTGTATGGTCACTCGTTGATGGTAACAACCGGGCAGGAAATCGTCGCCCGTTTACTAAAGAGCTGTTCTATTCATTGGTATCAAATCTGGTGTAAAAAGGCTTATAGAAGGCAAAAATGAATCGTTCAAGTAATAATGAAATTGGTGGGATGCTTGTAGTGCTGGGTGGTTTACTGCTCGTCGGTTTTGCGGTCTGGATCATGAAGACGTTTGATGTACCATTTGGCATAGCAACTGAAAGTGGCATCAAAATTGTTGTCTGGGCGCTGGCAGTCACTGGTGCCCTTTTCTGGAGCCACCACTCAGATTTTAACGTAATCAAATTCACAGCGCCGTTTATGGTTAGCATGTTCTGGTACAGCCTTTTTCCGGTGCTGGATTATAACGCCGGCATTCGCGATGACTTCCCTATTCAGATGAACATTAGTTGGTACGGTACCGCGTTCTGGCAGTTCGTAATCTTCCTGGCAATAAATGTGATCGGGTACGGAATTATTTACTATTTCCACAGACGTAACAATTATTACTGGTGATTTGGTTCGCGCAATGACTTTATATGTACATAGGCCGGTGTTCGATTCTCGCAGTGGCCTATTTAACTATTCTGGGTTTGATGGATGTACATAATTCAGCTTATTGCTAAAGCAATCATAACCAATTGTATTGAAATGATTTTTTTGAATGCTCATCAAACTTTTTTGAGCTAATTTTTAGTTCATAACTATGTAAATCCCCAGCTATAGCCTTGAAATTCTTGATTTTCCTTTGTATATCAATGCCATTGAAGTGATTTTCTTATACCGAAATCTTCGTCAGAACGCGACTCTCATGTCTTTAAAACATCTACCATATCATTGCCATTCAGTGAGCACTGGTTTTTTTTGGATTTTCTGCGCCGCCACGGAGAACCATCACCTACAGAGATAGTTTGTAGCACTCTGAGGTAAATTTCGCTTTAAGCAAGAAGGGGTGAGACCAGATGAAAAGTAATGTTAATAATTAACAATGCAAACTATTACTTATGTAAATCAGAATTAGACTAAATTTTTCCTTATCACTTGAAATCAAGCGAAGCGGCTCCATTTGAGGTTATGTTCACAACTAATGCGGGGCCAATATGAGTCTTCAAAACAAATTTAAGAATTTTCATGATGCTATCAAGTTAGGAAGGAAGGACCTGGAGTACACGACGGCCCGCCTCAAGGACGATAGCATTACTGCCGATATCGTTGAACGATTCAAAGAAGATGGATATCCGGTTATTGAGGATTTCATTCAAGGGTCTTTGGCGACCTTCACAGGGATCCGGGAAAAAGGGCAGGATTTCGATATTGACCGTGCAATCGTAATCGAAGCGGAGCTGGCTCCGGAAAACCCAATAACGCCTAAACTCGCTGTACTTGAAGTGCTGGAAGGCCGAGGTTTTAAAAATGCTAAGATCAAAAAACCTTGTGTGACTGCTGATTACAAGGCTGATGACCTTCATATCGATATCCCAATTTACCGCAAGTACAATAACGGCGAATACGAATTGGCCGTTGGCAAGAGACATTCAACTGAGGATAATCGTGAGTGGGCCAGAGCAGCGCCACGTGAGCTTATCGACTGGGTGAATAATTATGACGCTGATGAAACTTATGGTTCGAA